>NZ_JBBOUE010000001.1:0-10000 GCF_038005925.1 Bacillus sp. EU55
ATGGAGAATATATTGGATCTTTGGAATCAAGCTCTAGCTCAAATTGAGAAAAAGCTAAGCAAACCGAGTTTCGAAACTTGGATGAAGTCGACGAAAGCCCATTCGCTGCAAGGAGATACCTTAACCATCACCGCTCCCAATGAATTTGCCAGAGACTGGCTGGAGTCCAGGTACTTACATCTCATTGCAGATACCATATATGAATTAACCGGGGAAGAATTGAGCGTCAAATTTGTCATTCCTCAAAATCAGGACGAAGAAGACTTTTTACCGAAACCGCAAGTGAAAAAAGCGGCAAAAGAGGAACCGTCTGATTTTCCCCAAAGCATGCTCAACCCGAAATATACATTCGACACATTCGTCATCGGATCGGGAAACCGATTCGCCCATGCAGCATCACTGGCTGTGGCGGAAGCACCCGCTAAAGCGTACAACCCTTTATTTATATACGGGGGAGTCGGCTTAGGAAAAACCCACTTAATGCACGCGATCGGCCATTATGTCATTGATCATAATCCTTCAGCCAAAGTGGTGTACCTGTCTTCTGAAAAATTCACAAATGAATTCATCAACTCAATCCGCGATAACAAAGCCGTTGATTTCCGCAACCGCTACCGGAACGTTGATGTACTTTTGATAGATGATATTCAATTTTTAGCCGGAAAAGAACAAACACAGGAAGAGTTTTTCCATACATTCAACACGCTTCATGAAGAAAGCAAACAAATCGTGATTTCCAGCGACAGACCGCCGAAAGAGATCCCGACCCTTGAAGACCGCCTGCGTTCGCGGTTCGAATGGGGATTGATTACGGATATCACACCGCCGGATCTGGAAACGCGGATTGCCATCCTGAGAAAGAAAGCGAAGGCGGAAGGCCTTGATATTCCGAACGAGGTCATGCTTTACATCGCAAATCAGATTGACAGCAACATCCGCGAACTGGAAGGGGCATTAATCCGGGTTGTCGCCTATTCATCCTTAATCAATAAAGACATTAACGCAGACCTGGCTGCGGAAGCATTGAAAGATATTATTCCGTCTTCAAAGCCGAAGGTCATTACGATAAAAGAGATTCAGCGGATTGTCGGACAGCAGTTCAACATTAAGCTTGAAGATTTCAAAGCGAAAAAGCGCACGAAATCCGTGGCGTTCCCAAGACAAATTGCGATGTATCTTTCAAGAGAAATGACGGATTCTTCTTTGCCTAAAATCGGGGAAGAATTTGGCGGGAGAGACCATACAACCGTCATTCACGCCCATGAAAAGATTTCAAAACTGCTGATTGATGACGAGCAGCTTCAGCAGCAGGTGAAAGAAATAAAAGAACTGCTTAAATAATAGTGTCCTCGGATGAATCGGGGAAAGTGTGAATAACTTTTTCATAGCCATACACAGTCTGTCCACATGTGGATAGGCTGTGTTTCCTGTCTTTTTCACAACTTATCCACAAATCCACAGGCCCTACTATTACTACTGCTATTTTTAAAATATATTAATTATATTATCCGTTAGGAGGATAAACATGAAATTTACGATTCAAAAAGATCGTTTAGTCGAAAGTGTACAAGACGTTCTAAAAGCCGTTTCATCCAGAACCACAATTCCCATTCTCACCGGTATTAAGATCGTCGCCTCAGATGAAGGAGTATCTTTCACAGGAAGTGACTCTGATATTTCAATCGAGTCATTCATTCCGAAAGAAGAAGATGATAAAGAAATCGTGACGATCGATCAGCCGGGAAGTATCGTGCTGCAAGCGCGTTTCTTCAGCGAAATCGTTAAAAAACTGCCGATGGCGACTGTTGAAATCGAAGTTCAAAATCAATATTTAACGATTATCCGTTCCGGAAAAGCCGAATTTAATTTAAACGGCCTTGATGCAGATGAATATCCGCATCTACCGCAAATCGAAGAGCATCACGCCATTCAGATTCCGACGGATCTTTTGAAAAACCTGATCCGCCAAACCGTGTTCGCTGTGTCCGCCTCAGAAACACGCCCTATCTTGACAGGTGTAAACTGGAAAGTCGAAAACGGTGAATTATTATGCACTGCCACGGATAGCCACCGACTCGCTTTAAGAAAGGCGAAGCTTGATATTCCGGAAGACAGCTCTTATAACGTGGTCATTCCCGGGAAAAGCTTAACCGAGCTGAGCAAAATTCTTGATGACAACCAAGAACTGGTTGATATCGTGATTACAGAAACCCAAGTGCTGTTCAAAGCGAAAAACGTATTGTTCTTCTCAAGATTGCTTGACGGAAACTATCCGGACACGACCAGCTTAATTCCGCAGGAAAGCAAAACGGAAATCGTCGTGAACACGAAGGAATTTTTACAGGCGATAGACCGTGCTTCTTTATTGGCGAGAGAAGGCCGCAACAACGTTGTAAAGCTTTCTGCCAAACCGGCGGATTCGCTTGAAATTTCATCAAATTCTCCGGAAATCGGAAAAGTGGTCGAAGCTGTGCTGGCTGACCAGATTGACGGCGAGGAATTAAATATTTCATTCAGTCCAAAATATATGATGGACGCACTGAAAGTACTTGAAGGAGCGGACATCCGTATCAGCTTTACGGGAGCGATGAGACCGTTTCTTATCCGTACGCCGAATGATGAAACCATCGTTCAGCTCATCCTTCCGGTCAGAACGTATTAATCAAACAGAATGTGCTGCCGGCTTAGTTCGGCAGCTTTTCTATTCATCAGCCGCTCCCTCAAGTTTTCCCTTTCCTTATTTCAGGATTTTTTAGTACAATTAGATATTAGTGATATTTGAAAGAGGTCGATATTATGGCAAATCCGATTTCGATTGATACAGAAATGATTACGCTTGGCCAGTTTTTAAAATTAGCCGATGTAATTCAGTCCGGCGGCATGGCGAAATGGTTTCTGAGCGAGCATGAGGTGACTGTCAACAATGAACCTGACAATCGCCGCGGCAGAAAGCTTTACGTTGGAGACGTGGTCGCGATTGAAGGATTTGGTTCATTTCAAGTCGTCAATTAAAGCGGGTGACAGCGGTTGTATATCCAAAATTTAGAATTAACATCCTACCGTAATTATGAGCGCGCTGAGCTTCAATTCGAAAACAAGGTGAATGTGATCATCGGGGAAAATGCCCAAGGCAAAACCAATCTGATGGAAGCCATCTATGTCCTTTCGATGGCAAAATCACACCGCACCTCAAATGACAAAGAACTTATACGGTGGGACGAAGACTATGCTAAAATAGAAGGAAGAGTGATGAAGCGCAACGGGGACATCCCGATGCAGCTTGTCATCTCCAAAAAAGGTAAAAAGGGCAAGGTCAATCATATAGAGCAGCAAAAACTCAGTCAGTATGTCGGAGCGCTGAACACCATTATGTTTGCCCCCGAGGATTTAAATCTCGTCAAAGGAAGCCCTCAGGTGAGGAGGAGATTTCTCGATATGGAGATCGGGCAGGTTTCTGCCGTTTATCTGTATGATTTATCTCTTTATCAAAAAATCCTTTCACAGCGGAATCATTTTCTGAAACAGCTGCAAAGCCGGAAACAGACTGACTGGACTATGCTTGACGTTCTCACTGATCAGCTGATTGAAGCAGCCGCAAAAGTTGTCGCCAAACGTCTGCAGTTTACGGCGCAGCTTGAAAAATGGGCGCAGCCGATCCATTCCGGCATTTCCCGGGGACTTGAAGAACTGACGCTTAAGTATCACACGGCGCTTGATGTATCAGATCCCAAAGATTTGTCGAAAATAGGTAACAGCTACCAGGAGTCTTTTTCGAAATTAAAAGAAAAAGAAATAGAACGAGGCGTCACATTATTCGGACCGCATCGGGATGATGTCCTTTTTTATGTGAACGGACGCGATGTGCAGACGTACGGTTCACAGGGACAGCAGCGTACGACGGCTTTGTCTTTGAAGCTGGCCGAAATAGATTTGATTCATGAAGAAATCGGAGAATACCCCATTTTACTTTTGGATGATGTACTAAGCGAGCTGGATGATTACCGACAGTCCCATTTGCTTCATACGATCCAAGGCCGTGTGCAGACATTTGTCACCACGACAAGCGTGGATGGCATTGACCACGATACCTTACATCAAGCAGGAATGTTCCGTGTGGAAAACGGTACGTTAGTGAAGTGAAGAAATGAGGTGAGCGATTGTATATTCATTTAGGTGACGACTTTGTCGTTTCAACACGCGATATCGTCGGCATTTTTGACTGCAAGGTCAATGTATCGCCGATCGTTGAAGAATTTCTGGACAGACAGAAAGAAAAAGTAGTGCCGTCCGTAAACGGCACGCCAAAGTCTATCGTAGTCACGACTGAGAATATATATTACTCTCCCTTATCTTCCGGCACACTGAAGAAACGTGCGCAATTTATGTTAGAAATAGATTCTTAGCGGATCTTTACAATGAATATATCGTTTAAGAAAAGTGTAGGTGAATGTGCATGGCTATGGAACAGCAGCAAAATAGTTATGATGAGAATCAGATACAGGTATTAGAAGGTTTGGAAGCTGTTCGAAAGAGACCGGGGATGTACATCGGATCAACTAACAGCAAAGGCCTTCACCACTTGGTGTGGGAAATCGTCGATAACAGTATTGACGAGGCCCTGGCCGGTTATTGTACAGATATTAATATCGAGATTGAAAAAGATAACAGCATTACCGTTAAGGACAACGGGCGCGGAATTCCGGTCGGTATCCAGGAGAAGATGGGCCGCCCTGCGGTTGAAGTCATCATGACCGTTCTCCACGCCGGCGGTAAATTTGACGGAAGCGGATATAAAGTATCCGGCGGTCTTCACGGTGTAGGGGCGTCTGTCGTAAACGCCTTGTCGACCACTCTTGACGTTACGGTTCATCGTGATGGAAAAATCCACTATCAGGCGTACGAGCGCGGTGTGCCTGTGGCCGATCTTGAAGTGATCGGTGATACTGATAAGACCGGAACGATTACGCACTTCGTTCCGGATCCGGAAATCTTCAAAGAAACAACTGTATACGACTATGATCTGCTTTCAAACCGTGTCCGGGAATTGGCCTTCCTGACAAAAGGCGTAAACATCACGATTGAAGACAAACGTGAAGGACAAGAACGGAAAAACGAGTACCACTACGAAGGCGGAATCAAAAGCTATGTTGAGTACTTAAACCGTTCCAAAGAAGTCGTTCATGAAGAGCCGATTTATATCGAAGGCGAGAAAGACGGCATAACGGTTGAAGTTGCACTGCAATACAACGACAGCTATACAAGCAATATTTATTCTTTCACAAATAATATCAACACATACGAAGGCGGGACGCACGAAGCCGGATTTAAAACCGGTCTGACCCGTGTCATAAACGACTATGCAAGAAGAAAAGGGATTTTCAAAGAAAATGATCCGAATTTAAGCGGGGATGATGTGAGAGAAGGGCTGACTGCCATTATTTCAATTAAGCACCCTGATCCGCAATTCGAAGGGCAGACGAAAACCAAGCTCGGCAACTCTGAAGCGAGAACGATCACTGATACGCTGTTTTCTTCTGCGCTGGAAACATTCCTTCTTGAAAATCCGGATTCAGCCCGCAAAATCGTTGAAAAAGGTTTAATGGCCGCAAGAGCGCGGATGGCAGCGAAAAAAGCGCGGGAATTGACCCGCCGCAAAAGTGCGCTTGAGATTTCCAATCTGCCGGGCAAACTGGCGGACTGTTCTTCTAAAGATCCGAGCATTTCCGAGCTGTATATCGTAGAGGGTGACTCTGCGGGCGGATCAGCGAAACAGGGACGGGACCGTCATTTCCAAGCCATTCTGCCGCTGCGCGGTAAGATTCTGAACGTTGAGAAAGCCAGACTTGATAAGATTCTCTCAAACAATGAGGTCAGATCAATGATCACGGCCCTCGGAACAGGAATCGGCGAAGATTTTAATCTTGAAAAAGCGCGTTATCATAAAGTGGTCATCATGACGGATGCCGATGTTGACGGCGCCCACATCAGAACGCTTTTATTAACGTTCTTCTACAGATACATGCGGGAAATCATCGAAAACGGCTATGTCTACATTGCCCAGCCGCCGCTTTATAAAGTGCAGCAGGGAAAACGGGTGGAATACGCTTATAACGATAAGCAGCTTGATGAGCTGTTAAAAGAGCTTCCGCAATCGCCTAAGCCCGGCCTCCAGCGTTATAAAGGTCTTGGAGAAATGAACGCGACTCAGCTTTGGGAAACGACAATGGACCCTGCGACCAGAACGCTTCTGCAAGTCAATCTTGAAGATGCAATGGACGCTGACGAGACTTTTGAAATGCTGATGGGTGACAAAGTAGAACCGCGGAGAAACTTCATAGAAGCAAACGCCAGATACGTGAAAAATCTTGATATTTAACCAAGAAAGCCTTATTTTCGTTAAGAAATAAGGCTTTTTTCTCAAAGCGGCTTCTAAAGCCTCTGAAAACCCGCAAAACCCGTATATTCTACTAAATTAATGTGTATAAACACAAGTTTATTGATATAATGGAGAATAGTGAAATCGTATTGAAGATCATAATGGACAATCTACTCCCACATTATTTCATGTGATACTTCAGGGAGGTTTTTTTAATGAGTGAACAAAACACACCACAAGTACGTGAAGTCAATATCAGTCAGGAAATGCGGACATCTTTCCTGGACTATGCAATGAGCGTTATCGTATCCCGGGCGCTTCCGGATGTGCGTGACGGTCTGAAGCCGGTTCACAGACGGATTTTGTACGCAATGAATGATTTAGGCATGACCAGTGACAAACCATATAAAAAATCTGCCCGTATCGTCGGTGAAGTTATCGGTAAGTACCATCCGCACGGTGACTCAGCGGTTTACGAATCAATGGTCAGAATGGCGCAGGATTTTAACTACCGCTACATGCTTGTTGACGGACACGGCAACTTCGGTTCGGTTGACGGCGACTCAGCGGCCGCGATGCGTTACACAGAAGCGAGAATGTCAAAAATCGCAATGGAAATTCTGCGTGACATTACGAAAGATACGATTGATTATCAAGATAACTATGACGGCGCAGAAAGAGAACCTGTCGTCATGCCTTCGAGATTTCCGAATCTGCTCGTAAACGGAGCTGCCGGTATTGCGGTCGGAATGGCGACAAATATTCCTCCGCATCAGCTTGGGGAAGTCATTGAAGGCGTGCTTGCCGTAAGTGAGAATCCTGAGATTACAAACCAGGAGCTGATGGAATACATTCCGGGCCCGGATTTTCCGACTGCTGGTCAGATTTTGGGCCGGAGCGGCATCCGCAAGGCATATGAATCCGGACGGGGATCAATCACAATCCGGGCTAAGGCTGAAATCGAAGAGACATCATCAGGAAAAGAAAGAATTATTGTTACGGAACTTCCTTATCAGGTGAACAAAGCGAGATTAATTGAAAAAATCGCAGATCTTGTCCGAGACAAAAAAATCGAAGGAATTACCGACCTGCGAGACGAATCCGACCGTAACGGAATGAGAATCGTCATTGAGATCCGCCGTGACGCCAATGCTCACGTCATTTTGAATAACCTGTACAAACAAACGGCCCTGCAGACGTCTTTCGGAATCAACCTGCTGGCGCTCGTTGACGGACAGCCGAAGGTGCTGAGCCTGAAACAATGTCTGGAGCATTATCTTGATCACCAAAAGGTTGTGATCCGGCGCAGAACGGCTTACGAACTCCGCAAAGCGGAAGCGAGAGCTCACATTCTGGAAGGTTTAAGAATTGCTCTCGATCATTTAGATGCCGTTATTTCTCTTATCCGCAGTTCCCAGACGGCTGAAATTGCGAGAACGGGTTTGATCGAACAATTCTCACTGACTGAAAAACAAGCGCAAGCCATTCTGGATATGCGCCTTCAGCGATTAACCGGTCTGGAGCGCGAAAAGATTGAAGAGGAATATCAATCACTTGTTGCGCTTATCGCCGAGCTGAAAGATATTTTAGCCAATGAAGAAAGAGTTCTTGAAATCATCCGTGAAGAGCTCAATGAAATCAAAGAGCGTTTCAATGATGAGAGACGCACTGAAATCGTGACGTCCGGTCTTGAAACAATTGAAGATGAAGATCTTATCGAGAGAGAAAACATCGTCATCACACTGACCCATAACGGCTATGTTAAACGTCTCCCGGCGTCCACATACCGCAGCCAAAAACGGGGCGGAAAAGGCGTACAGGGAATGGGAACGAATGAAGATGACTTTGTGGAACACTTAATTTCCACATCAACGCACGATACGATCCTGTTCTTCTCTAATAAAGGGAAAGTATACCGTTCTAAAGGATATGAAATCCCTGAATACGGCCGTACGGCAAAAGGCATTCCGATTATTAACCTTCTGGAGGTTGAAAAAGGCGAATGGATTAATGCTATTATTCCGGTCAGCACTTTTGATGAGGAGCAATACCTCTTCTTTACGACCAAACAAGGGGTGTCGAAACGTACGGCACTGTCCCAGTTTGCGAATATACGGAATAACGGGCTGATCGCCCTGGGTCTCCGGGAAGACGATGAACTGATGGCCGTCCGCCTGACTGACGGCAAGAAACAAATCATCATCGGAACGAAGAACGGTTTGCTGATCCGTTTCCCTGAAGAAGATGTAAGACAAATGGGACGCACAGCTGCGGGTGTTAAAGGCATCACGCTGACAGACGATGATGTCGTTGTAGGCATGGAGATTCTTGAAGAAGACTCCCACGTCCTCATAGTGACAGAAAACGGCTACGGCAAACGCACACCTGCTTCAGAATACAGAGTTCAAAGCCGGGGCGGGAAAGGCCTTAAAACATGTAAAATCACTGACAGCAACGGTCCGTTAGTAACCGTGAAAGCAACAAAAGGCGAAGAGGACTTAATGATTATTACGGCAAGCGGCGTGTTAATCAGAATGGATATTAATGATATTTCCACTACGGGACGCGTAACACAAGGCGTCCGTCTGATCCGCATGTCCGATCAAGAGCACGTGGCCACTGTGGCACTAGTGGAAAAGAATGAAGAAGAGCCGGAAGAAATGGAAGAAGAATAGATGAAAAAGCGCAGCTGTACCAAGCTGCGCTTTTTCTATATAAAGAAACGAAAAAAGCTTTGACACAAAGCGATGATGCTGATATAATTCTTTTTGTTGTCTTTTCAACACAAAGACAGTCTGCTGAAAAAGTTTTTTAAAAAAAGTATTGACCTATCAAACTGAAAATGTTATGATTAAGAGGTCGCTTCGAGAGAAGTCAAAAAAGTTCTTTGAAAACTAAACAAGACAAAACGTACCTGTTAATTCAAAGTTTTAAATAAATCGCACAGCGATGTGCGTAGTCAGTCAAACTAAGGTCTGCACGATGCAGATCACACAGACGTTACTGCAGGATGCAGTGAACTTAGTCTGTGATCCATTTATCGGAGAGTTTGATCCTGGCTCAGGACGAACGCTGGCGGCGTGCCTAATACATGCAAGTCGAGCGGACAGATGGGAGCTTGCTCCCTGATGTTAGCGGCGGACGGGTGAGTAACACGTGGGTAACCTGCCTGTAAGACTGGGATAACTCCGGGAAACCGGGGCTAATACCGGATGGTTGTTTGAACCGCATGGTTCAGACATAAAAGGTGGCTTCGGCTACCACTTACAGATGGACCCGCGGCGCATTAGCTAGTTGGTGAGGTAACGGCTCACCAAGGCGACGATGCGTAGCCGACCTGAGAGGGTGATCGGCCACACTGGGACTGAGACACGGCCCAGACTCCTACGGGAGGCAGCAGTAGGGAATCTTCCGCAATGGACGAAAGTCTGACGGAGCAACGCCGCGTGAGTGATGAAGGTTTTCGGATCGTAAAGCTCTGTTGTTAGGGAAGAACAAGTGCCGTTCAAATAGGGCGGCACCTTGACGGTACCTAACCAGAAAGCCACGGCTAACTACGTGCCAGCAGCCGCGGTAATACGTAGGTGGCAAGCGTTGTCCGGAATTATTGGGCGTAAAGGGCTC
>NZ_JBBOUE010000001.1:12500-32500 GCF_038005925.1 Bacillus sp. EU55
TAAACGTATCACCGAAGCTGCGGACTGTTCTTCGAACAGTGGTAGGAGAGCGTTCTAAGGGCTGTGAAGCAAGACCGGAAGGACTTGTGGAGCGCTTAGAAGTGAGAATGCCGGTATGAGTAGCGAAAGAGGGGTGAGAATCCCCTCCACCGAATGCCTAAGGTTTCCTGAGGAAGGCTCGTCCGCTCAGGGTTAGTCGGGACCTAAGCCGAGGCCGAAAGGCGTAGGCGATGGATAACAGGTTGATATTCCTGTACCACCTCCTCACCATTTGAGCAATGGGGGGACGCAGGAGGATAGGGTAAGCGCGGTATTGGATATCCGCGTCCAAGCAGTTAGGCTGGGAAATAGGCAAATCCGTTTCCCGTGAAGGCTGAGCTGTGATGGCGAGCGAATTATAGTAGCGAAGTTCCTGATTCCACACTGCCAAGAAAAGCCTCTAGCGAGGTGAGAGGTGCCCGTACCGCAAACCGACACAGGTAGGCGAGGAGAGAATCCTAAGGTGATCGAGAGAACTCTCGTTAAGGAACTCGGCAAAATGACCCCGTAACTTCGGGAGAAGGGGTGCTCTGTTAGGGTGCAAGCCCGAGAGAGCCGCAGTGAATAGGCCCAGGCGACTGTTTAGCAAAAACACAGGTCTCTGCGAAGCCGTAAGGCGAAGTATAGGGGCTGACGCCTGCCCGGTGCTGGAAGGTTAAGAGGAGCGCTTAGCGTAAGCGAAGGTGCGAATTGAAGCCCCAGTAAACGGCGGCCGTAACTATAACGGTCCTAAGGTAGCGAAATTCCTTGTCGGGTAAGTTCCGACCCGCACGAAAGGCGCAACGATCTGGGCACTGTCTCAACGAGAGACTCGGTGAAATTATAGTACCTGTGAAGATGCAGGTTACCCGCGACAGGACGGAAAGACCCCGTGGAGCTTTACTGCAGCCTGATATTGAATGTTGGTACAGCTTGTACAGGATAGGTAGGAGCCTTGGAAACCGGAGCGCCAGCTTCGGTGGAGGCATCGGTGGGATACTACCCTGGCTGTATTGACCTTCTAACCCGCCGCCCTTATCGGGCGGGGAGACAGTGTCAGGTGGGCAGTTTGACTGGGGCGGTCGCCTCCTAAAAGGTAACGGAGGCGCCCAAAGGTTCCCTCAGAATGGTTGGAAATCATTCGCAGAGTGTAAAGGCACAAGGGAGCTTGACTGCGAGACCTACAAGTCGAGCAGGGACGAAAGTCGGGCTTAGTGATCCGGTGGTTCCGCATGGAAGGGCCATCGCTCAACGGATAAAAGCTACCCCGGGGATAACAGGCTTATCTCCCCCAAGAGTCCACATCGACGGGGAGGTTTGGCACCTCGATGTCGGCTCATCGCATCCTGGGGCTGTAGTCGGTCCCAAGGGTTGGGCTGTTCGCCCATTAAAGCGGTACGCGAGCTGGGTTCAGAACGTCGTGAGACAGTTCGGTCCCTATCCGTCGCGGGCGCAGGAAATTTGAGAGGAGCTGTCCTTAGTACGAGAGGACCGGGATGGACGCACCGCTGGTGTACCAGTTGTTCTGCCAAGGGCATCGCTGGGTAGCTATGTGCGGACGGGATAAGTGCTGAAAGCATCTAAGCATGAAGCCCCCCTCAAGATGAGATTTCCCATTCCGCAAGGAAGTAAGATCCCTGAAAGATGATCAGGTTGATAGGTCTGAGGTGGAAGTGTGGCGACACATGGAGCTGACAGATACTAATCGATCGAGGACTTAACCAATTTGAATGTATGCTTACTGTTATCTAGTTTTGAGAGAACACTCTCAATGGTTTGGTGGCGATAGCGAAGAGGTCACACCCGTTCCCATGCCGAACACGGAAGTTAAGCTCTTCAGCGCCGATGGTAGTCGGGGGTTTCCCCCTGTGAGAGTAGGACGCCGCCAAGCAATCATACGGTAAAGGCAGCTCATGATGAGCTGCCTTTTTTGTTTATAAGTATTGCTTAAGGAAATTAGAAATATAATAAGGAAATTTGCGTTCTGTGACCTCTAAGAACCTCCGGATCAATACATAATCATCGCTGACATGCTGTGTCAGCAGTTCATACCACCACTCCGTTTCATATCTCGCAATCATCCCGATATTGTAGAGAACCAAATAATGAATAATCATTTCCGGAAGATGCAGGAAGTGATCACGCTGAGAGGGAATGTAATATTGATTTTTCTCCAAGTGAAACAATAAATTTGGTGAAGACCAAGGTTCTCTGTCTATCGGGTCAGCCTCAAAAACCAAGTGGTTATGGTCTTTCCTCAGAAAAGACCACTTCAAATGATGGCTGATATATTCAGCAAAGCGGGAATCAGACATATTGTAATGAATCACCGCATGCTCAGGCACTGAAATAAGGTCATCTTTCAGCTCTACTCGGGTCAGCCAATTCTTTTTCTCTTGGAAGTAAAAGACAGTATGCAATTCAGGTATGGCTGTCAGCAATTTCTTCATCGTATACCGTTCCTCCTCAAGACCAGCTATTCCGAATAAGTGCTTCATTACATGAATACATAAGCCATTGCGCTGCACCTTCACTTCATCATCCCTAAAGGAGTAATTTTGCTTTTTGCGTTTCCGGGCAGTCACGCCGTGCGCGAGTACTGAGGCATGGCTTGGATAGCTTGGATCTGTGGTCAGAAGACAGGCTTTCAGCAATTGTGACATCCCGTAAAACAACAGAATAGGCTTAATTTCTAAAGGGGAAAGAGATGCCTGCTTATAAAAGGACTCGGCGTGTTTGATAAAGAATATGAAGCGCTCACTGTTCTTAAACGCATATCGTTTTGGTTCTTCCATGCCGCTTTCTGTATAGACTTTATTTAGAAATTTCTGGGAAGATTCTACGGAATAAAATAATGATAACTCTTTCCACTCATGATCTCTCATACGTATTTTTAAACCCTTTCCTTTATCTAAATATTTCAACTCTTTTTCGCTTCCTTGACATGCTGTTTTCTAGTTGATAATCTACATATAATATTTTGCCGAAAAGAGGGGGATTTACTAATGTGGGAAAGTAAATTTTCAAAAGAAGGCTTAACGTTCGATGATGTACTGCTCGTACCGGCTCAATCAGACGTACTTCCGCGTGATGTGGATTTATCTGTTGAACTGACAAAGACGTTAAAGCTTAATATTCCTGTCATCAGTGCGGGAATGGATACAGTAACAGAATCAGCTATGGCGATTGCGATGGCCAGACAGGGCGGCTTGGGCATTATCCATAAAAACATGTCCATCGAACAGCAGGCTGAACATGTTGACAAAGTCAAACGTTCTGAACGGGGCGTTATTACAAATCCCTTCTTTTTAACACCTGATCATCAAGTATTCGATGCGGAGCATTTGATGGGTAAATACAGAATTTCCGGTGTTCCGATTGTAGATAATAAAGACGATCAAAAGCTTGTCGGTATCATTACAAACCGTGATCTTCGCTTTATCTCTGATTATTCAATGAAAATCAGTGATGTCATGACAAAAGAAGAGCTGGTTACGGCTCCTGTGGGAACCACATTAGACGAAGCAGAAAAAATCTTACAGAAACATAAAATTGAAAAACTTCCGTTAGTGGATGACCAAAACAAATTAAAAGGTCTTATCACGATCAAAGATATTGAAAAGGTTATCGAATTCCCGAATTCATCTAAAGATGAACACGGACGCCTTATTGTCGGCGCTGCGGTAGGTGTGACAGGCGATACAATGACACGCGTCAGCAAGCTTGTTGAAGCGAATGTCGACGTTATCGTGGTTGATACGGCTCACGGACATTCCAGAGGCGTACTGAACACAGTTGCGAAAATCCGTGAAACATATCCTGAACTGAACATTATCGCGGGAAATGTTGCAACGGCTGAAGCGACAAAAGCTCTGATTGAAGCCGGAGCAAATATTGTAAAAGTGGGAATCGGACCTGGTTCTATCTGTACGACACGCGTCGTTGCAGGTGTAGGCGTACCGCAGATCACTGCCATTTATGATTGTGCCACTGAAGCGAGAAAACACGGCGCGACAATTATCGCAGACGGCGGTATTAAATTCTCCGGAGATATTACAAAAGCGTTGGCTTCAGGCGGACATGCCGTAATGCTCGGAAGCCTGCTTGCCGGTACTTCAGAAAGCCCGGGAGAGACTGAAATCTATCAAGGCAGAAGATTTAAAGTGTATCGCGGTATGGGTTCTGTCGCTGCCATGGAAAAAGGCAGTAAAGACCGATATTTCCAAGAAGAAAATAAGAAATTCGTCCCTGAAGGTATCGAAGGACGGACTCCGTACAAAGGTCCTGTAGAAGAAACAGTGTATCAGCTTGTCGGCGGTCTTCGTTCAGGTATGGGATATTGCGGTTCAAAAGACTTGCGTGCTTTAAGAGAAGAGGCTCAATTCATCCGTATGACAGGTGCCGGTCTTCGCGAAAGTCATCCGCATGATGTCCAAATTACGAAAGAATCACCAAACTACACAATCTCATAATTGTTACAAATAAAAAACATTTGACAGGGTCGCTGACTCTGTCTATTTTTTTTATATCGAGTGTGATAAAATTTATACTGTTGTGTTTTGAATTTGAATATGTCCTTAACGGCTTAATTATAGATTTAAAATGAATGACGGAGGTCGTAAGATTGAACATCACGAAATGGAAACAGCTGTTGGTGTCATTAGTGGTACTGGCACTGGCCGCAACTTGCTTTGTTCCGATGTCTAAAGCGGAGGCAGCCGGCAATGACCCGATTGATGTCAACGCATCAGCTGCGATAATGATTGAGGCTTCATCGGGAAAAATTTTATACAGTAAAAATGCAGACAAAAGACTGCCGATTGCCAGCATGACAAAAATGATGACTGAATATCTGCTTCTGGAAGCCATTAAAGAAGGAAAAGTGAAATGGGATCAAACGTATACTCCTGATGATTATGTCTATGAAATTTCTCAAGACAACAGTTTATCAAACGTCCCCCTTCGAAAAGACGGCAAATACACGGTTAAAGAACTGTATCAGGCTATGGCGATTTACTCTGCCAACGGAGCTGCGATTGCAGTTGCCGAAATTCTTGCCGGAACTGAAACGAAATTTGTCGCTGAAATGAATGCGAAAGCCAAAGAATTAGGCATGACAAACTATGATTTTAAAAATGCCACAGGGCTTGTGAATGAAGACCTTCACGGCAAGCAGCCGCAAGGAGAAGGCGTTAAAGAAGAAAGTGAAGTTTCTGCTAAAGACATGGCGCTTCTTGCAGACCGCCTGATCACTGATTATCCGGAAGTTCTCAAAACAACAAGCATTGCTAAGACGAAATTCAGAGCCGGCACTGATGATGAAATGGACATGCCGAACTGGAACTTCATGTTAAAAGGTCTTGTTTCTGAATACCCTGGCGTTGACGGCTTAAAAACGGGTTCTACTGATTCTGCGGGATCTTGTTTTACAAGCACAGCACAGCGGAACGGAATGCGGGTCATCACCGTTGTATTAAACGCTAAAGGCAACCTGCATACCGGACGTTTTGATGAAACGAAAAAAATGCTCGATTACGCATTTATCAGCAATTTCTCAATGAAAGATCTTTACCCTGAAGGCTCTCAAGTAAAAGGGCACAAAACGATTGACGTTGAAAAAGGGAAAGACAAGCAAGTCGATATTGTTTCTGACAAGGCGCTTTCTATTCCTGTGAAAAGCGGGGATGAAAAGAACTATAAAGCCGAAGTGACTTTAGATAAAAAAGAAATCACGGCTCCTGTGAAAAAGGGAACGAAAGTCGGAACGCTGACAGTTACATACAAAGGCAGTGACAAAGACTATGGCTTCCTCAAATCCAAAGAGTTCAGCGTGAATCTTGTAACGAAAAATGATGTAGATAAAGCAAACTGGTTTGTTCAGATGATGCGCGGCATCGGCGGATTCTTCTCCGGAATCTGGAACAGCGCCGTTGACACGGTAACAGGCTGGTTTTAAGAAATAAGAAAGAGCTCTGATGAAAGTTAGGGCTCTTTTGCTTAATATACTGAAAAAAACAAATTATTAGTAAAAAATGATATCTATCTTATTCATCTCGCTGTAAAATAAGAATACCCATATGAAATATTGTATTTCTGGGATACAATAAGAGATGGAAATTATCTAACTATACATTGACTAGGGGGACCAAATAATGGCTCAAACAGGTACTGATCGTGTAAAACGCGGCATGGCGGAAATGCAAAAAGGCGGCGTCATCATGGACGTTGTAAATGCTGAACAAGCGAAGATTGCGGAAGAGGCGGGAGCTGTTGCCGTAATGGCGTTAGAACGCGTTCCGGCTGATATTCGCGCTGCCGGCGGTGTTGCCCGCATGGCTGATCCGACAATCGTTGAAGAAGTAATGAATGCTGTATCCATTCCCGTAATGGCAAAAGCGCGTATCGGACATATCGTTGAAGCGCGTGTCCTTGAAGCAATGGGAGTAGATTACATCGATGAAAGTGAAGTTCTGACTCCGGCTGACGAAGAATTTCATTTAAATAAAAATGAATATACAGTCCCGTTCGTATGCGGCTGCCGTGATCTCGGCGAAGCAACGCGCCGTATCGCCGAAGGAGCTTCCATGCTTCGTACAAAAGGCGAACCGGGAACAGGAAACATTGTGGAAGCTGTCCGCCATATGAGAAAAGTAAACGCACAAGTGCGCAAAGTTGTTGCGATGAGCGATGATGAGCTGATGACTGAAGCTAAGAACCTCGGCGCTCCTTATGAACTGCTTCTTCAAATCAAGCGTGACGGCAAACTGCCTGTAGTGAACTTTGCTGCCGGCGGAGTAGCGACGCCTGCTGACGCGGCATTGATGATGCAGCTTGGTGCTGACGGCGTATTTGTCGGTTCAGGTATTTTCAAATCAGACAACCCTGCTAAATTCGCTAAAGCAATTGTTGAAGCAACGACTCATTACACAGATTACAAACTGATCGCTGAGCTTTCTAAAGAATTAGGCACAGCAATGAAAGGAATCGAAATCTCAAATCTATTGCCGGAACAGCGTATGCAAGAACGCGGCTGGTAAAATCATAGGAGAGCTGGAAGCATGTTAACAATTGGTGTACTTGGACTTCAAGGAGCAGTAAGAGAACATATTCGTTCAATTGAAGCATGTGGTTCAAAAGGTGTCGTCATTAAGCGTCCTGAACAGCTGAATGACATCGACGGCTTAATCCTGCCGGGCGGGGAAAGCACGACGATGCGGCGTTTAATGGATACGTATCATTTTATGGAGCCGCTTCGCGAGTTTGCCGCCCAAGGCAAGCCGATGTTCGGCACATGCGCCGGTCTGATTATCTTAGCCAAAGAGATAGCGGGAACGGATAACGCTCATTTAGGGCTGTTGAACGTTGTCGTCGAGCGTAATTCCTTTGGCCGTCAGGTCGACAGCTTTGAAGCTGATCTGACGATTAAAGGCCTTGATGAGCCGTTTACGGGTGTATTTATTCGCGCGCCGCATATTTTAGAAGCAGCAGAAGATGTTGAAGTGCTTTGTGAGCATAACGGACGCATCGTGGCTGCAAAGCAGGGGAATTTCCTCGGCTGCTCGTTCCATCCTGAACTGACGGATGATCACCGGGTGACAGAGCTGTTTGTGAAGATGGCGGAAAAGCATAAGCAGGAAACAGCTGTATAAAACAGTTGAAAACCGCTGATACTTATAGTACATTATAAACACAAATAAAGATCGAAAAGCGTTGACAGGAAGCAGTAGGGAGCCTCTCTTTCAAAGAGAGCCGATGGGTGGTGCGAATCGGTGAAAGATGCTGTCCGAATCCGTCCTTGAGCGAAATGCTGAAAACAAGTAGGCATTTACGGGAAAACCGTTATGTGTTAAAGCGGGAAGCAAGTGTGAGCTTGTTTTCAATCAGGGTGGCAACGCGAGAGCTCTCGTCCCTTTTAGGGGATGAGGGCTCTTTTTTATTTTCGATAAAAACAGATAGGAGTTGTTAGGCATGATTGATACGAAGGTGCTGAGAGCCAATTTTCAAGAGGTAAAAGCGAAGCTCATTCCAAAAGGCGAAGACTTATCTGACTTTGACAAGTTTGAAGAGCTGGACGAAAAGAGAAGAGAGCTTATCGGTAAAGTAGAAGAACTGAAGGGAAAACGCAATGAAGTGTCTCAGCAGGTCGCCGTTTTGAAACGGGAGAAAAAAGACGCTGATCATATTATTAAAGAGATGCGTGAAGTGGGCGAAGAAATTAAGAAGCTTGATGAAGAGCTTCGTACTGTCGAAACGACGCTCGAAACCATCCTTCTGTCTATTCCGAACATCCCGCACGATTCAGTGCCCGTCGGGGAAACGGAAGATGATAACATTGAAATTCGCAAGTGGGGAGAGGCGCCGGCATTTTCATATGAGCCGAAACCGCATTGGGATATCGCAGACCATTTAAACATTCTTGATTTTGAACGCGCTTCAAAAGTAACAGGCAGCCGGTTTGTGTTTTATAAAGGATTAGGCGCCCGCCTCGAACGCGCGCTCTACAACTTTATGCTGGATCTTCACGTTGATGAATATGATTACACGGAAGTCATTCCTCCTTATATGGTAAACCGTACGAGCATGACAGGTACAGGACAGCTTCCTAAATTTGAAGAGGATGCTTTTAAAATCAGAGAAGAGGATTATTTCTTAATTCCGACGGCGGAAGTGCCGATTACAAATATGCACCGCGATGAAATCTTATCCGGTGAGAACCTGCCGATCAATTATGCCGCATTCAGCGCTTGCTTCCGTTCAGAAGCGGGGTCTGCCGGCCGTGATACACGCGGTTTGATCCGCCAGCATCAGTTCAACAAGGTTGAGCTTGTGAAATTCGTGAAGCCGGAAGATTCTTATGAGGAGCTTGAAAAACTGACAAATCAAGCCGAGCGGGTGCTTCAGCTGCTCGAACTGCCGTATCGTGTCATGAGCATGTGTACCGGTGATCTCGGCTTTACAGCCGCGAAAAAGTACGATATTGAGGTATGGATTCCAAGCCAAGACACATACCGTGAAATTTCTTCTTGCAGTAACTTTGAGGCCTTCCAGGCGAGACGCGCAA
The DNA here is from genome assembly GCF_038005925.1 of Bacillus sp. EU55. Taxonomy (NCBI): domain Bacteria; kingdom Bacillati; phylum Bacillota; class Bacilli; order Caryophanales; family Bacillaceae; genus Bacillus; species Bacillus sp. EU55. The sequence continues at coordinate 21,580 of NZ_JBBOUE010000001.1, forward strand.
ACATTCGATTCAGACGCGAAGCGAAAGGCAAGCCGGAGCATGTGCATACATTAAACGGTTCAGGTCTTGCAGTCGGCAGAACAGTAGCTGCCATCTTAGAAAACTATCAGCAAGAGGACGGAAGTGTCATTATTCCGAAAGTGCTTCGTCCTTATATGGGAAATAAAGAAGTCATCAAACCGTAAAAGGTGCGCCCTAGAGGCGCGCCTTTTTTGCTGTCCGGTAAAGAGCGGCGGCATTCCGGGCTGTGCTTTCAAGGTTAAAACGGCCGGATGCTAAGGCGTCTTCAAGACTTACAGCACCCGGCACGATAGAAAATACAGCTGTTATTCCTGCGCTGTAAACATGCTCGAAATTTTTGCCTAAGGAGCCCGCCAATGCGATAACGGGAATTTCTTGAGCAGATGCGCGTGCGGCGATCCCGGCGGGGGTTTTGCCGAATATCGTTTGTCCGTCTATCTGCCCCTCTCCGGTAATGACAAGGTCAGCGCCTCTTATCTGATCTGAGAAGGACAGTGTATCTAATACAACATCAATCCCGCTTTGAAGTTCTGCCTGTAAGAAAGCGATCAGTCCGGCGCCGAGTCCTCCTGCGGCGCCCGCGCCTTTTACGGTATCCGCTTCAATATCGTGCTGACGTCTCAATACGTCAGCGAAATGGCGTAAATTGCGATCCAATACAACTTTAGTCTTCTCGGACGCCCCTTTTTGCGGGCCGAAGACATATGACGCGCCGTTTTCACCGGTCAGAGGATTTTCGACATCACATGCGGCGCGAAAACGGATATGTATCAGATCAGGAGAGAGACCGCTTATATCAATAGAAGCTAGGGTGTGCAGAGCGCCTCCGCCGTCAGGTATCTCCTGACCTTCCTCATTTAAGAAACGCACACCGAGCGCGCTCGCCATTCCTGTTCCGCCGTCATTGGTTGCGCTCCCGCCAAGACCGATGATGATTTCACTCACCCCGCGGGAAGCTGCATCTGCTATCAGTTCACCCGTTCCTCTTGTCGTTGTGTGCAATGGATCTCTGAGATGGCGGGGAACGAGATGAAGTCCCGATGCTTCCGCCATTTCAATGACTGCCGTGCGTCCGTCTCCCAGAAGTCCATATGCGGCGTTTACCGGCGTTCCCAGCGGACCGGTCACAGTTTTTTTGAAGTGGCATCCGTCAAAGCCTGAACGGTTCCTTCTCCGCCGTCGGCCGCGGGTATCTTGATATATTCCGCGTCAGGGAAGACCGCTTTGAATCCTTTTTCTATGCTGTCAGCGGCTTCTTTTGATGTCATGCTTTCTTTGAAAGAATCGGGTGCAATGATGATTTTCATTATGTTCTCCACCTTTATGAGCAGGTTATCTGTTTGAAGCTATTCTTGATTTTTACTGTGTTTTCCTGCCCGTATGGCATACTGAGGTTGAATTGGACGCAAGACTTTTGTATGATAGTAAAGCTGACGGACAAGCCGTTTAAGAAATGAAATAAAAAATATGAAAAAGCGCTTGACTGAAATTTAGGTCATGTGGTATATTATTAAATGTCGATACGGAGGAATACCCAAGTCTGGCTGAAGGGATCGGTCTTGAAAACCGACAGGGGTGTCAAAGCCCGCGGGGGTTCGAATCCCTCTTCCTCCGCCATATTGATTTTAAACCTAATGAAACTCGAGCATATATTGGAGATTGTTTTGTCCGCTGCATGTGATGCAGCGGATTTTTTATATGCAAAAAAAGCGATTTTCTCTGTTCGGGGGAAAATCGCTTTGCTATTTTTATTTGTTTCTGTTTTCGTTGATCACGTGACTGATTTTTTCGATCAAAGGTTCCAGTGACTGTTCATCAGCTTCAAGGTCATAATCTTCAATGCGTACTTTCAGCACAGGGCAGGCGTTAAAACCGCTGATCCAGTCTTCGTACCGTGTATACATCTCTTCCCAATAGGAGCGGTTTGTCTGCAGCTCCATCTCGCGGCCCCGCTTTTCAATCCGGTTTATAATGTTTTCAAGGTCGCCTTCTAAATAGATCAAAACATCAGGATGCGGGAAGTACGGCGTCATGACCATCGCCTCAAATAGGCTTGTGTATGTTGTGTAATCTGTCAGCGACATGGTTCCTTTATCGGCATGCATTTTTGCGAATATGCCTGTATCTTCATAAATCGAACGGTCCTGCACGAATCCGCCGCCTGATTCAAACATATTTTTCTGCTCTTTGAACCGCTCAGCCAGAAAATAAATTTGCAAATGGAAGCTCCAGCGTTCAAAATCGTGATAAAACTTCTCTAAATAAGGATTTTCATCCACTTCCTCGAGTGAGGTAGAAAACCCGAGCCGTTTTGCTAAAGCTTTGGTCAAAGTCGATTTTCCGACTCCTACTGTTCCCGCTACTGTTATAATGGCGTTGTTTGGAATATGAATGTCTTTCATTTAATAAGCTCCTTTACCTGACGGGCAATTCTTTCATAGTCTGTCTTATTCAAAACAAAGTCTTCAGTATCACCGTCAATGGTCAGTACAGATATATTCGGATCTTCTTCCTGAAGCTGTCTGATGGCTGTGTCGTAATCTGCAATGAGACGTTCCAGATATTGATGTTCGATATTTTTCTCAAATGGGCGCCCGCGTTTTTCAATGCGTTGAAGCAATGTCGGCAGGCTTGCCTTTATGTATACAATAACATTCGGTTTCGGCAGGTCGTGAGTGAGCAGATGATAAATCTGCTTATATTTCTCAAGCTTTTGGCCGTGCAATGTACGCTCTGCGAAAATAACATTTTTATAAATATGATAATCGGACAAAACGGGCTGTCCTTGTTCTAAATAATCTCGATCGGTGTCTTCAAGCTGTTTATACCTGTGACATAGAAAAAACATTTCAAGCTGGAAACTCCACTCCTCGATATTGTCATAAAACTTATCGAGATAAGGATTGTCTTCCACAATCTCATTAATCATAGGAAAACCGAGCTCTTCAGAAAGCATCGTAGCGAGTGTCGTTTTTCCTGCCCCGATAGGACCTTCTACCGCGATAAAAGGGGCTCTGTTCATTGAAAATCCTCCTTAATTCTGCAAACATCCGTCAGCTGCCGGCCTATATATTGTATCACACTCTCAGAAAAGCCCATGAAAAAAGACGCTTCCAATTAACGAAACGTCTCTTTTACAATATGAAATTGATCGTTGAGCAAAAGCCAGTTTTGCGGGAAAGAAAGGCCGAGTTTCCAATAGCTGATCCCTCTTAAATGCAGTTCTTTAATTAAATTGAATTTCGCTTGAATGGACCGGGCATCTTCAAACCATACTTCATGCCGTCTCTGATTTTCATCCGTGTAACGAAAGAATGGAGCCTGGGCGGTTTCGTCATATTGAATGTCGACTTTATGGCGTGCTGCCAGAGCGATTGCCTGCTGAGGACTGACGGCTTTCGCTGTCGTTCCCTGTTTGAAAGGCAGTGTCCAATCGTAGCCGTACATATTCTGGCCCATGACGATTTTTGAAGAAGGCATTTCCGTCAGCGCGTACTCAATGACATTTCTTACAGGGCCGATAGGTGATACGGCCTGAGCCGGGCCTCCGCTGTACCCCCACTCATATGTCATGATCACGACAAAATCGACGATTTCTCCATGTGCCCTATAGTCATGTGCTTCGTACCATTTGCCGGCCTGAGTCGCGCTCGTTTTCGGAGCAAGCGCCGTTGAAATCTTCCAGCCTTCCCGATGAAAAATCGTCCTCGCTTCACGTAAAAAACGATTGTAGGCTTCTCTGTCCTGTGGACGTAAATATTCGAAATCAAAGTGAATATCGCGAAAGCCGTGCTTTTTAGCCGTGGAGACGATTTCCTGAAAAAGTTTTGTTTTCACTGTATTGTCATTCAAGATGAGCCGCCCGAGTTCATCGCTGAATGCGTCATTTTCAAGGTTGGTGATGATCATCATCAGTGTGGTGTTGTGCCTGTCACTGATGCTTTTTAAATTGGTCAGAGGCGGTTCCTTTAAAGTCCCGTTCCGCTGCACTTGAAAACTGAATGCGCCGAGGTATGTTAAATAAGGAGAGGCCTCCCTTGCCGCCTGCTGCAGATTAGCGCTTACGCTCGTTCCCCGCGGTTCTATATATGCGTTTGATTCGATATCGGGCTTATTCGCCTGCTGCGGAATGTAAAGGCGGGTTCCGACTCTCAATGTGGTGCCGGGCTGAATTCCGTTCACCCTCGCAAGCTCCGCGGCCGATATATGAAAACGGCCGGCGATTGCCTCGAGAGTATCACCTTGTTTTACTTCGTAATATTGACCCTCAATCGGGATGACAAGGGTTTGTCCGACAACCAATGTATTGGGATTAGGCAGTTTATTTGCTTCCGCAATGACATTTGCGGCTGTCCGGTAGCGCGCCGCAATAGCGGAAAGCGTGTCGCCCCGTTTCACTATATAGATCTGAATGAAAAACGCCTCCTTTCATATCCGCTATCAAATATATGAAAAAAGGAGGCTGATCATGTTTATTTTTCGGCGGTAATTTGTTTTTCCGTGGTTATTTCTGCGAAGAGAACATTCTCCATCATGGTCAAAGCGAAATCATTGTCTTCGTCGTTATTGGAAGCGGTGCAGTCTTTCGGAATGGCAATGCTGTATTCTCTCATATAGGCGTCGTTGGCCGTGAACAGCACACAAATGTTCCCGGCAATCCCCGTGATGATTAATCGGTTCACTTGTAATTCGGTCAGAAGGGTGTGAAGCGCCGTTTCGTAAAAAGCGGAATGCTTCGGTTTAATGAGAAAATAATCATCCGGCTGAGGCGAAATATCTTTTATAATGGAGGCGCTTCTGTCGTTGCTGCATTCCTCCCTGATGGCATCAATATCAGCCTTCCAGAGCCCGTAATGGTCATTAATATAAATAATCGGCCAGTTGCTTTGTTTTGCATGCTTCTTTAATGATAAAATACGGGGGACAATTTGTTTGGTTTTTTCAGCAAGACGTTCGCCCATATCAAATTGAAAATTGTTGATCATATCGACAATCAGAAGGGCTGTGTTGTTAGGTTCAGACAATACCGGCAACTCCTTTCTGCTGGGGTATTCCTATTTTAACCTTTATGAGACATGAAAAAACTTAAGAAGAGAGCTCGAACCTATGAATGATGAATATTATATGAGAGAAGCCATAAAAGAAGCGAAGAAAGCCGAAGCGAAAGGTGAAGTGCCGATCGGAGCAGTTCTTGTTCTGCACGATGAGATCGTGGCGCGGGCGCATAATCTGCGGGAGACTGAACAGAGGTCGCTTGCCCACGCCGAAATGCTGGCGATAGACGAAGCGTGCCGTAAGCTGGGGACATGGAGACTTGAGGATGCCGTTCTCTATGTCACTTTGGAGCCGTGTCCGATGTGCGCGGGAGCCGTCGTGCTTTCGAGAGTCGATAAGGTCGTATTCGGCGCATTTGACCCCAAGGGGGGCTGTACAGGAACGCTGATGAACCTCTTGCAGGAAGAGCGGTTCAACCACCAAGCGGAAGTGGTGAGCGGAGTGCTCGGAGAAGAGTGCGGAGAAATGCTCAGCGCTTTTTTCAGAAAGCTGCGCCGGCAAAAGAAAGACATGAGGAAAAAGTTGTCTGAGTAGTACGGTTGCATTTTCTGCCTGAAGCAGATATACTTATGTGTGCATCATGAATGGTGCGCATATCAAAATTTGATATTTATTTTGCCGTGCTAAGCGGGGAGGTAGCGGTGCCCTGTACCCGCAATCCGCTCTAGCGGGGCCGAATCCCTTCTCGAGGTTCGTTTACTGTAAGGTCTGCCTTAAGTAAGTGGCGTTGACGTCTGGGTCCTGCGCAATGGGAATTCATGAACCATGTCAGGTCCGGAAGGAAGCAGCATTAAGTGAAACCTCTCATGTGCCGCAGGGTTGCCTGGACTGAGCTAACTGCTTAAGTAACGCTTAGGGTAGCGAATCGACAGAAGGTGCACGGTAAATCAATCATCAAATTTCAGACTCACCTGTTACGCAGGTGAGTTTTTTCGTATATGAAAAACGGGTTTTGGCGTTAAAAGCACGTTCATGTATAATAAACATGATGAATAACAGAGGAGGGCGCATCCTGTGGGTTACCAAGCTTTATATCGAGTATTTAGGCCTCAGCAGTTTGAAGATGTGGTCGGACAGGAACACATTACGAAAACGCTGCAAAATGCCCTTTTGCAAAAGAAATTTTCTCATGCATATCTGTTTTCTGGACCGCGGGGAACGGGAAAAACCAGTGCAGCTAAAATATTTGCGAAAGCAGTCAACTGTGAGCACGCTCCCGTAGAAGAACCGTGCAATGAATGTGCGGCGTGCAAGGGGATCACAAACGGCTCTATATCAGATGTGATTGAAATAGATGCGGCGTCGAATAACGGCGTAGACGAAATCCGCGACATCCGTGACAAAGTAAAATTCGCCCCGTCGGCCGTCACCTACAAAGTATATATTATAGATGAGGTGCATATGCTCTCTATCGGCGCATTCAATGCGCTTCTGAAAACGCTGGAAGAACCGCCGGCACATTGCATTTTCATATTAGCTACGACTGAGCCTCATAAGATTCCTTTAACCATTATCTCCAGATGTCAGCGTTTTGACTTCAAACGGATTACATCCAAAGCAATTGTCGGACGAATGAAGACAATCGTCGATGCAGAGCAGCTGAAGGTGGAAGAAGGAGCCCTTGATATCATAGCGAGCGCCGCAGACGGTGGAATGAGGGACGCGCTGAGCCTGCTCGATCAAGCCGTATCATTCAGCGGCGAGGAGCTGTCGGTAGATGATGCACTGCTTATTACCGGAGCCGTTTCCCAGCACTATATCGGAAAACTGGCATCTGCTCTTCACCGCAAACAGGTTTCCGAGGCATTGGAAACACTGAATGAACTGCTTCAGCAGGGGAAAGATGCGGCCAAACTGATTGAAGATATGATCTTTTATTTCAGAGATATGCTCTTGTACCAGGCTGCTCCAGGTTTAGAAGGAGTCCTGGAGAAGGTGAAGGTCGATGAAACGTTCCGGAGTCTGAGCGGTGAAATACCGGCCCCCGCTTTATATGAGATGATTGACATCCTGAATAAAAGCCATCAGGAAATGAAGTGGACGAACCACCCAAGAATCTTTTTTGAAGTAGCTGTCGTGAAAATATGCCAGACGGCACAGCAATCCGCCGGAGATATCCCTGAGGTCGGCATGCTGATGAATAAGATCCAGCAGCTTGAGCAGGAAGTAGAAAGGCTGAAAACCTCCGGTGTGAAGGTTCAGATGGAAAGCGCTCCGAAAGAAGCTCCGCGTCCTCAAAAAGGCGGAAAAAGCCATTATAAAGCCCCGGTCGGAAGAATTCATGAGATATTGAAGGAAGCCACAAGACCTGATCTTGAACAGCTTAAAAGCAGCTGGGGCAAGCTGCTGGCACACCTGAAACAGCAGAATAAGGTGTCTCATGCGGCTCTTTTGAATGACAGTGAACCGGTAGCTGCAGCTCAAAAGGCATTTGTGCTTAAATTTAAATACGAAATCCATTGTAAAATGGTTGCAGAAGACAATAATGGAGTCCGTACGAATCTTGAACAGATTCTTGAATCAATGCTCGGGAAAAGAATGGATTTGATTGGCGTTCCGGAAGCACAATGGGGTAAAATAAGAGAAGAATTTTTAAATGATCACCAGCAGGAAAGTGAAGGATCAAACGAACCGGCTGAAGAAGATCCGCTGATTGCAGAGGCGAAAAAACTTGTCGGAGCGGATTTAATCGAAATAAAAGACTAATAAGATGAAAGAGAGTGATTGAATATGCGTGGCGGAATGGGAAACATGCAAAAAATGATGAAACAAATGCAAAAAATGCAAAAGGATATGGCGAAGGCTCAGGAGGAGCTTGCTGAAAAAGTGCTCGAAGGCACAGCGGGCGGCGGTATGGTGACTGTAAAAGTCAACGGCCAAAAAGAAGTTGTAGACGTTGCCATTAAAGAAGAAGTCGTTGATCCGGAAGATATCGAAATGCTTCAGGACCTGGTTCTTGCTGCGACAAACGACGCCCTCAAAAAAGTGGATGACATGACGAATGAGACAATGGGACAATTTACAAAAGGAATGAACATACCGGGTTTATTCTAGGGGGATAAATAAACATGCAGTATCCTGAACCAATATCAAAGCTGATTGACAGCTTTATGAAATTGCCAGGGATCGGACCGAAAACAGCGGTTCGTCTGGCTTTTTTTGTTCTAGGTATGAAAGAAGACACAGTATTGGATTTTGCTAAGGCGCTTGTCAATGCGAAGCGGAATCTGACATATTGCTCGATTTGCGGACATATAACAGATCAGGACCCTTGTTATATATGTGAGGACACAAGAAGGGATAAGTCTGTTATTTGTGTCGTGCAGGACCCTAAGGATGTGATCGCAATGGAGAAAATGAAGGAATATAACGGCCAGTATCATGTTCTTCACGGCGCGATTTCACCAATGGACGGCATCGGCCCGGAGGATATTAAGATTCCGGAGCTGCTGAAACGTCTTCAGGATGATCAAGTGACAGAAGTTATTCTCGCAACCAACCCTAATATTGAAGGGGAAGCAACAGCGATGTATATATCAAGGCTGTTAAAGCCCTCAGGCATCAAGCTCTCCCGTATTGCCCACGGTCTGCCCGTCGGCGGTGATTTGGAATATGCTGATGAGGTCACTCTTTCAAAAGCTCTTGAAGGAAGACGTGAATTGTAAGGGAGGAAAAGGCAAGGCATGGGTTTTCTTCGCAGAAATACATTAAGAAAAGAGTTTGATGAGAAGCTGATAGAACAGCTCTTTAAACAAAAAGAAGAATGGAACAGACAGAAGAGTCTGGTCGAGAAAAGTCTCGAGCCCTCCGCTGAGGTGTTGTTTGAGCTGAAAGTCGCTGAATCTAAGTACTTTTTTTATTTGAAAGAAGCGAAGCAGCGGAATTTGAAAATGAGCAGATGGAAGTAAGAGGTCTATTCTCCGGGATCTTCTCATAAGCTTGTACTAAACAAGCGAGGGGGAAGATTCATGGAGCCTTTTTTCATTATCGGTTTGATTGTCGGTCTGGTTGCTTTGCTTTTTTTATGGGGAGTATCTTCAAAACCGCTAAGATGGATCGGTGTGACTGCCATTAAATTTGTTGCCGGCGCGATTTTGCTGGTGGGTGTGAACTTGTTCGGGGGCAGTCTCGGTATTCATATCCCTGTTAACCTGATTACAACGGGCATCAGCGGGATTCTGGGGATTCCCGGCATCGCGGCTTTGATAGTCATTAAACGCTTCATCATTTAATTTGTCGATTATTGTTGACATGTTGGATCAAGGGTGGTATTCTAATATACGTCGCTGATGACGAAACGAATTCTTAAAAAAGAAATTTTAAAAAGTTATTGACGGCATTGAAGTTGATATGTTACAATAATTAAGTCGCTTCAAGAGCGATGGGCAAAGTTCTTTGAAAACTAAACAAGACAAAACGTACCTGTTAATTCAAAGTTTTAAATAAATCGCACAGCGATGTGCGTAGTCAGTCAAACTACTTTATCGGAGAGTTTGATCCTGGCTCAGGACGAACGCTGGCGGCGTGCCTAATACATGCAAGTCGAGCGGACAGATGGGAGCTTGCTCCCTGATGTTAGCGGCGGACGGGTGAGTAACACGTGGGTAACCTGCCTGTAAGACTGGGATAACTCCGGGAAACCGGGGCTAATACCGGATGGTTGTTTGAACCGCATGGTTCAGACATAAAAGGTGGCTTCGGCTACCACTTACAGATGGACCCGCGGCGCATTAGCTAGTTGGTGAGGTAACGGCTCACCAAGGCGACGATGCGTAGCCGACCTGAGAGGGTGATCGGCCACACTGGGACTGAGACACGGCCCAGACTCCTACGGGAGGCAGCAGTAGGGAATCTTCCGCAATGGACGAAAGTCTGACGGAGCAACGCCGCGTGAGTGATGAAGGTTTTCGGATCGTAAAGCTCTGTTGTTAGGGAAGAACAAGTGCCGTTCAAATAGGGCGGCACCTTGACGGTACCTAACCAGAAAGCCACGGCTAACTACGTGCCAGCAGCCGCGGTAATACGTAGGTGGCAAGCGTTGTCCGGAATTATTGGGCGTAAAGGGCTCGCAGGCGGTTTCTTAAGTCTGATGTGAAAGCCCCCGGCTCAACCGGGGAGGGTCATTGGAAACTGGGGAACTTGAGTGCAGAAGAGGAGAGTGGAATTCCACGTGTAGCGGTGAAATGCGTAGAGATGTGGAGGAACACCAGTGGCGAAGGCGACTCTCTGGTCTGTAACTGACGCTGAGGAGCGAAAGCGTGGGGAGCGAACAGGATTAGATACCCTGGTAGTCCACGCCGTAAACGATGAGTGCTAAGTGTTAGGGGGTTTCCGCCCCTTAGTGCTGCAGCTAACGCATTAAGCACTCCGCCTGGGGAGTACGGTCGCAAGACTGAAACTCAAAGGAATTGACGGGGGCCCGCACAAGCGGTGGAGCATGTGGTTTAATTCGAAGCAACGCGAAGAACCTTACCAGGTCTTGACATCCTCTGACAATCCTAGAGATAGGACGTCCCCTTCGGGGGCAGAGTGACAGGTGGTGCATGGTTGTCGTCAGCTCGTGTCGTGAGATGTTGGGTTAAGTCCCGCAACGAGCGCAACCCTTGATCTTAGTTGCCAGCATTCAGTTGGGCACTCTAAGGTGACTGCCGGTGACAAACCGGAGGAAGGTGGGGATGACGTCAAATCATCATGCCCCTTATGACCTGGGCTACACACGTGCTACAATGGACAGAACAAAGGGCAGCGAAACCGCGAGGTTAAGCCAATCCCACAAATCTGTTCTCAGTTCGGATCGCAGTCTGCAACTCGACTGCGTGAAGCTGGAATCGCTAGTAATCGCGGA
>NZ_JBBOUE010000001.1:37500-162500 GCF_038005925.1 Bacillus sp. EU55
GCAGGAGAGATGGGACAGATACTGGCTGATTTGATGCTGAAGCTTGACCAGGTAAACCCCGATGATCTGCAGATGAAGAACAAAGGTTTTTTCGCCCGGCTGTTTAAAAGGGTATCCGGTTCTGTGCAGGAAGTGCTTTCGAAATATCAAAAGACAAGTGTGCAGATTGACCGTATCAGCAGAAGGCTGGAACATTCTAAAAATGTGCTGTTGAGTGACAATAAATTGTTAGATCAGCTGTACGCCCAAAATAAACAATACTTTTCTGATTTAACTATGTATATAGCAGCGGGGGAATTAAAATTAGATGAGCTGAAAACAAAGCTGATACCCGAAGCGGCAAGAAAAGCCGAATTACAAGAACACAATCAAATGGCCGCGCAGGAAGTGAATGACCTTCGCCAGTTTGCCGACCGTCTGGATAAGAGAGTGCATGATCTGCTGCTGAGCAGGCAGATTACGCTTCAGAGTGCGCCGCAAATCCGTCTGATTCAAAACACGAATCAGGCACTGGCAGAGAAAATTCAGTCCTCCATTGTTACGGCTATTCCTTTATGGAAGAATCAAGTTGCCATCGCCCTGACACTAATGAAGCAGCGGAGTGCGGCAGATGCACAGCAGAAGGCGGCGGATACGACGAATCAATTGCTCCTGAAAAATGCTGAGCTTCTGAAAACAAGTACAGTCGAGACCGCCAAAGCCAATGAGCGCGGACTTGTTGAGGCAGAGACCCTCAAAAAAGTGCAGGAAAGCTTAGTCAGCACACTTGAAGAAATCATGTCTATTCAAGAAGAAGGCAGGATGAAACGCAGGCGTGCCGAGGAGGAGCTTGTTATCATGGAAGGCGATTTAAAAAAGAAGCTGCTTGATATGGGGACCGGCCGGGATAACGGCTAGATGGCAAAAAGTCTTAGCTTTAAGTTGGCTCGCAGGCACGATATAATAAGAAAGACAGGCAAAGGATTTGTTTAAAAATGGACACACCTTTATATACAGCGCTGATGAAGCATGCGCACCGAAATACGTACTCTTTTCATGTTCCGGGACATCACAATGGAGATGTCTTTTTTGATGAAGCCAAATCTGTATATCAATCTCTTTTATCTATTGATATGACTGAGATCACGGGTCTTGATGACTTGCACCACCCGACGGGGGTCATTAAGGAAGCGCAGGATTTGGTGAGCAGATTTTACGGCTCTCAGGAAAGCTTCTTTCTCGTCAATGGAACGACCGCCGGCAATCTGGCGATGATTTTAGCTGTTTGTGAACCGGGTGAACCCATTCTGATCCAGCGTAATTGTCACAAGTCTGTTTTCCATGCGGCGGCATTGGCCGGAGCCAAGCCGGTTTATTTGTCGCCGGAATTCGATGAAAACATGCATGTGCCGGCACATGTATCCCTTTCAGTCATCGAAAACGCGCTGGCGTCATATCCGAACGCGAAAGGACTTGTTCTGACCAATCCGACTTACTACGGGCATGCTGCCGATTTGACTGCGGCAGTTAAAAAAGCCCATTCATACGGCGTTCCTGTACTGGTGGATGAGGCTCATGGGGCTCACTTTGTGTTAGGCCAGCCTTTCCCGCCTTCATCATTGGCTATGGGGGCGGACGCCGTTGTTCAATCGGCTCACAAAACGCTTCCGGCTATGACGATGGGGTCTTACTTTCATTTGAACAGCACCAGAATTGACAGAGAACGATTAACTTATTATGTAAGCAGTTTGCAAAGCAGCAGCCCGTCATACCCGATTATGGCATCTTTAGATACGGCGCGCGCTTATGTACAGGATATTGCTGAAAAAGGGACACTTCCCGTTCATATGGAGCATATTGAGAAAATCAAAGGAAGGTTCGCATCAATTTCTTCTATTGAAATAATCGAGCCTTCCGGATATGGGCTGCGGGCGGATCCGTTAAAATTAATTCTTCGCTCAAAGCTCGGACATTCCGGCTATTCATTACAACGTATTTTGGAGAGTGAAGACATTGTTGCCGAGCTGGCTGACGAATACCAAGTATTGCTCGTCCTGCCGATAGGCGGCCGGCGGATGATAGAACAGGAAACCGTAAGAAACATACAGCAGAAACTGGAGAATACACCGCCCGATAAATTGCCGGATGCCGTGAATTGGACATTTCCGTCCATTTCGACACTTGAATATCCGCAAAATGAGATGCGGAAGTTTACAAAAGAGCCTGCAGATATAAATAAGGCGGCCGGGCGCTTGCATGCGGGGAACATTATTCCTTATCCGCCGGGAATTCCGCTGATCATGGACGGAGAACGGATAACAGAAGAGATCGTACAAAAGCTTTCCCGTTTAATCGGCATGGACGCGCATATTCAAGGCTTGTTAAACGGGGAACAATTACTTGTCTATATAGAAGAGGAGAAATCATGAGCGGTTTATTTATAACATTTGAAGGTCCTGAAGGTGCAGGGAAAACGACTGTGCTTCAGGAAATGAAAGAGATTCTGTCGGCAGAGGGGCTTCCGGTGACAGCGACAAGAGAACCGGGCGGCATCGACATTGCGGAACAGATCAGAGAAGTGATCTTAAATAAAAACAATACACTGATGGATGCAAAAACGGAGGCACTGCTTTACGCTGCGGCGAGAAGACAGCATTTAGCCGAAAAGGTGCAGCCTGCATTGAAAGAAGGGCGCATTGTGCTGTGCGATCGTTTCATCGACAGTTCGCTGGCTTATCAAGGCTATGCGAGAGGGCTCGGGATTGATGAAGTTCTTTCTATCAACCAGTTTGCAATCGGCGATACGATGCCTGATGTCACCATCTATTTTTCTATTGAGCCGGAAGAAGGGTTGAAACGGATTACGTCGAATGATTCAAGAGAAAAGAATCGTCTCGATCTTGAGGCCCTGCACTTTCACACGAAAGTACGGGAAGGATACCAAAAGGTAATGCAGCGTTTTCCGGAAAGATTCCATACAATCGACGCATCGAAAAAGAAGGAACTCGTCATTCAGGACGCACTTCAAGTGATAAATGAAGCATTGAAAAAAATTCAGTTGTGACCTGTTTCTCATAAGTTGCTATAATGAATGTAACGACAATGTTCTTTCCAACCTAAAGGGGGCCTAGAGAATGAAACTAATAGTGGCAGTGGTGCAGGATCAGGACAGCAACAGGCTTTTGAAAGTATTAACCGACCACAACTTTAGGGTGACGAAACTTGCGACAACAGGCGGATTCCTTAAATCAGGCAATACGACGTTTATGATCGGGGTGGAAGATATCCGTGTCGATAAAGCGCTCAGCCTCATTAAAGAGAATGGCTGTAAACGTGATCAGATGATTGCCCCGGTATCCCCGATGGGCGGGAATGCGGATTCCTACGTTCCATATCCCGTCGAAGTGGAAGTCGGCGGAGCGACGGTCTTTGTCCTCCCGGTCGATGAATTTCATCAATTTTAAGGATTTGACGACGTGAAAATAAATTCTGACTTACGTACATTTATTGAGAAAAAGCAGCAGCCTGCTTATAAAGCGGCAGAGCTTTCCGGAACATTTAAAAGTTCAATGGACAGCCAAAGCAGCAAGCTGAAATTTGATCAGCTGAGCAGGTTCTTAACGGATATAGAAACGTTCGGGAAAAGGCTGACGAAGTCGAGAAACTTCAAAGACTTAGCGAAATTCAAAGGATTGGTAAAACGTTTTGTAAAAGAGGCCGTAGACAGCGGATTATCGCATGAGACGGAGAAAAGCTTTGACCTGTACGGCAGCAGCCGGACTCTGGGGCTTGTGAAAGAAATAGATGAAAAACTGCTTCAGCTGACGGAAGAAATGTTAGATCAGGAAAAACCGGCAATTGATTTGCTGGATCGAATCGGAGAAATAAAAGGTTTATTGATTAACCTTTACACATAGAGAGTGATACAATGGCAATATCATGGAAGGAAATGACCGGGCAGCAGCCCAGAGTGATGCGGCTTTTGCATAACAGCATTGAAAAGAAAAGGCTTTCTCACGCATATCTGTTTGAAGGCAAAAAAGGTACGGGCAAATTGGATGCCGCACTGCTTCTCGCAAAAAGCTTTTTTTGCCTTGAAGACGGGACTGAGCCTTGCGGGGAATGCCGGAACTGTAAGCGTATCGAATCCGGAAACCATCCCGACCTACATGTGGTTCAGCCCGACGGATTATCCATTAAAAAGGCTCAGATCCAATCGCTTCAGGAAGAGTTTTCTAAAACAGGACTGGAATCGCATAAAAAGCTGTACATTATATCCCATGCGGATCAAATGACGACAAATGCAGCAAACAGTCTGCTGAAATTTTTAGAGGAGCCGAGTCAAGACACCATCGCAATTCTTATTACTGAGCAGCTCCATCGAATACTGGATACCATTGTTTCGAGATGTCAGGTTCTTCCGTTCCAGCCGCTTCAGCCGAAAGCCATAGAAGAAAGACTGATTGAACAGGAAGTGAGCCCTCACATGGCCCGGCTCTTAGCAAATATGACAAATAATATTGCGGAAGCAGTCGAATTAAGTCGAAATGATGAGTTTGCAGAGTCCAGAGCGAAAGTGATAAAATTGTATGAAGTCTTACATCAGCGGAAAGGACATGCCTTTTTCTTCATTCAGGATCAGTGGGTGCCCTTTTTCAAAGAAAAAACCCATCAAGAAATGGGTCTTGATATGCTCTTATTGATATACCGTGATGTATTATCCATCCAAATTGGAAATGAAGATAAACTGATTTATCAAGACTTATTCCAATCAATAAAACAGCATGCGCTGCAATTTACACAACAAAGCGTTACGAACCAAATTCTCGCTGTTTTAGAAGCAAAAAAACGGCTTCATTCCAATGTGAATGTGCAGGGATTAATGGAGCACTTGGTGTTAACGTTGCAGGAGGGATAAGCTTGTACAACGTAATAGGCGTCCGCTTTAAAAAAGCGGGAAAAATTTATTATTTTGATCCGAACGGATTTGATATAGAACAAGACAGCTGCGTCATTGTTGAAACCGTAAGAGGTGTCGAATACGGGCAGGTTGTCATCGCAAATAAACAAGTGGACGAGCATGATGTTGTGCTTCCGCTTCGAAAGGTCATACGCGTTGCTGATGAACGCGATCTTCTCATTGTAGAAGAAAACAAACAGGAGGCCTTGTCCGCTTTTGAAGTCTGTCAGAAAAAAGTGGCTGACCACGGCTTAGATATGAAGCTGGTTGATGTTGAGTTTACATTTGACCGCAATAAAGTCATTTTTTACTTTACAGCAGACGGACGGGTAGATTTCAGGGAATTGGTCAAAGACTTGGCTTCTATCTTTAAAACGAGAATCGAATTGCGCCAAATCGGGGTGAGGGACGAGGCGAAAATGCTCGGCGGTATCGGACCATGCGGGAGAATGCTTTGCTGCTCCACGTTCCTCGGTGATTTTGAACCGGTGTCCATCAAAATGGCGAAGGATCAAAATTTATCGTTGAACCCAACGAAGATTTCCGGTCTGTGCGGCCGTTTGATGTGCTGTTTGAAGTACGAAAATGATGAGTATGAGACGGCAAAAGAACAGCTGCCGGATTTAGGCGAAATGATTACGACGGCAAACGGCCCCGCAAAGGTTGTCGGTCTTAATATTCTGGAACGGGTGCTTCAGGTGGAACTGAAGAATCGTGAAAAAGTGATAGAATATACTTGGGAAGAGCTCTTGGAAGAGGGCGTCGTATCCGCACAAACCACAGATTAACGAGGTGTGGAACCTTGGATAAAAAAGAGTTATTTGATACTGTCATAAACCTGGAGGAACAAATCGGTTCGCTGTACCGTCAGCTGGGTGACTTAAAGCAGCATATCGGCGAAATGATTGAAGAGAATCACCATCTTCAGCTTGAAAATAAGCATTTGCGTAAGCGGCTTGATGACACGACAGAGCAAATTGAGAAATTCAAAGCCGATCAGAAAGAAACAAAAACACAGAAGGCAGAGCAGAGTGATATAGGAGAAGGGTACGACAATCTGGCCCGGCTGTATCAAGAAGGCTTTCATATTTGCAACGTCCATTATGGGAGCGTCCGCAAGGGAGATTGCCTTTTTTGTCTGTCCTTCTTAAATAAAAAATAAGGAAAAGGCTTCCGCTGTTGTCGGAAGCCTTTTTCAAAGAGTGCCGAAAGGAATAAGATTATGGTTTCATTACGTGATGATGAAAGATTGGATTACTTATTAGCAGAGGATATGAAAATAGTACAGAGTCCGACGGTTTTCGCTTTTTCATTAGATGCCGTGCTGCTGTCTAAGTTTGCATACGTTCCGATTCAAAAGGGGAACATCGTTGATTTATGTACGGGGAACGGCATTGTGCCGCTTTTGCTCAGCACAAGGTCAAAAGCCGATATCACCGGGGTTGAAATTCAGGAACGCTTGTATGATATGGCGCTCCGAAGCGTGGAATACAACGGGCTGGGCGGTCAGATCAGTCTCATTCATGATGATCTGAAAAATATGCCGGAAAGACTCGGACATAATAAATATGATGTTGTCACCTGCAATCCGCCTTATTTTAAAACACCGAAAGAAGCGGAGCAGAACCTGAACGAGCATCTCAGAATCGCAAGGCACGAAATCCTTTGCACGCTTGAAGATGTGATTTCCGTCAGCAGCAAACTGCTGAAGCAAGGCGGAAAAGCGGCTCTCGTTCATCGGCCGGGGAGGCTTTTGGAAATCTTTGAATTAATGAAAGCGTACCGAATAGAACCGAAACGGGTTCAGTTTATTTATCCGAAACAAGGTAAAGAAGCGAATACCATTTTGGTTGAAGGAATTAAAGGCGGCCGCCCTGATCTCAAAATTCTTCCCCCGCTGTTCGTATACAATGAACAAAATGAATATACGAAAGAGATCCGCACGATTTTATATGGAGACAAATAGTCATTTCTTTTA
This sequence comes from Bacillus sp. EU55, assembly GCF_038005925.1. Classification (NCBI taxonomy): domain Bacteria; kingdom Bacillati; phylum Bacillota; class Bacilli; order Caryophanales; family Bacillaceae; genus Bacillus; species Bacillus sp. EU55. The sequence goes on from NZ_JBBOUE010000001.1 coordinate 44,418, forward strand.
TGTGCTGCTGTGCAATGACAACAGTCTGTATGCCGGTTATACAAATGATCTGCAAAAACGGCTGAAAACCCACAATGAGGGAAAGGGCGCGAAGTACACAAGGGCGCGGAGGCCGGTTTCGTTATGCCATGCGGAATCATTTGAAACAAAACGGGAAGCGATGCAGGCGGAATACCGTTTTAAACAGCTGACCCGAAAGAAAAAAGAGCAATATATAGAAGAAAAACGACGCAGCAAGGAGGCTGTATATGTTAAGACGCCAGATGAGTTTTAACGGAAAATCTGAAATGGGAACTCTGTACCTTGTTCCTACACCGATCGGCAATTTGGAGGACATGACCTTTCGTGCAGTAGAGACGCTGAAATCGGCCGATGTCATAGCTGCCGAAGATACGAGACAGACGAAAAAGCTGTGCCATGTTTATGCCATAGAAACATCTCTCATCAGCTATCATGAACATAATAAAGAAAGCAGCGGCCATAAAATCATTGAATGGCTGAAAAGCGGAAAGAATGTGGCATTGGTCAGTGATGCCGGCATGCCGACAATTTCCGACCCGGGGGCTGAGATTGTGAGAGATTTCACCCAAATCGGCGGATATGTCGTTCCGCTTCCGGGTGCAAATGCGGCATTAACCGCGCTGACCGCATCAGGCATCACCCCGCAGCCGTTTTTCTTCTACGGATTTTTAAACAGACAGAAAAAAGAAAAGAAGAAAGAACTCGAAATCCTGAAAAAACGGCAGGAAACGATGATATTTTATGAAGCGCCGCACAGATTAAAAGAAACATTAACAGCAATGCATGACGTTTTGGGTAATCGAACCATCGCCGTCACGAGAGAATTAACGAAAAAGTACGAGGAATTCATCAGAGGAACCATCGCCGAGGTGATTGAATGGGCAAATGAAGATCAAATCCGCGGTGAGTTCTGTCTCGTTGTCGAAGGAAATCAAACCGCTGAACCGGATGAAGAGGAAAAGCCTTGGTGGACGGAGCTTTCTGAGAAAGAACATGTGGAGCATTACATAAATGAAGGATCTTCTTCCAAACAGGCCATAAAACAAACAGCGGTAGATCGGGACGTGCCGAAACGCGAGATTTATGACGCCTATCACATTCAATCATAAAAAAAACCGTTCTTGTGTCGTAACAAGAACGGTTTTTGTATGAAATAGCTTATTTTTGGTTTTGAAGCTGGTTTTGAATTTCAGAGATGATTTGCTCAGCGCCTTCTTTGCTGAGTACCAATTTGCCGCCGGCAAGTTTAAGGTTATCATCAGAAACTTCACCAGTTACTTGGCAAGTCATGTTTGGTTTATATTTTTTAAGGATGATTTTTTCATCATCAACATAAATTTCAAGAGCGTCTTTTTCTGCGATGCCCAGTGTACGGCGAAGTTCGATAGGGATAACTACGCGTCCAAGTTCATCAACTTTACGTACGATACCAGTAGATTTCATTAACAGTCTCCTCCCGAGAGATAATTATTTGTAGTTTATATTTTTCTTCGTCATTATTCGACAAAATTCCTTACATTCCTAGCATAACAAGGTTTCCAATAATCGTCAATCTTTTTGTTTGCTATTGTTTGTAAGAATTAGTTCTTATAGTAAGTAAAGCCTTGGAAATCCTGAAATAACAGGTTTTTTGACTGCTTTTTCGAACCTATTATCCTACTGAAAATCCTTTTAAATCAAGACTTTCGAACCAAGATGTTTTATATTAGTAGATTATATACGACAAATTTCGACATGTTAAGACTTTTTTTAATTTCAATAAAAATTTTTAATTTTATTTACTCTTTTACGCGCAGTACGTATATATCCTTGATCTTAAAGGCTAAGATGGTATCATAGATAGAGGACAAATATCAATATTGTATATCAAATAAAACCGCTCTCGTCCTTTGGGCGTGAGCTTTTCGACATTCTGAATGGGAGGTTGCAACATGCCGCAAGACAATAATACTTTTTATATTACAACCCCGATATATTATCCGAGCGGAAAATTACATATCGGCCATGCTTATACTACCGTGGCCGGCGATGCGATGGCGCGTTACAAAAGATTAAAAGGATTTGACGTACGCTACTTAACCGGAACGGATGAGCACGGACAGAAAATCCAGCAGAAAGCGGAGGAAGAGAATATCACGCCTCAAGCTTATGTGGATCGTGCAGTTGCTGAAATCCAAAAACTATGGAAGCAGCTCGACATTTCTCACGATGATTTCATCCGGACGACGGAAAGCCGGCACAAAGAAATTATCGAGAAAGTGTTTCAAAAACTTCTTGATAATGGTGACATTTACCTGGATGAGTATGAGGGCTGGTACAGCATCCCTGATGAAACATTCTATACGGAAACACAGCTGGTGGATGTGGAACGAAATGAGAAGGGTGAGGTTGTCGGCGGAAAAAGCCCTGACAGCGGACACCCGGTCGAATTAATCAAAGAGGAGTCATACTTCTTCCGCATGAGCAAATACGCAGACCGCCTGCTGAAGTTTTATGAGGAAAATCCTTCTTTCATTCAGCCTGAATCGCGCAAAAATGAAATGATTAACAACTTCATTAAACCGGGGCTTGAAGATTTGGCCGTTTCCAGAACGACGTTCGACTGGGGCGTAAAAGTGCCGGGAAATCCGAAGCATGTCGTGTATGTATGGATTGACGCACTGTTCAACTATATTACAGCGCTCGGTTACGATACGGAAAATGATGAGCTTTACAAAAAGTACTGGCCGGCTGACGTCCATCTTGTCGGTAAAGAAATTGTCCGTTTTCATACCATTTACTGGCCGATTATGCTGATGGCGCTTGATCTCCCGCTGCCTAAGCAAGTATTCGCGCATGGCTGGTTATTGATGAAAGACGGAAAAATGTCGAAATCAAAAGGAAATGTCGTTGATCCGGTAACGTTAATTGAACGCTACGGCTTGGATGAACTTCGCTATTACCTGCTTCGCGAAGTACCGTTCGGTTCTGACGGTGTCTTTACGCCGGAAGGTTTCGTAGAACGGATTAATTATGACTTGGCGAACGACTTAGGAAACCTTCTGAATCGTACAGTCGCAATGATCCAAAAATATTTTGACGGCGAGATTGGTTCATATGAAGGAAATGTGACCGATTTTGATTCAGAGCTTTCTTCTGTAGCCGGTGAAACGGTTAAAGCTTATGAAAAGGCAATGGAAAACATGGAGTTTTCAGTCGCTTTATCAACGCTATGGCAATTAATCAGCCGTACGAACAAATATATTGATGAAACTGCTCCGTGGGTGCTTGCTAAAGATCAGGAAAAAGAAAAAGAATTACGTTCTGTCATGTATCATTTAGCTGAATCATTACGTATCTCAGCCGTATTGCTCCAGCCTTTCTTGACACAAACGCCTGAAAAAATGTTTGCACAGCTAGGAGTTGAGGATCAGTCTCTTAAAGCATGGGACAGCATTCAGACATTCGGCCAATTGAAGAACACGAAAGTGAAAAAAGGGGAACCGCTTTTCCCTCGTCTTGAAGCTGAAGAAGAAGTAGCTTACATCAAGCAAAAAATGCAAGGAACTGCTCCTGCTAAAGAAGAAAAGGCGGAAGAGCCGCAAGAAGCAGAGCGTCTTCCTGAAATTACGTTTGATCAATTTATGGATACAGAACTTCGCGTCGCAGAAGTCTTGTCCGCAGAGCCGGTGAAAAAAGCAGATCGGCTGCTGAAATTGCAAATTGATCTGGGCTTTGAACAGCGCCAAGTTGTATCAGGTATCGCGAAGCATTATACACCGGATCAGCTTGTGGGAATGAAGATCATTTGTGTAACGAATTTAAAACCTGTAAAACTGAGAGGCGAGCTTTCTCAAGGAATGATACTGGCAGGAGAATCGGACGGCGTTCTCAAAGTTGTAGCTGTCGACCAGTCATTACCGAAAGGCACTCGAATTAAATAAATAAATAGATGCAAAAGGTGTTTCACGTGTAACATTCCGTCGAACACCTTTTGTTTTTCAACAAGAAAGGAGTTTTTATGATGCTTTTTGATACACATGCGCACTTAAATGCCGAGCAATTTGACACAGACTTAGAGGAAGTCATTGCGCGTGCAAAGGCTGAAAAAGTTGAACGAATCGTCGTTGTCGGATTCGACAAACCCACTATCACGCGTGCGATGGAGCTGATTGAGGAATATGACTTTATATACGCTGCGATCGGTTGGCATCCGGTAGACGCAATTGACATGACAGAGGAAGATTTATCATGGATTAAGGAACTGTCCTCTCATGAAAAAGTCGTGGCAATCGGAGAGATGGGCCTTGATTACCACTGGGATAAATCACCAAAAGGCGTTCAGAAAGAAGTATTCCGGAAACAAATCGCTCTCGCCAAAGAAGTGAACCTTCCAATTATCATTCATAATCGTGATGCAACGGAAGATGTTGTCACGATTTTGAAAGAAGAGGGGGCGGAAGAAGTCGGCGGCATTATGCACTGCTTTACGGGGAGCGCGGAGGTTGCGCGGCAGTGTATGGATATGAATTTCTATATTTCATTCGGCGGACCGGTTACCTTCAAAAATGCGAAGAAACCAAAAGAAGTAGCAAAGGAAATTCCGAATGACCGTTTGCTGATTGAAACGGACTGTCCTTTCCTGACACCGCATCCTTTCCGCGGTAAACGAAATGAGCCAAGCTATGTAAAATATGTTGCTGAACAGCTCGCTGCATTAAAAGGGCTGACATATGAAGAAATTGCCTCAATTACAACCGAAAACGCAAAAAGACTTTTCCGCATGAACTGACAGAATGCGCTGTCGTAACGTGTAAAGGCTTGTCCGATTCAGTGGATATGTAAAACCGTTCTACAAGCTTCCTTCTCCTCATAAGATAGGTTGTCGATATGTCTCTCTTCCTTTTTTTGCTTTGTTTTTGCATAATGAGGGATACGCTGAAGGTTTTTCATCTTCGAGATGGGAGGGTTGACAGCATTTTAGATACTCTATATAATCTCTCCGAGGAGAAGGAGGCGTTTTTCATCACACAAAAAATGAAAAAACTGTTTTCCGTAAAGCTTGGTAAAAGCAAGGTTATTCTTATTGCAGCTATTATTCTGCTGGGCGGAACCGGGACTGCATACGGGGCACATGAGCTCTCAAAACAATCAGTTTCTGTTTCCATCAACGGCAAGAAAAAGCAAATACGCACTCATGCAAAAACGGTTGGGGAACTTCTGGAAGATTTACATATAGAGACGAGAAATGAAGACCGGATTACCCCGTCTAAGCAGACAGCATTGGCAGACAACATGAATGTCGTGTATGAAGCTGCAAAGCAGATCCGTGTGACAAGAGGCGGAGAAGAAAAGACTTTATGGTCAACGGCAAAAACAGTCGGCGCATTTCTGAACGAACAGCATACACCTGTGAATCAGCACGATAAAATAGATCCAGCAGCAGATACGAAAGTGACAAACGGCATGAAAGTCACGGTCGACCCGGCTTTTCAGGTCACTGTAAATGATGCGGGAAAGAAAAAGAAAATATGGACGACTTCGACTACGGTCGCTGACTTTTTAACGCAGCATAAGATGGACATGAAAGACGAAGATAAAGTAAAACCGGCATTACACGAAAAGCTCACAAAAAATCAGGCCGGTATACAAATCACTCGTATCGAAAAAGTCACCGATGTAGTTGAGGAAAAAATAGCGTATCAAGTGAAAGAAAAAGAAGATGCGTCTCTCGACAGCGGGAAAGAAAAGATCGTTCAAAAAGGAAAAGAAGGCAAACTTAAAAAGCATTTTCATGTTGTCAAAGAAAATGGAAAAGAAGTATCAAGAAAGCTTGTCAAAGAAGAAACATCTGAAAAAAGCAAAGATCAGATCATAGCGGTCGGCACAAAGCGGCACAGTCCCAAGATTGAGCAGCTCAGTGCACCTGTGAAGGCATCTTCGGGCGAAACCGGATCTTCCGGTAAAGTGATTACCGTGTCTTCCACGGCTTATACCGCAAGCTGCAGCGGCTGTTCCGGCCATACGGCTACAGGCGTTAACCTGACAAGCAATCCGAATGCCAAAGTCATTGCGGTAGACCCTAGCGTCATTCCGCTCGGCACGAGAGTCCACGTAGACGGATACGGGGATGCCGTGGCCGCTGATACGGGCTCAGCCATTAAAGGAAGACGGATTGATGTCTTTTTCCCTGAAAAATCTTCAGCTTACCGCTGGGGAAAGAAACAGGTCAAAATAAAAATCTTAAATTAATTCCGATTCACTCAGAGGGTTTTGCGCCCTCTGTTTTTTTCGTTATAATAGGTAAAGTGTATTTTCAGTATATTAGACGTGACATGTAAGCAAAGGTTTCGTTTTGGATATAAAAAGTTTTTTTGGAGGAAGTAATGAAAATTAAAGAAATTATTGTAGTCGAGGGACGCGATGACACTGCGCGCATAAAACTTGCCGTTGATGCGGATACGATCGAGACAAACGGTTCCGCAATCGGAGACGAAGTCATCAGGCAGATTCGGCTGGCGCAGGAAACGAGAGGTGTCATCGTGCTGACGGACCCGGATTTTCCGGGGGAAAAGATCCGGAAAACCATTTCTGAAGCAGTACCCGGCTGTAAACACGCATTTCTGCCCAAACATCTTGCCAAACCGAAAAACAAGCGCGGCATTGGCGTTGAGCACGCATCCATTGAAAGCATCAGAGCATGTCTGGAAAATGTGCATGAAGAGATGGAGGCAAAGCCGAGTGAGATTTCAGCTGAAGATGTCATACAGGCCGGTCTGATCGGCGGACCGGCTGCCAAAAGACGCCGCGAACGATTGGGCGACCTGCTGAAGATCGGCTATACAAACGGCAAGCAGCTTCAAAAACGGCTGCAAATGTTTCAAATCAAAAGAAGTGATTTTATTGATGCGCTCGATGCTATGAGGCAGGAGGAACAGGATGAACAATAAAGATATCGCGACACCTATCAGAACGAAGGAAATTCTGAAAAAGTACGGTTTCTCTTTTAAAAAGAGTCTGGGACAGAATTTCTTAATTGATACAAATATATTGGACAGAATTGTGGACCATGCGGAAATTACGGATCGGACCGGAGTCATTGAAATCGGGCCCGGAATCGGCGCGCTGACAGAGCAGCTTGCCAAACGGGCGAAAAAGGTCGTCGCGTTTGAAATTGATCAGCGCCTGCTTCCCATTCTCAATGATACGCTGTCTCCGTATGACAATGTAACGATCATTCATCAAGATGTGCTGAAAGCAGACGTCAAATCCGTCATTGAAGAGCAGTTTCAGGATTGTGATGAAATTATGGTGACGGCGAATCTCCCATATTATGTGACGACGCCGATCATCATGAAGCTCTTGGAAGAACATCTTCCGTTAAAAGGGATTGTCGTGATGCTGCAAAAAGAGGTCGCTGAGCGGATGGCCGCTGATCCTTCCTCTAAGGAGTACGGATCGCTTTCCATTGCGGTTCAGTTCTATACGGAGGCCAAAACCGTCATGACCGTCCCGAAAACGGTGTTTGTGCCTCAGCCTAATGTCGATTCAGCCGTCATCCGTCTCTTGCTTCGTGACGGCCCGGCGGTTGACGTCGATAATGAACCGTTTTTCTTCCAGCTGATTAAAGCAAGCTTCGCACAGCGCCGGAAAACCTTGCTGAACAACCTTGTGAACAATCTTCCGGGCGGAAAAGAGAAAAAAGCTCAAATTGAAGAAGTTCTTCAAGAAACGAATATTGACGGAAAGCGGCGCGGTGAATCCCTGTCCATAGAAGAATTCGCGCTCCTGTCCAACGGATTGCATAAAGCCCTTTTCTAAGAGGGCTTTTTGTTTTGCGTCACCACTTGGACTGCCGCTACATAGGCTAGAGGAGAACCTTATTCATTCAACTGCAAGAAAAGCTTGAAACATCAAGCGCCGCAGCGGAAAGAGGTGTATTTGCCAAGACTTCTTTCATGATGAGGCTTAGTCTATTTGTGGAGTGGGTAACGTGCAATTTCAAATAGGAGATATGGTAGCCAGGAAATCCTATCAAATGGATGTTTTATTTCGCATTATCGGTATAGAGCAAACAAGCAATGGGAATTCAATTGCCATCCTGCATGGTGACGAAGTCAGATTGATTGCGGATGCTGATTTTTCTGATTTGGAGCCTGTCAGAAAAGACGAACAGGCCATGAGAAAGAAAAGAGATGAAAGCAGGATGAATGAATCTCTCGAGCTGCTCCGCCAGGATTATAAGCTGCTTCGGGAAAAACAGGAATATTATGCGACAAATCAATATCAGCATCAGGAGCACTACTTTCATATGCCCGGAAAGGTATTGCATCTGGACGGCGATGAGGCCTATTTGAAAAAGTGCCTGAACTTTTATGAAAAAATCGGTGTGCCGGTATACGGAATTCATTGCCATGAGAAAAAAATGCCGGCATCAATTGACGAGCTGCTTGATAAATACAGGCCGGATATTTTAGTCATCACCGGCCATGATGCATATTCCAAGCATAAGGGAGGCGTGAACGATTTAAGCGCCTACAGGCATTCCAAACACTTTGTCGAAACCGTTCAAAGAGCGAGGCGTAAAGTACCTCATTTGGATCAGTTGGTCATATTCGCGGGGGCGTGCCAATCTCATTTCGAGTCTTTAATCAGGGCAGGCGCGAATTTTGCAAGTTCGCCGTCACGCGTCAATATCCATGCGCTTGACCCGGTATATATTGTCGCGAAAATCAGCTTCACCCCGTTTATGGAGCGGATCAATGTATGGGATGTCCTGAGAAATACGCTGACGAGAGAGAAAGGGCTGGGAGGAATTGAAACGAAGGGTGTGCTACGTGTCGGTATGCCGTATAAATCAAATGGATGAGTGATAAAACCCGCATATATTTCGCTATGCGGGTTAATTATTTTACATATTGATACATAAATTTCCGGAACTTGTGAAAAATAACGCAGAAATCAATAGAATTTTGTCAAAATAATTTTGTTGACAATGACTTATTAACGTTGATATAATTTAAATTTTATTTGACAAAATTGGGCTCTTGTTGTACAATAAATGTAGTGAGGTGGATGCAATGGCGAAGACGTTGTCCGATATAAAAAGATCGCTTGATGGGAATTTAGGTAAACGGCTTACGTTAAAAGCAAACGGCGGCCGCCGAAAAACGATTGAGCGTTCGGGCATTTTAGCTGAGACGTACCCTTCTGTTTTTGTGATACAACTAGATCAAGACGAGAATTCGTTTGAAAGAGTTTCATACAGTTATGCTGATATTCTGACTGAGACTGTTGAATTGACATTCAATGACGATGCGGCAAGCTCAGTAGCATTTTAATGGGCAGTGAACCTTTTGTTTACTGCTTTTTGTTTTGCCTTCCAAAGCTCTTCTAATTATTCCCTCGAAAGTTTCAGCCGATTAAACGGAAGCTATAAGTGTCACATGTTTTATCGTGGCGTGCACGAATGGTGATCAATTCTATAAAAGGGGTTGTTTCGTTTGGGCAGACGTCGTGGAGTTATGTCAGATGAGTTCAAATATGAGCTGGCGAAGGACCTTGGTTTTTACGATACGGTGAAAAACGAGGGCTGGGGAGGCATTCGGGCGCGTGACGCCGGGAATATGGTAAAGCGCGCGATTGAGATTGCCGAACAGCAGATGGCGGCTCAGAACCAAAATAACCGATAATGCAGTGGCCCGGGGGACAATCCGTTCCCCGGTTTTTTCTATCGGCTGTCAAAACCGGCGTCAATTTCGGATAAGTACCTCCGGGTCTCCAAATGTGATACAATGTTCATACTTATGTTTAGATGGAGAAGTAGGTGAAAGCTATGCGTATTTTAGAAAAAGCGCCGGCCAAAATCAATCTGTCCCTCGATGTGACGAGTAAACGCCCGGATGGTTATCACGAAGTGGAGATGATCATGACGACAATTGATTTGGCAGATCGGATTGAACTGACAGAACTGCCCGAAAACGTTATCAGAGTGGCGTCGCATAATCGCTTTGTTCCGGATGATCAAAGGAATCTGGCTTATCAGGCAGCCAAACTGCTTAAAGAACGGTTTCAAGTCAAAAAAGGCGTTTCCATTATGATTACAAAAGTGATCCCTGTTGCGGCAGGGCTTGCCGGCGGAAGCAGCGATGCGGCAGCCACGCTCAGAGGGCTGAACAGGCTTTGGGATTTAAAGCTTTCTGTCGAAGAGCTCGCGGAGCTTGGAGCTGAAATCGGTTCAGACGTGTCCTTCTGTGTATACGGAGGCACTGCTCTGGCAACCGGACGCGGTGAGAAGATCAGGCACATCAGTGCTCCGCCTCATTGCTGGGTCGTGCTTGCCAAACCGACGATCGGGGTATCGACTGCCGAAGTGTACCGCCGGCTGAACTTACAGCAGGTTCGGCATCCTGATGTGCAGGCGATGATTGACGCGATTGAAGAAAAAAGCTTCCAAAAGGTATGCGGACAATTAGGAAACGTATTGGAGTCGGTTACGCTCAGCCTCCATCCCGAGGTGGCGATGATTAAAAGTCAAATGAAACGCTTCGGCGCTGATGCGGTGTTAATGAGCGGAAGCGGACCGACTGTATTCGGTTTGGTTCAATACGAATCGAAGGTGCAGCGGATTTATAACGGGTTAAGAGGTTTCTGTGATCAAGTGTACGCGGTGCGGATGATCGGCGAACAGAATGCTCTTGATTAAATCCGTATGTTAAGTTATATTATTTTTAAATTATTCGGATTTTGGGGGTAAGTTCATGAAGTTTCGTCGCAGCGGCAGATTGGTGGACTTAACAAATTATTTGTTAACCCATCCGCATGAATTAATACCGTTAACGTTTTTCTCAGAACGGTATCAATCAGCAAAGTCATCAATCAGTGAAGATTTAACGATTATTAAACAGACCTTTGAACAGCAAGGCATTGGGACGCTGCTTACAGTGCCGGGAGCTGCCGGAGGCGTCAAGTACATTCCGAAAGTGAAACAGGCTGAAGCAGAAGCGTTTATCCAGGAGCTGGGACAGTCTTTAGTAAATCCTGAGCGTATCCTTCCGGGCGGTTATGTATATTTAACGGATATCTTAGGAAAACCATCTGTCCTCTCTCATGTAGGCAGGCTTTTTGCTTCCGTTTTTGCGGAGCGGGAGATTGATGTGGTGATGACCGTTGCGACAAAAGGAATCCCTCTTGCTTACGCAGCGGCCAGTTATCTGAACGTTCCGGTTGTCATCGTGCGAAAGGACAACAAAGTGACGGAAGGCTCCACGGTGAGCATCAATTATGTATCAGGGTCATCTAACCGCATTCAAACGATGTCGCTTGCGAAAAGAAGTTTGGCTACGGGTTCGAACGTTTTGATTATTGACGACTTTATGAAAGCCGGCGGCACCATTAACGGCATGATCAGCCTGCTTGATGAGTTTAATGCAAACGTCGCGGGAATAGGCGTCTTGGTTGAAGCCGAGGGAGTGAATGAACGGCTTGTCGATGAATACATGTCACTGCTCACGCTTTCAACCATCAATATGAAAGACAAAACGATTGAGATTCAAAACGGCAATTTTCTGCGATTTTTTAAAGAACAGCATTTAAAGAATGGGGAGACAGAAAAATGACAAAAGCAATCCATACAAAACACGCGCCGGCAGCGATCGGGCCATATTCACAGGGAATCATCGTAAACAACATGTTTTACAGCTCAGGCCAGATTCCTCTTACTGCTGAAGGAGAAATGGTAAACGGTGATATCACAGAACAAACGCATCAGGTGTTCAGCAATTTAAAAGCTGTGCTGAAAGAAGCGGGCGCTTCGCTCGAGACGGTTGTCAAGGCAACGGTGTTTATTGCTGATATGGAGCAGTTTGCGGAAGTGAATGAAGTGTACGGACAATACTTTGATGTACATAAGCCGGCAAGGTCTTGTGTGGAAGTGGCGAGACTGCCGAAAGACGCTCTCGTGGAAATTGAAGTCATTGCGCTGGTGAAATCTTAAATCTCAGAAAAGTGGTTCCGGTCTCCGGGATCACTTTTTTTATGCAGTATATGATCCCCAAATATGGTTTATCACCTAATTGTGTATGTATATCCTATATTTTCAAAAAAACTTTTTGAAACGTGCAGGAATTTAAAAAGAATCGTGGAATTGTTAGACTAATGCTTTTATATAGGGAAAAGGTGGTGAACTACTGTGGAAGTTACTGACGTAAGATTACGCCGCGTGAATACCGATGGTCGCATGAGAGCGATTGCATCCATCACGCTGGATCACGAATTTGTCGTACATGATATTCGTGTGATTGATGGAAACAATGGTCTTTTCGTTGCGATGCCGAGTAAACGCACCCCTGATGGAGAATTCCGCGATATTGCTCATCCTATTAATTCCAGCACGCGGGGCAAGATCCAGGATGCTGTTTTAAATGAGTATCATCGTTTGGGTGACTCTGAAGCATTAGAATATGAAGAAGCCGGGGCTTCTTAAACATAACAAAATGTAAGGACTGCTGATAAAGGCTGACACAAGGCCTTTTCCGGCAGTCCTTTTTTAAATCTGATTTTTCAGTAATAAAGCGATTACATAGAAAATTCTTGCACTTTTTGATGTCTTCTTGAAATCAACAGCTATTTAGGATATATTTTTCTATGGATAAAAGGGATATTGGAGGCCATTAAATGGATAAGCGGTTTGCAGTGATTTTAGCTGCCGGAAAAGGAACGAGAATGAAATCGAAGCTTTACAAGGTCCTTCATCCGGTATGCGGAAAGCCTATGGTAGAGCACGTCGCAGACGAAGCTCTGAAATTATCTTTAGCGAAGCTTGTCACCATCGTAGGACACGGCGCCGAAGATGTGAAGAAGCAGCTCGGACAGAAAAGCGATTACGCTCTCCAAGCAGAACAGCTCGGTACGGCTCATGCGGTCAAGCAGGCAAAACCATTTCTTCACGGAGAAAAGGGTGTCACGATCGTTATTTGCGGCGATACACCGCTTCTGACGGCGGAGACGATGGAAGCCATGCTGAATGAACATACAGACAAAGGTGCAAAAGCCACGGTGTTAACGGCCGTTGCCGACGATCCCGCCGGATACGGAAGAATCATCCGCAGTGAAGACGGCGCCGTTCAAAAAATCGTGGAGCACAAGGATGCTTCGGAGCAAGAACGTCTTGTGAAAGAAATTAACACGGGAACGTACTGTTTTGATAACGAGGCTCTTTTTCGTGTCATCGAACAGGTTTCGAATGAAAATGCCCAAGGCGAGTATTATCTGCCGGATGTGATCGAAATCCTCAAAGACGAAGGCGAAACTGTTGCCGCTTACCAGACTGGTAACTTCCAAGAGACGCTCGGAGTGAATGATAGAGTCGCTCTTTCTCAGGCTGAAATGTATATGAAAGAGCGTATTAACAAACGGCATATGCAGAACGGAGTCACTTTAATCGATCCGATGAATACGTACATCTCACCTGACGCACGTATCGGACAAGATACAGTTATTTATCCCGGAACTGTGTTAAAGGGACAAGCAGAAATCGGCGATGAATGTGTCATCGGCCCTCACACTGAGATAGAGGACAGCTCAATCGGCAGCCGCACTGTGATTAAACAATCCGTTGTCAATCGCAGCAAAGTTGGGAATGATGTAAATATCGGTCCTTTTGCTCACATCAGACCCGATTCCGCAATCGGCAATGAAGTGAAGATCGGAAACTTTGTTGAAATCAAGAAAACACAATTCGGCGACCGAAGCAAAGCATCTCATTTAAGCTATATCGGTGATGCCGAAGTGGGCACGGATGTGAATCTGGGCTGCGGCTCCATCACGGTCAATTATGATGGGAAGAAAAAGTATTTAACCAAAATTGAAGACGGCGCCTTTATAGGCTGCAACTCCAATCTGGTCGCTCCTGTTACAGTGGGAGAAGGCGCGTACGTCGCTGCGGGTTCAACCGTAACTGAAGATGTGCCGGGCGAAGCGCTTGCCATTGCCAGAGCAAGACAAGTAAATAAAGAAGATTATGTGAAAAACATTCATAAAAAATAATCCTAAAATCGGAGGTTTACCATGTCTAACGAATACGGAGATAAGAATTTAAAGATTTTTTCTTTGAATTCAAATCCAGAACTTGCAAAAGAAATCGCGGATAATGTAGGGGTTCAATTAGGAAAGTGCTCTGTTACAAGATTCAGTGACGGAGAGGTCCAGATCAACATAGAAGAAAGTATTCGCGGCTGTGATTGCTATATCATTCAGTCTACAAGTGCGCCGGTTAATGAGCACATTATGGAATTGCTGATTATGGTTGACGCTTTAAAGCGCGCTTCCGCGAAAACAATCAACATTGTGATTCCGTACTACGGTTATGCGCGCCAGGACAGAAAAGCAAGATCACGTGAACCGATTACGGCAAAACTTTTTGCAAACCTGCTTGAAACAGCGGGTGCGACACGCGTGATCGCGCTTGATTTACACGCGCCGCAAATTCAAGGTTTCTTTGATATTCCGATTGACCACTTAATGGGTGTTCCGATTTTAGGCCATTACTTTGAAGGTAAAGACTTGAAAGATATCGTCATTGTTTCTCCTGACCACGGCGGTGTGACGCGCGCCCGCAAACTTGCGGACCGTCTGAAAGCGCCGATCGCGATTATCGACAAACGCCGTCCTAGACCGAATGAGGTAGAAGTGATGAATATCGTCGGTAACGTGGAAGGAAAAACAGCGATTCTGATCGATGATATTATTGATACGGCCGGCACAATCACACTTGCCGCTAACGCGCTGGTTGAAAACGGAGCTGCAGAAGTGTATGCATGCTGTACGCACCCTGTACTGTCAGGCCCTGCCGTTGAGCGGATCAATAACTCTAAAATCAAGGAGCTTGTCGTAACGAACAGTATCAAGCTTCCTGATGAGAAAAAAATCGACCGCTTTAAGCAGCTTTCTGTCGGACCGCTTCTGGCTGAAGCGATTATCCGCGTTCACGAGAAACAATCTGTCAGCTATTTATTCAGCTAAACCGAAACTTTAAGGTTTAAATCCCAGTTATTGTGGGTATTGTTCTAATAGGACGATAAAACGATAATTAGGATGGTGCTGAATATGGCAACTTTAAAAGCAAATGAAAGAACAGATTTTAAACGTTCGACGCTTCGGAAAATCCGTCATTCAGGACATGTTCCAGGGATTATATACGGTAAAGAAACAACGAATACGCCTGTCTCTTTAGACAGTGTCGAATTGCTTAAAACATTGCGGGACGAAGGAAAAAACACGATTATCACAATTGATGTCAACGGAAATCAGCAATCGGTTATGGTGACTGATCTTCAGACAGACCCGCTCAAAAACGAATTGACGCACGCCGATTTTCAAGTCGTGAATATGAGTGAGGAGCTGGAGGCCGAGGTGCCGATTCAGCTGACGGGAGAGGCGAAGGGAGTCAAAGACGGAGGCGTCATCCAGCAGCCGCTGCATGAGCTTTCGATTAAGGCCAGACCGAAGGACATCCCTCAGACAATCAATGTTGATATTTCAGGACTTGAGATGAATGATGTGCTGACCATCGCAGATCTGACTGCTGACGGCAATTATACATTTACAAACGATCCGGAAGAAGTCGTGGCTTCCATCCTTCCTCCTAAGCAGGAAGCATTCGAAGAAGATGCAGAACCGTCTCCTGGGGAAGAGCCCGAAGGAGAAAATCAATAAGCGCTTTAAGACGTAACCCGCCCGAGGTTACGTCTTTTGTGCTAGAATGAGAAGAATTACAGCGATGTTGAGGGAGGATTTACGATGCTTGTGATTGCTGGTCTCGGTAACCCCGGGAAAACCTACGAGAACACGAGACATAATGTCGGCTTTATGGCCATTGACGAGCTTTCTAAAGAATGGAATATTGAACTGAATAAAACGAAATTCAACGGACTTTACGGAATGGGGTTTGTTTCCGGAAAAAAAGTTCTACTTGTTAAACCGCTTACATACATGAATTTATCAGGGGAATGTTTGCGGCCGCTACTGGATTATTATGATGCCGATCATGAAGATCTGAAAGTCATATACGATGACCTTGATCTTCCGACGGGAAAAATCAGGCTCCGGACGAAGGGGAGCGCAGGCGGACATAACGGAATTAAATCGCTTATACAGCACCTCGGAACCCCTGAATTTGACCGGGTCAGAATCGGAATCGGCCGCCCCGTCAACGGAATGAAAGTCGTTGACTATGTACTGGGAGCTTTTACGAAGGAAGAAGCGCCGCATATCAATGATGCCGTCTCAAAAACCGTAAAAGCCTGCGAAGCTTCCTTAACGAAACCATTTTTAGAAGTCATGAACGAATTTAATGCAAATGTATAAGATAAATAATGGGAGACCATACTAGGGAAAAATGATTTTTTCACATCAGGAGGTCCAACGTATGGCTTTGCATTATTTCTGCCGCCACTGCGGCTTTAAGGTAGGGAGCCTGGAATATTCGACGGTGCCGACACAGTCACTTGGATTTCAGCACTTAACAAATGAGGAAAGAAACGATATGATTTCATATAAAGACAATGGAGATGTCCATGTTCTTACAATTTGTGAAGACTGCCAAGAGGCGCTGGAACGCAATCCGCACTACCATGAACACAACACATTTATTCAATAAGAAGCTTTGGTGTAGATTCTAGACCAAAGCGTTTTTCTGTTCTTGCAGAAAATAGAGAGGAGGGCCCATATGGACAACATTCAAACCTTTATTAAAGAAAGCGATGATTTTAAATCCATTGTCAACGGTTTACATGAGGGGCTGAAGGAACAGCTGCTTGCGGGTCTGTCAGGTTCCGCGCGTTCTGTTTTCACCTCCGCCCTTGCACAGGAAACGAAAAGGCCGATTTTCTTTATCACCCATAATTTATATCAGGCCCAAAAAGTGACGGAAGATCTGACGGCGCTTCTCGGGGATCAATCTGTTTTTTTATACCCCGTAAATGAATTGATTTCTTCAGAAATTGCGGTAGCGAGCCCTGAACTGCGCGCTCAGCGGCTTGATGTCATTAATAGATTAACAAACGGAGAAGCGCCGGTCGTTGTGGCGCCCGTTGCGGCAGTGAGAAGAATGCTTCCGCCGAAGGAGCTGTGGAAAAGCAGCCAGCTCGTCATTTCACTCGGAGACGAAATAGAACCGGATCAGCTGTCCGCGCGCCTTGTAGAGGTGGGGTATGAGCGTTCCGATATGGTTTCTGCACCCGGTGAATTCAGTATTCGCGGCGGAATTATCGACATTTATCCGCTGACGTCGGAGCATCCGGTGCGAATTGAACTGTTTGATACGGAGGTCGATTCCATCAGAAGCTTCAATTCTGATGACCAGAGATCAATTGAGACGCTCAAACATGTGGCGATCGGACCGGCGAAGGAATTGATCATCAGGGCGGAAGAAAAAGCCCGTGCGATGGAAAGGCTCGATAAAGGGCTTGCCGACAGTCTGAAAAAGCTGAAGCAGGACAAACAAAAGGAAATGCTTCATATCAATATCTCACATGATAAAGAACGGTTATCAACGGGACAGACTGATCAGGAACTTGTGAAGTATCTCTCGTACTTTTACGAAAAGCCTGCTAGTTTGCTAGATTATACACCGGCAGACACGTTGTTACTGTTAGACGAGGTCAGCCGCATTCATGAAATGGAGGATCAGCTGCAAAAAGAAGAGGCCGAATTTACGACAAGTCTGCTCGAGGAAGGGAAAATTCTGCACGACATTCATTTATCCTTCAGCTTTCAGGAGCTTATGAGCGAAAAGCGGCGCCCGGCTATTTATTATTCATTATTTTTGCGTCATGTCCAGCATACAAGCCCTCAGAATATCGTGAATGTGACAAGCAGGCAGATGCAGAGTTTTCACGGGCAGATGAATGTGCTCGCAGGTGAAATGGAGCGCTTTAAGAAATCAAACTTCACCGTCGTCTTTTTAGGCGCGAATAAGGACAGAACCGACAGATTGGCATCCGTGCTGGCTGATTACGAAATTGAAGCCGCAAAAACGGACAGCTCCAAAGCGCTTGTGCAAGGACAGGTCTATGTCATGGAAGGCGAGCTGCAATCCGGTTTTGAACTGCCGCTGATGAAGCTGGCCGTCATTACGGAGGAAGAGCTGTTCAAAAACCGAATTAAGAAAAAGCCGAGAAAGCAGAAGCTGACAAATGCCGAACGGATCAAAAGCTATTCCGAGCTTCAGGTCGGTGACTATGTCGTCCACGTCAACCACGGGATCGGTAAGTATTTGGGGATCGAAACACTAGAAATCAAAGGCATTCATAAAGATTACCTCAACATTCATTATCAGGGCAGCGATAAGCTGTACGTCCCTGTAGAACAAATCGACCAGGTGCAGAAGTACGTCGGCTCTGAAGGGAAAGAACCGAAGCTTTATAAACTGGGCGGCAGTGAATGGAAACGGGTGAAGAAAAAAGTTGAAAACTCCGTTCAGGATATTGCCGATGATCTGATTAAGCTTTATGCGGAACGGGAAGCAAGCAAAGGCTATGCGTTCTCGCCGGATCATGAAATGCAGCGGCAGTTCGAATCTGCTTTCCCTTATCAGGAAACAGAGGACCAGCTCCGTTCCATTCAGGAGATTAAAAAGGACATGGAAAGAGAGCGTCCGATGGACCGTTTGCTTTGCGGTGATGTCGGTTACGGGAAGACGGAGGTAGCCATCCGAGCGGCCTTTAAAGCGATCGCAGACGGAAAGCAGGTCGCGCTTCTTGTGCCGACGACAATACTCGCGCAGCAGCATTATGAAACCATTATGGAGCGTTTCCAGGACTATCCGATTAACATCGGTCTTCTCAGCCGATTCAGAACGAGAAAAGAATCCAATGAAACGATTAAAGGCCTGAAAAACGGAACTGTAGACATCGTAATCGGAACCCACAGGCTCTTATCTAAAGACGTCGTCTATAAAGATCTCGGCTTGCTCATCATTGATGAAGAGCAGCGCTTTGGCGTAACGCATAAGGAAAAAATCAAACAGATCAAAGCCAATGTCGATGTGCTGACTCTTACAGCGACGCCGATACCGCGTACGCTTCATATGTCCATGCTCGGTGTGCGGGACTTATCTGTTATTGAAACGCCGCCGGAAAACCGTTTCCCTGTTCAGACATATGTCGTGGAATACAATGGCGCGCTTGTGCGGGAAGCCATCGAAAGAGAACTGGCGCGCGGAGGACAGGTATATTTCTTGTACAACCGCGTGGATGACATCGAGCGGAAGGCTGATGAAATTTCCATGCTTGTTCCCGATGCGAAAGTGGCATATGCCCACGGAAAAATGACTGAAAATGAATTGGAAAGCGTCATGCTCAATTTTCTGGAGGGGGAATCAGACGTCCTTGTCAGCACGACTATTATTGAGACAGGCGTAGATATACCAAATGTCAATACCTTGATTGTGTTCGACGGAGACAAAATGGGGCTGTCTCAGCTGTATCAGCTGAGAGGACGGGTCGGCCGTTCCAACCGCGTCGCTTACGCGTATTTTACGTACCGCAGAGACAAAGTGCTCACTGAGGTGGCGGAAAAACGGCTGCAGGCGATTAAAGAATTTACCGAGCTGGGATCAGGCTTTAAAATCGCCATGCGTGACTTGACGATCAGGGGAGCAGGGAACCTTCTCGGCGCCCAGCAGCACGGCTTTATCGACTCAGTCGGTTTTGACCTGTACTCGCAAATGCTCAAGGAAGCGATTGAAGAGCGGAAAGGCGATATTCCGAAAAGCGAACAGTTTGAGACAGAAATCGATATCGAGCTTGACGCGTATATTCCTGAGAACTATATACAAGACGGCAAGCAAAAAATCGACATGTACAAACGGTTCAGGTCGATCGCCACAATTGAGGAGAAAAATGAGCTTCAAGATGAAATCATCGACAGGTTCGGCAGCTACCCTAAAGAGGTTGAATGGCTGTTTACGGTTGCTGAGATGAAGGTATACGGAAAATATGAACGCGTCGAACTCATCAAGCAGGATAAAGACGCGATCAGATTTACCATTTCTGAAGAGGCCAGCGCACAGATTGACGGCCAGAAATTGTTCGAACTCGGCAATAAATACGGCCGGCAGATCGGACTGGGAATGGAAGGGAAAAAGCTGAAAATCTCAGTACAGACGAAAGGCCGCAAAACGGAAGAGTGGCTGGAGACCGTGCTCGGCATGCTGAAAGGCCTTCAGGATGTGAAGAAGGAAACAATCGCGTCTTCATAAAAATTGTTACTCTCTGGTGTATATTACATTTGATGTGACGGATACTAATTTCAAGCGAGTGGCGGAAGCTACATAAAGTAAAGAGCTTTAGTACTTTCCCTTAAATATCATCACATGAAAGAGAGGCACCAGAGAGATGAAAGCTACAGGTATCGTACGTCGTATTGATGATCTAGGACGGGTCGTCATTCCTAAAGAAATTCGGAGAACACTGCGAATCAGGGAAGGAGACCCGCTTGAAATATTCGTTGACCGCGACGGAGAAGTTATATTGAAAAAATATTCTCCTATCAGTGAGCTTGGCGATTTTGCGAAGGAATATGCAGATGCTTTGTATGACAGTCTCGGCCATTCCGTTTTGATTTGCGACCGTGACGCGTATATTGCCGTTTCAGGCAGTTCGAAAAAAGAATTTCTGAACAAAGCCATCAGCGATTTGCTCGAAAAAACGATGGATCAGCGCAGCTCAGTGGTAGAAAACGACGTGAAGTCCGCGCAGCTTGTTAATGACATTGATGAAGATATGAGCTCCTATACCATAGCCCCGATCGTGGCAAATGGCGATCCTATCGGCGCCGTGGTCATCTTTTCTAAGGAACAGGCGCTTGGAGAAGTAGAACATAAAGCGGTAGAAACGGCAGCCAGTTTTTTGGCGAGACAAATGGAGCAGTAGGTCTTATTACCATTATTGAAATAAGAAAACGGAGAAAGAGCAGCTCTTATACAAGTGCTGTTCTTTTTCATATTCATATGTGCTCTCTATCGGTTCGGCCGTTAGGATTGTGATATAATAAGCTCGTTTTATAGACGTAATTTTCTAGCGGCTGGAAGGAGCTTTTGGATGAACGATTCAGTTGGCGCCAAGCGGCAATCGGCATGGAAAGGTGCTTTTGTGCTCGTCGTTGCGGGTATCGTGACGAAGATATTAAGCGCCGTGTACAGAGTTCCTTTTCAGAATATTGTCGGTGACGTCGGATTTTACATTTATCAGCAGGTGTATCCGTTTTTAGGGATCGCGGTCATGCTGTCAACATCCGGTTTTCCGGTAATCATCTCAAAATTAATGAACGATTATAGCGATCATAAACAAAAAATAATGAAAATTTCCGCCCTTTATGTCACGGCGGCCGGACTTGTTCTGTTTGCGCTCATGTATGCCGGCGCGGCGCCGTTGGCCGGTTTTATGGGTGACGCCCGCCTTGTGATGCTGATAAGGGTCGCGGCGTTCGCTTTCATACTGTTTCCGTTTACGGCGGTTTTCAGGGGGTATTTCCAAGGCGTGCATGATATGATGCCGTCAGCTTTATCCCAGATTACGGAACAGCTTCTTCGCGTGGCGGTGCTTCTCGGTTTATCCTTCTGGCTTTTGAAAAGCGGCCGCTCATTATACGCGGCAGGTGCGGGGGCGGCCTCGGGATCAATTGCCGGAAGCTTGGCAGCCCTTTGTGTATTGGCTGTTTTCTGGTATAAGCGGGAAGAAACAAAGAAAGACGGCGGACATATCGAAACGGCCGTCATTGTAAAAAAGCTGCTGCTTTATTCAGTCACCATCTGTATCAGCAGTGTACTCATGCTTTTGATTCAGCTTGTAGACGCCCTAAACTTATATTCACTGCTTTCAGACGGGACGGAGAGCCATGCCGCGAAACAGCTGAAAGGCATATATGACCGCGGACAGCCGCTCCTTCAGCTGGGAACCGTGTTTGCCGTCAGTATCGCCGCGTCATTGGTTCCTTCAATTTCAAAAGCGGTGCATGAGAATAAGCCGTTTATCATAAAAGAGAAAGCGACATCAGCCGTCAAGCTCTGCCTTGCGGTAGGGATCGGTGCATCAGCCGGGCTTTTTTGCATTTTAGAGCCGGTGAATATCATGCTTTTCCAAAACAGTGAGGGGACGCAGACCTTACAAATATTCAGCTTATCTATCTTTTTTGCCTCGATTGCGCTTACAGCAGCCGCGATTCTGCAAGGAGCGGGACATACCGTTTTCCCCGCCGTATCTGTTTTGGCGGGAGTGGCGCTGAAATGGGTGCTGAATGTTTGGCTGGTCCTCGGCTGGGGTATTACAGGAGCGGCACTGGCGACCGTCTTGGCATTTGCCGCAGTTGCGTGCCTGAATCTCCGGAGAATTTGGTCGAAGGGCTGGCTGACGAATATCGGCGGCGTGATTGCCCGTCTATGCTGGTGCAGCCTGCTGATGGTCTTCTTTCTGCTCGTATATATGAAGCTTTGGCAGTTATTTGTTCCTGTCAGCAGGGCCGGAGCTGTATGTGAGAGTCTGTCTGCGTCAGTCATCGGAGGGCTATTGTTTATTTATTGTATGATAAGAATGAAGATTTTCACGGACGAAGAGCTGAGCGGCCTTCCTTTCGGCAGTGCTTTAAGCAAATTGAAAAAGAGGAGAGAAAAACATGGCAGGTAACATTACGGTCGTCGGCCTCGGCGCCGGAGACATGGATCAATTGACAGTGGGCGTACATAAGCTGTTGACTCAGGCGAAGCATTTATATATAAGAACGAAAGACCACCCTTTGATTTCGGAATTAGAGCAAGAGACGGAAGCGGACATCCGGTATTTTGATGATATTTATGAAAAACATGATCAGTTTGAAGCGGTCTATGAAGAGATCGCGGACATTCTGTTTGAAAAAGCGAAGCAAGAGGATATCGTCTACGCTGTACCCGGGCATCCGTTTGTCGCTGAGAAAACCGTTCAGCTGTTATTTGAACGCCGGGAAGAACAACAGATAGCTGTTCATACTGCCGGAGGGCAAAGCTTTCTGGATGCCACTTTTAATGCATTGCGAATTGATCCGATTGAAGGGTTTCAATTTACGGATGCGCAAACAATGACGCCGGATGAGCTCGAACTCCGCCATCACCTGATCATTTGCCAGGTTTATGACCAGATGACGGCCTCTGAGGTAAAGCTGACGCTTATGGAGAAATTGCCTGACGACTATGAAGTGGTCATCGTCACGGCAGCCGGAAGCAAGGGAGAAAAGATGACCAAGGTGCCTTTGTTTGAACTTGACCGCAATGTAGAAATAAATAACTTAACAAGCGTGTATGTTCCGCCGATTAAAAAAGAAGAACTCCTTTACCAGGAATTTTCTGCATTCCGAAGTATTATTCGCGAGCTTCGCGGGCCGAACGGCTGTCCGTGGGATCAAAAGCAGACACACCAGTCATTAAAGAAATATATGATTGAGGAATGCTACGAACTGCTTGAGGCCATTGACGAAGAGGACACGGATCACATGATAGAAGAACTCGGGGACGTCATGCTTCAGGTTATGCTGCACGCCCAGATCGGAGAAGACGAGGGGTATTTCTCAATTGATGATGTCATCAGAGACATCAGTGCGAAGATGGTCAGACGGCACCCGCACGTGTTTAAGGATGTTAAGGTTCAGGATGAACATGATGTCGTCGCCAACTGGGAAGAAATCAAAAAGACGGAAAAGCAAACAACATCCTCTTCATTGCTGGATGCCGTGCCGAAAACACTGCCTTCTCTTGCAAAAGCGGCCAAGCTTCAGAAAAAAGCCGCAAAAACCGGCTTTGACTGGGATGACGTTCAGGATATATGGGATAAAGTAAATGAAGAGCTGAAGGAATTTTCTGCAGAGGCTTCCGCCGAAACAGCAGATGAAATCAGCTTAAAAGCTGAATTCGGCGATGTTTTATTTGCATTGGTCAATATCGGCCGATACTATAAAATTGAGCCTGAGGAAGCGCTCGCCATGACAAATGACAAATTCCGCAGACGCTTTGCTTATATTGAGAAAGAAGCGGCAGCAAAGGGACTTGAATTGACCGCAATGTCACTTGAAGAAATGGACAAATTGTGGGATGAAGCAAAAGAAATGGAGAGGAGATTCTGATATGAGACTTGATAAGTTTTTAAAAGTATCCAGATTAATTAAACGCCGCACATTGGCGAAAGAGGTCGCCGATCAAGGGAGAATCACCGTTAACGGGAATCAGGCGAAAGCCAGCTCAGACGTAAAAGCCGGTGATGAACTGACGGTCCGCTTCGGCCAGAAGCTTGTCACCGTGAAGGTAAACGAATTGAAAGAAACAACGAAAAAAGAAGAAGCCGCGGGCATGTATACAATCGTCAAAGAAGAAAAACTCGGCGAATAGGCTTGTTCTAAACAAGGCTCCCGCCTCATACAATGCAGTAATAATGCTAAAAGTATCGAGGATATGGGGGCTGAATAGATGAATTCATATTATGAGCAAAAAGGTTCTTCTTCTGTTCCGGAACAGCATGATGTAACGATGAAAGGGAGAAAGCATTTAGACATTTCGGGCGTCAAGCATGTAGAAAGTTTTGACAACGAAGAGTTTTTGCTGGAAACAGTTATGGGAATGCTTTCCGTCAGAGGCGAGAACCTGCAGATGAAAAATCTTGATGTGGAAAAAGGGATTGTATCTATAAAAGGCAGGGTGTTTGACCTTGTATATTTAGACGAGCAGCAAGGGGATAAAGCTAAAGGGTTTTTTAGCAAGTTGTTTAAATGACACTGACGACCCAATTTTATACGATGCTGGCAATGACCGGTATGGGCGCCTGGCTCGGAGCGTCGCTTGATACATACAGGCTGTTTGTCAGCCGCGCCAAAACGGCCAGATGGCTGTTATTCATTCATGACATTCTCTTTTGGATTGTACAAGGTCTGATGTTTTTCTATGTGCTGCTCAACGTGAATGAAGGAGAACTCAGGGTATACATTTTCTTGGCTGTCTTACTGGGTATTGCGACGTACCAAAGCCTGTTTAAACGAATGTATATAAAAATACTGAAATTTGCCATTCATCTTGCGGTGTCTCTTTACCAATTCGCAAAAAAGCTCATTCAGCACGTGCTGTTCCGTCCGGTGCTTCTGCTCTTTAAGCTGCTCATCGGGCTGATCACGGTTATTTCTTTATACTCCTATCGGGTGAGTGCCTTTTTTGCGAAGTGTCTTTTTAAGATCGTAGCTTTTTTGCTGTATCCGCTGTTCTTCCTGTTGAAACAATTATTGAAACTTCTTCCTGAAAAATGGCGTCTTACTTTCAAACGATATTTTCAAAAAAGTGCAGGATTTTCACAAAAGAGCAAGAAACTAATCATAACAATCAGATCGACCATGATACGTATTTTGAAAAGGTGAAAGGAGGACCGTCTGGTTTGAATCTATCTAGAGAACGTACAATAACTGAAATTCAAAACGACTATAAAGAGCAGGTTGAACGGCAATCCCAGCTTATGAAAAGAAGGCGGAAAGGGCTTTTCAGACGGTTGATCGTATTCGGCGCCCTTGTGTTGTTGACGGCTATTGTCTTAGCGGGTTCTCTGTGGTCACAGACCTCTTCCCTTAGCGCAAACGAAGAAAAGAAAGCTCAGCTGGAAAAACAAGTGAAAAAATTGAACACGAAACAGGCTGATTTAAAAGATGAAATTTCCAAATTAAAGGATGAGGATTACGTCACAGAGCTTGCCAGAAGAGACTTGTTTATGTCAGGAAATGGTGAGATTCTCTTTAATGTAGAGAAGAAGAGCAAGTAGCCTTGTTGACACTTAAATTTTTATTTAGGTATAATTAAACAAACGATCTTTTTATAAGCCTAAGGAGGAGCACTTTTTTTATGTCGATTGAAGTTGGCAGCAAGTTGCAAGGGAAAATAACAGGTATTACAAATTTCGGAGCATTTGTTGAATTGCCTGGAGGCTCAACCGGTCTCGTTCATATCAGTGAGGTAGCCGATAATTATGTAAAAGACATTAACGAGCATTTAAAAGTCGGCGATCAAGTTGAAGTGAAAGTCATCAACGTTGAAAAAGACGGGAAAATTGGTTTATCAATTAAAAAAGCTAAAGACCGTCCGCAAGCCAGACCTAGAAATGATTTCCGTCCGAAAGAATCTTTTGAACAGAAAATGAACAAGTTTCTTAAAGATAGCGAAGACCGCTTATCATCTTTAAAACGAAACACGGAATCAAAACGTGGAGGGCGCGGAGCAAGAAGAGGATAACTTGCTGCTTTCTATAAATACATGGAGCATCCGTCTATCCCAGCGGGTGCTTTTTTTGTATGCGTCCGTATAGTCAGAAAATTAAAACTTTAAAGTTTCTGTTGACGAGATGAAGAAACCTTTGTATTATATAACTTGTGCTTATAAGCACCTATATGGCGGTGTAGCTCAGCTGGCTAGAGCGTACGGTTCATACCCGTGAGGTCGGGGGTTCGATCCCCTCCGCCGCTACCATATATATCCGGCCCGTTGGTCAAGCGGTTAAGACACCGCCCTTTCACGGCGGTAACACGGGTTCGAATCCCGTACGGGTCATCAAGCGAATCGGCTTCTGTTGCAGAAGCCGATTTTTTCATATTTAGACAACTTTTTGAGAAATGTCGGAGGAAATACGAAAGGAAAGGGGAACAAGGGAGAAAGCGTCGAAGACTTCTTTGGAATTGTTACCTTCTTTTGACAAAATCCTATCTGGGCTTTCATTTATAATGACAAGCAACGAATAAAACAGGTGGGGGATGAGAGCAATGGAAAAAGCGGAAAGAAGAGTGAACGGGCCGATGGCGGGACAAGCTCTGGAAAAACTGCAATCGTTTTTTGAAAAGGCGGCAAAGCTTACAGTCCATCAAGCGCATTCACTTTTTTTCTATAAGGGGTTCATTTATGTCGTGATCGGTTTTTTACTTGGACGGGCTTTCATATTATCTGAGGTTCTTCCGTTTGCGCTGCCGTTTTTCGGAGCGATGCTGTTGATCAGAAGAGATAAAGCCTTCTATGCTTGTCTGTCTTTACTTGCGGGCGCTTTAACCATTTCGCCGAAACACTCTTTATTGATTCTCACAGCTTTGGCCGTCTTCACTCTATTTTCGAAAATCGGTACATATATCGTGCAGGACCGGGTGAAGATGCTGCCGATCGTGGTGTTTTTCTCTATGGCTGCCGCGAGAATCGGATTTGTTTATTTTGAAAGCGGCGCTTTTACCACCTATGATTATGTGATGGCTGTTGTCGAGGCGGGCCTGGCCTTTATTTTGACGCTGATCTTTTTACAAAGCCTGCCGATCTTCACGATCAAAAAAGTGAAGCAATCGTTAAAAATAGAAGAAATCATCTGTTTTATGATCTTGATCGCATCCGTTTTAACCGGGCTTGCCGGTGTTTCATTTCAGGGAATGCAGGCTGAACATATCCTGGCCCGCTATGTCGTGCTGAGTTTTTCCTTTGTCGGCGGGGCAAGCATCGGCTGTACGGTCGGTGTTGTGACCGGACTGATCCTCGGGCTTGCGAATATCGGGAATCTCTATCAAATGAGTCTGCTTGCGTTTTCCGGGCTTCTTGGCGGGCTGCTGAAAGAAGGAAAGAAAGCCGGCGCCGCAGTCGGATTAGTGATCGGCTCACTGCTGATTTCATTATATGGAGAAGGATCTGCCGGATTAATGACCACTCTTTATGAATCTTTGATTGCCGTTGTTTTGTTTTTGATTACGCCCCAATCGATTACGAAAAAGGTGGCGCGATACATACCGGGCACTGCTGAGCACAGTCAGGAACAGCAGCAGTACGCAAGGAAAATCAGAGATGTCACCGCCCAGAAAGTAGACCAGTTCTCCAATGTGTTTCATGCCTTGTCGGAGAGCTTCGCCACCTTTCATCAGACGTCTTCTGATGAGCAGGCGGAAGAAGGGGAAGTGGATCTCTTTTTAAGCAAAATCACCGAGCATTCCTGCCAATCCTGCTATAAGAAAAGCAAATGCTGGGTTCAAAACTTTGATAAAACATATGACTTAATGAAACAAGTTATGCATGAAACAGAAGAAAAACAGTATGCCTCAAACCGCAGATTAAAAAAGGAGTTTCAACAGCACTGTTCCAAATCCAGACAGGTGGAAGAGCTGATTGAGGACGAACTTGCCCACCATCATGCCCATCTGACACTGAAGAGAAAAGTTCAGGACAGCAGAAGGCTTGTTGCCGAGCAGCTGTTGGGGGTTTCTGAGGTCATGGCGGACTTTTCTCGGGAA
Organism: Bacillus sp. EU55; assembly: GCF_038005925.1. Taxonomy (NCBI): domain Bacteria; kingdom Bacillati; phylum Bacillota; class Bacilli; order Caryophanales; family Bacillaceae; genus Bacillus; species Bacillus sp. EU55. The sequence goes on from NZ_JBBOUE010000001.1 coordinate 72,720, forward strand.
ATAAAACGGGAGAGGGAGCAGCATTTTATTCAGGAAGAACAAATGATAGAGGCGCTTCAGCATTTCGGAATCGAGATTCAGCATGTCGAGATATACAGCTTGGAGCAGGGCAATATTGATATCGAAATGACAATCCCGTTCAGCGGAGGACACGGCGAGAGTGAGAAAATTATCGCCCCGATGCTGTCTGACATTCTTGAGGAGCAGATACTTGTCAAAAGCGAACAGCACTCGGCTCATCCGAATGGCTACAGCCATGTCGCGTTCGGTTCGACCAAGTCGTACCGGGTATCGACAGGCGCGGCTCATGCGGCAAAAGGCGGCGGCCTTGTCTCCGGCGACAGCTACAGCATGATGGAACTGGGGGCGAGAAAGTATGCGGCCGCGATCAGTGACGGCATGGGCAATGGGGCGAGGGCCCATTATGAGAGCAATGAAACGATTAAGCTGCTCGAAAAAATTCTCGAATCAGGTATTGATGAAAAAATAGCGATCAAAACGATCAACAGTATTCTGTCTTTACGGACGACAGACGAAATCTACTCAACTCTCGATCTTTCTATCATTGATCTTCAGGATGCAAGCTGCAAATTCTTGAAGGTCGGTTCAACGCCGAGTTTTATCAAGCGGGGAGATCAAGTCATGAAAGTGCAGGCCAGCAATCTGCCGATCGGCATCATCAATGAATTTGATGTAGAGGTTGTAAGTGAACAGTTAAAAGCGGGAGATCTGCTCGTCATGATGAGTGACGGTATTTTTGAAGGGCCGAAGCACGTTGAAAACCACGATCTGTGGATGAAACGGAAAATGAAAGGGCTGAAAACCGAAGATCCGCAGGAAATCGCTGATATATTAATGGAAGAGGTCATCAGAACGCGTTCCGGCCAAATCGAAGACGATATGACGGTGGTTGTTGTCCGGATTGATCACAACACGCCGAAATGGGCTTCCATCCCGGTGCCGGCGGTTTTCCAAAATAAAAAGGAGATTTCTTAATCCTTTCGTATAAATCACTTTCCTTCTGGCGAAGATGGGACTAATCGTATCACCGGGAGGAATGTATGTGAATAAGGGACATTTAAATCAAGTTCTGCTGATTACAGATGGCTGCTCCAATCATGGTGAAGACCCGATCGCAATGGCGGCTTTCGCCAAGGAGCAGGGGATTACGGTGAATGTTATAGGAATTATGGAAGAAAACGCGATTGACCAAGAGGCAATGAAGGAAGTTGAAGGCATCGCCATGGCCGGAGGCGGCGTCCATCAAGTTGTGTACGCGTCACAATTGTCTCAGACGGTTCAAATGGTGACGAAAAAAGCAATGACCCAGACGCTGCAAGGCGTCGTCAATCAAGAGCTTAAACAAATTTTAGGGAAAAACGTTGAAATGGAAGAGCTTTCTCCTGAAAAACGCGGCGAAGTGATGGAAGTGGTTGATGAACTCGGCGAAACGGTTCATCTGCAAGTGCTTGTGCTGGTTGATACGAGTGCGAGTATGGCGCCGAAACTGCCGACGGTGAAAGAAGCGCTGATCGATCTTTCCATCAGTTTAAATTCCCGGGCCGGACAAAATGAATTTGCAATGTGTATATTTCCCGGGAAAAGCCAGGAAGTTGAGCTTGTACTGAATTGGACGCCGAAGCTTGAATCCCTTTCTGCACTCTTTGCGAAGCTGTCGACCGGCGGTATCACCCCTACGGGCCCCGCTATCCGGGAAGCGACGCAGCAGTTTGAGAGAATCCGCTCAAGAAGGAGCATGTTGGCAGATGATGAACGACGCTTTAACGAGTTTGGCATGTAGTCTGGCACCGGGGACGGCAATTCAGGGCAAATGGAACGGCAAATCCTACAGATTGCTCAAACAGCTTGGAAAAGGGGCTAACGGTATTGTATATCTGGCAGAAGCATCAGGCGGACAGGTCGCTTTGAAAATAAGCAGCGACAGCATGTCTGTTACCTCTGAAGTGAATGTCTTAAAATCCTTTTCAAAGGCCCGGTCGCAAACGATGGGGCCTTCTTTTTTTGATGCGGACGACGCGTTTATACCGCAGCTGAATAAAAATGTCTCTTTTTACGTGATGGAGTACATAGAAGGGCCGCTTCTTCCGCAATATATCAGCAGTAAGGGAGCGGAGTGGATTCCGGTGCTGATGGTGCAGCTTCTTTCCAGCCTGTCAGTCCTTCATCAGCAAGGATGGGTTTTTGGCGACCTCAAACCGGACAATCTCATTGTAACCGGACCACCGGCTGCCATTCGCTGCATTGATGTAGGGGGAACGACAAAACAGGGCCGCGCGATTAAAGAGTATACGGAGTTTTACGACAGGGGCTATTGGGGGTATGGAACAAGAAAAGCAGAACCATCCTATGACCTGTTTGCTGTCGCAATGATCATGATCCACTGTGTCCAGAAGAAAGAGTGCAAAAAGTCAGGACAGCCGAAAGAACAGCTTCGTTCTATCATTGAAGGCCACCCGTTTCTGAATAAGTATAAGAAGGTTCTGTTTTCTGCTTTAAACGGTCAATATCCGTCTGCGGAAGCCATGAAGCATGACATCCTGACGGCGGGGCAGAGCGCCGGGAGCAAAAGGAAAGCCGCCGCCAAGCCTAAGCCGCCGCATTCAAAACCGCGGCAGGGCACTGTATCTCAAACGCGGTATAAACCTAAACAAAAACCCGCAAAGCACAATGGTTTGTTTGAAACAACACTTATTTTAATCAGCGTTCTCGCCCTTTATTTCGCTTACATCGTCTTTTTTCTCATCTAGTGCCGGCCGGACGCCTGCGCTCATGCTTCTTCTTTGCTTGGAGGGAATGAAAGTGATAGGATATGTATATCTTTAAAAAACCTGCTCATTGTGAGGGGGACATTGTGAAAAGCGTGGAAGATTTTTTCAAAACATATCATCTTCAGGCGGAGGGAGAAACGATTATTGCCGGGGTCTCCGGAGGCCCTGATTCAATGGCGCTTCTCAGTATGCTGAATAAGCACTTCGGGCATTCCTCCGTTATCATAGCGGCGCATGTCGACCATCAGTTCAGGGGTCCTGAATCTGAAGAAGATATGAAGTTTGTGCAGTCATATTGCGAGGCTGAACACATCCTCTGCGAAACGGTACAGATTGATGTTTCTGCATACGCAAAGAAGAATAAGCTGAACAAGCAGGCTGCCGCGCGTGATTGCAGATATCAGTTTTTCGAAGATCTGATGACAAAACACCAAGCGAAGTTTTTGGCGCTGGCTCATCACGGCGATGACCAGGTTGAGACAATGCTCATGAGGCTTGCGAAAGGTACGCTCGGGGCAGGGCTTGCGGGAATGCAGCCCGTTCGCGAATTTGCATCCGGCTGGCTGATCAGGCCTTTCCTCTATACGGCAAAGGATGAAATCCTTGAATACTGCCGTCAAGAAGGGCTCAGCTACAGAACGGATGAGAGCAATGCAAAAGACGATTATACAAGAAACAGATTCAGAAAGACCGTGCTTCCTTTTTTAAAACAAGAATCACCTGACGTTCATAAAATGTTTCAAAAGGTGAGTGAAGCACTGACAGAAGACGAACAATACCTGCAGTCATTAACGAAAGAACGAATGAATAAGGTTATTACAAGCAAGTCTGACACATCGGTTGAAGTCGATTCCTCTCAATTGCTTGCCCTTCCGATACCTTTACAAAGAAGAGGAGTTCAACTAATATTAAACTATCTTTATGAAAACGTTCCATCGTCGTTTTCCGCCCGCCACATACAGCAGTTTCTCGAATGGGCGGAAAATGGAAGCGCCTCGGGAGTGCTTGATTTTCCGAAAGGGCTGAAGGTGGTCAAATCATATCAGACATGTTTGTTTACATTTGAACAATGGCAATGTGAAAAGGTTCCCTTTGAGCTGCAGCTGCAAGGAGCGGAAGGCGAGACTGCTGTTCTCCCCAACGGCTTTATGATAGAGGTGGCCGATCAGGCTGACCCTCATATCAAAAATGGGAATGCTGTTTTTATGACAAGCAGAAATAAGGTGCAATTTCCTTTAACAATCCGGACGAGAAAAATCGGCGATCGGATCAAACTTAAAGGGATGAATGGCTCGAAAAAGGTGAAAGATATATTTATTGATCATAAACTGCCTCTGCGGGATCGGGACGAATGGCCGATTGTAACGGATGCGAGCGGTGAAATTATCTGGCTGCCTGGCTTGAAAAAATCCATCTTTGACGATCTTGTGATTTCAAACAGTGACCGCATTGTATTACAATATAGACAGCATGAAAAGTGTAGGGGGCAAGCATTAACATGAAACAGGATATCGAAAAAGTGCTGATCTCAGAAGATGAGATCCAGCAGAAAGTAAAACAGCTTGGAGAACAATTAACAAGCGAGTACAGCGACACGTTTCCGTTGGCAATCGGTGTGTTAAAGGGAGCGCTTCCTTTTATGGCTGATCTTATAAAGCATATTGATACATATTTGGAAATGGACTTCATGGATGTATCAAGCTACGGAAATTCCACGGTTTCTTCCGGAGAAGTCAAAATCATCAAAGATTTGGATACATCTGTAGAAGGCCGGGACATCTTAATCATTGAAGATATTATCGACAGTGGGTTAACCTTGAGCTATCTCGTAGAACTCTTCCGATATCGTAAAGCGAAATCAATTAAGATTGTTACCCTGTTGGATAAACCAAGCGGAAGAAAAGCGGACATTAAAGCAGACTTCGTAGGCTTTGAAGTTCCTGACGCGTTTGTTGTGGGTTACGGACTTGATTATGCCGAACGCTATCGCAATCTGCCTTACATCGGAGTATTAAAACCGGCGATTTATGAAAGCTGATCGGCTGCCTGCTTCCGAGATGGTTATCGGTTGTATTGGAATGATTTTCTATGGTACTATTGAACATAGTTGTGCTTACTGTGGGAGGAGGTAAGGAATGAATCGGGTCTTCCGTAATACCATTTTTTATTTACTTATTTTATTAGTAGTAATCGGGGTTGTGAGTTACTTCCAGACTTCAAACCCGAAAACAGAAAATATGTCGTACAGTACGTTTATCAAGAACCTCGATGAGGGGAAAGTTGATAGCGTATCGGTTCAGCCTGTCAGAGGTGTTTATGAGGTAAAAGGACAGCTGAAAAAATACGACAAAGACCAGTACTTTTTAACACATGTTCCTGAAGGAAAAGGAGCAGACCAGATATTTGATGCAATTAAAAAGACGGACGTAAAAGTTGATCCCGCACAGGAAACAAGCGGGTGGGTGACGTTCTTAACGACGATCATTCCGTTTGTCATCATCTTTATTCTGTTTTTCTTCCTGCTCAATCAGGCTCAGGGCGGCGGCAGCCGTGTCATGAACTTCGGAAAGAGCAAAGCGAAGCTGTATACGGAAGAAAAGAAACGCGTGAAGTTTAAAGATGTAGCCGGCGCGGATGAGGAGAAGCAGGAGCTCGTTGAGGTTGTTGAGTTTCTGAAAGATCCTCGCAAATTCGCCGAGCTTGGCGCCAGAATCCCTAAAGGCGTGCTGTTGGTCGGACCTCCGGGAACCGGTAAGACGCTGCTTGCGAGAGCCTCAGCCGGTGAAGCGGGCGTTCCTTTCTTCAGCATCAGCGGATCTGACTTCGTTGAAATGTTTGTCGGTGTCGGTGCTTCCCGTGTGCGTGATTTATTCGAAAATGCGAAAAAGAATGCGCCTTGTCTGATCTTCATTGATGAGATCGACGCGGTGGGACGTCAGCGCGGCGCAGGTCTTGGCGGCGGGCATGATGAACGCGAACAGACGCTGAACCAGCTGCTTGTAGAGATGGACGGTTTCAGTGCGAATGAAGGAATCATTATTATCGCTGCGACAAACCGTGCGGACATTCTCGACCCTGCATTGCTTCGTCCGGGACGTTTTGACCGTCAGATTACGGTAGACCGTCCGGATGTCATCGGCCGTGAAGCCGTATTACAGGTCCATGCGAGAAACAAACCGCTTGATGAAACGGTGAACTTAAAAGCGATCGCTTCAAGAACACCCGGTTTCTCAGGCGCCGATTTAGAAAACCTTCTTAACGAAGCGGCACTCGTTGCTGCCCGTCAAAACAAGAAGAAAATTGATATGCGCGACATTGATGAAGCGACGGACCGTGTGATTGCGGGCCCTGCGAAGAAGAGCCGCGTCATATCGAAAAAAGAACGCAATATCGTGGCGTACCACGAGGGCGGTCACACCGTTATCGGACTTGTGCTGGATGAAGCCGATATGGTTCATAAAGTAACGATCGTTCCGAGGGGGCAGGCGGGCGGATACGCGGTCATGCTTCCGAGAGAAGACCGTTACTTCCAGACAAAACCTGAACTTCTCGATAAAATTGTCGGTCTTCTGGGCGGACGCGTTGCCGAGGAAATTATCTTCGGCGAAGTCAGCACGGGCGCTCACAATGACTTCCAGCGGGCAACGAACATTGCCAGAAGAATGGTGACAGAGTTCGGTATGTCAGAAAAACTCGGACCGCTTCAGTTCGGTCAATCTCAAGGCGGTCAAGTATTCCTGGGCCGGGATTTCAACAACGAGCAAAACTACAGTGATCAGATCGCTTACGAAATCGATCAGGAAATTCAGCGCATCATTAAAGAATGTTATGAGCGTGCGAAAACCATCCTGACTGAAAATCGCGATAAGCTGGAATTGATTGCTCAGACATTGCTTGATGTGGAAACATTAGATGCGGAACAAATCAAGCATCTCGTGGATCACGGAAAACTCCCTGAGCGCAATTTCTCAGATGACCATCTTCAAAAAGACGATGTGAAAGTAAACATCCTGTCTAAAACAGAAGAAGAAAAGAAAGACGAGCCGAAAGAATAGTTCGCTTTCTGATATGAAAACCGCCGGCGTATACCGGCGGTTTTTTTACTGGTTTCGTTTTGTTTACAAAAGAGCCGCAGATCGTGTATGGTATTGTAGAATGTTGAAAATGTTATGATTAGAAACTATTCAAAAGTGGTGATAGAGGTTGTTACTGGTTATAGATGTGGGGAACACCAACACCGTGATTGGTGTATATCATGATGGGGAACTAGAATATCATTGGCGCATAGAAACGAGCAGGCACAAAACAGAAGACGAATTCGGCATGCTGCTCCGCTCCTTATTTGAACATTCCGGATTGATGTTTGAACAGATTGAAGGGATTATCATCTCATCCGTAGTGCCGCCGATTATGTTCTCTTTAGAAAGAATGTGCACAAAATACTTTCACATCGAGCCGCAGGTTGTCGGCCCGGGAATGAAAACAGGTTTAAATATAAAATATGACAATCCGAAAGAAGTGGGAGCTGACAGAATCGTCAATGCCGTTGCGGCGATTCAGCAGTATGGCGGCCCCTTAATTGTTGTTGATTTCGGAACGGCGACGACGTATTGCTACATCGATGAAAACAAACAATACATGGGCGGCGCGATTGCTCCCGGCATTACAATTTCAACGGAAGCGCTGTACTCACGCGCGGCCAAGCTTCCGAGAATTGAAATCGCCCGACCGGACAATATCATCGGCAAAAATACGGTAAGCGCCATGCAGTCCGGCATCCTTTTCGGCTATGTCGGACAAGTTGAAGGTATAGTGAAGCGGATGAAATGGCAGGCAACACAGGAACCGAAAGTCATTGCGACAGGCGGGCTTGCGTCATTAATCGCAAACGAATCAGACTGTATTGATATTGTTGACCCGTTTCTCACTCTGAAAGGGCTGGAAATCATTTATGAGCGAAATCGTGTGGGTCACGTATAGGAGGTAAACGATGGATTATTTAATTAAAGCAATTGCATATGACGGTAAAGTAAGGGCTTATGCAGCCAGAACGACAGATATGGTTAATGAAGCGCAAAGAAGGCATGACACGTGGCCGACGGCATCAGCCGCAATCGGCCGGACGATGACAGCTTCTCTGATGCTCGGAGCGATGCTTAAGGGTGAAGATAAGCTGACAGTCAAAATAGAAGGCGGCGGCCCGATCGGAGCCATTGTCGCAGATGCGAACGCAAAGGGTGAGGTAAGAGCATACGTATCAAACCCGCACGTTCATTTTGACCTCAATGAACAAGGGAAACTGGATGTCAGACGGGCGGTCGGAACTGACGGAACACTCAGTGTCGTAAAAGATTTGGGCTTGCGTGATTATTTTACGGGACAAGTAGAGATTGTCTCGGGTGAACTCGGTGACGACTTCACGTATTACCTTGTTTCTTCTGAACAAGTCCCTTCATCTGTCGGCGTAGGTGTTCTAGTAAATCCTGATAACACGATTCTCGCTGCGGGCGGGTTCATCATTCAGCTTCTTCCGGGGACTGATGAAGAAACCATTTCAACAATTGAAAAGCAATTATCTCAAATCGAACCGATTTCAAAATTGATTCAAAAAGGCCTGACACCGGAAGAAATCTTAGAAGAAGTTCTGGGTCAAAAACCGGACGTTCTCGAAACAATGCCGGTCAAATTTCACTGTTCTTGTTCAAAAGATCGATTCGAAACGGCCATTTTAGGACTAGGCAAAAAAGAAATACAAGATATGATAGAAGAAGACGGAAAAGCCGAAGCGGTTTGCCATTTTTGTAATGAGAAATATTTATTTACAAAAGAAGAACTGGAAGAGCTTCGTGACGAAACAACCCGCTAGCTCTTTAGCGGGTTGTTCTATTTTGTAAAAGGGATGGGGTAGATTTTGAAATCGAGAACACTTTTGACGATTATTGTAGCGGCGCTGTTGGTATGCAGTGTAGCAGTGGCGTATAAGTTAACAAAATCCCAAGCCGCGGGGTCATCTGAAGAATCCATCGCGACAATCGGTGATAAACATATCACACGGCAGGACTGGATGAAAAAGATGGAAGACGAGTACGGAAAATCAACTCTGGAAGACATGATTAATGCACAAGTAGTGGAAGAGCTTGCGAAAAAGAATAAACTCACAGTTTCAAACAGCGAATTGGAGCGGGAATTTCTTTTAATCAAAGCGGTGAATAATTCATTTTATGAAGACAGCCATATTACCGAAAAAGAATGGAGAGACCAGATCCGCTACAACATTCTTCTTGAAGAACTGCTGACGAAGGACATCGATATATCGGATAAGGAAATGCAATCATTTTATAATAAAAATAAAGAACTGTACCATTTCGATGATTCCTACAGAATCAGGCACATTGTCGTCAAAAACAAGGAAGAGGCGGACAGGGTGCTTGCTGATTTGAAAGGCGGTTCCAGCTTTGAAGCCGTCGCCGCTGAGCGTTCCACGGACAGATACACGTCACAGTATGGCGGAGACCTCGGCTTTGTGACAGAAAAACAGGAAAATATCCCGCAGGCATATATCACAGAAGCTAAAAATCTTAAAGAAGATGAATGGTCCGCTGAACCGATTAAAGTTTCTTCAGGATACGCCATCATTCAGCTGAAAGAAAAGCTTAAAGCGAGAACTTTCTCATACAATGAAGTGAAGAGCCAAATCAGACGCCAGATCGCGATGGATCAATTAGGTGACAAGGCGACAGTCAAAACGCTGTGGAAAGAGGCGGGGGTCTCTTGGTTCTACGGGGAAAAAAGAACTAAATGATTGACAAAAAATTTTGAAATTGATAACTTATATTTATAATACCAATAAATTTAGTCGGAAATTGAGGTGTCCAACATGGTGCGTATTGCAAATTCTATTACTGAACTAATCGGAAATACTCCTATTGTGAAATTGAATCGCCTGACGGATGAAAACAGTGCAGATGTATATCTGAAGCTTGAATACATGAATCCGGGCAGCAGCGTAAAAGACCGTATCGGAGCGGCGATGATTGAAGCGGCTGAAAAAGAAGGGAAATTAAAAGCCGGCGACACAATCATTGAACCGACAAGCGGAAATACAGGGATCGGTCTTGCGATGGTGGCAGCGGCTAAAGGTCTCAGAGCCATTCTCGTTATGCCTGATACAATGAGTATGGAGCGACGCAATCTGCTGCGCGCATACGGAGCGGAGCTTGTGCTGACTCCCGGCGCAGAAGGAATGAAGGGCGCCATTAAAAAGGCGGAAGAACTTGCGGAGGAACACGGATACTTTGTGCCTCAGCAATTCAACAATGCGGCAAACCCGGAAATTCACCGCCAAACGACGGGGAAAGAAATCGTAGAACAGTTTGGTGATGACCAGCTTGATGCGTTCGTGGCCGGAATCGGTACCGGCGGAACCATCACGGGAGCGGGCGAAGTGCTGAAAGAAGCATATCCATCCATCAAAATCTATGCGGTAGAGCCGGCAGATTCTCCGGTTCTTTCCGGCGGAAAACCGGGCCCGCATAAAATTCAGGGTATCGGAGCGGGATTTGTCCCTGAAACATTGAATACGGACATCTATGATCAGATCATTCCCGTCAAAAACGAGGATGCATTTGAATATGCCCGTAAAACGGCAAAAGAAGAAGGGATTCTCGGCGGCATTTCTTCCGGAGCGGCTATTTACGCGGCACTGGAAATCGCGAAAAAATTGGGGAAAGGCAAGAAAGTGCTTGCGATCATCCCTAGTAACGGAGAACGTTACTTAAGCACACCGCTTTATCAGTTTGAATAGAGACATACACACGGCTCCCGGCTGTATCCGGGAGTTTTTTTGTGCCTGAAGCATCGAAAATCCAAAAAACGTTTCGAATTTTATGGTTGGAAGTGAAATTCACTTTTTTCACCAGTGTGATTGCTTTAAAATAAAACTACAGTAAAACGAAGCAGAGGATTGATATGATGGCACAACGCAGACCGGCAGGAAGAAAAATACCTTTTACGAAACAAGCATTTTTACAGCGATATGAAAACCTTTCGAAATCGAGAAAACGGCATGTTCTGCTCGAAAGCGCGAGAGGGGGAAGATTCAGTATAGCCGGTCTAGATCCGATTGCGTCCGTCAGAGGGAAAGACGGAATTACAACGATCAAGCATGAGGGGGAAACACTGTTTAAAGAAGGTGACCCGCTGCGGGCCTTTCATGAATGGTTTGGAACGCTCGGAACGGAAACAAACGTTGAGTTTCCGGACTTTCAGGGCGGTGCGATTGGTTTTATCAGTTACGACTACGCCCGATATATTGAGAATTTTAAGATGCTGTCGTTAGATGATCTGGAAACACCTGATATTTACTTTCTTGTTTTTGATGATGTGGCCGTTTATGACCATGAGGAAGAGGCGTTATGGCTCATTACCCATACTGAAGCGGAAGAAGCGGATCTTGCGGAAGAAAAGCTGTCCGGCTTAGAGGACATGTGGTGTTCCCTCCAAACGGCGGACGAGCCTTTTTCACCGCTGGATCGGAATGGGGACGGATCGTACGCCGCTCCGTTCACTGAAGAAGGATTTTCGCAGGCTGTAGAACAAATTAAACAATATATCGCGAGCGGCGATGTGTTCCAGGTTAATTTGTCCATCAGGCAGTCTCAGTCCTTATCCGTTCATCCGTATGAGGTGTATAAACACTTGAGAAACGTCAATCCGTCTCCTTACATGGCCTATCTCGAGACACCGGGGTTTCAAGTGATATGCGGGTCGCCGGAGCTATTGGTGACAAAGAAGGGGAAGAAGCTTGAAACGAGACCGATCGCGGGTACGCGTTCAAGAGGAAAAGACGATGCTGAAGACAAGGCTTTGGCTGACGAATTAATTCACAATGAAAAAGAACGTGCGGAACACGTCATGCTTGTTGATCTTGAGCGCAATGACCTCGGGCGCGTATCGCGCTACGGCTCCGTGCGCGTTAACGAATTTATGGCGATCGAAAAGTATTCCCACGTCATGCATATCGTGTCAAACGTACAGGGAGAGCTGCAGGACGGATATGACGCGACAGACATTATTCATGCGGTGTTCCCGGGGGGCACCATCACGGGAGCGCCCAAAGTGAGAACGATGGAAATTATAGAAGAGCTTGAGCCGACAAGACGGGGGCTTTATACTGGATCTATAGGCTGGTTCGGATTCAACGGAGATTTGCAGTTTAACATTGTGATCCGGACGATCTATGCAGCCGGCGGACATGCTTTTATGCAGTCCGGAGCAGGAGTGGTCATTGATTCGGTTCCGAAGCATGAATACAAGGAATCGTTCAAAAAAGCTTTTGCGATGAAAAAGGCGTTAGAGCTGAGCGAAGAAGAGACAAAAAATCAGACGAGGTGAGCAGAGATGATTTTAATGATTGACAATTATGATTCATTTACGTACAACTTGGTTCAATATTTGGGTGAGCTCGGGGAGGAACTGATCGTCAGACGGAATGACGAGATTACGATTGAGCAGATTGAAGAGCTGGGTCCGGACTTCTTAATGATTTCACCCGGGCCGTGCAGTCCTGATGAAGCGGGGATCAGCCTCGAAGCCATCAAACATTTTGCCGGCAGTATTCCTATTTTCGGCGTATGTCTCGGGCATCAGTCGATTGCGCAAGTATTCGGCGGCGATGTCGTCAGAGCAGAGCGGCTCATGCACGGCAAAACGTCAGAAGTTATGCATGACGGACAGACGATTTTTAAAGGCCTGCAAAATCCGCTGGTCGCCACCCGGTACCATTCACTTATTGTCAAAGCGGACACGCTGCCGGATTGTTTTACGGTATCCGCTCAAACCAAAGAAGGAGAAATTATGGCAATCCGCCATAATGAGCTGCCTGTTGAAGGTGTTCAGTTCCATCCGGAATCCATCATGACCTCCTTCGGCAAAGAGATGCTCAGAAACTTTATAGAGACACACCGCAAAAAGGAAGTAACGGTGTGATTATATATTTGAATGGTCAATATATAGAGGAGAAAGAAGCGGCGCTTTCTCCTTTTGACCATGGTTATCTGTACGGGATCGGCGCGTTCGAGACGTTCAGGCTTTACAGCGGCCGGCCGTTTCTGCCGGATGCGCATGTCGCCAGGCTCAACAGGGCGCTTCGGGATCTGCAGATTGCATATGAGGTGAACAAACAGGAGCTGCTTGATATGCTTCTGAGACTGTTGCTCCTCAATGACATCAAGGACGGCAGCGCGCGTGTCCGGCTTAACATCTCGGCAGGCGTCAGCGATAAGGGATTTGCCGCGCAGACTTATGAAAAGCCGACCGTCCTTTGTTTCGTCAACCGGCTCAATCCGGAAACTCTGCCTGTTCAAAAAGAAGGCAGGCTTCTCTCTGTCCGGAGAAACACGCCTGAAGGATCTTTTCGGTTAAAATCCCATCACTATTTAAACAACATGTATGCTAAACGGGAGATCGGGAATGATCCCAATCTTGAAGGCATTTTCCTGACCGGAGAAGGAGATGTCGCGGAAGGCATTGTCTCCAACGTGTTTTGGCGAAAAGGAGACAAGGTCTTTACGCCATCTTTGGATACGGGAATTCTCGACGGCGTAACGAGACAGTTTGTCATTGATGAATTGAAACGGCAGGGGACAGAAGTCACCGAAGGCCGATTCCGTTTTCAATCAATGCTTGAAGCGGATGAAGCATGGATGACAAACTCCGTGCTTGAAATCATCCCGTTTTCTAAAATAGAGGAAGTGCCGCTGCCCGGAATGAGCGGAAAAACGGTGCAATTGCTCCGTAAGCAGTATCAGCAGGAAATAAACAAAATGAATGTACAGGAGGAGGAACAAAATGGCGCAGCAAACAATTGAACAGCCTAAACTGATTCATACAAAAAAAGGCGCTCTGTCCTATAAAGAGAAGACGCTCGTTATGGGGATATTAAATGTAACGCCAGACTCCTTCTCTGACGGCGGTAAATACGACAGTACGGAAAGGGCGCTTCTGCGTGCGGTGAAGATGGCTGAAGAAGGGGCGCATATTATAGATATCGGCGGCGAATCGACAAGGCCCGGCGCATCACTCGTGTCGGCTGATGAGGAAATGTCACGAGTCATCCCCGTCATAGAACGGATTACAAGCGAGCTGGACATTCCGCTTTCAATCGATACGTACAAAGCGTCCGTGGCAGACGAAGCGGTCAAAGCGGGAGCCTCTATCCTTAATGACATCTGGGGGGCGAAAGGTGACCCTGACATGGCGTCAGTAGCCGCCGCACACGGGGTTCCGATTATCTTAATGCATAATCGCACGGAAAGAAACTACAACGATCTTATTCCTGATATGCTTGCAGACCTGATGGAAAGCGTAAAAATTGCCGCAGAAGCCGGCGTCACAGATGAAAACATGATTCTGGATCCGGGGATCGGCTTTGCGAAAAACTATGAGGACAATCTGGCTGTCATGAACAAGCTGGAGGTGTTCAGCGGGTTAGGTTATCCGCTGCTCCTGGCGACATCGAGAAAAAGGTTCATCGGCCGTGTACTTGACCTTCCCCCTGAAGAACGTGCTGAGGGAACGGGAGCGACAGTATGCCTTGGCGTCCAGAAAGGCTGCGACATTGTGAGGGTGCACGATGTCAAAGAGATCGCAAGAATGACTAAGATGATGGATGCTATGTTGAACAAAGGAGGCGCACATTATGGATAAAGTATATGTGGAAGGTATGGAGTTTTACGGATATCACGGCGTGTTCGAAGAAGAAAACAAACTCGGCCAGCGCTTCAAAGTAGACCTGACTGCCGAACTGGATTTGAGCAAAGCGGGAAAAACGGATGACCTTTCTTATACCATTAACTATGCGGAATTGTACAGTGTCTGCCGCGGCATCGTTGAGGGCGAGCCCGTTAATTTGGTCGAGACCCTTGCGGAACGGATCGCAGACACCGTCCTTAAGAAATTTGAGCCGGTGCAGCAATGTACGGTAAAGGTTGTTAAGCCTGACCCGCCGATTCCCGGCCATTATAAATCAGTAGCTATAGAAATGACGAGAAAGAAATCATGAACAATACGGCATATATCGGCCTCGGTTCCAATATGGGCGACCGTGAACATTATTTGCGTCAGGCAGTGGCCATGCTCAGCCGGCATCATGGCGTGACGGTGTCAAAGGTGTCCTCCATATATGAAACAGATCCCGTCGGCTATGAGGATCAAGATCAGTTTCTCAATATGGCGGTTGAAGTGAAAACGTCGTTATCTCCTTTTGAACTTCTTGATGTAACGCAGAGCATTGAAGCTGAATTAGGCAGAACGAGAGAGATTCGCTGGGGACCGCGGACGGCAGACCTTGACATTTTGCTGTATAATCGTGAAAATATTGAAACAGAGCGGCTGATTGTTCCGCATCCGAGAATGTATGAGCGCTTATTTGTCCTTGCGCCGTTAAAAGAAATATGTCCGCAGGCGGATCATATCACGATAAGCGCTGAAACAAACCAAGAAGGTGTAAGAGTATGGAAGCAGAAATCTGGGGTAGGCGAATTCGTGCATTCAGAAAGCTGAAAGGTTATACTCAAGAAGGATTTGCAAAAGCATTAGGTATATCAGTTTCTATTGTCGGTGAAATTGAACGCGGAAACCGATTGCCGTCAGATGCCATCATTCAAGATGCGGCAGATGTTTTAAATATAAGTGCGGACGAATTGGCCCCGCCTGAAAAATAGACAAATGAAAGGAGGGGAAAAATGTTTAAAATCGGTGATATTCAATTGAAAAACCGGGTTGTGCTTGCCCCTATGGCCGGTGTCTGCAACTCAGCGTTCAGATTGACTGTAAAGGAATTCGGAGCCGGATTGGTATGCGCTGAAATGGTCAGTGACAAAGCGATTCTTTACAACAACGCAAGAACAATGGGGATGCTTTACATTGATGAACGTGAAAAACCGCTCAGCCTTCAGATTTTTGGAGGGAAAAAGGAAACCCTTGTGGAAGCGGCGAAGTTTGTAGATCAAAACACGACTGCTGATATTATTGATATTAACATGGGATGTCCTGTACCCAAGATTACAAAATGTGATGCGGGCGCCAAATGGCTTCTCGATCCTGATAAGATTTATGAAATGGTATCCGCAGTAGTAGATGCTGTTGATAAGCCGGTTACAGTGAAGATGAGAATGGGTTGGGATGAAGAGCACATCTATGCGGTGAAAAATGCCCAAGCCGTTGAACGTGCCGGCGGAAAAGCCGTTGCCCTGCACGGCCGCACAAGAGTGCAAATGTATGAAGGCACTGCGAACTGGGATATCATTAAAGAAGTGAAGCAATCCGTCTCCATTCCCGTCATCGGAAACGGTGATGTCAAAACGCCTCAGGACGCGAAACGTATGCTTGAGGAAACAGGAGTTGACGGCGTCATGATCGGCCGGGCCGCACTCGGCAACCCGTGGATGATTTACCGTACGGTGCACTACCTTGAAACCGGTGAGTTAAAAGACGAACCGAAAGTCCGTGAAAAAATGTCGGTATGCAAACTGCACTTAGACCGCCTGATTAAGTTAAAAGGCGAAAATGTGGCAGTCAGAGAAATGAGAAAACACGCTGCCTGGTACCTGAAAGGTGTCAGAGGCAATGCGAATGTACGCAACGAAATCAACCAATGTGAGACGCGTGAAGAAGTTGTGCAGCTTTTAGATGCATTTACCGCCGAAGCAGAGGCAAAAGAGCTTCAAGATGCAAAAGTAGGTTAATATACACCCTCTATTGCTGCTCACTGCCAGCTTACCGCTGGCAGTTTTTCTGCTTTTTCGTGAAATCAAAATGTAACGGAGTGATACCAATGAGTCAAGAAGAGCAAAATCATGAGGAATTGAACGACCAGCTGCAAGTCAGACGAGATAAAATGAACCAGCTGAGAGAAAACGGCATTGACCCTTTCGGCGAACGTTTCGAGAGAACGCATCAATCTCAACAGATCATTGACGCCTACCAGGAGCTTTCTAAAGAAGAACTGGAAGAAAAAGCGATCGAAGTGACCATTGCAGGCCGTATGATGACAAAGCGCGGAAAAGGGAAAGCCGGCTTTGCGCATCTGCAGGACTTAGAAGGTCAAATTCAAATTTACGTAAGAAAAGACAGTGTCGGCGAAGAACAATATGAAATCTTTAAATCTTCAGACCTCGGAGACGTTATCGGCATCACGGGGAAAGTTTTCAAAACAAACGTAGGCGAGCTTTCTGTCAAAGCGACATCTTTTGAACTGCTGACAAAAGCACTGCGTCCTCTTCCTGATAAATATCATGGGTTAAAAGATGTTGAACAGCGTTACCGCCAGCGCTATCTCGATCTCATCGTAAACCCTGACAGCAAACAAACGTTTATCACACGCAGCAAAATCATCCAAGCGATGAGAAGATACTTAGATGACCATGGATACTTAGAAGTTGAAACACCTACGATGCACAGCATACCGGGAGGAGCGTCTGCACGCCCGTTCATCACGCACCATAACGCGCTCGATATGCCTCTTTATATGCGTATTGCGATTGAACTGCACCTGAAACGCCTGATTGTCGGCGGATTGGAAAAAGTCTACGAAATCGGCCGTGTGTTCCGTAATGAAGGTGTTTCTACACGCCATAACCCTGAATTCACGATGATCGAGCTGTATGAAGCGTACGCCGATTATAAAGATATTATGAGTCTTACGGAAAACCTCGTAGCACATATTGCGCAGGAAGTGCTTGGAAGCACCACAATCCAGTACGGAGAAGAGCAGATTGATCTGAAACCTGAATGGAAACGACTCCACATGGTAGATGCGGTCAAAGAAGCGACAGGCGTAGATTTCTGGAATGAGATGACTGTTGAAGAAGCGCGCGGTCATGCAAAAGAGCATGGTATCGAGATCACAAACTCAATGACGGTGGGTCATATCATCAATGAATTCTTCGAACAAAAAATTGAAGAAACACTCATTCAGCCTACATTTATTTACGGCCACCCTGTAGAGATTTCTCCTCTTGCTAAGAAAAATCCGGAGGACCCTCGCTTTACAGACCGTTTTGAGCTGTTTATCGTCGGCCGTGAGCACGCTAATGCGTTTACGGAGCTGAATGACCCTATTGACCAGAGGGAACGCTTTGAAGCGCAATTAAAAGAAAGAGAAGAAGGAAACGATGAAGCGCATATGATGGATGAAGACTTCGTTGAAGCTCTTGAATACGGCATGCCGCCGACCGGGGGATTGGGTATCGGTATCGACCGCCTTGTCATGCTGTTAACAAATGCTCCGTCTATCAGAGACGTTTTATTATTCCCTCAAATGAGACAACGCTAATAAAAGGGCAGGCGCCGTTTCTGCTTATCGCAGTACGGCGCTTTTTTAGAAACAAGCCGCTCGTAAAACTTTTTTGATTTTCTTTTAAAAAACTATTGCACTATTATTTGTGAGGTGGTATATTATTATTCGTTGCCGCTAAACAAGGCGCTGACGAAAAAAAGAAATTTAAAAAGTTGTTGACTTCAAGAGATTGATAAGATATAATAATAAAGTCGCTTGAACGAAAGACAAAAATGATCTTTGAAAACTAAACAAGACAAAACGTACCTGTTAATTCAAAGTTTTAAATAAATCGCACAGCGATGTGCGTAGTCAGTCAAACACTTTATCGGAGAGTTTGATCCTGGCTCAGGACGAACGCTGGCGGCGTGCCTAATACATGCAAGTCGAGCGGACAGATGGGAGCTTGCTCCCTGATGTTAGCGGCGGACGGGTGAGTAACACGTGGGTAACCTGCCTGTAAGACTGGGATAACTCCGGGAAACCGGGGCTAATACCGGATGGTTGTTTGAACCGCATGGTTCAGACATAAAAGGTGGCTTCGGCTACCACTTACAGATGGACCCGCGGCGCATTAGCTAGTTGGTGAGGTAACGGCTCACCAAGGCAACGATGCGTAGCCGACCTGAGAGGGTGATCGGCCACACTGGGACTGAGACACGGCCCAGACTCCTACGGGAGGCAGCAGTAGGGAATCTTCCGCAATGGACGAAAGTCTGACGGAGCAACGCCGCGTGAGTGATGAAGGTTTTCGGATCGTAAAGCTCTGTTGTTAGGGAAGAACAAGTGCCGTTCAAATAGGGCGGCACCTTGACGGTACCTAACCAGAAAGCCACGGCTAACTACGTGCCAGCAGCCGCGGTAATACGTAGGTGGCAAGCGTTGTCCGGAATTATTGGGCGTAAAGGGCTCGCAGGCGGTTTCTTAAGTCTGATGTGAAAGCCCCCGGCTCAACCGGGGAGGGTCATTGGAAACTGGGGAACTTGAGTGCAGAAGAGGAGAGTGGAATTCCACGTGTAGCGGTGAAATGCGTAGAGATGTGGAGGAACACCAGTGGCGAAGGCGACTCTCTGGTCTGTAACTGACGCTGAGGAGCGAAAGCGTGGGGAGCGAACAGGATTAGATACCCTGGTAGTCCACGCCGTAAACGATGAGTGCTAAGTGTTAGGGGGTTTCCGCCCCTTAGTGCTGCAGCTAACGCATTAAGCACTCCGCCTGGGGAGTACGGTCGCAAGACTGAAACTCAAAGGAATTGACGGGGGCCCGCACAAGCGGTGGAGCATGTGGTTTAATTCGAAGCAACGCGAAGAACCTTACCAGGTCTTGACATCCTCTGACAATCCTAGAGATAGGACGTCCCCTTCGGGGGCAGAGTGACAGGTGGTGCATGGTTGTCGTCAGCTCGTGTCGTGAGATGTTGGGTTAAGTCCCGCAACGAGCGCAACCCTTGATCTTAGTTGCCAGCATTCAGTTGGGCACTCTAAGGTGACTGCCGGTGACAAACCGGAGGAAGGTGGGGATGACGTCAAATCATCATGCCCCTTATGACCTGGGCTACACACGTGCTACAATGGGCAGAACAAAGGGCAGCGAAACCGCGAGGTTAAGCCAATCCCACAAATCTGTTCTCAGTTCGGATCGCAGTCTGCAACTCGACTGCGTGAAGCTGGAATCGCTAGTAATCGCGGATCAGCATGCCGCGGTGAATACGTTCCCGGGCCTTGTACACACCGCCCGTCACACCACGAGAGTTTGTAACACCCGAAGTCGGTGAGGTAACCTTTATGGAGCCAGCCGCCGAAGGTGGGACAGATGATTGGGGTGAAGTCGTAACAAGGTAGCCGTATCGGAAGGTGCGGCTGGATCACCTCCTTTCTAAGGATTTTAACGGAATATAAGACCTTGGGTCTTATAAACAGAACGTTCCCTGTCTTGTTTAGTTTTGAAGGATCATTCGATTCTTCGAGATGTTGTTCTTTGAAAACTAGATAACAGAAGTAATTCACATTCAATTAGTAATGCAAGATATCACGTAGTGATTCTTTTTAACGGTTAAGTTAGAAAGGGCGCACGGTGGATGCCTTGGCACTAGGAGCCGATGAAGGACGGGACGAACACCGATATGCTTCGGGGAGCTGTAAGCAAGCTTTGATCCGGAGATTTCCGAATGGGGAAACCCACCACTCGTAATGGAGTGGTATCCATATCTGAATACATAGGATATGAGAAGGCAGACCCGGGGAACTGAAACATCTAAGTACCCGGAGGAAGAGAAAGCAAATGCGATTCCCTGAGTAGCGGCGAGCGAAACGGGACCAGCCCAAACCAAGAGGCTTGCCTCTTGGGGTTGTAGGACACTCTGTACGGAGTTACAAAGGAACGAGGTAGATGAAGAGGTCTGGAAAGGCCCGCCATAGGAGGTAACAGCCCTGTAGTCAAAACTTCGTTCTCTCCTGAGTGGATCCTGAGTACGGCGGAACACGTGAAATTCCGTCGGAATCCGGGAGGACCATCTCCCAAGGCTAAATACTCCCTAGTGACCGATAGTGAACCAGTACCGTGAGGGAAAGGTGAAAAGCACCCCGGAAGGGGAGTGAAAGAGATCCTGAAACCGTGTGCCTACAAGTAGTCAGAGCCCGTTAACGGGTGATGGCGTGCCTTTTGTAGAATGAACCGGCGAGTTACGATCCCGTGCAAGGTTAAGCAGAAGATGCGGAGCCGCAGCGAAAGCGAGTCTGAATAGGGCGAATTGAGTACGTGGTCGTAGACCCGAAACCAGGTGATCTACCCATGTCCAGGGTGAAGTTCAGGTAACACTGAATGGAGGCCCGAACCCACGCACGTTGAAAAGTGCGGGGATGAGGTGTGGGTAGGGGTGAAATGCCAATCGAACCTGGAGATAGCTGGTTCTCTCCGAAATAGCTTTAGGGCTAGCCTCAAGGTAAGAGTCTCGGAGGTAGAGCACTGATTGGACTAGGGGCCCCTACCGGGTTACCGAATTCAGTCAAACTCCGAATGCCGATGACTTATCCTTGGGAGTCAGACTGCGAGTGATAAGATCCGTAGTCGAAAGGGAAACAGCCCAGACCGCCAGCTAAGGTCCCAAAGTATACGTTAAGTGGAAAAGGATGTGGAGTTGCTTAGACAACCAGGATGTTGGCTTAGAAGCAGCCACCATTTAAAGAGTGCGTAATAGCTCACTGGTCGAGTGACTCTGCGCCGAAAATGTACCGGGGCTAAACGTATCACCGAAGCTGCGGACTGTTCTTCGAACAGTGGTAGGAGAGCGTTCTAAGGGCTGTGAAGCAAGACCGGAAGGACTTGTGGAGCGCTTAGAAGTGAGAATGCCGGTATGAGTAGCGAAAGAGGGGTGAGAATCCCCTCCACCGAATGCCTAAGGTTTCCTGAGGAAGGCTCGTCCGCTCAGGGTTAGTCGGGACCTAAGCCGAGGCCGAAAGGCGTAGGCGATGGATAACAGGTTGATATTCCTGTACCACCTCCTCACCATTTGAGCAATGGGGGGACGCAGGAGGATAGGGTAAGCGCGGTATTGGATATCCGCGTCCAAGCAGTTAGGCTGGGAAATAGGCAAATCCGTTTCCCGTGAAGGCTGAGCTGTGATGGCGAGCGAATTATAGTAGCGAAGTTCCTGATTCCACACTGCCAAGAAAAGCCTCTAGCGAGGTGAGAGGTGCCCGTACCGCAAACCGACACAGGTAGGCGAGGAGAGAATCCTAAGGTGATCGAGAGAACTCTCGTTAAGGAACTCGGCAAAATGACCCCGTAACTTCGGGAGAAGGGGTGCTCTGTTAGGGTGCAAGCCCGAGAGAGCCGCAGTGAATAGGCCCAGGCGACTGTTTAGCAAAAACACAGGTCTCTGCGAAGCCGTAAGGCGAAGTATAGGGGCTGACGCCTGCCCGGTGCTGGAAGGTTAAGAGGAGCGCTTAGCGTAAGCGAAGGTGCGAATTGAAGCCCCAGTAAACGGCGGCCGTAACTATAACGGTCCTAAGGTAGCGAAATTCCTTGTCGGGTAAGTTCCGACCCGCACGAAAGGCGCAACGATCTGGGCACTGTCTCAACGAGAGACTCGGTGAAATTATAGTACCTGTGAAGATGCAGGTTACCCGCGACAGGACGGAAAGACCCCGTGGAGCTTTACTGCAGCCTGATATTGAATGTTGGTACAGCTTGTACAGGATAGGTAGGAGCCTTGGAAACCGGAGCGCCAGCTTCGGTGGAGGCATCGGTGGGATACTACCCTGGCTGTATTGACCTTCTAACCCGCCGCCCTTATCGGGCGGGGAGACAGTGTCAGGTGGGCAGTTTGACTGGGGCGGTCGCCTCCTAAAAGGTAACGGAGGCGCCCAAAGGTTCCCTCAGAATGGTTGGAAATCATTCGCAGAGTGTAAAGGCACAAGGGAGCTTGACTGCGAGACCTACAAGTCGAGCAGGGACGAAAGTCGGGCTTAGTGATCCGGTGGTTCCGCATGGAAGGGCCATCGCTCAACGGATAAAAGCTACCCCGGGGATAACAGGCTTATCTCCCCCAAGAGTCCACATCGACGGGGAGGTTTGGCACCTCGATGTCGGCTCATCGCATCCTGGGGCTGTAGTCGGTCCCAAGGGTTGGGCTGTTCGCCCATTAAAGCGGTACGCGAGCTGGGTTCAGAACGTCGTGAGACAGTTCGGTCCCTATCCGTCGCGGGCGCAGGAAATTTGAGAGGAGCTGTCCTTAGTACGAGAGGACCGGGATGGACGCACCGCTGGTGTACCAGTTGTTCTGCCAAGGGCATCGCTGGGTAGCTATGTGCGGACGGGATAAGTGCTGAAAGCATCTAAGCATGAAGCCCCCCTCAAGATGAGATTTCCCATTCCGCAAGGAAGTAAGATCCCTGAAAGATGATCAGGTTGATAGGTCTGAGGTGGAAGTGTGGCGACACATGGAGCTGACAGATACTAATCGATCGAGGACTTAACCAATTTGAATGTATGCTTACTGTTATCTAGTTTTGAGAGAACACTCTCAATGGTTTGGTGGCGATAGCGAAGAGGTCACACCCGTTCCCATGCCGAACACGGAAGTTAAGCTCTTCAGCGCCGATGGTAGTCGGGGGTTTCCCCCTGTGAGAGTAGGACGCCGCCAAGCCATTACACGCAAGTGTAATATATGGAGGATTAGCTCAGCTGGGAGAGCATCTGCCTTACAAGCAGAGGGTCGGCGGTTCGAGCCCGTCATCCTCCACCATATTTGCCGGCCTAGCTCAATTGGTAGAGCAACTGACTTGTAATCAGTAGGTTGGGGGTTCAAGTCCTCTGGCCGGCACCATTTTTGGACAAGATAATAACATAAGTCTTTTAAAAAGAGCCATTAGCTCAGTTGGTAGAGCATCTGACTTTTAATCAGAGGGTCGAAGGTTCGAGTCCTTCATGGCTCACCATGTTACGCGGGTGTGGCGGAATTGGCAGACGCGCTAGACTTAGGATCTAGTGTCTTATGACGTGGGGGTTCAAGTCCCTTCACCCGCATTATACAGGATAACTATCCTGTATGCGGAAGTAGTTCAGTGGTAGAACACCACCTTGCCAAGGTGGGGGTCGCGGGTTCGAATCCCGTCTTCCGCTCCAACTATACCATCCACGCCGGGGTGGTGGAATTGGCAGACACACAGGACTTAAAATCCTGCGGTAGGTGACTACCGTGCCGGTTCAAGTCCGGCCCTCGGCATTCATTATTATGCGCCCGTAGCTCAATTGGATAGAGCGTTTGACTACGGATCAAAAGGTTAGGGGTTCGACTCCTCTCGGGCGCGCCATAATATTTTTAAAAATCGGGAAGTAGCTCAGCTTGGTAGAGCACATGGTTTGGGACCATGGGGTCGCAGGTTCGAATCCTGTCTTCCCGACCACTTCGGGGCCTTAGCTCAGCTGGGAGAGCGCCTGCTTTGCACGCAGGAGGTCAGCGGTTCGATCCCGCTAGGCTCCACCATTTATAAAAAAACATGTTGACTTTAAGAGGAACTTATTATATACTTAAAAAGTTGCTTGAGTAAGTGAACAAAATGATCTTTGAAAACTAAACAAGACAAAACGTACCTGTTAATTCAAAGTTTTAAATAAATCGCACAGCGATGTGCGTAGTCAGTCAAACACTTTATCGGAGAGTTTGATCCTGGCTCAGGACGAACGCTGGCGGCGTGCCTAATACATGCAAGTCGAGCGGACAGATGGGAGCTTGCTCCCTGATGTTAGCGGCGGACGGGTGAGTAACACGTGGGTAACCTGCCTGTAAGACTGGGATAACTCCGGGAAACCGGGGCTAATACCGGATGGTTGTTTGAACCGCATGGTTCAGACATAAAAGGTGGCTTCGGCTACCACTTACAGATGGACCCGCGGCGCATTAGCTAGTTGGTGAGGTAACGGCTCACCAAGGCAACGATGCGTAGCCGACCTGAGAGGGTGATCGGCCACACTGGGACTGAGACACGGCCCAGACTCCTACGGGAGGCAGCAGTAGGGAATCTTCCGCAATGGACGAAAGTCTGACGGAGCAACGCCGCGTGAGTGATGAAGGTTTTCGGATCGTAAAGCTCTGTTGTTAGGGAAGAACAAGTGCCGTTCAAATAGGGCGGCACCTTGACGGTACCTAACCAGAAAGCCACGGCTAACTACGTGCCAGCAGCCGCGGTAATACGTAGGTGGCAAGCGTTGTCCGGAATTATTGGGCGTAAAGGGCTCGCAGGCGGTTTCTTAAGTCTGATGTGAAAGCCCCCGGCTCAACCGGGGAGGGTCATTGGAAACTGGGGAACTTGAGTGCAGAAGAGGAGAGTGGAATTCCACGTGTAGCGGTGAAATGCGTAGAGATGTGGAGGAACACCAGTGGCGAAGGCGACTCTCTGGTCTGTAACTGACGCTGAGGAGCGAAAGCGTGGGGAGCGAACAGGATTAG
Source organism: Bacillus sp. EU55 (assembly GCF_038005925.1). Lineage (NCBI taxonomy): Bacteria > Bacillati > Bacillota > Bacilli > Caryophanales > Bacillaceae > Bacillus > Bacillus sp. EU55. Next base: position 97,795 of record NZ_JBBOUE010000001.1, read on the forward strand.
ATACCCTGGTAGTCCACGCCGTAAACGATGAGTGCTAAGTGTTAGGGGGTTTCCGCCCCTTAGTGCTGCAGCTAACGCATTAAGCACTCCGCCTGGGGAGTACGGTCGCAAGACTGAAACTCAAAGGAATTGACGGGGGCCCGCACAAGCGGTGGAGCATGTGGTTTAATTCGAAGCAACGCGAAGAACCTTACCAGGTCTTGACATCCTCTGACAATCCTAGAGATAGGACGTCCCCTTCGGGGGCAGAGTGACAGGTGGTGCATGGTTGTCGTCAGCTCGTGTCGTGAGATGTTGGGTTAAGTCCCGCAACGAGCGCAACCCTTGATCTTAGTTGCCAGCATTCAGTTGGGCACTCTAAGGTGACTGCCGGTGACAAACCGGAGGAAGGTGGGGATGACGTCAAATCATCATGCCCCTTATGACCTGGGCTACACACGTGCTACAATGGGCAGAACAAAGGGCAGCGAAACCGCGAGGTTAAGCCAATCCCACAAATCTGTTCTCAGTTCGGATCGCAGTCTGCAACTCGACTGCGTGAAGCTGGAATCGCTAGTAATCGCGGATCAGCATGCCGCGGTGAATACGTTCCCGGGCCTTGTACACACCGCCCGTCACACCACGAGAGTTTGTAACACCCGAAGTCGGTGAGGTAACCTTTTAGGAGCCAGCCGCCGAAGGTGGGACAGATGATTGGGGTGAAGTCGTAACAAGGTAGCCGTATCGGAAGGTGCGGCTGGATCACCTCCTTTCTAAGGATTTTAACGGAATATAAGACCTTGGGTCTTATAAACAGAACGTTCCCTGTCTTGTTTAGTTTTGAAGGATCATTCGATTCTTCGAGATGTTGTTCTTTGAAAACTAGATAACAGAAGTAATTCACATTCAATTAGTAATGCAAGATATCACGTAGTGATTCTTTTTAACGGTTAAGTTAGAAAGGGCGCACGGTGGATGCCTTGGCACTAGGAGCCGATGAAGGACGGGACGAACACCGATATGCTTCGGGGAGCTGTAAGCAAGCTTTGATCCGGAGATTTCCGAATGGGGAAACCCACCACTCGTAATGGAGTGGTATCCATATCTGAATACATAGGATATGAGAAGGCAGACCCGGGGAACTGAAACATCTAAGTACCCGGAGGAAGAGAAAGCAAATGCGATTCCCTGAGTAGCGGCGAGCGAAACGGGACCAGCCCAAACCAAGAGGCTTGCCTCTTGGGGTTGTAGGACACTCTGTACGGAGTTACAAAGGAACGAGGTAGATGAAGAGGTCTGGAAAGGCCCGCCATAGGAGGTAACAGCCCTGTAGTCAAAACTTCGTTCTCTCCTGAGTGGATCCTGAGTACGGCGGAACACGTGAAATTCCGTCGGAATCCGGGAGGACCATCTCCCAAGGCTAAATACTCCCTAGTGACCGATAGTGAACCAGTACCGTGAGGGAAAGGTGAAAAGCACCCCGGAAGGGGAGTGAAAGAGATCCTGAAACCGTGTGCCTACAAGTAGTCAGAGCCCGTTAACGGGTGATGGCGTGCCTTTTGTAGAATGAACCGGCGAGTTACGATCCCGTGCAAGGTTAAGCAGAAGATGCGGAGCCGCAGCGAAAGCGAGTCTGAATAGGGCGAATTGAGTACGTGGTCGTAGACCCGAAACCAGGTGATCTACCCATGTCCAGGGTGAAGTTCAGGTAACACTGAATGGAGGCCCGAACCCACGCACGTTGAAAAGTGCGGGGATGAGGTGTGGGTAGGGGTGAAATGCCAATCGAACCTGGAGATAGCTGGTTCTCTCCGAAATAGCTTTAGGGCTAGCCTCAAGGTAAGAGTCTCGGAGGTAGAGCACTGATTGGACTAGGGGCCCCTACCGGGTTACCGAATTCAGTCAAACTCCGAATGCCGATGACTTATCCTTGGGAGTCAGACTGCGAGTGATAAGATCCGTAGTCGAAAGGGAAACAGCCCAGACCGCCAGCTAAGGTCCCAAAGTATACGTTAAGTGGAAAAGGATGTGGAGTTGCTTAGACAACCAGGATGTTGGCTTAGAAGCAGCCACCATTTAAAGAGTGCGTAATAGCTCACTGGTCGAGTGACTCTGCGCCGAAAATGTACCGGGGCTAAACGTATCACCGAAGCTGCGGACTGTTCTTCGAACAGTGGTAGGAGAGCGTTCTAAGGGCTGTGAAGCAAGACCGGAAGGACTTGTGGAGCGCTTAGAAGTGAGAATGCCGGTATGAGTAGCGAAAGAGGGGTGAGAATCCCCTCCACCGAATGCCTAAGGTTTCCTGAGGAAGGCTCGTCCGCTCAGGGTTAGTCGGGACCTAAGCCGAGGCCGAAAGGCGTAGGCGATGGATAACAGGTTGATATTCCTGTACCACCTCCTCACCATTTGAGCAATGGGGGGACGCAGGAGGATAGGGTAAGCGCGGTATTGGATATCCGCGTCCAAGCAGTTAGGCTGGGAAATAGGCAAATCCGTTTCCCGTGAAGGCTGAGCTGTGATGGCGAGCGAATTATAGTAGCGAAGTTCCTGATTCCACACTGCCAAGAAAAGCCTCTAGCGAGGTGAGAGGTGCCCGTACCGCAAACCGACACAGGTAGGCGAGGAGAGAATCCTAAGGTGATCGAGAGAACTCTCGTTAAGGAACTCGGCAAAATGACCCCGTAACTTCGGGAGAAGGGGTGCTCTGTTAGGGTGCAAGCCCGAGAGAGCCGCAGTGAATAGGCCCAGGCGACTGTTTAGCAAAAACACAGGTCTCTGCGAAGCCGTAAGGCGAAGTATAGGGGCTGACGCCTGCCCGGTGCTGGAAGGTTAAGAGGAGCGCTTAGCGTAAGCGAAGGTGCGAATTGAAGCCCCAGTAAACGGCGGCCGTAACTATAACGGTCCTAAGGTAGCGAAATTCCTTGTCGGGTAAGTTCCGACCCGCACGAAAGGCGCAACGATCTGGGCACTGTCTCAACGAGAGACTCGGTGAAATTATAGTACCTGTGAAGATGCAGGTTACCCGCGACAGGACGGAAAGACCCCGTGGAGCTTTACTGCAGCCTGATATTGAATGTTGGTACAGCTTGTACAGGATAGGTAGGAGCCTTGGAAACCGGAGCGCCAGCTTCGGTGGAGGCATCGGTGGGATACTACCCTGGCTGTATTGACCTTCTAACCCGCCGCCCTTATCGGGCGGGGAGACAGTGTCAGGTGGGCAGTTTGACTGGGGCGGTCGCCTCCTAAAAGGTAACGGAGGCGCCCAAAGGTTCCCTCAGAATGGTTGGAAATCATTCGCAGAGTGTAAAGGCACAAGGGAGCTTGACTGCGAGACCTACAAGTCGAGCAGGGACGAAAGTCGGGCTTAGTGATCCGGTGGTTCCGCATGGAAGGGCCATCGCTCAACGGATAAAAGCTACCCCGGGGATAACAGGCTTATCTCCCCCAAGAGTCCACATCGACGGGGAGGTTTGGCACCTCGATGTCGGCTCATCGCATCCTGGGGCTGTAGTCGGTCCCAAGGGTTGGGCTGTTCGCCCATTAAAGCGGTACGCGAGCTGGGTTCAGAACGTCGTGAGACAGTTCGGTCCCTATCCGTCGCGGGCGCAGGAAATTTGAGAGGAGCTGTCCTTAGTACGAGAGGACCGGGATGGACGCACCGCTGGTGTACCAGTTGTTCTGCCAAGGGCATCGCTGGGTAGCTATGTGCGGACGGGATAAGTGCTGAAAGCATCTAAGCATGAAGCCCCCCTCAAGATGAGATTTCCCATTCCGCAAGGAAGTAAGATCCCTGAAAGATGATCAGGTTGATAGGTCTGAGGTGGAAGTGTGGCGACACATGGAGCTGACAGATACTAATCGATCGAGGACTTAACCAATTTGAATGTATGCTTACTGTTATCTAGTTTTGAGAGAACACTCTCAATGGTTTGGTGGCGATAGCGAAGAGGTCACACCCGTTCCCATGCCGAACACGGAAGTTAAGCTCTTCAGCGCCGATGGTAGTCGGGGGTTTCCCCCTGTGAGAGTAGGACGCCGCCAAGCTATCATTACGGTAAAGGCAGCTCATCATGAGCTGCCTTTTTTGTGTTTTTTTGCATACGTTATATAATATGAGAAACGTAACGATATGCCTTTTTGCAAAAGCAGGTTTTATGCTTGTGCAAAGTGGAAATAATAGAGATAGAGCGATACAGTTGAAAAATTTTGCGAAACACCTTATAGTAAGATTAAAGTCAAATATAGTCAAAGTCAATAAAGGCGAAACACCTTATAGTAAGATTAAAGTCAAATATAGTCAAAGTCAATAAAGGAGGGGGTTGAGTGGGACATAATATTTCTGACATCATTGAACAGTACTTGAAACAAGTATTAGATCAAAATGGCAAAGAAATTTTAGAGATCAAACGCAGTGAAATCGCTGATAAATTTCAATGTGTTCCTTCCCAAATAAATTATGTCATCAACACCAGATTTACAAGTGAAAGAGGATATATTGTTGAAAGTAAACGGGGAGGCGGCGGTTATATTCGTATTATCAAAATTAAAATGAATAACGAAGTCGTCCTCATCAATAATATTATTTCGCAGATTCATACCCACTTGTCCCAGGCAGCCTCTGATGACATTATTCTCAGACTGTTAGAGGACGGAGTTATTTCGGAAAGAGAAGCTAAAATGATGGTGAGTGTAATGGATCGTTCAGTTCTATATATTGATTTGCCCGAACGGGATGAGCTAAGAGCCAGAATGATGAAAGCAATGCTCACATCTTTAAAACTAAAGTAAGCGGGTGAAAAGATTGATTTGTCAAGAATGCAATGAGAGACCGGCCACTTTTCACTTTACGAAAGTTGTTAATGGAGAAAAACAAGAAGTTCATATTTGTGAACAATGTGCAAAAGAAAATAGCGATTCATACAGTATAAGTGGAAACCAAGGGTTCTCGATTCATAATTTATTATCAGGGCTGCTGAATATGGAGTCTTCATTTCAAAACACCGGTTCTCAAATGTTCGGCTATTCAGAGCAAGGGACAGCTTGTAAGAAATGCGGTATGACGTTTCAGCAGCTGAGAAAAACAGGGCGTTTCGGCTGTGCGGAATGTTACGATACGTTCTACAGCCAAATTACGCCGATCTTGCGAAAAGTTCATAGCGGGAATACGGTGCATGCCGGGAAAATTCCAAAACGAATAGGCGGAAACCTGCATGTAAGACGGCAAATGGAAATGTTAAAAAAAGAACTTGAATCTTTAATACACCACGAAGAGTTTGAAAGGGCAGCGGAGGTCAGGGATCAGATCCGATCGTTAGAGCAGGAATTAAAAAGTACAGACAGTGAGGGGGAACAAGGGTAATGTCGCTCAAGCATTTTATTCAGGACGCACTAAGCAATTGGATGAAGCAAAAGGGACCTGAAAGTGACATTGTACTCAGCAGCCGTATACGGTTGGCCCGAAACTTTGAAAATATAAAGTTTCCTGCCAGGTATACGAATGAAGAAGCCTCATCCATCATTCAGCAATTCGAAGATCATTTTTCAGGAAAAGAACTGCCTGATATCGGTCAATTTCATTTAATCAGAATGAGTGAAGCTCAGCCTTTGGAAAAACGGGTGCTAATGGAGAAACATCTGATCAGTCCTAATTTAACGGAATCTCCTTTTGGCGGCTGTCTGCTTTCTGAAAATGAAGAAGTCAGCATTATGTTAAATGAGGAAGATCATATCAGAATTCAATGCCTCTTCCCCGGCTTCCAGCTTCTCAACGCCATAAAAGTGGCAAACCAGGTTGATGACTGGATTGAGGAGAAAGTGGATTACGCCTTTGGAGAGAAGAGAGGGTACTTAACAAGCTGTCCTACAAATGTAGGGACGGGACTAAGGGCTTCAGTCATGATGCATTTGCCGGGCCTTGTATTAACTAGGCAAATGAATCGAATTATACCGGCAATTAACCAATTAGGTTTAGTTGTTAGAGGAATTTACGGTGAAGGCAGCGAAGCATTAGGAAATATCTTTCAAATTTCAAATCAAATCACACTCGGAAAATCAGAACAGGACATTGTAGATGATTTAAACAGTGTGGCTGCCCAGCTGATTGAGCAGGAACGTTCAGCCCGAGAAGCGCTTTACCAAACTTCGAAAATTGAATTGGAGGACCGGGTATTCAGATCTTACGGTGTTTTATCCAACTGCCGTATGATTGAATCAAAGGAAACGGCGAAATGCCTTTCTGACGTTCGGCTGGGGATAGACCTGGGGATCATCAAAGGGCTATCAAGCAATATACTTAATGAACTGATGATTTTGACACAGCCGGGTTTTCTCCAGCAATATTCGGGCGGTGCATTACGGCCGAACGAAAGAGACGCGAGAAGAGCGGCTCTTATCAGGGAAAGGCTGCATTTAGAAATGAGTGCAAATAGACAGGAGGATGATTCGATATGATGTTTGGAAGGTTTACAGAGCGAGCTCAAAAGGTATTGGCACTGGCACAGGAAGAAGCACTGCGCTTAGGCGATACAAATATCGGAACTGAACATATACTATTAGGGTTAGTCCGTGAAGGCGAAGGGATCGCATTTAAAGCTTTAGAGGCGCTTGGCCTTAATTCAGATAAAATGCAGAAAGAAGTGGAAAGTTTGATCGGTCGAGGGCAGGAAAGCACCACCTCTGTTCCTCATTACACACCTCGAGCCAAAAAGGTAATAGAGTTATCAATGGATGAAGCCAGAAAGCTAGGACATTCTTATGTGGGAACAGAACACATACTTCTCGGACTGATTCGTGAAGGAGAAGGCGTGGCGGCGAGAGTTCTGAATAATCTCGGTGTCAGCTTGAATAAGGCGAGACAGCAGGTGCTGCAGCTTCTGGGAAGCAATGAGACGGGATCTTCTGCATCCGGTACGAACAGCAATGCAAACACGCCGACGCTGGACAGTCTGGCGCGTGATTTAACTGCGATTGCGAAGGAAGACAGTCTTGATCCGGTTATCGGCCGAAGCAAAGAAATTCAGCGTGTTATTGAGGTATTAAGCCGCAGAACGAAAAATAATCCCGTTCTTATCGGAGAACCGGGTGTAGGTAAAACTGCGATTGCTGAAGGCCTCGCACAGCAGATCATCAATAATGAAGTGCCGGAAATTTTACGTGATAAACGCGTAATGACGTTAGACATGGGTACGGTTGTAGCCGGTACGAAATACCGCGGAGAATTTGAAGACCGCTTGAAAAAAGTAATGGATGAAATACGTCAGGCCGGCAATATTATTTTATTCATTGACGAACTGCATACACTGATCGGAGCGGGGGGAGCAGAAGGTGCGATTGACGCATCGAATATCTTAAAACCTTCACTGGCCCGCGGAGAGCTTCAATGCATCGGTGCCACAACGCTTGATGAATACCGTAAATATATCGAAAAAGACGCGGCTCTCGAGCGCCGTTTCCAGCCGATTCAGGTGGATCAGCCGTCAGCCGATGAAAGCATTCAAATTTTAAAAGGGCTCCGTGACCGGTATGAAGCGCATCACCGCGTATCCATTACCGATGAAGCGATCGAAGCGGCGGTTAAATTGTCCGACCGTTATATTTCTGACCGCTTCCTTCCGGATAAAGCGATCGATTTAATTGATGAAGCCGGTTCAAAAGTGCGTCTCCGTTCTTTCACAACCCCTCCGAACTTAAAAGAGCTTGAGCAGAAACTCGATGAAGTTCGCAAGGAAAAAGACGCTGCCGTTCAGAGCCAGGAGTTTGAAAAAGCGGCTTCCCTTCGTGATACAGAGCAGCGCCTGAGAGAACAGGTGGAAGATACGAAAAAAACGTGGAAAGAAAAACAAGGCCAGGAGAACTCCGAAGTTTCTGTAGAGGATATCGCGATGGTTGTATCCAGCTGGACCGGGGTTCCCGTATCTAAAATTGCCCAAACGGAAACAGATAAGCTTCTCAATATGGAAAGCATTCTGCATTCCCGCGTCATCGGCCAGGATGAAGCCGTTGTAGCCGTTGCAAAGGCTGTCAGACGTGCAAGAGCCGGACTGAAGGACCCGAAACGTCCGATTGGTTCATTCATCTTCTTAGGCCCTACAGGCGTTGGGAAGACAGAGCTGGCAAGAGCGCTGGCGGAATCCATTTTCGGTGATGAGGAAGCGATGATCAGAGTGGATATGTCCGAATACATGGAGAAACACTCGACTTCACGCCTTGTCGGTTCTCCTCCCGGATATGTCGGCTATGATGAAGGCGGCCAGCTGACAGAAAAAGTGAGAAGAAAACCTTACTCTGTCGTATTGCTTGATGAAATTGAAAAAGCGCACCCTGATGTGTTTAACATTCTCCTGCAAGTGCTTGAAGACGGACGCTTGACTGATTCAAAAGGACGCACTGTGGATTTCCGCAACACGATCCTGATTATGACGTCAAACGTCGGGGCGAGCGAGCTGAAGCGCAACAAATATGTGGGCTTCAATGTCCAGGATGAATCACAAAACCATAAAGACATGAAAGACAAAGTCATGGGAGAGCTGAAGCGTGCCTTCAGACCTGAGTTTATCAACCGGATTGACGAAATTATCGTCTTCCACTCCCTTGAGAAAAAACATCTTACAGACATCGTGTCGCTTATGTCTGATCAGTTAACAAAACGTCTGAAAGAACAAGATCTCTCTATCGAGCTGACGGATGCTGCAAAAGCAAAAGTAGCAGAAGAGGGCGTCGATTTGGAATACGGCGCACGTCCGTTAAGAAGAGCGATTCAAAAGCATGTGGAGGACCGGTTATCAGAAGAACTCCTCAGAGGCAATATTGATAAAGGCCAGCACATTGTTCTTGATGTTGAGGACGGCGAATTTGTCGTAAAAACAACTGCTAAAACGAACTAATATAGTGACAAACATGAGGCATACGTAAGCGAGTGTATGCCTCACTTTGTTATATAGAGAAATATTCGATAAGGAAGAGGTCTTACAACATATATGGCTAAATCAAAAACAAAATTCATCTGCCACTCATGCGGTTATGAATCCGCAAAATGGATGGGAAAGTGCCCGGGCTGCGGGGCTTGGAATACAATGGTGGAAGAAACCATAAAAAAAGCGCCGGCGAATCGGCGGGCGGCTTTCTCCCACTCCGTTCAAACCGTCCAGAAACCATCACCCATTACATCAATTGAAACATCAGAAGAACCCCGCGTTCACACAAAGCTCGAAGAATTCAACAGAGTGCTTGGCGGCGGCGTTGTGAAAGGCTCGCTAGTATTGATCGGCGGTGATCCCGGGATCGGAAAATCAACGCTCCTTCTCCAAGTATCCGCACAATTAGCAGATACAGCCGGCAGCGTGCTTTACATTTCAGGGGAAGAATCCGTGAAGCAAACGAAGCTGCGCGCCGACAGACTTGGAATCAACAGCCAAATGTTACATGTTTTATCTGAAACCGATATGGAGTATATTTCGTCTGCTATACAAGAGATGAAACCCGCATTTGTTGTCGTAGACTCCATTCAGACCGTTTACCAAAGTGATATCACCTCGGCTCCCGGCAGTGTATCACAAGTAAGAGAGTGTACGGCCGAATTGATGAAAATTGCGAAAACAAACGGCATACCTATTTTTATCGTCGGACACGTCACAAAAGAAGGATCGATCGCAGGGCCGAGATTGCTTGAGCACATGGTCGATACCGTTCTATACTTTGAAGGAGAGCGGCACCATACATTCCGTATTTTGCGGGCCGTAAAAAACCGTTTCGGCTCAACAAATGAAATGGGCATCTTTGAAATGCGGGAAGAGGGGCTTACGGAAGTGCTGAACCCTTCTGAAATTTTCTTGGAAGAGCGTTCTGCCGGGGCATCGGGCTCGAGTATCGTTGCGTCAATGGAAGGAACGAGACCGATCCTGGTTGAAATCCAGGCGCTCATATCACCGACCAGTTTTGGAAACCCGCGCCGTATGGCTACAGGCATTGACCACAACAGGGTGTCGTTAATTATGGCAGTGCTTGAGAAGCGGGTGGGTCTTTTGCTTCAAAATCAAGATGCGTATTTAAAGGTCGCCGGCGGGGTCAAACTGGATGAACCGGCGATTGATTTGGCAGTAGCCGTCAGCATTGCCTCAAGCTTCAGAGATACACCGCCGAATCCCGCAGATTGCTTTATCGGTGAAGTGGGACTGACAGGAGAAGTCCGCAGGGTGTCAAGAATCGAACAGCGCGTAAAAGAAGCGGCAAAACTCGGCTTCAAGCGCATGATCATACCTGAGGCGAATGCAGACGGGTGGACAATACCAAAAGGGATTGAGGTTGTCGGAGTAGCAAATGTTGCAGAAGCGCTTCGTACTTCATTAGGAGGATCATAATAGATGGAAAAAGAGAAAAAAGGGGCGAAACAAGAGCTTGACCTGTCTGCAATTCTGCAGTTCGTTGCACCGGGCACCCCGCTCAGAGCCGGGATAGAGAATGTACTTCGGGCAAATACAGGCGGCCTGATTGTTGTCGGATACAATGATAAGGTAAAGCAAGTCGTGGATGGCGGTTTTCATATTAATACATCATTTGCGCCCGCTCACTTATACGAGCTGGCCAAAATGGACGGTGCCATTATTTTAAGTGATTCCGGCCAGAAAATTCTTTATGCGAATACGCAGCTTATGCCGGAGGCGACCATTTCTTCTTCAGAAACGGGAATGAGGCACCGTACGGCGGAACGGGTGGCGAAGCAGACCGGCTGTCTCGTCATCGCCATTTCTGAGCGCAGAAATGTCATTACGTTATATCAGGACAGCATGAAGTACACACTAAAGGACATAGGTTTTATTTTAACAAAGGCAAATCAGGCGATTCAAACGCTCGAGAAGTATAAAACCATTTTAGACAAAACGATTACGGCTTTAAACGCATTAGAGTTTGAGGAGCTTGTGACATTCAGTGACGTGCTGTCTGTCATGCATCGGTATGAAATGGTGCTCCGAATAAAAAATGAAATCAATATGTATATTAAAGAACTCGGAACGGAAGGCCACTTAATCCGTCTGCAGGTGATTGAACTGATTACGGACATGGAAGAAGAGGCGGCACTTTTCATCAAAGACTATGTCAAAGAAAAAATCAAAGATCCGTTCGTGCTGTTAAAAGAGCTTCAGGATATGTCCAGCTATGATCTGCTTGATGATTCCATTCTGTTTAAACTGCTTGGATATCCGGCTTCTACGAATCTTGATGATTATGTGCTCCCGAGAGGCTACAGGCTGCTGAACAAAATTCCGCGTCTGCCGATGCCGATTGTTGAAAATGTGGTTGAGGCGTTCGGGTTTTTGCCAAGCATAACGGAAGCCACTGTAGAAGAGCTTGATGATGTCGAGGGTATCGGCGAAGTGCGCGCCCAAAAAATCAAAAAAGGCTTAAAACGCCTTCAGGAAAAACACTATATAGATAGACAGCTTTAAGTATCGCTTAAACCTGTCGGAATCCGGGTATATTATTGTTAGTTTTTGTTTATTCTGAATTTGTAGGCTCTGACAGTCTGCTGAAAAATGTTACTTAAAAGGAGGTGGAGGTATGTTAAAACGAATAGTTCAGGCGTTCTTCATTATTGTGGGCGGCGTTGTCGGTATCTTTTTAATACCTGAATTGTTTGTACTGTCAAATATACAGGACATACCTTTAATAACAAACGCATATACGTCTGCTGCAATTGGTGCTATTATCTTTTTTCTCATCAGTATATGGACGACAGAATATGTGATTAATTGGGTAAAATGGATTGAAGATTCTTTGCTGAGAGCTCCGGTGCCGGATCTGTTATTCGGGAGTCTCGGATTGGTTTTTGGACTTATCATCGCATATCTCATTGTAAACGTGATTCCGCTGGACAATATTCCGTACCGTATATTCAGCACCATCATTCCGGTCTTTCTGGCTTTCTTTCTCGGTTATCTGGGCTTCCAAGTCGGATTTAAGAAAAAGGATGAACTGATCAGTCTTTTCTCCATTTCTGCCAGAATGCAGAAGAAAAAGGGAAGTGCTGATGAGGAGCAGGAAGAACAGGATAAAAGGCTGAAAATCTTGGATACAAGTGTTATTATTGATGGGAGAATTGCAGATATTTGTCAGACGGGCTTTTTAGAAGGCGTCATTGTCATTCCTCAATTTGTGCTGGAGGAATTACAGCATATCGCTGATTCTTCAGATGTTTTAAAACGTAACAGAGGACGCCGCGGACTGGATATCTTGAATCGCATTCAAAAGGAACTGGATATTACGGTTGAAATTTATGAAGGCGACTTCGAAGACATTCAGGAGGTTGACAGCAAGCTTGTCAAACTTGCGAAGCTGACATCCGGTGTCGTTGTGACGAATGATTTTAATTTAAATAAAGTATGCGAGCTTCAAAAGGTTGCGGTACTGAATATTAATGACCTTGCAAACGCGGTGAAGCCGGTTGTGCTTCCGGGCGAAGAGATGAATGTGCAGGTGATTAAGGACGGGAAAGAGCATAATCAAGGTGTGGCTTACTTGGATGACGGCACGATGATTGTTGTGGAAGAAGGCCGCAATTATATAGGGAAACATATTGATGTGCTCGTAACCAGCGTACTGCAGACAGCGGCGGGACGAATGATTTTTGCCAAGCCCAAGCTGCTTGAGAAAGCTCTTTAAGAGGGAGTTCATATGGAGTATGTTGTCGTTATTCCGGCTGCCGGACAAGGAAAAAGGATGAAGGCCGGGAAAAATAAGCTGTTCATCAGCTTAAAAGGTGCGCCTGTTATTATACACACACTGCGGGTTTTTGAAAGCCACGCACCCTGTCAGAAAATAATCCTGGTGATAAATGAGAGTGAACGGGAAGATTTTCGCCAGCTGCTGGCCCAATTTCCGATTCAGACGGAAATTGAGCTTGTTACCGGAGGTGCGGAGCGTCAGCACAGTGTATACGAAGGACTGAAAGTGATTGATAAGGAATCGGTCGTCCTTGTTCATGACGGAGCACGCCCGTTTGTCACACATCAGCATATCGATAAGCTCGTTGAAACAGCAGAGGAGGCGGGAGCGGCTGTCCTGGCTGTTCCTGTGAAAGACACGATAAAACGGGCGGAAGGCTCCCGGGCTGCGGAGACCTTTGACCGTTCAAGCTTGTGGGCCGTTCAAACGCCGCAAGCTTTTCGTCTTTCTTTATTGAAGACGGCGCATATGGAAGCGGAAAACAAAGGCTTCTTAGGTACGGATGACGCCAGCCTCGTCGAGCGTCTTGATGGATATCAGGTGAGTATCGTTGAAGGAAGCTATACCAATATTAAGCTGACAACGCCGGATGACCTGATATTTGCGGAAGCAATCATGAAAGCGGAAAGTGGGAATCATAATGTTTAGAATCGGACAAGGATTTGATGTGCATCAATTAACGGAAGGCCGTCCTCTCATCATCGGCGGAATTGAAATTCCTTATGAAAAGGGACTGCTCGGACATTCAGATGCTGATGTATTGCTGCATACAGTCGCAGACGCGTGTCTCGGAGCGGCAGGTGAAGGAGATATCGGCAAACATTTCCCGGATACTGATCCGGAATTCAAGGATGCGGATTCTTTTAAGCTGCTTCAGCATGTCTGGAACATTGTAAAAGAAAAAGGGTACGTACTCGGAAATATAGACTGCACGATTATTGCGCAAAAGCCGAAAATGGCGCCGCATATTGATGCTATGAGAAAACGGATAGCTGAAGGCCTTGAGGCGGACGTCTCTCAAGTAAACGTAAAAGCGACGACGACCGAAAAGCTCGGGTTTACCGGAAGAGCCGAAGGAATTGCCGCTCAGGCAACCGTTCTGATCCAAAAAGCCTGATCATTGTTTTGATGCCGGGTCTATTTGGTGGTAGAATAGATACATATATTCGGCTAGAGGCTACAGACGAGATGAAAGGAAGTATTTGAACATGGGAAATGAAGTACGCGTTCGTTATGCACCGAGTCCGACCGGACATTTGCATATCGGTAACGCCAGAACGGCGCTTTTTAACTATTTATTTGCCCGCAGCCAAGGCGGAAAGTTTATTATCCGGATTGAGGATACGGACAAAAAGCGAAATATTGAAGGCGGAGAGCAAAGCCAGCTCAACTATTTGAAATGGCTCGGCATGGACTGGGATGAAAGTGTGGATGTCGGCGGAGAATACGGCCCGTACCGCCAGTCTGAGCGTAACGACATTTACAAAGAGTACTATGAAGAGCTTCTTGAAAAAGGGCTAGCTTATAAATGTTTCTGTACGGAAGAAGAACTTGAGAAAGAACGTGAAGAGCAAATCGCCCGCGGGGAAATGCCGCGCTATTCCGGCAAACACAGAAACCTGACTCAGGAAGAGCAGGAGCAGTTTTTAGCCGAAGGCAGACAGCCGAGCATCCGTTTCCGCGTGCCGGAAGGGAAAATCATCGCATTTAACGATATCGTAAAAGGCGAGATTTCTTTTGAATCAGACGGCATCGGCGACTTTGTCATCGTCAAAAAAGACGGAACACCGACGTATAACTTTGCTGTCGCGATTGACGATTACTTAATGAAAATGACGCACGTGCTCCGCGGTGAGGATCACATTTCAAATACACCGAAACAGATCATGATTTTCCAGGCATTCGGCTGGGATATTCCTGTCTTCGGACATATGACGCTTATCGTAAACGAAAGCCGCAAAAAATTAAGTAAACGTGATGAATCAATTATCCAGTTTATTGAGCAGTATGATGAGCTGGGTTACCTGCCTGAAGCGCTGTTTAACTTTATCGGACTTCTCGGCTGGTCTCCCGTCGGTGAAGAAGAGCTTTTCACAAGAGAACAATTCATTGAAATTTTTGATGTAAATCGTTTGTCTAAGTCACCGGCTCTGTTTGATATGCATAAACTGAAATGGGTCAACAACCAATACGTCAAAGCGCTGGATCTTGATCAAGTGGTTGAGCTGACCCTGCCGCACCTGCAAAAAGCAGGAAAAGTCGGCACTGAGCTTTCTGCCGAAGAACAGGAATGGGTTCGTAAATTAATCTCTCTTTACCATGAGCAATTGAGCTACGGCGCTGAAATTGTCGAGCTGACTGATTTGTTCTTTAAAGATGAGATCGAGTATAATCAAGAGGCAAAAGCCGTTCTGGAAGAAGAACAGGTGCCTGAAGTGCTCAGCGTATTTGCTGCGAAGCTTGAAGAGCTTGAAGAATTTACGCCTGAGTTGATCAAAGCCTCAATCAAAGCTGTTCAGAAAGAAACAGGCCATAAAGGCAAAAAGCTGTTCATGCCGATTCGTGTAGCGGTTACCGGTCAGACACACGGTCCGGAGCTTCCGCAGGCCATTGAGCTGATCGGCAGAGAAACAGCCGTCAGACGCCTGAAAAGCATTTAAATATACGATTGTTGACAGGGAAGAGTATAAAACAATGACCATTACAGAAAGAATCTTCGTCGGCTGAGAGAGATTCATGCGTCATGTTTTAGAAGTGCGCCCTTAAGACCTTTGAAGAACATTTCTGCGGAAATCAGTATTTAAAGGCGGCCGCCGCCGTTACCGGCTTTTAAGTTGGGAAAACAGTGACTTGTTTTTCAAACAGAGTGGAACCGCGCGGTAAAAGCGTCTCTGTCATGTTTACATGCAGAGGCGCTTTTTTTATAGGCGGAAAAACAGACTGGAGCGGGGAGAGAATGGGGGGAAGCATGTGTTTTTTAAAATGCTAAAAGAAGACATAGATACAGTGTTCGATCAAGATCCGGCAGCAAGAAGCTATTTCGAAGTTGTTTTAACTTATTCTGGTTTACATGCTATATGGGCGCATCGGATTGCACATGCTTTATATAAACGGAGATTTTTCTTCCTGGCGCGCCTGATATCACAGATTGCCCGTTTCTTTACCGGAATTGAAATCCATCCCGGCGCGACCATCGGGAGAAGGTTTTTCATTGACCACGGTATGGGGGTCGTCATAGGGGAAACATGTGAAATCGGCAATAACGTGACGGTATTCCAGGGTGTCACTCTCGGGGGAACGGGAAAAGAAAAGGGAAAGCGGCATCCGACCATAAAAGATGATGCTTTAATTGCAACCGGAGCGAAGGTGCTCGGCTCTATTACGGTCGGTCAGGGTTCTAAAGTAGGGGCCGGCTCCGTTGTGCTTCGTGATGTTCCCGACTTTTCGACCGTTGTCGGCATACCGGGGAAAGTCGTCATTCAGAACGGAAGAAAAATCAAACGCGATCTCAATCACCAAGACTTGCCCGATCCGGTTGCTGACCGGTTTAGAGCATTGGAGCAGCAGATTTTTGAACTGCAGGCTGAACTGGAAGATAAAAAAGAAAGGATCAACCAAAAATGACCATTACACTTTATAATACATTGACACGGAAAAAAGAAACATTCGTTCCTCTTGAGGAAGGCAAAGTAAAAATGTACGTGTGCGGACCGACTGTATACAACTATATTCATATCGGAAACGCCCGTCCGGCGATTATGTATGATACCGTACGCAACTATTTGGAGTATAAAGGATACGATGTTCAATACGTATCGAATTTCACCGATGTTGACGACAAACTGATTAAGGCGGCCAACGAGCTCGGCGAGGACGTCCCGACCGTTTCTGAACGGTTCATTAAAGCGTATTTTGAAGACGTGGGCGCCCTCGGATGCCGGAAAGCGGATCTTCACCCCCGGGTCATGGAAAACATGGACGCCATTATTGAATTTGTCAGCGAGCTGATTAAAAAAGGCTACGCTTATGAATCAGAAGGCGACGTCTATTTCAAAACAAGGGCCTTCGAAGGCTACGGCAAGCTATCTCAGCAATCAATTGATGAACTCAGATCAGGCGCGCGTATCCGTGTCGGCGAGAAGAAAGAGGATGCGCTGGACTTTGCGCTTTGGAAAGCTGCTAAAGACGGAGAAATTTCTTGGGATAGCCCTTGGGGAAAAGGCCGCCCGGGCTGGCATATTGAATGCTCCGCAATGGTGAAAAAGTATTTGGGTGACGAAATCGATATTCATGCCGGCGGTCAGGACCTGACATTCCCGCACCATGAAAACGAAATCGCGCAATCTGAAGCATTAACAGGCAAGACATTCGCAAAATACTGGCTTCATAACGGATATATCAATATCGATAATGAGAAAATGTCAAAATCGCTCGGCAACTTTGTTTTGGTGCACGATATCATTAAGCAATATGACCCGCAGCTTTTGAGATTTTTCATGCTGTCCGTTCATTACCGCCACCCGATCAACTATTCGGAAGAGCTGCTTGAGAAAACAAAAAACGCGTTTAACCGCCTGAAGACGGCATACAGTAATTTAAACCATCGTTTGATTAGCAGCACGAATCTGACTGACAATGATGAGGAATGGCTCGCTAAAATCGAAGAGCACCGCACTGCGTTTGAAGAAGCAATGGATGATGATTTTAATACGGCGAATGCGATTTCCGTTTGGTTTGATCTGGCGAAGCTCGCCAATTACTACATGCAGGAAGACAATACGGCGGATCACGTGATTAAAGCCTTTATCAGCATGTTTGACAGAATCGGATCTGTTCTCGGACTTACGCTCGGCGAAGAAGAGCTTGTCGACGAAGAGATTGAAGAGTTGATTGAGAAGAGAAATGAAGCCCGCCGCAATCGCGATTTTGCTTTGTCAGACCAGATTCGCGATCAGCTGAAAAGCATGAATATCATTCTTGAAGATACGGCCCAGGGAACTCGCTGGAAGCGGGGAGAATAAGCGGATGCTTCAATTTGAACAAATCAAAGATTCAAAGCAGTTAAACGGTCTTGCGCTCGCTTATATGGGTGATGCCATTTTTGAAATATACGTCCGGCATCACCTGCTTAAGCAGGGCTTTACGAAACCGAATGACCTTCATAAGAAGGCGAGCCGGATTGTATCGGCAAAATCACAGGCAGACATATTGTTCCGCCTTCAGGACGAATCCTTTTTCACGGAGGAAGAGGAAGCCGTGCTGAGAAGAGGCAGAAACGCGAAATCAGGGACGACGCCTAAAAACACAGATGTACAGACGTACCGCCATAGTACAGCTTTTGAGGCTTTACTCGGATACCTTTTTCTTGAGAAAAGAGAAGAAAGACTGAATCAGCTGATTGCTGAGGCTATACAAGTCGGGACGTCAGGGAGGAAAACAAATGAGTCAGCAACATGATTACGTCATAGGAAAAAACGCTGTGATTGAGACGTTAAAGTCAGATCGCAAGCTGTATAAGTTATGGATGGCGGAAAACACAGTAAAAGGACAGGCGCAGCAAGTTATGGAGCTTGCTAAAAAGCGCGGCGTCACCATTCAATTTGTACCGAGGAAAAAACTCGATCAGATGGTGGAGGGGCAGCATCAGGGTGTTGTCGCCCAGGTGGCGGCATATGAATATGCACAATTAGACGAATTATATAAAAGAGCGGAAGAGAGAAACGAACAGCCTTTCTTTCTCATATTGGACGAGCTGGAAGACCCTCATAATCTCGGTTCCATCATGAGAACGGCTGACGCTGTCGGTGCACACGGCATTGTGATTCCGAAACGCAGAGCGGTCGGACTGACGTCGACGGTCGCAAAAGCTTCGACCGGCGCGATTGAACACATTCCCGTCGTGAAGGTGACCAACCTTGCCCGGACACTTGATGAAATGAAGGAGCGGGGGGTTTGGGTCGTCGGAACGGATGCATCCGCCCGGGAAGACTACCGCTCTATGGACGGCAAGATGCCTTTGGCGCTCGTTATCGGAAGCGAAGGCAGAGGAATGGGCCGGCTTGTGAAAGAGAAATGTGATTTTCTCATTAAACTTCCGATGGCCGGAAAAGTCACGTCTCTGAATGCGTCGGTAGCGGCCGGCCTTCTCATGTATGAAGTCTACCGGAAGCGCAATCCTTTAGGGGAATGAAGACAGATGGACATCCTGTTAGTAGACGGATACAACATGATTGGAGCTTGGCCGCAGCTAAAGGATTTAAAAGCGAACAGTTTTGAAGAAGCGAGAGATGTACTGATCCAGAAGATGGCGGAATATCAGTCCTACACGGGAATCAGAGTCATTGTGGTGTTTGACGCACATCTGGTAAAAGGCATAGAGAAAAAACAAACGAATCACAGAGTCGAAGTGATTTTTACACGGGAGAATGAGACGGCGGATGAGCGGATCGAGAAGCTTGCCCAGGCGCTGAATAATATTGCGACACAGATTCATGTCGCAACCTCCGATTATACGGAGCAGTGGGCGATTTTCGGACAAGGGGCTCTCCGCAAATCCGCCCGGGAGCTCCTGAGGGAAGTGGATACGATAGAACGGCGGATTCAAAGGCGGGTTTCAAAGATCACTTCTGAAAAACCACCGGGGAAAATCGAGCTTTCCGAAGAGGTTTTGAAAACGTTTGAAAAGTGGCGCCGAGGCGGTCTGGATTAGGTTGACGCTTTTTCGCCCATTAATGTATAATATTTCTATCTACGTGCGCCGGGGGGATCGCAGTGAATCTACAGAACAGCAAGGGAAAGTTCAACAAAGTGCAATTTTGCCAGTTGGAGGACGAGCAGGTCATTGAAAAGGTTCATGTTGGGGATAGTGATGCGTTAGATTACTTGATTACGAAGTACCGTAATTTTGTACGGGCGAAAGCAAGGTCTTATTTTTTAATAGGGGCCGACAGAGAAGATATTGTGCAGGAAGGGATGATAGGCTTATATAAGTCTATCCGAGACTTTAGAGAGGACAAGCTTACTTCATTTAAAGCTTTTGCAGAATTATGCATTACCCGCCAGATTATTACCGCAATAAAGACAGCTACCCGTCAGAAACACATTCCTTTAAATTCCTATGTTTCTTTAGACAAACCTATTTTTGATGAAGAATCTGACAGAACACTGCTTGATGTCATTTCAGGCGCTAAAACGTTAAATCCTGAAGAGATGATTATTAATCAGGAAGAATTTGATGATATCGAAATGAAAATGGGAGAACTGCTGAGCGATCTGGAGAGAAAGGTGCTTGTTTTGTACTTGGACGGAAGAAGTTACCAGGAAATTTCAGATGATTTAAACCGACACGTAAAATCAATCGATAATGCCCTGCAGCGCGTGAAGCGCAAGCTTGAAAAGTATTTGGAAATAAGAGAAATCAGTCTGTAGCAGGTTTCTGTGTCATATTGACAGAATTTTTCTGACTGTGCTATTTTATTAAGATAAATGATTGTTTAGGAAAAGGTGTAACGACATGAGAAAAAAGATTACGCTGGCATGCAAAACATGCGGAAATCGTAATTATACGACAATGAAAAGCTCTGCATCAGCGGCTGAGCGGTTAGAAGTTAAGAAGTACTGCAGCACTTGCAATTCACATACAGCTCATTTAGAAACAAAATAGTGTTCGCTTTTTAAATTGTGGAGGTCTTTTACATGCGCATGATGAGTTTCTTTAAAGATGTTGGCAAAGAAATGAAAAAGGTTAGCTGGCCTAAAGGCAAAGAGTTAACGCGCTATACGATCACGGTAATTTCAACGGTTATCTTTTTTGTTATCTTTTTTGCCCTCCTTGATACAGGAATTTCTCAATTAATTCGTTTAATAGTTGAATAATGATCAGCAATACGTGCTATAATAGATCATAATATCGTTTGCCAAAACCCGTTCAGCGGGTTTTTTATTGTGTTGAAAAAAGGATTCATAGGCTCTGAGCCTATTTTTTGTTTTACACTTCATTTTTAAATGCGGGGAGGGAAGGACTGCAGAGTCCTGATAGAATGGAAAAGAATTGGTATGTTGTTCATACGTATTCCGGTTATGAAAACAAAGTAAAAGCGAACCTTGAAAAACGTGTGGAATCAATGGGAATGCAGGATAAAATTTTCCGCGTTGTCGTCCCTGAAGAAGAAGAGACTGATATTAAGAACGGCAAGAAAAAAGTAGTCAAAAAGAAAGTGTTCCCGGGTTATGTGCTTGTTGAAATCGTCATGACTGATGATTCCTGGTATGTGGTCCGCAACACGCCGGGCGTTACCGGATTCGTCGGATCAGCCGGTTCAGGCTCAAAGCCGACTCCGCTTCTTCCTGGCGAAGCGGAAACCATCTTAAAACGCATGGGCATGGATGAGCGGAAAACCGACATTGATTTTGAATTGAATGAGACAGTCAAAGTCATAGACGGACCTTTCGCCAACTTTACAGGATCAATTGAAGAGATTGATTATGATAAGAGCAAAGTGAAAGTATTCGTTAACATGTTCGGCCGTGAAACGCCGGTTGAGCTGGAATTTACCCAGATCGACAAATTGTAATGTGAAAAAACTTGAAATTGCTATATATTAATGATAATATAGCAAAGGTACGTCTTGGACTAATCCAAGGCAGCTAGCTTGATATTTCGTCATTCATATAAAGAATGAAACCTTGAGTGGGAGGGTTTACCCTATTACCACATCACGGACTTAAGGAGGTGTGTCTCGTGGCTAAAAAAGTAGTAAAAGTTGTAAAATTGCAAATTCCTGCTGGAAAAGCTAACCCAGCGCCGCCAGTTGGACCTGCACTAGGTCAAGCCGGTGTAAATATCATGGGATTCTGTAAGGAGTTTAACGCTCGTACAGCTGACCAAGCTGGTTTAATCATTCCTGTTGAAATTTCGGTTTACGAAGACCGTTCATTTACATTTATTACAAAAACTCCGCCTGCTGCAGTATTGCTTAAAAAAGCAGCTGGAATTGAGTCTGGTTCTGGTGAACCAAACCGTAATAAAGTGGCAACCGTTAAGCGCGATAAGGTTCGCGAAATCGCTGAAACGAAAATGCCTGACTTAAACGCAGCAGACGTTGAAGCGGCAATGCGCATGGTTGAAGGTACTGCCCGCAGTATGGGTATCGTTATCGAGGATTAATTTGTTTCTTGTCGGGTTGCGAGTTTTCACAAGTTCGCAACCCTTATTCGTGGGAGGTTATTCCGCTATAACCACATAAGGAGGAAATTTTAAAATGGCTAAAAAAGGTAAAAAGTACGTTGAAGCTGCGAAGCTTGTAGACCGTGCGAAAGCTTACGACGTCGCTGAAGCAGTGGCGCTTACTAAAAAAACAAACACAGCTAAATTCGACGCTACAGTTGAAGTTGCTTTTCGTTTAGGGGTTGACCCTCGTAAAAACGATCAGCAAATCCGCGGTGCAGTTGTACTTCCTAACGGAACTGGTAAAACTCAGCGCGTGCTTGTATTCGCTAAAGGCGAAAAAGCAAAAGAAGCTGAAGCTGCCGGTGCAGACTACGTCGGCGATTCTGATTACATCGCGAAAATCCAGCAAGGCTGGTTCGAATTCGATGTAATCGTTGCGACTCCTGACATGATGGGTGAAGTCGGTAAAATCGGCCGTGTGCTTGGACCAAAAGGTCTTATGCCAAACCCTAAAACAGGAACTGTTACATTCGAAGTAGAAAAAGCAATCGGCGAAATCAAAGCTGGTAAAGTAGAATACCGCGTTGACAAAGCTGGTAACATCCATGTTCCGATCGGAAAAGTTTCTTTCGAGGATGAAAAACTTGTTGAGAACTTCACAACAATGTATGATACAATCCTGAAAGCAAAACCGGCTGCGGCTAAAGGTGTTTACGTGAAAAACGTTGCCGTTACTTCTACTATGGGCCCTGGTGTCAAAGTAGACGCTTCTACTTTCAACGTAAAATAATATTTGACTTTAGATCAGCATTCTGATATGATTCAAAATGTTGTAAAATATAATATGTCATTTATACCGTAGACAGCAGGGGCCGTTGAGGCTTAATATCCTGCCGAGGTGTATATATATCACAGCTATTACGTTACGTATGCTTGTATATACAGCCTCCATGTCCACATGGAGGCTTTTTATATGAAATCGTCGTCACAGTCGTGATCACCTAGCGGTATAAGTGTTACACAAAATCTACAGGAGGTGTAACCATGAGCAGCGCAATTGATACAAAAAAAGTTGTTGTTGAAGAGATTGCTTCTAAGCTGAAAGAAAGCAAATCAACGATCATCGTTGACTACCGCGGACTTAACGTTTCTGAAGTAACTGAACTCCGTAAACAGCTTCGCGAAGCTAACGTAGAGTTCAAAGTGTACAAAAACACAATGACTCGCCGTGCGGTTGAACAAGCTGAACTTGATGGTTTGAATGATGTCTTAACTGGACCGAATGCGATCGCATTCAGTACTGAAGATGTTGTCGCTCCGGCAAAAGTTCTTAACGAGTTCGCGAAGAATCACGAAGCTCTGGAAATCAAAGCGGGCGTTATCGAAGGAAAAGTATCTTCTGTTGAAGAAGTGAAAGCTCTTGCTGAACTTCCTTCACGCGATGGCTTACTTTCTATGTTGCTTAGCGTACTTCAAGCTCCAGTTCGCAACCTTGCACTTGCAGCTAAAGCAGTTGCAGAACAAAAGGAAGAACAAGGCGCTTAATCTGATTTTACCCTAAAATAAAACAAATGGAGGAATTTCAAATGGCTTTAAATATCGAAGAAATCATTGCTTCCGTTAAAGAAGCAACTGTACTTGAATTGAACGACCTAGTAAAAGCAATCGAAGAAGAATTTGGCGTAACTGCTGCTGCTCCTGTAGCTGTAGCTGGCGGAGCTGCTGCTGGCGGCGCTGCTGAAGAGCAAAGCGAATTCGACCTTATCCTTGCTGGTGCAGGTTCTCAGAAAATCAAAGTTATCAAAGTTGTTCGTGAAATCACTGGTCTTGGCTTGAAAGAAGCTAAAGAACTTGTTGACAACACTCCAAAACCACTTAAAGAAGGTATTGCGAAAGAAGAAGCTGAAGAGCTTAAAGCTAAACTTGAAGAAGTTGGCGCTTCTGTAGAAGTTAAGTAATCTTCACTTGCCTGTAGGGGAAGCTCGCTTTTATGAGGCGGGCTTTTTCTTTGCTTTTCTTTAAGTGCCATTATAAAAGGAGGTTCTAATAATGAGTGATCACTATTATTCAGAAAAACCTTCAGTTAAAAGCGATAAACAGACATGGTCATTTACACTGCGGAACAGATCTTATACATTCACAAGTGATAGCGGCGTTTTCTCGAAAAAGGAAGTTGATTTCGGTTCGCGTGTCTTAATTGAAGCGTTTGAAGAGCCGGAGATCGATGGTGACTTCCTGGATGCAGGCTGCGGTTACGGCCCGATCGGTCTGTCACTCGCCGGTGCATTTACAGACCGGACTGTGCACATGATTGACGTGAATGAAAGAGCCGTAGAGCTGTCAAATGAAAATGCAGAAAAAAACGGAATAAAAAACGTTCGAATTTATCAGAGTGATTTATTTTCAAATATTGATTCTGTTCAAACATTTGCTTCTATTATTACAAACCCCCCAATCCGCGCCGGAAAAAAAGTTGTCCATGCCATTTTTGAAAAAAGCGCTGAGCATTTAAGGGCTTCAGGTGAATTGTGGATCGTTATACAGAAAAAACAGGGCGGGCCTTCTGCCATTGAAAAACTGAAGGAGCTTTTTGACGAAGTTTCTGTGGTTCAAAAAAAGAAAGGCTATTATATCATAAAAGCAAAAAAAGTTTGACTTGAATTTTCAGCTATGTTAATATTGTAAAATGCCAATGTATATATTTTGCATGATATGCTGAAATAATCATAGTGCATGTATAAATTATACAAACATGGAAATGCTAATAAAATCTGTATTTGTTTTTGGATGTGGTTTTCTTAATTAGAAACCCTTTTTTCTTTTGTCTTGTAAAAGTATTTCTTCATCGTAAGGAATGCTTATTACACATATAATACGCATGATTTGAGGGGTGAATCAGTTGACAGGTCAACTAGTTCAGTATGGACGACACCGCCAGCGCAGAAGCTATGCTCGCATTAGCGAAGTGTTAGAATTACCAAATCTCATTGAAATTCAAACCTCTTCTTATCAGTGGTTTCTTGATGAGGGTCTTAGAGAGATGTTTCAAGACATATCACCAATTGAGGATTTCACTGGTAACCTCTCTCTTGAGTTCATTGACTACAGTTTAGGAGATCCTAAGTATCCCGTTGAAGAGTCAAAAGAACGTGATGTGACTTACTCAGCTCCGCTAAGAGTGAAGGTTCGTTTAATTAACAAAGAAACTGGAGAGGTAAAAGACCAGGATGTCTTCATGGGTGATTTCCCTATTATGACAGATACCGGTACTTTTATCATCAACGGTGCAGAACGTGTTATCGTATCTCAGCTTGTTCGGTCTCCAAGTGTATATTTCAGTGGTAAAGTAGACAAAAACGGTAAGAAAGGTTTTACCGCGACTGTCATTCCAAACCGTGGCGCATGGTTAGAATACGAAACTGATGCGAAAGATGTTGTGTATGTCCGCATTGATCGCACACGTAAGTTGCCGGTTACGGTTCTTTTGCGTGCTCTCGGCTTCGGTTCCGACCAAGAGATTCTCGATCTCATTGGTGAGAACGAATATCTCCGCAATACACTGGATAAGGACAACACTGAAAACAGTGACAAAGCGCTTCTTGAAATCTATGAGCGCCTTCGTCCGGGAGAGCCGCCTACAGTAGAAAACGCAAAAAGTTTGCTGGATTCCCGTTTCTTTGATCCTAAGCGATACGACCTTGCGAATGTAGGACGCTATAAAATTAATAAAAAGCTTCATATCAAGAACCGTCTGTTTAACCAGCGCCTTGCAGAAACACTGGTGGATCCTGAAACAGGTGAAATCCTCGCTGAAAAAGGGCAGATTCTTGACAGAAGAACACTTGATAAAGTACTGCCATACTTAGAAAATGGAATCGGCTTCAGAAAACTTTATCCTAACGGCGGCGTTGTCGAGGATGAAGTGATGCTTCAATCCATTAAAATCTATGCTCCTACTGATGCAGAAGGAGAGCAGACGATCAATGTGATCGGCAATGCTTACATTGAAGAGGCGATTAAAAACATTACGCCTGCTGATATTATTTCTTCTATCAGCTACTTCTTCAATCTCCTGCACGGAGTGGGCGACACTGATGATATCGACCATCTCGGTAACCGCCGCCTGCGTTCTGTAGGTGAGCTCCTGCAAAACCAATTCCGTATCGGTTTAAGCCGGATGGAACGTGTCGTACGTGAAAGAATGTCTATTCAAGACACAAATACAATTACGCCGCAGCAGCTGATTAACATCAGACCTGTTATTGCGTCTATTAAAGAGTTCTTCGGAAGCTCACAGCTTTCTCAATTCATGGACCAGACGAACCCGCTTGCTGAATTGACGCACAAACGCCGTCTGTCAGCTCTCGGACCGGGCGGTTTGACGCGTGAGCGTGCAGGTATGGAAGTACGTGACGTTCACTACTCTCACTATGGCCGTATGTGTCCGATTGAAACGCCTGAGGGCCCGAACATCGGTTTGATCAACTCATTGTCATCATTTGCGAAAGTAAACCGCTTTGGTTTCATTGAGACGCCATACCGCCGCGTTGATCCTGAAACAGGAAAAGTAACGCCTAGAATCGACTACCTGACTGCTGATGAAGAGGATAACTATGTCGTAGCCCAAGCGAACGCTAAGCTGAGCGATGACGGTTCTTTCTTGGATGACAGCATTGTAGCCCGTTTCAGAGGGGAAAACACCGTTGTAGCCCGCAACCGCGTGGATTACATGGACGTATCTCCTAAACAGGTTGTATCTGCTGCGACAGCATGTATTCCGTTCTTGGAAAACGATGACTCGAACCGTGCCCTTATGGGAGCGAACATGCAGCGTCAGGCTGTGCCTTTGATGCAGCCGGAAGCTCCGATCGTCGGAACGGGTATGGAATACGTATCCGGTAAAGACTCCGGTGCAGCCGTTATTTGTAAACACCCTGGTATCGTTGAACGGGTGGAAGCGAAAAACGTATGGGTGCGCCGCTATGAAGAAATTGACGGCCAAAAAGTAAAAGGCAACCTGGATAAGTACAGCTTGCTGAAATTTGTCCGCTCCAACCAAGGTACGTGCTACAACCAGCGTCCGATCGTCAGTGTCGGCGATGAAGTAGTAAAAGGAGAAATCCTTGCTGACGGCCCTTCAATGGAGCTTGGTGAACTTGCTCTCGGCCGCAACGTAATGGTCGGCTTCATGACATGGGACGGCTACAACTATGAGGATGCCATCATCATGAGTGAACGCCTTGTGAAAGATGATGTATACACATCTATTCACATTGAAGAATATGAATCAGAAGCACGTGATACAAAGCTTGGACCGGAAGAGATCACCCGCGATATTCCAAACGTAGGGGAAGACGCGCTTCGCAACCTTGATGACCGCGGAATTATCCGTATCGGCGCGGAAGTCAACGACGGAGACCTTCTCGTGGGTAAAGTAACGCCTAAAGGTGTAACTGAGCTTACGGCTGAAGAACGCCTTCTGCACGCAATCTTTGGAGAAAAAGCGCGTGAAGTCCGTGATACTTCCCTCCGTGTGCCTCATGGCGGCGGCGGAATTATCCACGACGTAAAAGTCTTCAACCGTGAAGACGGAGACGAACTTCCTCCGGGAGTGAACCAGCTTGTACGCGTATATATCGTTCAGAAACGTAAGATTTCTGAAGGTGATAAAATGGCCGGACGTCACGGAAACAAAGGGGTTATCTCGAAGATTCTTCCTGAAGAAGATATGCCTTACCTTCCTGACGGCACGCCGATCGATATCATGCTTAACCCGCTGGGTGTACCATCACGTATGAATATCGGTCAGGTATTAGAACTTCACATGGGTATGGCTGCCCGCTACCTCGGCATTCACATCGCGTCACCTGTATTTGACGGCGCGCGTGAAGAAGATGTGTGGGAAACACTTGAAGAAGCAGGCATGTCAAGAGACGCTAAAACAGTTCTTTATGACGGCCGTACGGGAGAACCGTTCGACAACCGTGTATCTGTCGGAATCATGTACATGATCAAACTGGCACACATGGTTGATGATAAACTTCATGCCCGTTCTACAGGTCCTTACTCACTTGTTACGCAGCAGCCTCTCGGCGGTAAAGCCCAATTCGGCGGACAGCGTTTCGGTGAGATGGAGGTTTGGGCGCTTGAAGCTTACGGCGCAGCTTACACGCTTCAAGAAATCCTGACTGTGAAGTCCGATGACGTGGTCGGACGTGTGAAAACATATGAAGCCATCGTTAAAGGCGACAATGTTCCAGAGCCTGGTGTTCCGGAATCATTCAAAGTATTGATCAAAGAGCTTCAAAGCTTAGGTATGGATGTGAAAATCCTTTCAGGCGATGAAGAAGAAATAGAAATGAGAGATCTAGAAGACGAGGAAGATGCGAAACAAGCTGACGGCCTTGCATTATCAGGTGATGAAGCGCCGGAAGAAACAGCATCTCCAGACGTTGAACGTGACGCAGTAACGAAAGAATAGTCTGTGATTGATAAAGGCAAGTGACATCGGTTAATCCGAAGATAAAAAGGGAGGTAGGCCCCTTGCTAGATGTGAACAATTTTGAGTATATGAACATCGGTCTTGCTTCACCGGATAAAATCCGTTCATGGTCTTTTGGTGAAGTGAAAAAGCCTGAAACGATAAACTATCGTACATTGAAACCTGAAAAGGACGGCCTGTTCTGCGAACGCATTTTCGGACCGACTAAGGACTGGGAATGTCATTGCGGCAAGTACAAGCGGGTTCGTTATAAAGGCGTAGTTTGTGACCGTTGCGGAGTTGAAGTAACGCGGGCTAAAGTCCGTCGTGAGAGAATGGGGCATATTGAACTGGCTGCCCCGGTTTCTCACATTTGGTATTTCAAAGGTATTCCGAGCCGTATGGGTCTTGTATTGGATATGTCACCGCGTGCGCTGGAAGAAGTCATCTACTTTGCTTCTTACGTCGTAACTGACCCGGCCAATACACCGCTCGAAAAGAAACAGCTTTTATCCGAAAAGGAATACCGTGCGTATCTGGATAAGTACGGAAACAAATTCCAAGCCTCTATGGGCGCGGAAGCCATTAATAAACTTCTGCAGGACATCGACCTTGTCAAAGAAGTTGATATGTTAAAAGAAGAGCTGAAAACTTCTCAAGGACAGCGCCGCACACGTGCGATCAAACGCCTTGAAGTGCTTGAAGCCTTCCGTAATTCAGGAAACAAGCCGTCTTGGATGATTCTCGACGTGCTTCCGGTTATTCCGCCTGAATTAAGACCGATGGTTCAGCTTGACGGCGGACGTTTCGCAACGTCTGACCTGAATGACCTTTACCGTCGTGTCATCAACCGTAACAACCGTTTGAAACGCCTTTTGGACCTTGGTGCGCCAAGCATCATCGTTCAGAACGAGAAACGTATGCTTCAAGAGGCTGTCGATGCTTTAATTGACAACGGCCGGCGCGGACGTCCTGTAACAGGTCCTGGTAACAGACCGTTAAAATCTCTTTCTCACATGCTGAAAGGGAAACAAGGACGTTTCCGTCAGAACCTTCTTGGTAAACGTGTAGACTACTCAGGACGTTCCGTTATCGTCGTAGGTCCGCATCTGAAAATGTATCAGTGCGGATTGCCGAAGGAAATGGCGCTTGAGCTCTTCAAGCCATTCGTTATGAAAGAGCTTGTTGAAAAAGGTCTCGCTCACAACATCAAGAGCGCAAAACGCAAAATTGAACGTGTGCAGCCAGAAGTATGGGATGTACTTGAATCTGTCATTAAGGAGCATCCGGTCTTACTGAACCGTGCCCCTACGCTTCACAGATTAGGTATCCAGGCTTTCGAACCTACGCTTGTTGAAGGACGCGCCATCCGTCTTCACCCGTTAGTATGTACAGCTTATAACGCTGACTTTGACGGTGACCAAATGGCGGTTCACGTACCTTTATCAGCTGAGGCTCAAGCTGAGGCCCGCATTCTGATGCTTGCGGCCCAAAACATCTTGAACCCTAAAGATGGTAAACCGGTTGTTACGCCGTCTCAGGATATGGTATTAGGAAACTACTACCTGACACTTGAGCGCGCCGGAGCAGTCGGCGAGGGTATGGTCTTCAAAAATACGGATGAAGCACTTCTTGCTTATCAAAACGGTTATGTTCACCTTCATACGAGAGTAGCTGTTGCAGCGAACTCCCTGAAGAATGTGACATTTACGGATGAGCAGCGTTCAAAACTGTTAATTACAACAGTCGGTAAGTTGGTCTTCAATGAAATTCTTCCTGAGTCATTCCCTTACATGAATGAACCTACGAAGAGCAACATTGAAGAGAAAACGCCTGACCGTTTCTTCTTAGATAAAGGTGCTGACGTAAAAGCTGTGATTGCAGAGCAGCCGATCAACGCACCGTTTAAAAAAGGTATTTTGGGTAAAATCATCGCGGAAATCTTTAAACGATTCCATATCACGGAAACGTCTAAGATGCTTGACCGCATGAAAAACCTCGGTTTCAGATATTCAACGAAAGCTGGTATCACGGTAGGGGTTTCTGATATCGTCGTTCTCGATGATAAGCAGGAAATCCTCGAAGAGGCACAAAGCAAAGTTGATAATGTCTTGAAACAGTTCAGACGCGGTTTAATCACCGAAGAAGAACGATATGAAAGAGTCATTTCAATTTGGAGTTCAGCGAAAGATGTTATCCAAGGCAAACTGATGAAATCATTAGACGAAGTCAACCCGATCTACATGATGAGTGACTCAGGAGCCCGTGGTAACGCATCTAACTTTACGCAGCTTGCGGGTATGCGCGGTCTGATGGCCAACCCGGCTGGACGAATCATTGAATTGCCTATCAAATCAAGTTTCCGTGAAGGTCTGACGGTATTGGAGTACTTTATCTCCACTCACGGTGCGCGTAAAGGTCTTGCCGATACCGCCCTGAAAACAGCTGACTCAGGTTACCTTACACGCCGTCTTGTTGATGTTGCGCAGGATGTTATCATTCGTGAAACAGATTGCGGAACTGACCGCGGTATTCTTGCAAAACCGCTTAAAGAAGGTACGGAAATCATCGAGCGTCTGGAAGAGCGTCTGATCGGACGTTTCGCCAGAAAACAGATCAAACATCCTGAAACGGGTGCTGTGCTCATTAACGAAAACGAATTGATCGATGAAGATAAAGCGCTGGAAATCGTTGAAGCCGGAATCGAAGAAGTGTGGATCCGTTCTGCGTTCACATGTAACACTCCTCATGGTGTATGTAAACGATGCTACGGACGAAACCTTGCAACCGGAACTGATGTTGAAGTCGGCGAAGCAGTAGGTATTATCGCTGCCCAATCTATCGGTGAGCCTGGAACACAGTTAACAATGCGTACGTTCCACACAGGCGGGGTTGCCGGAGACGATATCACACAAGGTCTTCCGCGTATCCAAGAGCTTTTCGAAGCGCGTAATCCTAAAGGTCAAGCGACGATTTCTGAGATTGACGGTACAATTGCCGAAATCAATGAAGTCCGCGACAAACAGCAGGAAATTGTTGTTCAAGGCGCTGTTGAGACACGTTCATACACGGCACCTTACAACTCACGCCTGAAAGTGGCTGAGGGTGATCAGATTACCCGCGGTCAAGTGCTGACAGAAGGTTCTATCGATCCGAAAGAACTTCTTAAAGTCACTGACCTGACAACGGTTCAAGAATATCTTCTGCACGAGGTTCAGAAGGTTTACCGTATGCAGGGGGTTGAAATCGGCGATAAACACGTAGAAGTAATGGTTCGCCAGATGCTTCGCAAAGTCCGTGTGATCGATGCCGGAGATACTGATGTTCTTCCTGGCACATTGCTTGATATTCACCAATTCACAGAAGCGAACAAAAAAGTGCTGCTTGAAGGCAACCGGCCTGCTACAGGGCGTCCTGTCCTTCTCGGTATCACGAAAGCTTCACTCGAGACAGATTCATTCTTGTCTGCCGCATCATTCCAAGAAACAACACGCGTTCTTACGGATGCTGCGATTAAAGGCAAGCGCGATGAACTTCTCGGTCTGAAAGAAAATGTTATCATCGGTAAACTGGTTCCGGCCGGTACCGGTATGATGAATTACAGAAAAGTAAAACCTGTTTCAAACGTTCAGCCTTCGGAAGATATGGTTCCGGCTGAATAATGGAAACTGCTGCAGGAAAGGCTGTTTCGACAGCTTTTCCTCAGTATTACAATTATTCTGGCGGCAGACTGCACTAAAAAATGTCATACGATGTTGACATCCGTTCCGCAGAGTGATAATATAACCAAGGTGCTCGAAATAAAACCTGTTACTTTGGAGGATATGTTTATGTCTTATGATAAAGTATCACAGGCCAAATCAATTATTATTGGTACGAAGCAAACAGTGAAAGCTCTGAAACGAGGTTCAGTAAAGGAAGTCGTCGTGGCAAAAGACGCGGATACAGTTCTTACGGCTGGCGTTATCCAGCTTGCAAAGAACCGAGACATCGACGTCTGTATGGTAGATTCCATGAAAAAGCTCGGCAAAGCCTGCGGAATTGAAGTGGGAGCAGCAGCTGTTGCCATTATGTTATAGCGTACTTTTTGTTTTTATATAAGATTTCAATCTTGTGTAAAGACATTGTTTTTTGCCTAATGATGAACCACCTGGGTATGTGGGTTATAAAACGTAATGAAGGGAGGAACACAACATGCCTACAATTAATCAGCTAATTCGCAAGGGACGCGTGAGCAAAGTTGAAAACTCTAAGTCACCTGCACTAAACAAAGGATACAACAGCTTTAAAAAAGAGCACACTAACGTATCTTCTCCACAAAAACGCGGGGTATGTACTCGTGTGGGTACAATGACACCGAAAAAACCGAACTCAGCACTTCGTAAATATGCTCGTGTTCGTTTGACTAACGGAATCGAGGTTACTGCCTACATTCCTGGTATCGGTCACAACCTGCAAGAGCACAGCGTTGTACTGATCCGCGGCGGACGTGTAAAAGACTTACCGGGGGTACGCTACCACATCGTTCGTGGTGCGCTTGATACTGCCGGAGTTGAAAACCGTGCGCAAGGCCGTTCTAAGTACGGTACGAAACGCCCTAAAGCAAAGTAATTAAATAAATCATTAAAACTATGAAGGGAGGATATTCAGATGCCACGTAAAGGTCCTGTAGCAAAAAGAGATGTTTTACCTGATCCGCTTTACAACTCTAAGCTGGTATCCCGCCTGATCAACAAAATGATGATCGACGGTAAAAAAGGTAAATCTCAAACAATCCTATACAAGTCATTCGATATCATTAAAGAACGCACTGGCAATGATGCAATGGAGGTTTTCGAACAAGCATTGAAAAACATCATGCCTGTACTTGAAGTAAAAGCACGCCGTGTAGGTGGAGCTAACTACCAAGTGCCTGTAGAAGTTCGTCCTGAACGCCGTACAACTCTTGGTCTTCGCTGGTTGGTTAACTATGCGCGTCTTCGTGGAGAAAAAACAATGGAAGAGCGCCTAGCTAACGAAATTCTTGATGCAGCTAACAACACTGGTGCTGCCGTTAAGAAACGTGAAGACACTCACAAGATGGCAGAAGCGAACAAAGCATTTGCTCACTACCGCTGGTAGGATTCATATAATCAAAATAATAATTCCCTAATAAGGAAGGAGAAATTACCCAATGGCAAGAGAGTTCTCCTTAGAAAAAACTCGTAATATCGGGATCATGGCTCACATCGATGCCGGTAAAACGACTACTACAGAACGGATCTTGTTCTACACAGGCCGTATCCACAAAATTGGCGAAACTCACGAAGGTGCTTCGCAAATGGACTGGATGGAGCAGGAACAAGAACGCGGTATCACAATCACTTCTGCAGCAACGACTGCACAGTGGAAAGGCTACCGTGTAAACATCATCGATACACCGGGACACGTAGACTTCACAGTTGAAGTTGAACGTTCACTCCGTGTACTTGATGGTGCGGTTGCCGTACTTGATGCTCAATCAGGTGTTGAGCCTCAGACAGAAACAGTATGGCGCCAAGCAACAACTTACGGAGTACCGCGTGTTGTATTTGTCAACAAAATGGACAAAATCGGCGCAGACTTCCTTTACTCTGTAGGCACTTTAAGAGACCGTCTTCAAGCTAACGCTCACGCAATTCAATTGCCGATCGGTGCTGAAGACAACTTCGAAGGTATCATCGACTTAGTAGAAAACGTTGCGTATTTCTACGAAGATGACCTTGGAACTCGTTCAGATGCGAAAGAAATCCCTGAAGAGTACAAAGAGCAAGCTGAAGAGCTTCGCAGCAGCCTGATTGAAGCTGTAGCTGAGCTTGATGAAGAGCTTATGGAAAAGTACCTTGAAGGTGAAGAAATCACTATCCCTGAACTGAAAGCTGCTATCCGTAAAGGTACACTGAATGTTGAATTCTACCCTGTACTTGTTGGTTCTGCTTTCAAAAACAAAGGTGTTCAGCTTGTACTTGATGCTGTTCTTGACTACCTTCCTGCGCCAACTGATGTTGCTGCAATCAAAGGTGTACGTCCTGATACAGATGAAGAGATCGTTCGTCATTCTTCTGATGAAGAGCCGTTCTCTGCACTTGCATTTAAAGTTATGACTGACCCTTATGTCGGTAAGCTGACATTCTTCCGCGTATATTCCGGTACACTTGATTCCGGTTCATATGTAAAGAACTCTACAAAAGGCAAGCGTGAGCGCGTAGGACGTATCCTTCAAATGCACGCTAACAGCCGTGAAGAGATCTCTACTGTTTACGCTGGAGACATCGCAGCTGCTGTAGGTCTAAAAGATACTTCTACTGGAGATACTCTATGTGATGAGAAGGATCTTGTAATCCTTGAATCAATGGAATTCCCAGAGCCTGTTATCGACGTAGCGATTGAGCCTAAATCAAAAGCTGACCAAGATAAAATGGGTATCGCTTTAGCGAAACTTGCTGAAGAAGATCCTACATTCCGTACACAAACAAACCCTGAAACGGGTCAAACAATCATCTCTGGTATGGGTGAGCTTCACCTTGATATCATTGTTGATCGTATGAAGCGTGAGTTCAAAGTTGAAGCTAACGTTGGTGCTCCTCAAGTTGCGTACCGTGAGACATTCCGTACCGGTGCAAAAGTTGAAGGTAAATTCGTACGTCAATCAGGCGGACGCGGTCAGTTCGGTCACGTTTGGATCGAATTTGAACCGAACGAAGAAGGCGCTGGCTTTGAATTCGAAAACGCAATCGTCGGTGGTGTTGTTCCTCGTGAATACATCCCAGCCGTACAAGCAGGTCTTGAAGACTCTCTTGAAAATGGTGTCCTAGCCGGATTCCCGCTAATCGACATCAAGGCGAAACTTTTTGATGGATCTTACCATGATGTTGACTCAAATGAAATGGCGTTTAAAGTCGCTGCTTCTATGGCATTGAAAAATGCAGTCAGCAAATGTAACCCAGTTCTTCTTGAACCAATCATGAAAGTTGAAGTTGTTATTCCTGAAGAATACATGGGAGACATCATGGGTGATGTTACTTCTCGTCGCGGACGCGTAGAAGGTATGGAAGCTCGCGGTAACGCTCAAGTTGTGCGTGCGATGGTACCTCTTGCTGAAATGTTCGGTTACGCTACTGCCCTTCGTTCTAACACGCAAGGACGCGGTACGTTCACAATGTTCATGGATCACTACGAAGAAGTGCCGAAGAGCATCGCTGAAGAAATTATCAAAAAAAATAAAGGCGAATAATTGATTTTGCCACTTAACTCAAGTATAACTACTATTGTAAGATGAGGGAGTGAAAGCTTGCTTTCACTTTCTATCACTCTATACATTACTAATTAAAAGCTCTTAAGGAGGATTTTAGAATGGCTAAAGAAAAATTCGACCGTTCCAAATCACATGCCAATATCGGTACAATTGGACACGTTGACCATGGTAAAACAACATTAACTGCTGCTATCTCAACAGTACTTCATAAGAAATCTGGTAAAGGTACAGCTATGGCGTACGATCAAATTGATGGTGCTCCAGAAGAACGTGAGCGCGGTATCACAATCTCTACTGCACACGTTGAGTACGAAACTGACACTCGTCACTATGCACACGTTGACTGCCCAGGACACGCTGACTATGTTAAAAACATGATCACTGGTGCTGCGCAAATGGACGGAGCTATCCTTGTAGTATCTGCTGCTGATGGCCCAATGCCACAAACTCGTGAGCACATCCTTCTTTCTAAAAACGTTGGTGTACCATACATCGTTGTATTCCTTAACAAATGCGACATGGTAGACGACGAAGAGCTTCTTGAGCTTGTTGAAATGGAAGTTCGCGATCTTCTTAGCGAATACGACTTCCCTGGTGACGATGTACCAGTTGTTAAAGGTTCTGCTCTTAAAGCTCTTGAAGGCGACGCTGAGTACGAAGAAAAAATTCTTGAACTAATGGCTGCAGTTGACGAGTACATCCCAACTCCAGAACGCGACACTGAAAAACCATTCATGATGCCAGTTGAGGACGTATTCTCAATCACTGGTCGTGGTACAGTTGCTACTGGCCGTGTAGAACGCGGACAAGTTAAAGTCGGTGACGAAGTTGAAATCATCGGTCTTCAAGAAGAAAACAGCAAAACAACTGTTACAGGTGTTGAAATGTTCCGTAAGCTTCTTGATTACGCTGAAGCTGGAGACAACATCGGTGCACTTCTTCGCGGTGTAGCTCGTGAAGACATCCAACGTGGGCAAGTACTTGCTAAACCAGGTACAATCACTCCACACAGCAAATTCAAAGCTGAAGTTTACGTTCTTTCTAAAGAAGAGGGTGGACGTCATACTCCATTCTTCTCTAACTACCGTCCTCAGTTCTACTTCCGTACAACTGACGTAACTGGTATCATCAATCTTCCAGAAGGCGTAGAAATGGTTATGCCTGGAGATAACACTGAAATGATCGTTGAACTTATCTCTACAATCGCTATCGAAGAAGGAACTCGTTTCTCTATTCGTGAAGGCGGACGTACAGTTGGTTCAGGCGTTGTTTCTACAATCACTGAGTAATCGACTCGTTTATACATGCGGGGTCCCTTATGGGGCCTCGTTTTTTTTGTTTCCCGGCTGATTCAATGTATAATAGAGATTATACAAATTTTAGGAGCAGAGTGATGAATGATAACTTCAAGACAAACAAACGGATTTCAATGCTTCAGCAATTGCTGATTAACGACTGCGAACAGACCGTTATGATTAATGGCGACGACAGGAGTAATCCGCTGCTTCTGTTTTTGCACGGCGGCCCCGGCACCCCTCAAATCGGCTATGCGAGAAAATACCAAAAAAAGCTGGAAGAGCATTTCACTGTTGTGAACTGGGATCAGAGAGGGGCGGGACTCTCGTATTCAAAAGATATTCCAGAATCATCTATGACTTTGGATCAGCTGACGGCCGACACCATTCATTTGACCGAACGTTTATGTAAGCAATTCGGCAGGCAAAAAGTATATATCGCAGGCTATTCGTGGGGATCAGTTTTGGCGCTTCACGTTCTTCAAAAGAGATCTGATTTGTATTATGCGTATATCGGTATCAGTCAAGTGGTTAATATCCAAAAGGAGGAAGCAGAAGCTTACCGGCAGCTGACAGCATGGAGCAGGGAGCGTAAGCACCGCCTGCTGCAAAAGACGCTGGATTTTATCGGTGCACCTCCATGGGACGGACAGGTGCAGCGGTCTTTGTTTCTGCTTTGTATCGAGATGAAGGGAGGAGGCTTCACCCACAATCCGATCGGCGCTCTAAAAGCAGGCGGACGAATGCTGTTTGGGGAACCGTACGGTGTGAGAGGGAGCTTTTTGGCTGCGCGGGGACAAATGTTCAGCCTGAAACATCTGTGGGAGGATCTCATTTTCTTTGATGCCGGGAAATCAGTTTCTTCTATTGAAATACCATGCTGTTTTATGTCAGGCAAATTCGATTTGACGGTTCCGGGAACGACATCTTACGAATATTATCAGAAGGTTGAAGCGCCGTATAAAGAATGGCACTGGTTTGAAAACTCAGCCCATTCGCCTCACTTGGAGGAGCCTGACCGCTTTGCCGAAGTTGTCAGCCGATTCGCATCTTTCCATCTCTGAAAGAAAACAGGCATATCCTTGATTAATCAAGACATCACCTGTATAATAATCAAAGTGTGAAAACCACAAGGTTCTTCAAATAAACCTTGCAACATACGTCTATTTTCTGTATAATAGTGTATGTTGGTCTTTGACTGCGATGAAGTGAGAGGTTGCTGACACACCCGGCCGCTTTGCCATGGCAAGGTGATCAGGTTTTTCTCACGGAGAACTGTCTAACGTGATGTAGGCGAAAAGGAGGGAAAATAATGGCAAAACAAAAAATTCGTATTCGTTTAAAAGCATATGATCATAGAATCCTTGATCAATCTGCAGAGAAGATTGTTGAAACGGCAAAACGTTCTGGTGCCAGCGTATCTGGTCCGATTCCGTTGCCAACTGAAAAATCAGTTTACACAATCCTTCGTGCGGTGCACAAATACAAAGATTCTCGTGAGCAATTTGAAATGCGTACACATAAACGTTTAATCGACATTGTGAACCCAACACCACAAACTGTTGATGCTCTCATGCGATTAGACTTACCATCTGGTGTCGATATCGAAATCAAACTTTAATTCAAAAATATAGAATGATCTTAATAGGAGGTGTGACGAATGACCAAAGGAATCTTAGGAAGAAAAATTGGTATGACGCAAGTATTCGCAGAGAACGGTGATCTTATCCCGGTAACTGTTATTGAAGCAGCTCCAAACGTTGTTCTTCAAAAGAAAACAGCTGAAAACGATGGCTATGAAGCGATCCAGCTTGGTTTTGACGATAAGCGTGAAAAGCTTTCAAACAAACCGGAAAAAGGACACGTTGCAAAAGCGGAAACTGCTCCTAAGCGCTTCGTTAAAGAATTACGCGGCGTGGATATGGATGCGTATGAAATTGGTCAGGAAGTCAAGGTTGAAATTTTCTCTGCAGGAGAAATCGTAGATGTAACAGGAGTATCTAAAGGTAAAGGTTTCCAAGGTGCGATCAAGCGCCACGGACAATCTCGCGGACCTATGTCTCACGGTTCACGCTACCACCGTCGTCCTGGTTCAATGGGACCTGTAGATCCTAACCGTGTATTCAAAGGTAAACTATTACCTGGACGCATGGGCGGAGATCAAATCACTGTCCAAAACCTTGAAATCGTAAAAGTTGATGCTGAGCGCAATCTTCTTTTGATTAAAGGTAACGTACCTGGTGCGAGAAAAACTTTAATCACTGTAAAAAGTGCTGTTAAATCTAAATAAGTCTCTTAGGAAAGGAGGAAATTGATCATGCCAAAAGTAGCATTATACAACCAAAACGGTTCTACTGCTGGTGATATCGAATTAAACGCTTCTGTATTTGGAATTGAGCCAAATGAGAGCGTAGTATTCGACGCTATTCTTATGCAAAGAGCTTCCTTACGTCAAGGATCTCACAAAGTAAAAAATCGTTCTGAAGTACGCGGCGGAGGTCGCAAACCATGGCGTCAAAAAGGTACAGGTCGTGCCCGTCAAGGTTCAATCCGTTCACCGCAATGGCGCGGAGGTGGTGTCGTATTCGGCCCAACACCACGCAGCTATTCTTACAAATTACCTAAAAAAGTTCGCCGCTTGGCAATCAAATCAGTATTGTCTTCTAAAGTGAACGACAACAACATTATTGTTCTTGAAGATCTTACTCTTGATACGGTTAAAACAAAAGAAATGACAGCTATCCTTAAAGGATTGTCTGTTGAGAAAAAAGCTTTAATCGTAACTGCGGATGCAAACGAAGCAGTATCTCTTTCTACACGCAACATCCCTGGAGTTACAGTTGTTCAAGCTAACGGAATCAACGTGTTAGACGTTGTCAACCACGAGAAGCTTCTGATTACAAAAGCTGCGGTTGAAAAAGTAGAGGAGGTGCTTGCATAATGAAAGATCCTCGTGATGTTCTTAAGCGCCCCGTCATTACTGAACGTTCTGCTGATTTAATGACTGAAAAGAAATATACTTTTGAAGTTGATGTAAGAGCTAATAAAACAGAAGTGAAAGATGCAGTTGAAAGTATCTTTGGAGTGAAAGTTGACAAAGTCAACATCATGAACTACAAAGGGAAATCAAAACGTGTCGGCCGCTATACTGGTATGACTAGCCGTCGCAGAAAAGCGATCGTAAAACTTACTGCAGACAGCAAAGAAATCGAAATTTTTGAAGCTTAATTATCTGTAAAAAGAAGGAGGGAAATTCAAAATGGCGATTAAAAAGTATAAACCGACCTCTAACGGACGTCGTGGCATGACAACTTCAGATTTTGCTGAAATCACGACTGACCAGCCGGAAAAATCCTTGCTTGCTCCCCTTCACAAAAAAGGCGGACGTAACAACCAAGGTAAATTGACTGTACGTCACCAAGGTGGCGGACACAAACGCCAATACCGTGTTATCGACTTCAAACGCGATAAAGATGGTATACCTGGACGCGTTGCTACAGTTGAATACGATCCAAACCGTTCAGCTAACATCGCACTAATCAACTATGTAGACGGAGAAAAACGTTACATTCTTGCACCAAAAGGAATTCAAGTAGGTACTGAAATCATGTCCGGCCCTGAAGCTGACATCAAAGTAGGTAACGCACTTCCGCTTATCAACATCCCTGTTGGTACTGTTGTGCATAACATTGAATTAAAACCTGGTAAAGGCGGACAGCTTGTACGTTCAGCTGGTACATCTGCTCAGGTTCTTGGTAAAGAAGGCAAATACGTTCTTGTACGTCTTAACTCTGGTGAAGTTCGCATGATCCTTTCTGCTTGCCGCGCTTCTATCGGTCAAGTAGGTAACGAGCAGCACGAACTTATCAACGTTGGTAAAGCAGGACGCTCTCGCTGGAAAGGCATCCGCCCTACAGTCCGCGGTTCTGTAATGAACCCTAACGATCACCCGCACGGTGGTGGTGAAGGTCGCGCGCCAATCGGACGTAAATCACCAATGTCTCCTTGGGGCAAACCGACTCTTGGATTCAAGACACGTAAGAAAAAGAACAAATCTGATAAATTTATCGTACGTCGTCGTAAAAATAAATAACGGGGTTGTCTACGGTTCATTTCGGACCGTAGTGCAATCACGAAGGGAGGTTCCAAAATGGCTCGCAGCTTGAAAAAAGGACCATTTGTCGATGGACACTTGATGACAAAAATCGAGAAATTAAATGAAACGGACAAGAAACAAGTTGTAAAAACTTGGTCTCGCCGTTCAACTATTTTCCCACAATTTATCGGTCACACAATCGCAGTATATGACGGACGTAAACACGTGCCTGTATTCATTTCTGAAGACATGGTAGGCCACAAGTTGGGCGAATTCGCACCGACTCGTACTTACAAAGGCCACGCCAGTGACGATAAAAAAACAAGACGCTAAGAGAGGAGGCTTTTAAATGCAAGCTAAAGCTGTTGCAAGAACAGTCCGTATTGCTCCTCGTAAAGCACGTCTAGTAATGGACCTGATTCGAGGTAAGCAAGTAGGCGAAGCAGTATCTATCTTGAACCTAACTCCGAGAGCTGCTTCTCCAATCATCGAAAAAGTTTTAAAATCTGCTATCGCAAATGCTGAGCACAACTACGAGATGGACGCTAACAATCTGGTTATTTCTCAGGCATTTGTTGACGAAGGCCCAACGTTAAAAAGATTCCGCCCGCGTGCTATGGGACGTGCGAGCCAAATCAACAAACGTACGAGCCACATTACAATCGTTGTATCAGAAAAGAAGGAGGGATAAGTAGTGGGTCAAAAGGTAAATCCAGTCGGTCTTCGTATCGGAGTCATTCGTGATTGGGAATCTAAGTGGTACGCTGGTAAAGATTACGCTGACTTCCTGCACGAAGATTTAAAAATTCGTGAATTCATTAGCAAACGCCTTTCTGACGCTTCTGTTTCTAAAGTAGAAATCGAGCGCGCAGCAAACCGCGTTAACATTACGATCCACACTGCTAAGCCTGGTATGGTAATCGGTAAAGGCGGATCTGAAGTTGAAGCACTTCGTAAAGCCCTTAACAGCCTAACTGGCAAGCGTGTACACATTAACATTCTTGAAATCAAAAGAGCAGATCTTGATGCTCAGCTTGTAGCTGACAACATCGCTCGTCAACTAGAAAACCGTATTTCTTTCCGCCGTGCGCAGAAACAACAAATCCAACGCACTATGCGTGCTGGAGCACAAGGTGTGAAAACAATGGTTTCCGGCCGTCTTGGCGGAGCTGACATCGCTCGTTCTGAATACTACAGTGAAGGAACTGTTCCATTGCACACTTTACGTGCTGACATCGACTATGCAACATCTGAAGCTGACACAACTTACGGTAAGCTCGGTGTAAAAGTCTGGATCTATCGTGGAGAGGTTCTTCCTACTAAGAAGAAAACTGAGGAAGGAGGAAAATAATATGTTATTACCAAAACGCGTTAAATATCGCAGAGAGCATCGCGGAAAAATGCGCGGTCGCGCTAAAGGCGGTACTGAAGTACATTTTGGTGAGTACGGTATCCAGGCTCTTGAAGCTTCTTGGATCACGAACCGCCAAATCGAAGCTGCACGTATTGCGATGACTCGTTACATGAAACGTGGCGGTAAAGTTTGGATTAAAATTTTCCCTTCAAAACCTTACACTGCTAAACCGCTTGAGGTACGGATGGGTTCCGGTAAAGGGGCTCCTGAAGGCTGGGTAGCTGTTGTAAAACCGGGCAAAGTTTTATTTGAGATTTCTGGTGTGTCTGAAGAGGTAGCTCGTGAAGCGCTTCGTCTTGCATCTCACAAATTGCCAATTAAAACGAAGTTCGTAAAACGTGAAGAAATTGGTGGTGAATCAAATGAAAGCTAATGAAATTCGTGACCTTACCACTGCTGAAATTGAACAAAAAGTAAAGTCTCTTAAAGAAGAACTTTTCAATCTTCGCTTTCAATTAGCGACAGGACAACTTGAAAATACTGCTCGCATTCGTGAAGTGCGCAAAGCTATCGCGCGCATGAAAACTGTGATTCGTGAAAGAGAAATTGCTGCTAACAAATAATCACTGAGGGGAGGTCGTGAGCATGAGCGAACGTAACCAACGCAAGGTTTACCAAGGCCGTGTTGTTTCTGACAAAATGGATAAAACCATCACTGTTGTTGTTGAAACATACAAAAAGGATCCTATTTACGGTAAACGCGTAAAATACTCAAAGAAATTAAAAGCACATGATGAAAATAATCAAGCTAAAATCGGAGACATCGTGAAGATCATGGAAACTCGTCCATTATCTGCAACTAAACGTTTTCGTCTAGTAGAAGTTGTCGAAGAAGCTGTTATTATCTAATAAAGTTCGGAATTCTTTTTCCGAAGGGAGGTAACAAATAATGATTCAACAAGAGACTCGTTTAAAAGTTGCTGACAACTCCGGTGCGCGTGAGGTACTTACTATTAAAGTTCTTGGCGGTTCTGGACGTAAAACGGCTAACATTGGTGATGTAATTGTTTGCACGGTTAAACAAGCAACACCAGGAGGCGTTGTCAAAAAAGGTGAAGTCGTAAGAGCTGTTATCGTTCGCACAAAAAGCGGAGCACGCAGAACTGACGGATCATACATCAGCTTCGATGAGAATGCATGTGTTATCATCCGTGACGACAAGAGCCCGCGTGGAACTCGTATCTTCGGACCGGTTGCTCGTGAATTACGTGAAAACAACTTCATGAAAATTGTTTCTCTGGCTCCAGAAGTTATCTAATGAAATAAATGCCTTACTCAAGGAGGTGCGATCAGGATGCATGTGAAAAAAGGCGATAAAGTAATGGTTATCTCTGGTAAAGATAAAGGCAAACAAGGTACGATCCTTGCTGCTTTTCCTAAAAAGGACCGCGTTCTAGTTGAGGGCGTAAACATGGTGAAGAAGCACTCTAAACCAACTCAAGCAAACCCTCAAGGCGGTATTTCTAATCAAGAGGCGCCAATTCATGTATCAAACGTTATGCCGCTCGATCCTAAAACAGGTGAAGTGACTCGCGTAGGATACAAAGTGGAAGATGGCAAAAAAGTTCG
This sequence comes from Bacillus sp. EU55, assembly GCF_038005925.1. Lineage (NCBI taxonomy): Bacteria > Bacillati > Bacillota > Bacilli > Caryophanales > Bacillaceae > Bacillus > Bacillus sp. EU55. The sequence goes on from NZ_JBBOUE010000001.1 coordinate 141,788, forward strand.
TGTTGCAAAAAAATCTGGGCAAGTCTTAGATAAATAGTATTTAAAGGAAGGGAGGTCTATCTCATGAACCGCCTTAAAGAAAAGTACAATAAAGAAATTTCACCTGCTTTGATGACGAAGTTCAACTACGACTCTGTTATGCAGGTGCCAAAAATCGAAAAAATCGTAATCAACATGGGTGTCGGTGATGCTGTTCAAAACGCGAAAGCAATCGACAGTGCTGTTGAAGAATTAACGTTTATCGCAGGTCAAAAACCTGTCGTTACTCGTGCGAAGAAATCAATTGCTGGATTCCGTCTTCGTGAGGGAATGCCTATCGGTGCGAAAGTAACTCTTCGCGGAGAGCGCATGTATGATTTCCTTGATAAACTTATTTCTGTATCTTTACCGCGTGTACGTGACTTCCGCGGGATTTCTAAGAAATCTTTCGACGGTCGCGGAAACTACACTCTTGGTATTAAAGAACAGTTAATCTTCCCTGAAATTGACTACGATAAAGTAACAAAGGTTCGCGGAATGGACATCGTTATCGTAACGACTGCTAACTCTGACGAAGAGGCTCGTGAGCTATTAACTCAAGTAGGTATGCCGTTCCAGAAATAATCAATGAAAGGGAGGCGAAATCGTGGCTAAAAAGTCAATGATTGCGAAACAACAACGTACACCAAAGTTTAAAGTGCAAGAGTACACTCGCTGTGAACGCTGCGGACGTCCGCACTCAGTCATTCGTAAATTTAAACTTTGCCGTATTTGTTTCCGTGAGCTTGCATATAAAGGACAAATTCCTGGCGTGAAAAAAGCCAGCTGGTAATCCCCAAGAATGGGAAGGAGGTAATTATATAATGGTTATGACAGATCCAATTGCAGATATGCTGACTCGTATTCGCAATGCAAACATGGTACGTCATGAGAAGCTTGAAATTCCTGCTTCTAAATTGAAAAGAGAAATTGCTGACATTTTAAAGCGTGAAGGTTTCATTCGTGACGTTGAGTTCGTAGAAGACAGCAAACAAGGTATCATCCGCGTTTTCTTGAAATACGGACAAAACAACGAGCGCGTTATCACTGGTCTTAAAAGAATCAGCAAACCAGGTTTGCGTGTATACGCTAAATCAAATGAAGTACCTCGCGTACTTAACGGTCTTGGAATCGCGATTATTTCTACATCACAAGGTGTTTTAACGGACAAAGAAGCCCGTGCAAAACAAGCTGGTGGAGAAGTACTAGCATACGTTTGGTAAGAAGTTTAACAAGAATGGAGGTGTTTTAGTATGTCTCGTGTAGGTAAAAAACTGCTTGAGATCCCTTCTGGAGTTACAGTAACGCTGAACGAAGGCAACACTGTAGCTGTAAAAGGACCAAAAGGAGAATTAACTCGTACTTTCCATCCTGATATGGAAATCAAAATTGAGGACAACGTGCTTACAGTTACTCGTCCTTCTGATCACAAAGAGCACCGTGCGCTGCATGGTACGACTCGCAGTCTGCTTGGAAACATGGTTGAAGGCGTATCTAAAGGATTTGAAAGAGGTTTGGAATTAGTCGGTGTCGGTTATCGTGCGGCTAAATCCGGAAACAAACTTGTTTTAAACGTTGGATACTCTCACCCTGTTGAGATCGTTCCTGAAGAGGGCATCGAAATCGAAGTTCCTTCTCAAACTAAAGTAGTTGTAAAAGGTACAGACAAAGAGCGTGTAGGAGCTATCGCTGCTAACATCCGCGCTGTACGTTCTCCAGAGCCTTACAAAGGTAAAGGAATCCGCTACGAAGGTGAAGTTGTTCGCCGTAAAGAAGGTAAATCTGCTAAGTAAGACCGCTTAAAGTGAAGAAAGGAGTGACCTAAGGATGATTACGAAAACTAGCAAAAATGCTGCTCGTCAAAAAAGACATGCCCGTGTTCGTGCTAAACTTTCAGGCACAGCTGAAAGACCTCGTCTGAATGTGTTCCGTTCAAACAAACACATTTATGCTCAAATCATCGATGATGTAAATGGCGTTACACTTGCTAGTGCCTCTACTCTCGATAAAGATTTGAACGTGGAAAGCACTGGTGACAGCGCTGCTGCTGCTAAAGTCGGTGAACTCGTTGCGAAACGCGCTTCTGAGAAAGGTGTTTCTGACGTAGTATTTGACCGCGGCGGATACTTATACCATGGACGTGTAAAAGCTCTGGCCGATGCAGCTCGTGAAGCCGGACTGAAATTTTAATAAAAAAAGGAGGGACACATGATTATGCGTCGTATTGACCCAAGCAAATTAGAGTTAGAAGAACGCTTAGTTACGGTTAACCGCGTAGCGAAAGTTGTTAAAGGTGGTCGTCGTTTCCGTTTCGCAGCTCTAGTCGTTGTCGGTGACAAAAACGGTCACGTAGGTTTCGGTACTGGTAAAGCACAAGAAGTACCTGAAGCCATCCGCAAAGCTGTTGAAGATGCGAAAAAGAATTTGATTGAAGTACCAATGGTTGGAACTACGATTCCACACGAAATCATCGGACGTTTCGGTGCAGGCAATATCTTGTTGAAACCTGCTTCTGAAGGTACTGGAGTTATCGCTGGAGGCCCTGTACGTGCGGTACTTGAGCTTGCTGGCGTTGCTGATATCCTTTCTAAGTCTTTAGGTTCTAACACACCGATCAACATGATCCGTGCAACACTTCAAGGTTTAAGTGAGCTTAAACGTGCCGAAGAGGTTGCGAAGCTTCGTGGAAAATCTGTAGAAGAACTGTTAGGATAAGGAGGGAACATTAATGGCTAAATTAGAAATTACCCTCAAACGCAGTGTAATCGGTCGCCCGGAAGATCAGCGCGTTACTGTAAGAACACTTGGTTTAAAGAAAACAAACCAAACTGTCGTTCATGAAGATAACGCTGCGATCCGCGGTATGATTAATAAAGTATCTCATCTAGTTTCTGTTAAAGAACAATAAAAATAAATTATAGGCTAAGGAGGTGTCCTAATGAAACTTCATGAATTAAAGCCTTCAGAAGGTTCACGTAAAGTACGCAATCGCGTAGGTCGTGGTATTGGTTCTGGTAACGGTAAAACAGCTGGTAAAGGTCACAAAGGTCAAAACGCTCGTTCTGGCGGCGGTGTACGCCCTGGATTCGAGGGGGGACAAATGCCTTTATTCCAACGTCTTCCTAAACGCGGTTTTACAAACATCAACCGTAAGGAATACGCTATTGTGAACGTAGACAAATTGAACGGTTTTGCGGAAGGAACGGAAGTCACTCCTGAACTTCTTCTTGAGACTGGTGTTATTAGCAAACTTAATGCAGGAGTAAAGATTCTTGGCAACGGTAAATTAGAGAAAAAATTAACTGTAAAAGCCAATAAATTCTCTGCTTCTGCGAAAGAAGCTGTTGAAGCTGCTGGCGGTACAGCTGAGGTGATCTAACTTGTTTAAGACAATCTCCAACTTTATGCGTGTGAGTGATATTCGGAATAAAATCATTTTTACATTACTCATGCTAATCGTCTTTCGCATAGGTGCGTTTATCCCTGTGCCATATGTAAATGCTCAGGCGTTGCAGACACAAAGTTCGATGGGGGTTTTTGATCTCCTTAATACATTTGGCGGCGGTGCGCTTTATCAGTTCTCCATTTTTGCGATGGGAATTACGCCTTACATCACTGCTTCAATCATCATTCAGCTGCTTCAGATGGATGTTGTGCCGAAGTTTACCGAGTGGTCTAAGCAAGGTGAAGTCGGCCGCCGTAAATTAGCTCAGTTCACGAGATATTTTACGATTGTGCTTGGTTTTATCCAGGCATTAGGTATGTCTTACGGGTTTAACAACCTGGCAAACGGTATGCTGATTGAAAAATCCGGCATATCGACATATCTGATTATTGCTTTAGTACTCACTGGAGGAACTGCTTTTTTAATGTGGCTGGGAGAACAAATTACTTCCAATGGAGTAGGTAACGGAATTTCGATCATCATCTTCGCGGGGATTGTGGCTAGTATTCCGAAAACTGTTGGGCAGATTTATGAGACTCAATTTGTCGGCAGCAGCGATCAGCTGTTTATTCATATTGTAAAAATCGCTTTACTGGTGATTGCGATTTTGGCCGTTATTGTTGGTGTTATATTCATTCAGCAGGCCGTACGCAAAATCGCGATTCAATATGCAAAAGGGCAAGGTCGTTCACCTGTTGGCGGAGGCCAGTCAACTCACCTTCCGCTTAAAGTGAATCCGGCAGGGGTTATTCCGGTAATCTTTGCGGTTGCGTTTCTTATTACGCCGCGTACTATCGCGTCATTTTTCGGAGAAAACGATGTGACAAAGTGGATTCAAGCCAACTTTGACAATACACATCCGGTGGGCATGGCGGTTTATGTCGCATTAATTATCGCCTTTACGTACTTCTATGCTTTTGTGCAGGTAAACCCTGAACAAATGGCTGATAACCTTAAAAAACAGGGTGGCTATATCCCGGGGGTTCGTCCAGGGAAAATGACTCAAGATAGAATTACGAGCATTTTGTATCGACTTACGTTTGTGGGTTCTATATTCTTAGCCGTGATTTCCATTCTTCCTATCTTTTTCATTCAATTCGCTGGATTGCCTCAAAGTGCACAGATTGGCGGAACATCATTGTTAATTGTCGTCGGGGTAGCCTTGGAGACAATGAAGCAGCTGGAGAGCCAGTTAGTGAAACGTAATTACCGAGGATTTATGAAAAATTAGAGGACTGGTTTTAACCATTCCTCTAAATAAGAGAGGACGGGGGAAATCCGAATGAACTTAGTCTTAATGGGACTTCCTGGAGCCGGTAAAGGCACACAGGGAGAACGAATTGTTGAGGATTATGGGATACCTCATATCTCAACGGGAGATATGTTCCGTGCTGCTATGAAAGAAGAAACACCACTCGGACTCGAAGCAAAGTCTTATATTGATAAAGGCGAGCTCGTACCGGACGAAGTCACAATCGGCATTGTCAAAGAAAGACTCGGCAAAGATGATTGTGAAAGAGGTTTTCTTCTGGACGGATTTCCGCGAACAGTCGCTCAGGCTGAAGCTCTTGAAAACATTCTTGAGGAATACGGCAAGCCGATTGATTATGTCATTAACATTAAAGTAGACAAAGACTCTTTAATGGAACGTTTGACTGGACGCAGAATTTGCAGTGTTTGCGGCACAACCTATCATTTGGTTTTCAATCCGCCGAAAACGCCGGGTGTTTGTGATAAAGACGGAGGAGACCTTTATCAACGGGCAGATGATAATGAGGAAACCGTCTCAAAACGGCTTGAGGTCAACATGAAGCAGACTCAGCCTTTACTCGATTTTTATTCTGAGAAAGGGTATCTTGTCAACGTCAATGGCCAGCAGGACATTAACGACGTGTACAAAGATGTGAAAGAGCTTCTTGGAGGATTGAGCAAATGATTATCTGTAAGACCCCTCGTGAGCTTGGCATCATGCGGGAAGCAGGGCGAATCGTGGCTTTGACTCATGAAGAGATGAAAAAGCACATTAAACCAGGAATCTCGACAAAAGAATTGGATCAAATTGCCGAACGTTTTATTGAGAAGCAGGGTGCAATCCCATCTTTTAAGGGGTATAATGGGTTTCGCGGGAGCATCTGTGTATCAGTTAATGAAGAACTCGTTCACGGAATTCCCGGTAAAAGGGTTTTGCGTGACGGTGACATTATCAGCATTGATATCGGTGCTAAATTAAATGGTTATCATGGTGACTCTGCTTGGACATATCCGGTAGGAAACATCAGTGATGATGATAAACGACTGCTGGAAGTGACAGAGGAGTCTTTATATAAAGGCTTGAAGGAAGCAAAACCAGGTGAACGTTTGTCGAATATTTCCCACGCAATACAAACGTATGTCGAAAATGAGCAGTTTTCAGTTGTTAGGGAGTATGTCGGACATGGTGTTGGTCAAGACTTGCATGAGGATCCGCAAATTCCTCATTACGGTCCGCCAAACAAAGGACCTAGGCTGAAGCCTGGTATGGTTCTCGCTATAGAACCGATGGTTAACGCTGGCAGCCGATATGTGAAAACATTGGCTGATAACTGGACGGTTGTAACGGTAGATGGGAAAAAGTGTGCTCATTTTGAACATACGATTGCGATTACGGAAACGGGTTTTGATATACTGACAAAAGTCTAGATGATGAAATGAATTCCATGACACATGTTTTTCATTCCGCACCTGGGCAGATTGTAGGTTTACAATTGGTCGGAAGAAAAACCGGCTAGCTGCTGTCATAGGAATGAAGATTCATCATCGTGTACTAAAGCAGACGGAGAAAAGCGTACATTTCATTCTCCTTAGAAAAAGAATATCAATCATTCACCCTTTATGATTGCGTATCTCCGGAAGTTCAGAACAGTATAAACGAAACAGGGCGTGTGACAAACGGATAACTGAGATTTTCTCTTTTGAAATTTGTCAGAGAGCAAGTTACTGATTTGAAGAAGGGAGAACACTTGAATGGCGAAAGACGATGTAATTGAAGTGGAAGGTACGATTGTCGAAACACTGCCAAACGCGATGTTCAAAGTTGAACTCGAAAATGGCCATACGGTTTTGGCTCACGTATCTGGTAAAATCCGCATGCACTTCATTCGCATTTTACCTGGAGACAAAGTTACGGTAGAATTATCTCCATATGACTTAACTCGTGGCAGGATTACGTACCGTTACAAATAAAGCACTCCGGAAACTGAAGGAGGTTGGAAACACATGAAAGTGAGACCATCAGTTAAACCAATCTGCGAGAAATGTAAAGTTATTCGCAGAAAAGGAAAAGTAATGGTGATCTGTGAAAATCCAAAGCATAAACAAAAACAAGGATAATTAATAAGGAGGTGCCCAGAGAATGGCTCGTATTGCTGGTGTAGATATCCCACGTGACAAACGTGTTGTTATTTCTTTAACATATGTCTTCGGAATTGGCCGCACAACGGCTCAGCAAGTCTTGAAAGAGGCTGGTGTTTCTGAAGATACTCGTGTGCGTGATCTTACTGAAGAAGAACTTGGTAAAATCCGTGATGTTATTGACAAACTGAAAGTAGAAGGTGACCTTCGCCGTGAAGTTTCTCTTAACATCAAGCGTCTGATCGAAATCGGAAGCTACCGCGGAATCCGCCATCGCAGAGGTTTGCCTGTTCGCGGACAAAACTCTAAAAACAATGCGCGTACTCGTAAAGGTCCGCGTCGTACTGTAGCTAACAAGAAAAAATAAGTAAGGGAGGTACCTAAACAATGGCTGCTGCTCGTAAACAAAACACGCGTAAACGTCGCGTGAAAAAGAATATTGAGTCAGGAATCGCTCATATTCGTTCAACTTTCAACAACACGATCGTTACGATCACTGATACTCATGGTAATGCTATTTCTTGGTCAAGTGCCGGAGCTCTAGGATTCAGAGGTTCTCGTAAATCGACTCCTTTTGCTGCGCAAATGGCTGCTGAAACAGCTGCTAAAGGTTCAATCGAACACGGACTTAAAACTCTTGAAGTAACTGTTAAAGGACCAGGTTCTGGCCGTGAAGCTGCAATCCGTGCTTTACAAGCTGCCGGACTTGAAGTTACAGCTATCAGAGACGTAACTCCTGTTCCTCATAATGGATGCCGTCCACCAAAACGTCGCCGCGTGTAATTTGTTTGTATAGATTTTGTGTCCCTGTCAATAATGGGTTATGATACAGTTATTTATGAAACGAATGCACCGACTCGTTGCCTGAGCACATACGGGACTAAACAATGGGGAATTTCGGATGGAATCTCATATGATTCTATTCGAGGTTTCGACGTTTTGAAGGAGGGTTTTAAGTAATGATCGAGATTGAAAAACCAAAAATCGAAACGGTTGAAATCAGCGACGATGCCAAATTTGGTAAGTTTGTCGTAGAGCCGCTTGAGCGTGGATATGGTACAACTCTGGGTAACTCCTTACGTCGTATCCTCTTATCCTCACTCCCTGGTGCCGCTGTAACATCGATCCAGATAGATGGTGTACTGCACGAATTCTCGACAATCGAAGGCGTTGTGGAAGATGTTACAACGATTATCTTGCACATTAAAAAGCTTGCATTGAAAATCTACTCTGATGAAGAGAAGACGCTCGAAATTGATGTACAGGGTGAAGGAACTGTCACAGCAGCTGATATTACACACGACAGCGATGTTGAAATCCTTAATCCGGATCTTCATATCGCGACTCTTGGTGAGAATGCGAGTTTCCGAGTTCGCCTTACTGCACAAAGAGGACGTGGGTATACACCTGCTGATTCGAACAAAAGAGACGATCAGCCAATCGGCGTGATTCCGATCGATTCAATCTTTACGCCAGTTTCTCGTTTATCTTATCAGGTAGAAAACACTCGTGTAGGCCAGGTTGCAAACTATGACAAACTTACACTTGATGTTTGGACTGACGGAAGCACTGGACCGAAGGAAGCAATTGCTCTCGGTTCTAAGATTTTAACTGAACACCTTAATATATTCGTTGGTTTAACTGACGAAGCTCAGCATGCTGAAATCATGGTTGAAAAAGAAGAGGATCAAAAGGAAAAAGTTCTTGAAATGACGATTGAGGAACTTGATCTTTCTGTCCGTTCTTACAACTGCTTGAAGCGTGCGGGCATTAACACGGTTCAAGAACTTGCGAACAAGACGGAAGAAGATATGATGAAAGTTCGCAACCTGGGACGCAAATCACTTGAAGAAGTGAAAGCGAAACTAGAAGAACTTGGACTCGGCCTTCGCAAAGACGATTGATCTAGTTTCCATGTGAACTAGGATTTTCGTGTGTTTTTTATTTAGAAACAGCATTCCATTAAAGGAGGGGACATCACATGTCATACAGAAAACTAGGACGTACGAGTTCACAGCGTAAAGCTATGCTTCGTGATCTTACAACAGATTTGATCATCAACGAAAGAATTGAAACAACTGAAACACGTGCGAAAGAACTTCGCTCTGTTGTTGAAAAGATGATCACTCTTGGTAAGCGCGGTGACTTGCATGCTCGTCGTCAAGCTGCTGCATACATTCGCAACGAGGTTGCAAATGAAGAAAATAACCAAGATGCACTTCAAAAATTATTCTCTGACATTGCAACTCGTTACGAGGAGCGCCAAGGCGGATACACACGTATTATGAAGCTTGGTCCTCGCCGTGGTGACGGTGCACCAATGGCAATCATCGAATTGGTTTAATCACATATTTTTGTGTATCTAAAGAAGGGCGGGACAGTTTCTAACTGGATCTATGCCCTTTTTTTAGATACCAGAACTTTTTATTATGAGACAGAAAAGCAGAGCTATAGCTGAGAGGAGGCCAGGCACCCGTGGATCAAAAACAGCTTATATCCGTAAAAGACATCTTATTTCGATACCGCAAAGATGCAGAAAGACCGGCGCTGGACGGTGTGAGTCTGGAGGTATACGAAGGAGAATGGCTTGCTATCGTAGGCCACAACGGTTCAGGGAAGTCGACTTTGGCCAGAGCGCTGAACGGACTGATTTTGCCTGAGGCCGGAGATATTGAAGTCGGCGGCATCAAACTGACTGAAGATACCGTGTGGGATGTGCGAAAAAAAATAGGGATGGTCTTTCAGAATCCCGATAACCAATTTGTCGGAACGACTGTTCGCGATGATGTGGCTTTTGGTTTAGAAAACAATGGTGTTCCGCGCGAAGAAATGATTGAGAGAGTAGATTGGGCTGTCACACAAGTCAATATGCAGGATTTTCTTGATCAAGAGCCGCACCATCTCTCCGGAGGTCAAAAACAAAGAGTGGCGATCGCAGGGATTATTGCTGCTCGTCCTGATATTATGATTTTGGATGAAGCGACATCCATGCTTGACCCGATCGGGAGAGAAGAAGTCCTTGATACTGTCAGACGCTTAAAAGATCAGGGCACGGCCACCGTCATTTCGATTACACATGACCTGGAAGAAGCCGCAAGGGCGGACAGAATCATTGTAATGAACGGCGGCAGGAAGTATGCAGAAGGCCCGCCTGAAGAGATTTTTAAATTAAATGAAGACTTGGTTCGCATCGGTCTTGATTTGCCTTTCTCATTCCAGCTCAGCCTGCTTTTGAAAGAAAGCGGACTGGCGTTAACGAAAAACCATCTGACTCAGGAAGGGCTGGTGAATGAGCTGTGGACATTAAAATCAAAGATGTAGAACATCGCTATCAAATGAAGACACCGTTTGAACGGCTTGCTCTGTATGATATCAATGCCGTGATAAAAGAGGGCAGCTATGTGGCCGTCATCGGGCATACAGGGTCGGGCAAATCGACGCTCTTACAGCATTTAAACGGTTTGCTGAGACCTACTAAAGGGCAGCTTGAACTCGGCAGCACGATTTTGGCAGCCGGTAAAAAAAATAAAAATCTTAAGACTTTGCGGAAAAAAGTCGGAATCGTTTTCCAATTTCCCGAACATCAGCTGTTTGAGGAGACTGTGCTGAAGGACATCTCATTCGGACCGATGAATTTCGGTGTGAAAAAAGAAGACGGTGAACGAAAGGCGAAAGAGATGCTGGAGCTTGTGGGCCTCCCGGAAGACATTTTGGATCGTTCGCCGTTTGAGCTCAGCGGCGGTCAGATGCGCAGAGTGGCGATTGCGGGCGTTCTCGCGATGGAGCCGGAAGTGCTGGTTTTGGATGAACCGACGGCCGGCCTTGATCCCAGAGGGCGCCAGGACATTATGGACATGTTCTATGCGCTTCATAAGCGTGGGAACTTAACTACGATTCTCGTCACCCACAGTATGGAGGATGCTGCCCGCTATGCCGACGAGATGATCGTCATGCATAAAGGAACCATTAAAGCGACGGGAAGTCCGCGCGACTTGTTTGCAAAAGGTGAAGAGATGGCCGAAATGGGTCTGGATCTTCCTGAATCGGTGAAGTTTCAGAGACGGCTTGAGACGGCTCTCGGCGTCAAGTATGAGAAACCCATGCTGACCCTGCAGGATGCCGCCAGCGAAATTAAGGCTTTCTTTCAGGAGGAAAAGGACCAATGATGGACAGCATGATTATCGGAAAGTATGTTCCCGGTTCATCGCTTATTCACCGGTTGGACCCGCGAACAAAACTTGTCAGCATCTTTCTTTTTGTATGTATCGTCTTTTTGGCAAACAACGTGCAGACGTACGCTTTGCTCGGTTTATTTACATTTGGGGTGATCGCCTTAACGCGAGTGCCTTTCAGCTTTTTACTGAAGGGGCTTAAGCCGATTATCTGGATTGTGGCGTTTACGTTTTTACTGCACATCTTCATGACGCATGAAGGGTCTGTCATTTTTCAGCTTGGCTGGTTTAAAGTATATGAGGGCGGACTTGTACAGGGGATTTTTATCTCTCTCCGTTTCGTCTATCTCATCTTTATGACGACGCTGCTGACGCTGACGACAACGCCGATTGAAATAACGGATGGAATGGAGCAGCTCTTGAATCCATTTAAAAAGGTGAAGCTGCCCGTACACGAACTCGCGTTAATGATGTCGATTTCGCTGCGCTTTATCCCGACGCTGATGGAAGAGACGGATAAAATCATGAAGGCGCAAATGGCGAGGGGGGCGGATTTTACAAGCGGTCCGGTGAAAGACAGAATCAAAGCTGTTGTTCCGCTGCTTGTTCCGCTGTTTGTCAGCGCCTTTAAACGCGCGGAAGAGCTCGCGGTCGCCATGGAGGCGAGAGGCTACCAGGGCGGTGAGGGGAGAACGAAATACAGAAAGCTCGTCTGGACCGGAAAGGATACCGGAGCCATTCTGCTCATCATCGTATTAGCCGTATTATTGTTTTTCTTAAGAAGTTAGAGGTGCTGCTGAATGAGAATGAAATGTACCATTGCTTATGACGGGCATTTATTTAACGGATATCAGGTTCAGCCTGGAAAACGGACCGTTCAAAGTGAATTGGAAAAGGCGCTGGCCGTCATCCACAAAACGGACGGCAGGGTGCCTGTCATCTCATCGGGCCGCACTGACAGCGATGTTCATGCTGCCGGGCAGGTCATTCATTTTGATACGCCGCTGTCCATTCCGGCTGAAAAATGGCCGTTTGCGCTCAATGCCCTGCTGCCTGATGATATTGCCGTCAAAAAAGCAGAGATTGCGGATGATGGGTTCCATGCACGATTTAGCGCAGTCCAAAAGGAATATCGCTACTTTGTATATACGGAGAAACACCCGGACGTATTTAAACGACATTACGCTTACCATTTTGCATATCAGCTTAATGTGCAGAAAATGAGGGAAGCTTCAAGGCACCTCATCGGGACACATGATTTCACAAGTTTTTGCGCGGCTGATACCGCGGTTCAGGATAAAGTCAGAACAGTTTACGAACTGGATTGGACTGAGACCGGAGACGGTCTGCAAATGCGGATCACCGGAAACGGATTTCTGTATAATATGGTCAGAATCATTGCCGGAACGTTATTGGACACAGGAACTGGAAAATTTTCTCCTGATGATGTAAAAGCAATGCTGGAAGTGAAGGATCGCGAAGCCGCGGGGCGCACCGCACCGGGGCACGGGCTGTATTTATGGCGCGTTTGCTATGACAACTAAACCAGGTGTAACATTTTCTTGACAGAGTCTGCATAAAGTTATAAGATATCATATGGTATGTATTTCAACCCCACGATAAGCCCCGGAACTTATTGTGTTGTGAAATAGAACGTAACAGAAGTTTATGAAAAAATGACAGATCATTTAGGAGGGAATTAAATGCGTACAACACCTATGGCTAACGCAAGTACTATTGAACGCAAGTGGTTAGTTGTTGATGCAGCTGGCAAGACTTTAGGACGTCTTTCTACAGAAGTTGCATCTATCCTTCGCGGGAAACACAAACCGACTTACACACCGCACGTTGATACTGGAGATCATGTGATCATCATCAACGCTGAAAAAATCGAGTTAACTGGTAAAAAGTTAACTGATAAAATCTACTACCGTCACACAATGCACCCAGGCGGTCTGAAATCAAGAACTGCTCTTGAAATGCGTACAAACTACCCTGAGAAAATGCTTGAGCTTGCTATCAAAGGCATGCTTCCAAAAGGTTCTCTAGGTCGTCAAATGTTCAAAAAATTGAACGTATACCGTGGTTCTGAGCATCCACATGAAGCACAAAAACCTGAAGTTTACGAACTTCGCGGTTAATTAAAAAGGAGGTTACCAATTTGGCACAGGTTCAATATTACGGTACTGGCCGTCGTAAAAGTTCTGTAGCGCGTGTGCGCTTAGTTCCAGGAGAAGGTCGTATCGTCGTTAATAATCGTGAAATCAGCGAGCACATTCCATCTCCAGCTCTAATCGAAGATATCAAACAACCATTAACTTTAACTGAAACAGCTGGTACTTATGATGTTTTAGTAAACGTACATGGAGGCGGCTTATCTGGTCAAGCTGGAGCAATCCGTCACGGTATCGCTCGTGCTTTGCTTGAAGCAGATCCAGAATACCGTGCAACACTTAAACGTGCTGGTCTTCTGACTCGTGACGCTCGTATGAAAGAACGTAAAAAATACGGTCTTAAAGGCGCTCGTCGTGCACCTCAGTTCTCAAAACGTTAATCGTTTTGGATTGCAAAAACCACAACTTCTTGGTTGTGGTTTTTTTGTATTTTTTTCTCATATCGAAGAGGTTATCCAATGTATTTCTAGAATTGTTTTGTTATACTCTATTCATTACCAATAAGGAGCGCAGTTATAATGAATAAGTTAGCCATACATAACAGCAAGGCATGGGATAAAAAAGTCGAAACGGGCAATGAATGGACGGTTGCGGTTGATTCCCATACGATTGGTGAAGCGAAAAAAGGCAATTGGAGCATCAGAATGACCCCCGCAAAAGACGTGCCGGAGGATTGGTTCCCATCCATAGACGGTTTGAAGGTTCTTTGTCTCGCTTCAGGAGGAGGACAGCAAGGCCCGGTGCTGGCTGCTGCAGGAGCTGATGTCACCGTCTTTGACAATTCGGAAAAGCAGCTTGCGCAAGACAGAATGGTTGCCGAACGGGATCACCTTACACTTCGGACTGTCAAAGGCAGCATGAATGATCTGAGCTGTTTTGATGATGAGTCATTTGATTTTATCGTGCATCCGGTATCGAATTGCTTTGTTGATTCAGTTCTCCCGGTATGGAAAGAAGCCTATCGCGTATTAAAAAAGGGCGGATCGTTAATCTCCGGTTTTGTAAATCCCGTCGTGTTCTTATTTGATATGGATTTAGAGCAGGAGGGCGTCCTAAAAGTAAAGTATTCCATTCCGTTTTCGGATGAAAAAGATCTGAGCAAGAAAAAAGTACAGGAACTCATGGAGAATCATGAAGCATTTGAATTCGGCCATACGTTAGAGGATCAAATTAAAGGCCAGATTGACGCAGGCTTCATGGTTGCGGGTTTTTATGAGGACAAGGGCGGCCTCGTTCTGGATGAATACATTAATACATACTCCGTAACAAGAAGCATCAAAATATAAAAACAGCATCCCGTGACCGATGCTGTTTTTTTGCGGCTTTTTACTGCGGGCGGCTGATCACATTAGCTGAAACCGGTTCTATTCCAATTTCTCTGGCCCAAACCGACAGTTGTCCCATATGGTGAATCTCATGCGTAAGGATATGGCGGAGAATATCATCTTTATGAAAGGTTTGGTCCATCTAGCCCGGCTTAACAAGGTCCGTTCCTTTGCCGGAGACCGCTTGAATGACATCCTCCCGATACTGTTCAGAGAGCTTCCGGAGATCCTGTATGCTGGCATCATCAGACTCAGCGGGCAAAACATCAGCTTTACCTAAAATGGCACGAGCCCAGCTGATTTCGACATCAATGATATGAAATAAAGTCCGCAAGATGCTCTCCATTCCGCCCGTCCGGGATTTCGTCAGTTCCTCTCGGCTCAGCTTTTCACATATCGCAAACCACTCATCACGTACCGTCCAATTGTATTGAAACAGCTTTTTCATAACGTCACCTCTGCTCTTTATTCTCCCAGTTAACATGAAACCCCTTCATTTGGGAGGATTTCCACTATCAACAAAGCATGCTTTTTCCTTATTCCTTTCAAAATAACAGTAAAAAGGAGAGTGAAATGGCAATGGCAGAGGTTTTATCTTTTTCAGACGTGAAACGGCAGAAGGATTATGAGCTTGAGAAAAATTTACTCAAGGAGCTGTCACTGACGCAAATCATTCAATCCGTAAAAGCGTGTCTCACCCCCTTGTTTCCCTTTTTTCAGGACGAAAACGGGATTCTCAGTGAAGGGTGCATAGATTTTGCAATAGAAGCGTATTTATTAGGCGGCCGGTTCGGCGTCTTTGGCTATTATGGCGAGGCCCTGCAGAGGGCAAACGCGCGTTCGGCTGAAGAAGAGGAAGAACTGACGGTCGATTTTTTTGAATATCTTTGCAATTGGACGCATGAGCAATATTCTTCCATAGAACAAAAAGAAATCTATGAAGCGTCCTGCCGGTTTATCAACAGCTGGTGGACGGAAGGATTCCTGCAAAGAGAAAAACAATGTAAGCTCCGCATGAGGTAATCATAATTTCTTCCCTTGTCCCATACTTATTAATAACGGGGACAAGCGGGAGGGAAAAGTATGAGAAAAAAACTGAAATGGCTCGGTTTTTTACTTGGCTTTATCATATTATTGTGTTTATTCCGGTTTCAATTTCATAATGATGATTCCTGGCGGCCGTGGAGCCTGCCGCTGAGCGGGAAGATCATCTATCTCGATCCGGGACACGGCGGACCGGACGGCGGCGCTACGGGAGGCAGTCATCTTGAAAAAGATATTACTCTTGAGGTGGCCTCTAGGGTGAGAGACTATTTACAGGAGCAAGGGGCTTTGGTCATCATGACGCGGGAGACGGATACCGACTTGGCGCCTAAAGGGACGAAAGGCTACAGCAGACGCAAAGCGGAAGACCTTAGAAAGCGTGTGGAACTCATCAACCGTTCAGAGGCGGAGCTTTATATCAGCATTCATCTGAACGCCATACCGTCACCGAGATGGAGCGGCGCCCAAAGTTTTTACTATGGAAAATACGAAGAGAATGAAAAAGTGGCAAAGTATATACAAGATGAACTGAGAATTAACTTGGAGAATACGACGAGAAAGGCGAAACGGATACACGGCATATACTTAATGCAGAATGTAACCAAACCGGGCGCGCTGGTGGAGATCGGATTTTTATCCAATCCGGCAGAAGCGAAAAGGCTCGGCCAGCCTAAATATCAGGACATCATCGCTTCTTCCGTGTATAAGGGCGTATTGAGATACTTCACAGAGAAAGGCGACCCTCCCGAGTAAGGAGGGTTTTTCGCCGATTCTATAATTAATATATGGTATAATACCACTTGTAAACGAATACACAAAGGGTGAGGGTTCGATGATAAGAGAAGATGAAGTTAGAAATATAATCGGAAAAATGCGCGAACCTTTTCTTCATAGACCGCTGGGAGAATTGGATGCCATTAAAGAAGTAAAGATCAAGCCGGAAAAACGGCATGTCAGTGTGAAAATTGCATTGGCAAAAACGGGGACGGCTGAACAGATGGGTATTCAGCAGGAAATCGTATCCGTTTTGAAAGAAGCGGGTGCGGAAACTGTCGGACTGCGGTTTGAAGAGCTGCCGGAAGAAACATTGGCGAAATTCAGCCGGCCGGCAGCTGAAAGCGAAACCCTGCTGAATAGGAAACACCCGCCGGTCTTTCTTGCGGTGGCAAGCGGAAAAGGCGGTGTCGGCAAATCAACGGTTTCCGTCAACCTGGCCATTTCTCTTGCGCGGCTCGGAAAAAAAGTCGGCTTGATCGACGCGGATATATACGGATTCAGCGTGCCGGACATGATGGGTATTACAGTTCGCCCGACAGTAGAAGGAGAAAAACTGCTTCCTGTCGAAAGATTTGGAGTAAAGGTTATGTCGATGGGCTTTTTCGTCGAAGAAAACGCTCCGGTTGTGTGGAGAGGGCCGATGCTGGGCAAGATGCTGAATAACTTCTTCCATGAGGTTGACTGGGGAGAGGTTGACTATATCGTTCTTGATCTGCCGCCCGGCACGGGTGATGTGGCGCTCGATGTACACACGATGCTTCCGAGCTGCAAAGAGATTATCGTATCAACGCCGCACCCTACAGCCGCATTTGTAGCGGCGAGAGCGGGTTCTATGGCGATTAAGACCGATCATGAAGTTGTAGGGGTCATTGAAAATATGGCTTACTATGAAAGTGCAAAAACCGGCGAGAGAGAATATGTGTTCGGTCAAGGCGGGGGAGATAAGCTTGCAGAGGAATTGCAAGTGCCGCTGCTTGGCAGAATTCCTTTAAAACAGCCTGATTGGGACAAGGATCAGTTTGCGCCTTCTGTCTATGACAGAAGTCATCCGATCGGGGAAATTTATATGGGGATCGCCCAGAAAGTCATTGAAAAAACAGCTGAATAAAAAAGGGGCCGGGATCAACACGGCCCGGCCTTTTATTGGCTTTCTTTTTCAGAGCTTGAAGCTGCTTTTTTCAATTCATCCTCGAATTGCTTTTTGAAAAGCGGGCTGGAAAGTGTCTCTGTAATTACATCCTCTAAGTAACTGCGGAACTTTTGGCTTTTCACCAGCTCATAGTATTTTTTATCCATGCCGGGGTCCTGCATGATCTGCATAAAACTTTTCTGATAATCAGGGTCTTTCATCAGTTTTTTTATGATTTTTTCATGCTCGGGCTGAAGAGTTTTTGCAAAGCTCTCGGCGAATTTTGAGTCTTCAAAGATGGTTTTCCAGAACTCCGCCCCTTTTTTAGAGGTGAGGGTTTTCTCTATTGTGCCTTTAATGGCATTTTGATCAATCACCAATGCCTCATTCATCGCATCATCATTTAATATTTCCTTAATTGCCTTTTTTCCATCATCGGTCTTTAATATATCAACAACCATTTTTTTAGTCTGGTCATAATCCATATCCGCTGCTTGGTCTTTTGGAGCACAAGCTGTTACAGATAATAAAACAAAACAGCTTATCAATAGCGTTTTGGCTTTTGACATGCATAAGCTCCTTCCTTACTTGTACTTATTTTTAATATGATTCATCGGAATGGATTTATACATAACAAAATATCGCTGAACGCGATTGTCAGGGGGATGAATAAGAGATGAAAAGCCGCGGGCTTGTTCGATTTTTCTTTTCGATTTTAGCTGTGGGCGCTCTTATTACAAGCGTCGTGGGATTTGCTCTGAAGTGGGGGGAGTACAAGGGGTTCTTTCTGAATTTTGATGCCGGTCAGATTTTCTCCGTTCTGATCTGGTTTATCGGGGTAGGCATGATTTTCAGTGTGATCAGCCAGATGGGATTCTTCGTTTTTTTGACGGTGCACCGGTTTGCCCTTGAAATTCTCAGATCAAGCTCGCTTTGGAATCTGCTTCAGCTGTTTATCATTCTGTTTGTCGCTTTTGATTTAATGTACGTCAGATTTTTGTTTTTCGGAGAGCGGGATGACTCGATTGCGGGGTTTGTCTGGCTGCCGCTGGCTCTGCTTGCCGTCGGCCTGTTGACGGCATATATAAAACAAAAGCAGTCCTCAAAAAATACGTTCGTTTCATCATTATTTTTAATGGTCGTTATTACAGCGCTTGAATGGGTTCCCGCGCTACGAGTGAATAATGAGGACTGGCTTTATTTAATGCTGATTCCGCTGATGGGCTGCAATGCGTTTCAGCTGCTAATGCTGCCGAAGTTTGCCCAGAGGTAGTTATTTCACTTCTGATGACTTGACGTCAGTATTTGCGATCAGGTCGCCGACTGTCACGTTTTTCAGTCCTTTTTGCTTTAAATTGTGAATAATGGCGGGGAGCGCTTCTTCAGTCTGTGTTGCTGAATCAGAGGCGTGCAGCAGGACAATGTCGCCGCCTTTTATATGACTGTTTACATTTTCAATGATTTTATCAGGGCCGGGATTTGTCCAATCCTGCGAGTTAACGCTGTAATGAACCACTGAATAGTGGTACTTCTGTGCAATGGTAAGAACCTTTTTATTAAATTGTCCGGTCGGCGGGCGGAGTAAATGAACATTCTTCACACCCAGCTTTTTAAATGCAGTCTGGGCCCGGAGGATATCTTTTTTTATTTCATTGTCCTCTAGGTTGGTATAATTCTTATACGCATATCCCATGCTGCCGATTTGATGTCCGTCTTTTACCATACGTTCAACTGTGTCCGGGTGCCGTTCCGCCCAAGAAGCTGACAGAAAAAAAGTGGCGTTTTTAATACCGTTTGCTTTTAGCGCGTTCAGAATAGGAACCGCCTTTTCGTCGCCCCAGCTGATATCGAATGTTAATGCGACTTCGCCCGCTTTCGTCTCCCCTTTTGAAATAGCCTTCGGGCCGCTATCAGTTAAAAATACAGGAAGGGGGACGGCTCTCTGTATATAAAAAAAGCTGGCTGCTGCAAATGCGGCAATGATAATAATAAGCAGCTGTTTTATCCTTCTGATGTGCCACACGTAGAAGTGATTCACTGATGACGCCTCCTTATCTTGTCCATGCTTGATTACATCGTATGCCGCGGCGGAGATGAATATAACAAAATACGTTTTAAAAAAATGAAAAAAACACTTGCTAAACTCAACGAATGCATGGTATATTATTAAACGTCGCTGATGAACAGCAGACAACAACAAAAAGCTTCGGAAACAACTTAAAAAAAGTTGTTGACATAAAAGAAGCTGAGTGGTAAGATAATAAAGCTGCTTCAACAAGCGGTAATGATCTTTGAAAACTAAACAAGACAAAACGTACCTGTTAATTCAAAGTTTTAAATAAATCGCACAGCGATGTGCGTAGTCAGTCAAACTACTTTATCGGAGAGTTTGATCCTGGCTCAGGACGAACGCTGGCGGCGTGCCTAATACATGCAAGTCGAGCGGACAGATGGGAGCTTGCTCCCTGATGTTAGCGGCGGACGGGTGAGTAACACGTGGGTAACCTGCCTGTAAGACTGGGATAACTCCGGGAAACCGGGGCTAATACCGGATGGTTGTTTGAACCGCATGGTTCAGACATAAAAGGTGGCTTCGGCTACCACTTACAGATGGACCCGCGGCGCATTAGCTAGTTGGTGAGGTAACGGCTCACCAAGGCAACGATGCGTAGCCGACCTGAGAGGGTGATCGGCCACACTGGGACTGAGACACGGCCCAGACTCCTACGGGAGGCAGCAGTAGGGAATCTTCCGCAATGGACGAAAGTCTGACGGAGCAACGCCGCGTGAGTGATGAAGGTTTTCGGATCGTAAAGCTCTGTTGTTAGGGAAGAACAAGTGCCGTTCAAATAGGGCGGCACCTTGACGGTACCTAACCAGAAAGCCACGGCTAACTACGTGCCAGCAGCCGCGGTAATACGTAGGTGGCAAGCGTTGTCCGGAATTATTGGGCGTAAAGGGCTCGCAGGCGGTTTCTTAAGTCTGATGTGAAAGCCCCCGGCTCAACCGGGGAGGGTCATTGGAAACTGGGGAACTTGAGTGCAGAAGAGGAGAGTGGAATTCCACGTGTAGCGGTGAAATGCGTAGAGATGTGGAGGAACACCAGTGGCGAAGGCGACTCTCTGGTCTGTAACTGACGCTGAGGAGCGAAAGCGTGGGGAGCGAACAGGATTAGATACCCTGGTAGTCCACGCCGTAAACGATGAGTGCTAAGTGTTAGGGGGTTTCCGCCCCTTAGT
>NZ_JBBOUE010000001.1:167500-170000 GCF_038005925.1 Bacillus sp. EU55
CAAAACGTACCTGTTAATTCAAAGTTTTAAATAAATCGCACAGCGATGTGCGTAGTCAGTCAAACTACTTTATCGGAGAGTTTGATCCTGGCTCAGGACGAACGCTGGCGGCGTGCCTAATACATGCAAGTCGAGCGGACAGATGGGAGCTTGCTCCCTGATGTTAGCGGCGGACGGGTGAGTAACACGTGGGTAACCTGCCTGTAAGACTGGGATAACTCCGGGAAACCGGGGCTAATACCGGATGGTTGTTTGAACCGCATGGTTCAGACATAAAAGGTGGCTTCGGCTACCACTTACAGATGGACCCGCGGCGCATTAGCTAGTTGGTGAGGTAACGGCTCACCAAGGCAACGATGCGTAGCCGACCTGAGAGGGTGATCGGCCACACTGGGACTGAGACACGGCCCAGACTCCTACGGGAGGCAGCAGTAGGGAATCTTCCGCAATGGACGAAAGTCTGACGGAGCAACGCCGCGTGAGTGATGAAGGTTTTCGGATCGTAAAGCTCTGTTGTTAGGGAAGAACAAGTGCCGTTCAAATAGGGCGGCACCTTGACGGTACCTAACCAGAAAGCCACGGCTAACTACGTGCCAGCAGCCGCGGTAATACGTAGGTGGCAAGCGTTGTCCGGAATTATTGGGCGTAAAGGGCTCGCAGGCGGTTTCTTAAGTCTGATGTGAAAGCCCCCGGCTCAACCGGGGAGGGTCATTGGAAACTGGGGAACTTGAGTGCAGAAGAGGAGAGTGGAATTCCACGTGTAGCGGTGAAATGCGTAGAGATGTGGAGGAACACCAGTGGCGAAGGCGACTCTCTGGTCTGTAACTGACGCTGAGGAGCGAAAGCGTGGGGAGCGAACAGGATTAGATACCCTGGTAGTCCACGCCGTAAACGATGAGTGCTAAGTGTTAGGGGGTTTCCGCCCCTTAGTGCTGCAGCTAACGCATTAAGCACTCCGCCTGGGGAGTACGGTCGCAAGACTGAAACTCAAAGGAATTGACGGGGGCCCGCACAAGCGGTGGAGCATGTGGTTTAATTCGAAGCAACGCGAAGAACCTTACCAGGTCTTGACATCCTCTGACAATCCTAGAGATAGGACGTCCCCTTCGGGGGCAGAGTGACAGGTGGTGCATGGTTGTCGTCAGCTCGTGTCGTGAGATGTTGGGTTAAGTCCCGCAACGAGCGCAACCCTTGATCTTAGTTGCCAGCATTCAGTTGGGCACTCTAAGGTGACTGCCGGTGACAAACCGGAGGAAGGTGGGGATGACGTCAAATCATCATGCCCCTTATGACCTGGGCTACACACGTGCTACAATGGACAGAACAAAGGGCAGCGAAACCGCGAGGTTAAGCCAATCCCACAAATCTGTTCTCAGTTCGGATCGCAGTCTGCAACTCGACTGCGTGAAGCTGGAATCGCTAGTAATCGCGGATCAGCATGCCGCGGTGAATACGTTCCCGGGCCTTGTACACACCGCCCGTCACACCACGAGAGTTTGTAACACCCGAAGTCGGTGAGGTAACCTTTTGGAGCCAGCCGCCGAAGGTGGGACAGATGATTGGGGTGAAGTCGTAACAAGGTAGCCGTATCGGAAGGTGCGGCTGGATCACCTCCTTTCTAAGGATTTTAACGTAAGACCTTGGGTCTTATAAACAGAACGTTCCCTGTCTTGTTTAGTTTTGAAGGATCATTTGATTCTTCGAGATGTTGTTCTTTGAAAACTAGATAACAGAAGTAATTCACATTCAATTAGTAATGCAAGATATCACGTAGTGATTCTTTTTAACGGTTAAGTTAGAAAGGGCGCACGGTGGATGCCTTGGCACTAGGAGCCGATGAAGGACGGGACGAACACCGATATGCTTCGGGGAGCTGTAAGCAAGCTTTGATCCGGAGATTTCCGAATGGGGAAACCCACCACTCGTAATGGAGTGGTATCCATATCTGAATACATAGGATATGAGAAGGCAGACCCGGGGAACTGAAACATCTAAGTACCCGGAGGAAGAGAAAGCAAATGCGATTCCCTGAGTAGCGGCGAGCGAAACGGGACCAGCCCAAACCAAGAGGCTTGCCTCTTGGGGTTGTAGGACACTCTGTACGGAGTTACAAAGGAACGAGGTAGATGAAGAGGTCTGGAAAGGCCCGCCATAGGAGGTAACAGCCCTGTAGTCAAAACTTCGTTCTCTCCTGAGTGGATCCTGAGTACGGCGGAACACGTGAAATTCCGTCGGAATCCGGGAGGACCATCTCCCAAGGCTAAATACTCCCTAGTGACCGATAGTGAACCAGTACCGTGAGGGAAAGGTGAAAAGCACCCCGGAAGGGGAGTGAAAGAGATCCTGAAACCGTGTGCCTACAAGTAGTCAGAGCCCGTTAACGGGTGATGGCGTGCCTTTTGTAGAATGAACCGGCGAGTTACGATCCCGTGCAAGGTTAAGCAGAAGATGCGGAGCCGCAGCGAAAGCGAGTCTGAATAGGGCGAATTGAGTACGTGGT
>NZ_JBBOUE010000001.1:172500-617500 GCF_038005925.1 Bacillus sp. EU55
GTTATGATTTTGAAGATTGTTTGATTTTATTGTCTCGAGCATTCTTAAACTGAACACAATCAGCAGCATAAGGAGCATCAGTGCAGTAAACAGCCAGAACGCAGTTTGTACGGGATATTCATCTAAGCTCCAGCCGACGGCGATCGGAAGGAGTGAACCTCCTAATCCGTTTGAAGCGAGCAGAATACTGGTAGTTGTTTCTGTCTTTCCGGGATAAAAATGATTCGTGATGATTAGGGCTATTGCAAACATGCCTGCCATGAACAGTCCTAAAAAGAAGCAAAGGGCAAAACCGAACCATACGTTTTTACTTAATGCTAATACGGTAAGTGCTGCCAGACCGCCAATGCTTATGAGACGGAGATAACGGTGATATGTCAGCTTTTCTGATACCGGGCCTGTTAATAACCTTCCGATGATCATACCCGTCCAATACACTGTAACTGTTATTGTTGCCAAAGAGTTGGGGATATCCCATTTCTCAGCGAAGATGGAGGGGATAAAATGTACAATGGAAACTTCACTGCCGCCGTAAAAGAAGAAGTAAGCACCCGCCAAGGCAATAAAAAGCAATCCTTGTGACCGATAACCGGTGCTTTCTTTTTGAGTGTCAGCAGAAGAGACCTCTTTGCGGATGAGAAGCTGATCAATACTGCCGAAACTCATCTGCTTCCATGCGATTAAAAGTGCAAAACTGGATAACCCTAATACTAAAAAAGCAATTGTCCACATGTGGTTGTTGATAAGAAAGCCTGAGAGCAGAGGCATGAAAAGCGCACCTAATCCGTAGGCCACTTCCATCTTGCTCATGGCCACAGCCTGTCTTTCTTTAATAGCGGTGAGGATGATCGTGCCTACGCAGGATTCCACCAGTCCGGCGCCAAGCCCTGCGATGCTGACGAGAAGAAAGAGCAGCGGCCAGGGCGGCAGGAAGGTGATGAACATTTCACAGCTGATGAGTGCCAGGCCAAAGATAACGACGTTTTTGCGCCCAAGCTTTTTCACCATGTATGGCATTCCGATGACACCGATGAGAAAGCCCATGAACTGAGAGAATACCAATACTCCGCCATTACTGTAGCTTTGTGAATAATGTGTGAGTAACTCAGGCAGTACGGCTCCCAGAATAACAAGTGTAAAAGCAATCGATCCATAAGAAAAACAGCTTATCCACAGCAGACGAGTTTTCATCATTTTATCTCCTTATTGGTAAAATAATATTTCTCTCTACTCGTATGACCATGATGTTTTTACAAAAAATCCAAGTATTGTTACTATATCACATAACTTTTTCTCGTACATCCCTTATGGTAACGTTAACAAATTGTTAACATTTTTTACAAGAAACATCGTTGACATTATTTTCAATAATTTATACGATAAAAAGCGAAATTCTAATAATTTCATAGGGGTGGTATTTGTGGGAACGAAGGAAATCACGAATCCAGACAGCTTGTATTACAGTGTTGACGATGTAGTAATGGAGCGCGGAGAAGGGATTTACCTGTACGATCAAGAGGGAAATGAGTACATTGATTGCGCTTCTGCCACATTTAACTTGAATTTAGGATACGGTAACAAAGAAGTCATTGATACGGTTAAAGAACAAGCCGATAAGCTGATCCATGTGACATCATCCTTTCAAACAGACGCCGTAAATAAACTGGCAGAAAAACTAGTAGAAATCGCCCCCGATAATCTCACAAAAGTACACCCTAAAGTCAGCAGCGGTTCCGGTGCAAATGAAGGAGCTATTAAAATGGCTCAGTATTACTCCGGAAAAACCGATGTCATCTCCTTATTTCGAAGCCACCTCGGACAAACGTATATGACTTCCGCTTTGTCCGGCAACTCATTCAGAAAAGAACCTTTCCCGCCGCAAATTTCTTTTGGCCTGCAAGTCCCCGATCCGTATTGCAGCCGCTGTTTTTATAATCAGAAACCTGATTCATGCGGTATGCTGTGCGTAGAAAGAATTAATGATTTTATTGAGTATGCGAGCAATGGAAAAATTGCCGCCATGATTATTGAACCGATATCCGGAAACGGTGGAAACGTCGTTCCGCCTAAAGAGTATTTTAAACAGCTGAGAAAGCTTTGTGATGAACATGATATCGCCCTGATTTTTGATGAAATTCAGACCGGGTTCGGACGGACGGGTAAAATGTTTGCCGCGGACCACTTCGATGTGAAACCTAATATGATGACGGTAGCAAAAGGGCTCGGGGGCACAGGCTTCCAAGTCGCCGCCACTCTGACGGAGGACAAGTATACCGGGCTTCCGGGGTATACGCACTCCTTCACGTACGGCTCAAATGTGATGGCCGCCGCTGCCGCGTGTAAAACCATAGATATTATGCAGCGCCCGGGATTTTTGGAAAATGTAACGACAGTCGGTCATTATATTATGGATCGCTTAGAAACGATGAAAGAGGATTTCGCTTTTATTTCTGAGGTAAGAGGCGTCGGTCTTATGATCGGTGTGGAGATTGTTAAAGAGAACAATGAACCGGATGTGGA
Source organism: Bacillus sp. EU55 (assembly GCF_038005925.1). NCBI lineage: Bacteria > Bacillati > Bacillota > Bacilli > Caryophanales > Bacillaceae > Bacillus > Bacillus sp. EU55. The sequence goes on from NZ_JBBOUE010000001.1 coordinate 175,021, forward strand.
GCTGACCAATTATATTGCTAAACGGGCAATGGATTACGGGCTGATTCTCCGGACATCCCGTTACGGATTCGGAAATGTATTTAAAATCCGTCCGCCTTTAACCATTACACTTAGTGAAGCCGAAGTGCTCTGCTACAGACTTCGCAAGCTATTGGAGGAAATCAAGTGAGAGACTATATCATTGGGCTTGGACAATTTGTTTATCAAAAGGTGAAAAATCAAAAAGGCACGCTGAAAAACCGGCTTGTAAACGGCTATTCTCCGGGAGGCGACGCCCAATTTAACATAGACGCCGCTGCTGAGGAGGCGGTGCTGGATTATATTCAAGAAAAGGGCCATCCGGTTGCTTTTTACACGGAGGATGGCGGCCTGAAGCTGATTGGAGAAGATCCGCAATATATTTTAATTGTAGATCCGATAGACGGAACGCGCCCGGCCGCCGCGGGACTTGAAATGTCGTGTATTTCGATTGCGCTTGCTTCGTATAAGCCAAACGCAAAGATTAAGGATATCGAATTTGCTTTTTTACTTGAATTGAAATCAGGCGCTTATATGTACGGTGATATATACAGCGATGCGATTCATTTTGAAGGGTATCATGGAGAATTGCCGAATTTGAGCGGAGTGCGGGATATTAAAAATATGTTTTGGAGCCTTGAATTTAACGGGCATCCGGCGCAGCTGATGACGGACGCATACGGCCATCTGATTGACCAGTCGGCCAATAATGGCGGGGTTTTTGTTTTCAACAGCGCTTCTTATTCGATTTCGCGAATAATCACGGGGCAGATGGATGCTTATGTGGATATCGGTAATCGTCTGCTGAAAGATGATCCGAAGCTGCTTTCAGATTTTCAGCAGGTCGGGAACGGGCAGGTGCTGCATTTGTTTCCTTATGATATTGCCGCAAGCGTCTTTTTGGCGAAGAAGGCGGGAGTGGTCATTACGGATGCATACGGCCGGTCTTTGGACGAAACACTTCTGACAGATTTAAGTTATCAGAATCAGCAATCATGTATTGCGGCATCAACGAAGGAGCTTCATCAAACATTGTTAGACCAAATCCGCTGGGGCAGAAAGGAAGAGAAATATGAAGGCGTTGGTCTGGACTCCTAATGATAAGCTTGAATATCAAGAGGTGGACGAGCCTCAAATTCGGAAATCCAATGATGTGAAAGTGAAAATTTTCGGCACCGGTATCTGCGGAACGGACTTAAATGTGCTGAAAGGAAAAATGAATGCAACCCATCATATGATTATGGGGCATGAATCGGTGGGAGCGGTCGTAGAAATCGGACCGGACGTGACAAATGTAAAAGTCGGAGACCGCGTCGTGATAGATCCTACGCAGTTTTGCGGGAAATGTCATTATTGCCGGAGAGGGCTGACGTGTTATTGCGAAACCTTCGAGGATTGGCAGCTCGGAATCGGGGCGCACGGAACGTTTGCGGAATATTACGTGGGGGAAGACAGGTTCATGTACAGAATTCCGGATTCAATGGAATGGGAGCGGGCCACATTGGTTGAGCCTCTCTCTTGTGTGCTGAATGTTGTGGACAAGGCTTCGATTCAGCCGGAGGACTCGGTCTTGGTTTTGGGGTCGGGACCGATCGGACTGCTTGTGCAAATGATGGTGAAAAAACTGGCGCGATTGACGGTTGCGACTGAAATAGGCAGTTTCCGAAGCGAGGCGGCGAGCCGGATATCGGATTATGTCTACCACCCTGAAGCATTAACCGTGGATGAAGTGAAACGGATTAATCAAGGAAGAAAATTTGATGTGATTTTTGACGCGATCGGCAATCAGCTTGATTGGGCTTATCCTTTTATTGAAAAGGGAGGCAGAATCGTGCCGATGGGCTTTGATGATACGTATGAGATGACGGTCAGGCCGTACCAGCTGCTGTCAAACGGCGTGACGATTGTAGGCACAGGTGAAGCCCGCCAGATCATGGAGGCCGCGTTAGCATGCGCGTCCGACCTTCCGCAGCTCTATGATTTTATTACGGAAAAGACGGAACTGAAGAATTATGAAGAAGCCATTGATCATCTCATGGGCATCGACCCGGTGACAAAAGAAAGAAAAGATATCAGCGCAATAAAAACGATTCTTGTGTCTGATCCGGAACTTTTATAAAAGCGGAAACGGCTCCAGTGAGAGCCGTTTTCTTTTCTTATTTATACGGTCTTGCACATTTCTTTAAAGTTTAATATGATACTCTTTGTTAACAATTCCTTTCCTCAATGACATTATACTCTGAGCGTGTCCTCTTTTTCCCCGTAAGATTGCCTCATATTCCCCAGATGAAAATCAATGTTTCCAACTGATAGGGTGCGGATTTTTATAGTGAAAAGGAGTCGTTATCATTTGAAAGATTATACGTTACAGCAGCAATGGTTCGGGAATGTCCGTAAAGACATTCTGGCCGGTATTCTGGTTGCTCTCGCTCTGATCCCTGAGGCGATCGGATTTTCAATTATTGCAGGTGTCGATCCGATGGTCGGCCTTTATGCATCATTTTGTATTGCGATTATTATTTCTATCTTCGGCGGCAGACCGGGAATGATTTCAGCCGCTACGGGTTCAATGGCGGTTGTCATGGTGACATTGGTGGCTGATTACGGGCTGCAGTATTTGTTTGCGGCAACCATTTTGACAGGTATTATTCAATTTATTCTAGGTGTCAGTAAGATAGCGAAATTGATGAAATTTATTCCGCGTTCGGTCATGATCGGATTTGTGAATGCTTTGGCGATCTTGATTTTTTCTGCGCAGCTGCCGCAGTTCAAAGGAGCTTCATGGGTCATGTACGCCATGCTTGCCGGATCACTGGCTATCATATATCTATTGCCGAAGGTTACGACGGCTGTGCCGTCTCCGCTGGTGGCGATTATTGTCATGACGATCATTGCGGTGGTCTTCCATGCGGATGTCCGCACGGTCGGTGATATGGGCGGGATTACAAGTTCACTTCCGCATTTCTTGATACCGGATGTTCCGTGGACGTTTGAGACATTGCGGATTATTTTCCCGTATTCACTGGCGCTTGCATTCGTCGGATTGCTCGAGTCATTGCTGACAGCCCAGATCATTGATGAAATGACGGATACGGATAGTGATAAGAACAAAGAAAGCCGCGGACAAGGCATCGCCAATATTGTGAACGGATTTTTCGGAGGCATGGCCGGATGCGCCATGATCGGCCAGTCTGTCATTAATACGAAAGCCGGCGGACGCGGCCGGTTATCGGCTTTTACGGCCGGAGCGTTTTTAATGTTTTTAATTGCCGTATTAAGCGGTATCGTCGTGAAAATTCCGATGGCTGCGCTGGTGGCCGTGATGGTTATGGTGTCCATCGGCACGTTTGACTGGTCGTCGATTAAAGGTTTGCGGAAAGCGCCCCTTACTGATTCGATTGTTATGGTTATTACCGTCTTGACGGTCGTTTTGACAAATGATTTATCAAAGGGCGTTTTCGCGGGTGTGCTGCTAAGCGCGATCTTTTTCACGGCTAAAATTTCTAAGCTGAAGATTGTGTCACATTCCGAACAGAATGATGTCAGGACATATAAGGTAACGGGACAGATCTTTTTTGCTTCCGTGTCTGAGCTGATGAATGCCATCGTTTATGATGAAGGTGTGAAGCGGATTGTCATTGATTTGACTGATGCCCATGTCTGGGATGATTCTGGAGCGGCGGCTCTTGAGAAAATTGTCGGCAAATGTAAAGAATACGGGATTGAAGCTGAATTAAAGGGATTAAATCAGAAAAGCCGAGATTTAATGAAACAAATGGCATAGAATTTGTGAAGTCCGGATGAATATATCCGGGCTTTTTTTCGGTTAAATTTGCCGGTGTGCATTGTTATAATGAATGAGACTTGAAAACCGTATATAGGGGACTTGCATATGATGTGGCTTCAGAAGTTGAACCAAGTGTTGGGGAGAATCATGCCTCTGTTGACTCCGTCAAGTGTGGCGGCGGGTGTGCTGTTATCTCAGCATATCAGCTGGATGGCCGGCGCTGTGCCGTGGATATTTGCATTTATTACATTTACGGGCAGTCTGAGTGCCAATTTTCAATCGCTGAAGCGCAGTATCGAGAAGCCGCTCCCGATGATCATGGCATTGTTTGTTCTGCATATTTTCATGCCTGTTTTTGCATGGGGAAGCGGCCATCTGATTTTCAGCGGTGACCCTTTAACTGTGACGGGGCTGATTATGGGTGTGGTGATTCCGACCGGAATTACGAGTTTGATTTGGGCTGCGATGTATAAGGGAAATGTCGGATTGACGCTGTCTATTATCCTGGTTGATACCGTGCTTTCTCCTTTTATCGTACCGTTAAGCCTGTCTGTCCTGGCCGGGGCGAATGTTCAGATGGATGTGTGGGGAATGATGAAAGGGCTGGCGGAGATGGTGGTGATTCCGTCCATCGCAGGGATGATGGTCAACCAGTTTTCCCCGCCGGTAAGGACTCAGGCGATAAGCCGGTCGCTGTCTCCTTTTTCAAAAATCTGTCTGATGATTGTCATTGCCATTAACAGTTCGGAAATCGCGCCGTATGTCACGCACGTGGATATCAAATTTGCGGGCATCGCAGGTATGGTATTTTTTATTGCCATGACGGGTTATGCCGTGGCTTGGCTGATCGGAAGACTGATGAAGCGGAGCCAGGATGAAATCGTGTCTCTGATTTATACAGGGGGCATGCGCAATATCAGCGCCGGAGCCGTTCTCGCCGTGTCTTTCTTTCCGTCTCAAGTGGCGGTTCCGGTCGTCATCGGGATGCTCTTTCAGCAAATCCTTGCCGCTTTGTTCGGCTATTTGCTGAGACGCTTTGAACTTAAGCCGGTCGTGATGAAGTATGAAAAAAACCGCTCAGCTACGTGAGCGGTTTTTTCCGTACAGCCAGCTTAGTGCTGCATTGAATTGTCGTTTGAATGCTTCTTGATGGTGCACGGCGCCTTCTTCAACAGTGAAAGAGAGCTGAGATTGAGAAAAGCCTTTTTGCCTCAGGCTTTCATGCACGTCTTTATTTTGTCGGATCATGGTGTTTTGGATGTTGTTTTTATGCTCAGCTTCGCGGCTGCCTACAGACATATAGATACGCCGCCGTGCCGGACGCAAAGATGCGGAGCGGACATAATCTGCTGATTTTTCATACCAGAAGGAACCGGAAATACAGCCGATTCTGCCGAATATTACAGGCTTTTGTAGCATCGCGTATATCGAAAACAGTCCGCCTAATGACGCGCCGATCAGTCCTCTTGTTTCCGGATGTGCAGAAATGTGATGCATATCTTCTACAGTTGGAATGATGGCATCTGTCAGCTCCTCGAGAAAGAGCCTCCCTTTGCCGCCGAAATCATGAAATGCAGGGCTCAGGGAAGTCGCGGGCCACGGTGTGTACTCATCGAGCCTGTCAGCCGGTTTGATGCCGGCAAAAATCAATTCGGGAAGTGTTCCGTTCGCAAATTGGGATTCAAGCTTATCCATCTGTTCTAAAAACAAAGAACCCCCGTCCAGTACGTACACACAGGGTAAAGCCCCTGTTTGAACCGAATAGGAGGGAGGAAGATACACAGTGCATTCCTTTCCGTTTATCCGGTGTGCTGTAAGTGTGCCCCTCATGCATCCAGCCCCTTCTTTTGCTTAAACAGAAGAAAAAAGAAATAAGGAACGCCGAGAATCGCAAGAATAATTCCCGCCGGCACTTCTGAAGGCTGAAAGAATAATTTGCCCGCAAAGTCGGCGGATATGACGAGGAGCATACCGACCAATCCGCTGACCGGTAATGAGTATCTGTGCTCAATCCCGGCGAGCCTGCGGGAAATATGGGGCGCGATCAGCCCGACAAATGCCATGCTGCCCGCTGCGGTTACACATGCGCTGATCAAAGCGATGCAGGCAATGAGTAAAATCGTTTTTTCTTTATTGGTTGAAACACCGAGACTTTTCACCGTGTCCTCATCGAAACGAATGGTATCCAGCAATGACGTTTTCGCCATAAGAAGAGGAATGAACAAGATCAGCCACGGAAGGATCGCCGTAATGGTCATCCAGTTTGCCGACCAGATGCTGCCGTTTTTCCAAACCATCGCCATCTCATAATCCTGCGGGTCCATTTTTAATGAAAGAAATAAAGACAGCGCGCTGAATCCTGAATTCATGGCGATCCCGACGAGAATAATTCTGCCCGATTCCAGATGCCCCCGGTGCCAGGCGAAAATATAGATCAGCACGGCCGCCATCAATCCTCCGATGAGGCCGAAGACAGGCATACCCATCGCAGAGGCAAGTGCCGTCGCTTCAGATTGTCCCTGAAACAGAAGCATAAACGCGACGATTCCCGCTCCGGCTCCTGCATTAATGCCCAGAATACCGGGATCGGCAAGCCCGTTTTTGGTAATGGCCTGAATAACGGCTCCGGCTATCCCCAATCCGAGCCCGATGGCAGCAGCCATGACAATGCGCGGCAGCCTCAGCTGAAACAGCAAAATGTCATATTGCGGATTCGGATGGATGCGGAAAAGCGTACTGAGCAGTTCACCCGGCTTTGCGGAAAAAGAACCGCTTGTCATGCTGAAATAGCTTACGAGCAATATGAGAGCAATCAGAATGATATAAATTCCGGCCATTTTACGCACCACGCTGATCCCCTCCTTTTCTTTTAATCAAATAAAGAAAGAAAGGAACACCGATGATAGAAGTGACAACTTCAATAGGCGTCTCAAACGGATAATTGATGAATCGGCTGGCAAGGTCGCAAAGGGTCAGGAAGACGCCGCCGATGATGCACGCGCATGGGATCAGCCTGCTGTAGTCCGATCCGACGAGAAAACGTGTGATGTGCGGAACGACCAAACCGACAAAGGCAATTTTTCCGGCGAGTGCCACCGAGCTTCCGGTCAATATGACAACGGCCGCCATCGCCATGAGTTTGATGGTTCTTTTCTGCTGTCCCAGACTTTTTGAAATGTCGTCTCCTAATGATACGGCAGTGACCTTTTTGCTGAGAATCATGGCCGTGATGATTCCGATCGCAAAAAACGGGACGGCCAGTTTCAAAAAATCAGGGTTCATTTGATGCAGTCTCGCACTGTACCAAAAACTGAGATCCTGCGAAATTTGAAAATAAATCGAAAGCGCAGCCGACAGACTGCTGAGAAGCATACTGGTCACCGTTCCGATAATGGCAAGCTGCACCGGGGTAAAACCGCCGGGAAGAATGGAGGCCAGCCCGAAAACAAGAGCGGCGCCGAATGCGGAACCGATAAACGAGTATATGATCATTTCAATGGATGTCGATTGAGGGAGCAATACCATGCAAAGGGTGATGATAAAAGCGGAGCCGTCCGACACACCCATGATCGAAGGCGAGGCCAGATAGTTCCGTGTGATTCCCTGCATGAGCGCTCCGGAAACAGCAAGGGCGGCGCCGATAAACATAGCGCCGGCAGCCCTCGGGATTCTTGAATGCCATATGATCTGATGGTCGGTATTCTCCGGATTAAAGTGCAGCAATGCGGAGAACACGGTATGGAAGTCAAGCTGCTTTGCGCCGTATAAAACGGAAAGCAGCAGTGACAGAACAATGGCAATCGGTGAAGCAATGATAATAATGTGTGTCCGCCGTTTTGCATACATGTGAAAAACCTACTCTTTATTAGTCTTGAGTCAATTTGTCAGCCGCAACCTGTAAGAAACTGATTTTACTCCATGCGGTTCCGCCTTGGGCTAATGGATCAATCGTATTGACGTATACATGGTCTTTTTTGACTGCCTTCAGGCTCTTCCAGATCGGATTTTTCTCTAAGTCTTTCAAAGCGTCCGGCTTATCTGCGTTTTCGTCATCAGAGAATTGTACGAAGATATGGTCAGGGTTCATTTCGCTTAATTTTTCAAGAGAAATCAGTTCCTGCGCTTTCGCCGCTTTGACTTCGTCCGGCGCCTTCAGGCCTAAATCACCGTAAAGCGTGGAATTGAAATAAACTTGTTCAGGATAAATATAAATATTGCCTTGTCTGATTCTGATGACCAGCGCGTTTGACTGTTTCGCTTTGCTGTTGATCTTTGTTTTTGTCTTTTTCAGGTCCTGTTCGTAATCTGCGATGATTTTTTTCGCTTTTTTCTCTTTATCTGTAAGCTGGGCGAGCAGCATCATGTTTTCTTTCCAGTTTGATGAGATATGAGAGACAGGGATCGTTTCAGCGGTGCCGCTCAATTTTTTCAACGTTTTTTCCGGGAATTTGGTTGATGCCAGAATGACGTCCGGCTGCAGCTCAAGAATTTTTTCCATGTTCGGCTGCATTTTTTCTCCCGTTGATACGGATTTATCTGTAATATCTTTAAACAGTTCCGGGAATTTGCCGGAGAAAGAAATTGCTCCTGCCGGATGAACGTCAAGCAATTTGGCGTCTTCCATTGATTCTACGCTGCCTGTAATGGCGATTTTGTCAGTCGGCGCTTTTACTTCATATGTTTTTCCTAGATATTCGATTTTCTTTTTATCTGAAGAAGCGTCCTTTCCTTTACTTGCTGTATCGGATGTTTCTGAGCTTCCGCAAGCCGCGGCCGTGAAAGCCAAAAGCAAAATCATGAAAGCGAATGCCAATTTCTTCATCTATTGTTCCTCCTGTTCAATTGATAACTATTATCAATTGGAATTATAGAGAATGAATTGGGATAAGACCATGGATAATTTCCGGCATTACCATGGACGATCTTCGGATAAAATGGAAATGCTTTGCTCGATCATCCGCTGATGTCCGCTTGGAGAATATTCAATCCACGGGTCAGATGAAATGGGAAACACGCGTTTATTGCTGACGGCTCTAAGGTTCTGCCATATCCCGGTCTGCTGAATCCGCTGAAAATAACGAAGCGTTTCCGGTTCTTTACAAGTGAAAAGCATGATGCAGTCAGCTTGGCAATCCGCCAGCATTTCCAAGGAAATCTTTTCGTCAGGAGCAAAAGATTCCGGTTTTGCGGAGGCAAAGCCTAAATCACCGAAGAAGACATCCTCAATACTGTTGTTATGGGCGATGTACATATTTTCTTTATATACACGGACAAATAAGAACCGCTGATGCCGCACGTGTTTAAGAGCATCTTTCGCTGAATGGGCGAGACTTTGATAAGCTTTAAGCCAGTGCCGCGCTTCCTGCTCTTCATTCAAATATGCGGCTGTGCGAAGAAACTGGTCTCTCCAATTCTCTTGAGCCGGAAGGTAAAAAACGTCAGTGATGTCATTCAGGCGCTGTTTTTCTTCTTCACTGACAGAATCAAGACTGAAAATGATGTCCGGGGCAGCTTGGGACAGCGTTTGCAGGTTCTCTTCCCAATTTGCATTATAACGGTAAGCACTCAGGTGAACCGGAATATCGGAAGAGAATTGTTTGTAATAATAGGCCGTCCATTTCGGGTGCAGCGCCGCAGCGTAAGGCACGTGATGCAGAGGAATCAGATGCCCCATCGTTTCTTTTCCGTACGCGGCCATTTTTACGCGCCTTTTTTTCATATAGCTTGTAGGTGAGCTGCCGGTATGTTTTTTAAAGATGCGGCTGAAATAAAATTCGTCCTGGTAGCCGATTTGATGAGCGATTTCCCGCAGTTTGCAGTTTGCCTTGGCCATCAGTTTTTTCGCATTGGTTATGCGGATGTCTGTGATATATTCAGTTACGCTCTGCCCGTATAGTTTTTTAAAGGTTTCACTGTAGTGCTTGGGACTGATTCCCGCCATATGAGCGAGCTGGGTGAGCGTGATTTTTGTGTCGGACTGAGCATGTATGAATTGTTTTGTCTGTTCGATCGCCGCTTTCGTATTATTTTGATGGCATACTTTTGCGGCATAAAGGTCGTACATCAGCTGCTGAAAGTCGGCTGTATATTTCATTTTCTGCAATGCATCCGCCGATCGCACGTTTTCAGAAAGTGACTGAAGCCGGCTTGTCAAATGATCAACCGTTTGTATATTCATTTGCTGAAGTCCGTGGAAGATGTCTTCCCCGTTATCCGGAAGCATCGCTTCATCATCTGATGAATAGGAGAAAACACGGAGTCTGACGATATACAAATGGATGCCGCCTGACGATATAGGGGCAATATTGAATGTCTCATCACAAGGACAGATGTAGAGCGTTTCCTTCTGCAGCGGAAAGCTGTCTGTTCCGATATCAATTTGTCCCTCGCCTTTCACATGAAAGATCAATACGGGGGAATCAGTGAGCTGATGCTCTGACAGAAGGTCGGCTGTTTTTTTTACGGAGATGATATCAATGGGCTGAAAGAATAATGTGTTTTTCATAAGAAACCACCTTTTAGGAAACATTCATTTAAATGATAACTGTTATCAATGAAATTGTACCAAATAAATGAATGTTTTCCTATAAAAAGCGGAAATGTGAAATGCGTCAAAATGTTACACGTGTAACACGAATTTTGTCAGTATATGAGGTATTGTTTTCTTAGAGTTTTGAATTGGTCCAGCCGGCGTTGATATGTGCCGGTGATGTCTTCAATGGAAGCGCCTTTTTCTATTTTTTTGCGTACCCAGCCGTTACCGATCAGCTTGTCAAAAGAGCCTGTCGGCAAGAACGAAAAGTCATTCGGATATAAGTCATGCATGGTTTTCAGAATGGAAAGCCCTGTTTTTGCCGCTTCAAATGTGTTTCTGTTTGTTACGTAGACTTGTACGCCGTGGCACAGCTTGCCCTGGTGCTTGGAGAAGCTGGGGATAAATGATGCGGCTCTGAAGGTGACGCCCGGAAGCTTGAGACTGTTCAGGCGTTCTTCGAGCTCGGTGCTTTTCATATAAGGCGCGCCGATCAGTTCAAACGGCTTTGTCGTGCCCCTTCCTTCGGATACGTTTGTGCCTTCGATTAGTCCTGTCGCCGAATATGCGAATATGCTGTCCGGGGTCGGGATATTAGGCGAAGGGAGGACGAACGGCAGGCCGGTATCTTCAATCGTCATCGTCCGCTTCCAGCGCTTCATTTTTACGACGGTGAGGTCGGCGCCAATATGAAACTCTTTATTGAATAAAAGAGCAAGCTCACCGATCGTCATGCCGTGCTTCAGCGGGATCGGATACAGTCCGACAAATGAAGCGTAATCCGGTTCAAGAACCGGACCGTCCGGATTTCGTCCGCCTTGCGGATTCGGCCGGTCCAAGACATAAAAAGGAATGCCTTTTTCTTTGGCCGCTTCCATGGCATAGGCCATTGTATAAATGTAGGTGTAGTATCGCGTTCCGACATCCTGAATATCGAAAATCAGCACATCTGTATCTTTCAGCATGTCAGGCGTCGGTTTCCTCGTTTCCCCGTACAGGCTGTAGACGGGAAGCCCTGTTTTTTCGTCTATATAGGATGTGACTTTGTCTCCGGCCTGAGCATCGCCGCGGACACCGTGCTCCGGTCCGAATAATGCCGTCAATTGGATGTCTGGTGCCTCATACAGCACGTCAACGCTGCTTTTCAATGAATTGTTCACACCGGTCGGGTTGGTGATCAGCCCGACCCTTTTTCCCTTCAGTTCCTGTTTATAATCTTTCAGCAGGCGGTCGATGCCTGTTTGGATGCTTGGTTTCTTGGCGGTATGAAGGTTTCTGTCAGAAGCCGCCGAGACTGCCGTCATAGCACTGATGACGACAAGTCCGGCGAGAAGTGCAGCCGTATGTGTTTTCATAATCAGCCCTCCTGTTTAAAGCGGTTTTCCGGTCTTCAGATTAATACCGAAACCATAAGGATACAGTGTCGTTCCCGGATGCGTGACGGAAGGAATGTCAGCGGGCAGCCTGCCTTGCGGTGTTGTCTGTCCGAATATCGCTTCAATGCCTGCCGGAATGTTTGGCTGGAGGAATTGTCCGTCTGTATATCCTTTAAAGCCGTAGACTGCGATAAGGGCTTCAGCTTCTTCAAAATTCGCGGCGTCGTAAGGATTACGCAGGCTCATCAGCACAAAGGGTTTTTGGTTCGATTGTGCGGCTTTCATGACGGCCCGCGGAAATGCAGTTGTCCACTTGCCGGGATCTGTGACGGAATCGTCAATCACGCCGTCGTTTACGACAGGGTCATTTTTTACGACATAGGAGCCTGTAATCACGTAATCCGCATCAGATACCAGCTTTTTGTGTTCATCATGAAATGTGCGCTCGGCGAAGTTCATTTTACTGATGGTTACCGGCCGGATTTTTTTCTTCTTGATGAGCTGCCGAATGGTTTGTTCCATTGACGCTGTTTGATCTTCATAAGGAGCGGCAATGAGAACGCGGCTGTTCTTTTTCGGTTTGAATGGGAGCGTGCGGTTTTTGTTTTGTAAGACGGTGACGGACCTTTCCGCGATTTGTTTTTCAGCTTTCAGGTGATTTTTGCTGCCGACGGTTTTCTTTGCTTTTGAAATCTTCTTTTTCAGATTTGTCTCTTTCGGTGCGGGATATATCCCTCTTTTTATTTTCAGGGAAATGATGCGTTTCACCGATTTGTTAATTTGCTGAAGCGGAATTTCCCCTTTTTGTACCGCCTTTTTTAAAGCGGAATGAACCCGGGCAAAGCGGTTTTCCGTTTGCAGCGATGTCACTTGGGCCGGCATCAGGGCAATATCGACTCCTGCTTTTACTGCCATGACGACCGCCTCTTCTTGGCCGAAATGATCGGCTATGGCTTTCATATTTAATGCATCCGTAACGATGACGCCGTTAAATCCCATTTCCTCACGGAGAAGATGAGTCATCACTTTTTTCGAGAGTGTGGCGGGTACGAGGATGTCTGAACCGTCCAGCTTGCTTTTATAGGTTGTATCGTCAAAAGCGGGAAATTGCACATGGGCTGTCATGATCATATCAGCTCCGGCCTGAATGGCCTTCCGGAACGGATAAAGTTCAATCTGACGCAGCCTTTCTTGATTGTGGGTGACAAGCGGAAGGCCGTAGTGGCTGTCGACATCCGTGTCGCCGTGTCCCGGGAAATGTTTGACGGCGGCAGCGACATCCTGCTTTTGCTGAGCCTTCATTGAGGCAAGGCCGAGTGAAGCTGTCAGATCTCGGTCTGAACTGAACGACCTGACGCCGATGACAGGGTTTCCGGGATTATTATTGATATCGAGAACGGGAGCGAAATTCGTATTAATGCCCAGTGCTTTCAGTTCTTTCCCGATAATGGCGCCGGTCTGGGACGCGTAGGCTGTTTTTCTAGCGGCTCCGAGCGCCATATTGCCTGGGAAATGAGTGCCTTCACCAAGTCTAGTTACGATGCCGCCCTCCTGATCAATGCTTAATAATAGCGGAATATCAGGGCTCGCCTTTTGAAAGGCATCTGTCAGGCGTACCGTTTGCTCAGTGTTTTTTACATTTTCTGCAAATAAGATAACGCCGCCGAACCGGTACTTTTGAATAAGCCCTGCGACTTCGTCATTCATTTGGGTAAGAGCCTCAGGTGATGACTGCCCCTTTTTTTGCCAATTGCGAAAATCAGGCATGAGCATCTGCCCTAATTTTTCATCTAATGTCATACGGGATACCGCTTGTTCCGCCTGTGACGGAATGTCCGGTTTTGTCGATGCATGATGCGTGCCGAAAACAATGAACAACAGTAATACAGCTGAGATGACAAGTTTCATGATGGTGCCCTCCTGCCGTCATAGTTTGGACAAAAGACATGGGTTATCATTCAATGGCTTCATAAATCGTTTTTATGACGCTGCCGTAGCTTCCGGTCGGGAAATGATCCCCTTCAAAAACATTCGGGTTTTCACCGGGACTGACGACGGGGGAATGCTTTTTATTGGTCAAAAGTGCGATCCCCAGCTTATAAGCGGGATCAATAATCGTGACGGTGCCGGTCCATCCCGTATGGCCGTATGCCTGCCTGCTTGCATAAGGGCCGAACATCCACTCCATATCCGGGCTGCCGTTTTTCCGCCAGCCGAGAGCAAAAGTCGGATCAGAGGATGCCGCCGTTGTGAACAAATCGGCCGTTCTTTTATTGAAGAGAGAAACGTGTTTATAACTGCCGCCGTTCAGCATGACTTGAAGAAGGACGGCCATATCATCAGCTCTGGAAAACAGCCCGGCGTGACCGGACACCCCTCCCATGGAGTAAAATGCTTTTTCATCGTGAACTTCCCCCTGCAGCGTATACGTCCTGATGTGAGGGAAATGGATGACTCCGTCACGTGTGTTGCCTAAACGTTCAGTAGCTGCGAATGCTTTTTCTTTAAAGCCTTTTTGCAGCGGATTGAACAGTGTGTGCGTCAGTTTCAGCGGTTTGTACAGTTCTTGTTCCGCATAGGCATCAAGGGTTTTTCCGGTTATGTTTTCAATGATGCAGCTGAGAAGCATGTAACCGATATCGCTGTATACGTGTTTTGTTCCCGGTTTGTATTCAAGCGGGATTTGGGTGAGAAAACGGATCGTTTTATCCCGTTCTTGTGAATACAAAGGGCCTGCGGTGTCCGGCTGATAGAAATAAAAGCTTGCCGGCAGACCGGATTGGTGCTGGAGCACATCGATGACGCGAATGCGGTCTTTTTCTTGAATCGGATCGCTTTTTCTGTCTTTGAAATCAGGAAGGTAAGCCGAGACTTTTTGATACACATCAAGCTTTCCCTGGCTGACGAGTCGCTGTAATGCAAAATTGGCCGCGTACATTTTTGTATTGGAAGCTAGATCAAACATGGTTGATGTTTTCATTTTTTTCGGACGGGACAAAAGGGTGTTCCCGTCATATTTTTTGCTGTAGCCGTATGCTTTCTTTTTGATCACCCGTCCGTCCTTTACGACGACGAGGACGGCTCCGGGGAATCCAGCTGCGATGTCTTTTTCAATCATTTGATCAACCTTTCTGAGCTTTGCTGCGTCGTATAATTTGGATTGGGCTTCGGCTTTGTGCTGCGGCAGGAAAGAGAGGCTGATGACCATTGTGAGTATGGCGGCTGTCAGTGTTTTCATATTCTGATCCCTCCCGGTTTAGTCAAATTCAGCAGCGCCATGTCATCCTTAAATCCGAACGCATAAGTGAAGACAAAGCCCGCCGCGTAAGAGATGAAGAGACCGATGATATACAAAACGATTTGAGCCGGCTGTACGAGAAACGAGAGCGGAAGGCCGGAGACACCGATTGAAAAAGTAGCCACCTGAAAATGGGCTTGAAACGCGCCGCCGATTCCCGCCCCTAAACACGCCGTCAAAAACGGCCGGCCGAGCGGGAGCGTGACGCCGAAGATGAGCGGCTCTCCGATTCCGAGCAGACCGGATGGAAGTCCTCCGCCGATCGCTCTTTTCAATGAGGCTTTTTTTGTTTTCATAAAGATGGCGAAGGCCGCCCCTACTTGACCCGCGCCTCCCATCGCGAGAATCGGAAGAAGCGGGTCATCTCCGATTGATCGGATTAATTCCAAATGTACGGGGGTCAAGCCTTGATGCAGGCCGGTGACGACAAGCGGCAGGAAGGCGGCTCCCAGTACAAACCCTGAGAGCACTCCCCCGACATTCAGCAGTGACAATAAACCTGATGTAATCAGATCAGAAATAAAACCGCCTGCAGGGATAAACACGACATATGTCACCAGCCCGGTGATAAGTAAAGACAATGTAGGCGTGACGATAATGTCGATGGATTGATGGACGTACTTTCTGATAAACCGTTCGGTATAAGCGATAAAAACCGCAGCGAAAAGAACGCCGATTAATCCTCCCCTGCCCGGGAGCAGATTCTCTCCGAACAAACTGATATTGGCGATCTCAGGGTTAAGGATCAATATGCCCGCAAGGCCGCCCATCGCGGGTGTCCCGCCGAATTCCTTCGCCGCATTGATGCCGACAAGGACGCCGAGGTAAGTGAACAAGCCTGAACCGATAACCGTTAAAATAAGTGCGATTTGGGATTCTTTCGGGAGCCAGCCGGCCTGAATGACGGCTTTCGTAATACCGGTGATTAAACCTGATGCAATGAGTGCGGGAATAAGGGGGATGAAGATGCTTGATATTTTTCTCAGAAACCGTGTGATGGGTGTGGTGTTTTTTCTGTTGAGATCGGCTTTTTTCCGTGAGGCGGCTTCTTTTAAATCAATGTTTTTTCCGGATGACATAAGTTTTGCGAAAGCGTCGGCGACATGATTGACGACACCCGTGCCAAGGATGATCTGCAGTGTTTCGGCTTCGACGACGCCTATTACCCCGTCAAGCTGTTTCAGCGCTTCAATATCCGTTTTGTCCTGATCTAAAGGTGTAATCCTCAGGCGTGTCATACAGTGGGTAAAGCCTGAAATATTCGATGAACCGCCGCAATTGTCCAGGATATCTTTGGCCAGTGACTGATAAAATGCCTCTTTGCTCATGGAGATCCTCCTTTGTCCGTGCGATTTTTCCCGGGGAGCTGTGCCTGAAACGCGTCCTAAAAGCGCCTGCGCCGATTATGAAAACGGCGCGGGCTCGTAAAAGCACATTATTTCCACCAAAGAACGATCAGCGTTCTTTTTCTTTTGAAACGTGCTGTTCAATGGCTTTGTCAATGAAGCCGTCTGATTCTTTGAGCAGTGCCTTCGCGTGTGTTTCGTCCGAATTCGTCTTCAGCATGACGATTGCCGTTTTGACATGGCTGCCTGCGGCCTCAAGCGTTTCTTTTGCCTTGTCGTACAGAACGCCCGTGATGCTTTGGATAATGCCGATTGCGCGTTCTTTCAATTTTTCGTTGCTGACATGAACGTCCACCATTAAATTTTCGTACACTTTACCGCTTTTGATCATCACGGCCGTGGAAATCATGTTCAGAATCATTTTATGTGCCGTCGCCGCTTTCATTCGTGTTGACCCTGTAATCACTTCGGGGCCGACGACGACTTCGATGCTGTGATCGGCATAAGTGCTGATCAATGAGTGTTTATTGCATGTGAGCGCGACAGTTTTGGCGCCGATTGTTTTTGCGTATTTCAGCGCACCGGCCGCATACGGCGTGCGCCCGCTTGCCGCGATGGCGATCACGGTGTCTTCTGAGGTAAGTCCAATCGTTTTGAGATCGAGAGCGCCGGTTTCCTCGCTGTCTTCTATACCTTCAGCCGCTTGCAAAAAGGCGTCTGCCCCTCCGGCCATCAGACCGATGACGGTGTCGGGACTTACGCTGTATGTAGGCGGGCATTCAACCGCATCCAGTACACCGAGCCTGCCGCTTGTGCCCGCTCCCGCATAAATCAGCCTGCCGTTTCGCCGTAAGGACTGATGGGCGAATTGAACGGCAATCTGAATATCGGGCAGCACCTGCTGAACGGCTTCAGCCACTTTGAAATCCTCTTCGTTAATGATGCGGAGAATTTCCATCGTGTCTGCTTGATGGATTGAAGCGGTCTGCGGATTTCTGGTTTCTGTGGTCAATCTGTGAATGTTAAGCCGGTCTGTCATGATTGTACCCTCCCAAGTCGTTAATACTTGAAGTATATGGGCTTCTGAATAGATGTTTCAAGAAAAATCGGCAGGGATGAGATGGATAATCAAGCGCTTTCACAAAAAATGATGCAGAATGTGCTGTTCACCGATCGGGCCGATCCTGCGCCGCCCTTTATCAATAAAACCGGAAGACCGGTACAGGTTCTTTGCACGATGATTGCGATGGTTTACTGCAAGCACGATTTCATCACACCAAGGAAAGTAATTTGCGACAAAAGCGGGGAGCTGCAGCATCGCTTGTTTGGCATAACCTTTTCCCTGATGCGGTGCATGTAAGGACAGCGCACTCAGCAAAATGGCAGACACATTGTTCGAATACGGGGCAATGGTTTCTTTTGAGGTATGTAAAATAAAAAAACCGACGGGGCGGTCTTCTTTTAAAATGACTGTCGGGTAGCGATCCCGGATGACAAGAGCCTGCGGCAGGACATCTATCGGCAGAGCTGTGAACTTTTTATCTTCTTCACTCAGCACAAACCCGTTAAGCCCGTCTGCATGCTCCGGTTTATAAAAGGACAGGGCTACATCCATGATATCTACTCTCCTTTTTTATAATTGATCCAATTCATCTTCTGATAGAACACGGCAGCCTGCCCGTTTTAAAAGAGCGGAAGTGATGCCGTCTCCGAGTATTTTTTTTCCTGAGAAAGTGCCGTCATAGATAAAGCTGCTGCCGCAGGACGGACTGTTTTCTTTAAGGATGACCGTTGCGGCGCCTATTTCTTTTGCGTATGCTAACGTTTTTTCCGCGCCGTCCATATATAAAGCCGTAACGTCTTCGCCTGATGCCGTTACGATTTTTGCCGTTCCGTTCAGCACGTCTTCGCCCGTGCCGCCGATGATTTCCGCCGGTTCGCGGGGAGTGGTGAAGCCGCCCAAAAGTTCGGGGCAGACCATAACAGCTTTCTTTTCTTCTACGAGTCTGCGGATTTTTTCCGAAGCGGCGTGAGAGCCGTTATACCTGCATTCGATACCGCCGAGACAAGAGCTGACTAAGATCATCTGTGTCCATTCCCTTCAATATTTTGATACTTTCATCATAAATGAAATAAGAGAGGAGGGATGAGTTTTTCAGTTAAAAAACGGGTAAAAAAGTTTGAAAATAAAAAAAATAATTTTTCTCTTTACAAATGGGGTACAACCTGTATATAATAACTTTTGTCAGCTCGACGCGGACACAACGGCCCGTTGGTCAAGCGGTTAAGACACCGCCCTTTCACGGCGGTAACACGGGTTCGAATCCCGTACGGGTCATATGGAGGATTAGCTCAGCTGGGAGAGCATCTGCCTTACAAGCAGAGGGTCGGCGGTTCGAGCCCGTCATCCTCCACCATATTTGCCGGCCTAGCTCAATTGGTAGAGCAACTGACTTGTAATCAGTAGGTTGGGGGTTCAAGTCCTCTGGCCGGCACTGTTTTTTAAAAAAATACGGAGGGGTAGCGAAGTGGCTAAACGCGGCGGACTGTAAATCCGCTCCCTCAGGGTTCGGCAGTTCGAATCTGCCCCCCTCCACCATTTTTGGGCTATAGCCAAGCGGTAAGGCAACGGACTTTGACTCCGTCATGCGTTGGTTCGAATCCAGCTAGCCCAGTATCAGACACCTTTTGCATAAAGGTGTCTTTTTTTATCAGCATTTTGTTTCGATTTCTGATTGTTCATCAGATATACTATTTTTAAGCTGCTGTTAAGGCAGTATATTCTGTATTTTCCATCTACACCCTGCCTGAAATTTGGTAAAATAAATGTAATAAAAAAATGAAACCTTTTAAAACAATCAACGTATAGATACAGACCGGTGAAGGGCAGAGGTAAGATAAAACATGGAAAACCTGATTAAAAAAAGAATCAAGCAAGTCAAAAAAGGCGATCAAAATGCGTTTGCAGAAATCGTTGACCTTTATAAAGATAAGATTTACCAGCTTTGCTACCGCATGCTCGGCAATGTTCACGAAGCGGAAGATATTGCGCAGGAAGCTTTTATCAGAGCGTATGTCAATATCGACAGTTTCGATATCAACAGAAAGTTTTCAACGTGGCTTTACAGAATTGCGACCAACCTGACCATTGACTGCATCCGCAAGAAAAAGCCTGATTACTATCTGGACGCAGAAGTAGCGGGAGCAGAAGGGCTGACGATGTATTCGCAGATCGCCGCGGACGGGGTTCTCCCTGAAGACGCTGTATTGTCATTGGAGCTGTCGGACACAATTCAGAAAAAGATTTTAAAGCTGCCTGACAAGTACAGAACGGTTATTGTATTAAAGTATATTGACGAACTCTCTTTAATTGAAATCGGGGAGATTCTGAATATCCCTGTCGGCACCGTCAAGACAAGGATACACAGAGGCAGAGAGGCTCTTAGAAAACAATTGAGGGATCTTTAAGTGGGGTGATGAAATGAGCTGTCCTGAACAGATCGTGCAGCTTATGCATAAGCATCTTGATGGAGATATCCTTCCTGAAGATGAAAACGTATTAAAACAACATTTGCAGTCGTGCGGGAATTGCAAACGGCATTTTCATGAAATGGAGAAATCCGTAGCACTCGTCCGAAGCACATCGCATGTCACGGCCCCTGCTGATTTTACTGCCAAAGTTATGGCGAATCTTCCAAAAGAGAAAAAACGCGCTTCTGTAAAACGATGGATCAAAACTCATCCGATGATTGCAGCCGCAGCGGTTTTTGTGATTTTAATGGGCGGCGGTTTTTTCAACAGCTGGCATAATGACCACAATTTCAGTGTGTCCAAACAGCCGAACCTTGTCGTGCAGAATCACACGGTCACCGTCCCTGAAGGCGAGACCGTAAAGGGCGATGTCACAGTAAAAAACGGCAAGCTGTTCATTGAAGGAAAAGTCGACGGCAATGTGACCGTCGTCAACGGAGAAAAATACATGGCCTCAGCCGGACAAGTCACCGGGCAGATTGAAGAGATTAACCAATTGTTTGACTGGGTCTGGTACGAACTGAAATCGGCGGGTCAGGGCGTCGTGAGCGCTTTGGACCCGAATGAAGATGAGTAAAGCGTATAATCGCTTTACTCTTTTTTTGTGCATCGCCGCGCTGGCTCATTTCACTTGAGAAATCAAAATGTGGTATAATGAGCACGCTATATGATGTACATATTGCTCATGCAGCACAATTCATAACAGAAAAACGAAATGACTGAATTCTTGGAGGACGAGGAAATGGCTTTTGAGGACATCCCATTTTTGCAATACCTCGGCAATGCCGTTGATATTCTCCTTGTTTGGTATGTGATATATAAATTAATCATGGTCATACGCGGGACGAAGGCGGTTCAGCTTTTAAAAGGAATCGTCGTCATCGTATTGGTCCGGATGGCCAGTTCATATTTGGGACTCAGCACGCTTCAGTGGCTGATGGACCAAGCGATAACATGGGGATTTTTAGCGATCATCATTATATTCCAGCCTGAGCTGAGACGGGCGCTTGAACAGCTCGGACGGGGCCGGTTCTTTTCCAGGAGCGGAACCCCCGTGGAGGAAGCGCAGCATAAGACAATTGAAGCGATTACAAAATCGATCAGCTACATGGCGAAACGCCGCATCGGCGCACTCATCGCGATTGAGCGCGATACGGGAATGGGCGATTATATTGAGACGGGCATCCCGCTTAATGCGCAGGTCAGCTCGGAGCTTTTGATTAATATCTTCATCCCGAATACACCGCTGCATGATGGAGCGGTCATTATGAAAAATAACGAGATTGCGGCGGCTGCCTGTTATCTGCCGCTTTCTGAAAGCCCGTTTATTTCAAAGGAGCTGGGGACGCGTCACAGAGCGGCTGTCGGCATCAGTGAAGTGACGGACAGCTTAACCATTATTGTATCTGAAGAGACGGGCGCCATCAGTGTGGCCAAAAACGGAGACCTTCACAGAGAATTGACGGAAGAAGCACTGAAAGAAATGCTTGAAGCCGAGTTTAAGAAGAACGCCAGAGATACTTCTTCTAACCGCTGGTACTGGAGGGGCAAGAAAAATGGATAAATTCTTAAACAACCGCTGGGCTGTAAAGATCATTGCATTGCTCTTGGCGCTGCTGCTTTACGTTGCGGTTAACAACAACCAGGCGCCGACTCCGAAAAAGCCGGGGGAATCCTTTTTTCCGACATCAACGACTGACGAGGCTACGCTTACTGATATTCCTGTAAAAGCATACTATGATGAAGCGAACTATGTCGTCACCGGCGTGCCCCAGACCGTAAATGTCACGATTAAAGGCTCGACAAGTGCGGTGAAAAAGGCGAGACAGACGAAGAATTTTGAGATATACGCCGATATGAATAAGCTGAAGACCGGGACTCATAAGGTCGAATTGAAGGCGAAAAACGTATCGGACGGCCTGACGATCTCCATTAACCCGTCAGTCACGACGGTTACGATTCAGGAAAAAACGGCTGAGAGTTTTCCCGTGGAAGTTGAATACTACAATAAAAGCAAAATGAAAAAGGGATACACCCCTCAGCAGCCGATTATCAGCCCGAAAAACGTGCAGATTACAGGTTCGAAAAATGTGATTGATAACATTTCACTTGTCAAAGCATCCGTGAACCTTGAAAATGCAAATGAGACCATTGAAAAGGAAGTGAAGGTGACCGTCTATGACAAAGACGGCAACGCACTTCCTGTTGATGTTGAACCGTCAGTCATTAAAGTGACAGTTCCCGTAGCCAGTCCGAGCAAAAAGCTTCCTTTCAAAATCGAAAGGAAGGGAAGTCTTCCGGACGGGGTGAGCGTTGCGAGCATTGACTCGAATCCGAGTGAGGTGACGGTTTACGGCCCGCAGGATGTGCTGGATTCACTGGAATTTATTGACGGCGTATCTCTTGATTTAGGCAAAATTGATAAAGATACCGATATCAATGCCGATATCCCGCTTCCTAAGGGTGTCACTAAGGTATCACCGGAAAAAATCACGCTTCATGTTAAAGTGGACAGTGAAGACAAAAAGGATTTTGACAATGTCGGAATCAAGACGGTCGGACTGGGAGGCTCACAGCAGATTGAGTTTCTCGATCCTGAATCGCAGGCGATAAATATTACGGCCAAAGGCTCTCCCGCCAACATTAAGGCGCTGAAAAAGTCGGACATTGAACTGTATGCCAATGTCTCGGACTTGGATGACGGAGAGCACTCTGTAAAGCTTGAAGTAAACGGCCCGCAAAACGTCACATGGTCCCTGTCAAAAGACACGGTTAAGATCAAGCTGACTTCTAAGAAAAACACAAGTTCAAATAAAAATAACGGCGGTTCCGCTGATTCCGGCAATAAGAACGGCACAAGCGGAGACGCAGACAAAGACAAGAACAAGAACCGGGAAGACGACACTGACAGCGATCAGAATAAAAGTCAAAACCAGGATCAAAATCAAGACCAGGATGAAGACGGATCAAGTGCTGATTCTTCTTCAACAGAATGAAAAAGGAGCGATACAAAATGGGCAAGTATTTTGGAACAGATGGTGTAAGAGGTGTTGCCAACAGCGAGCTTACGCCAGAGCTGGCCTTTAAAGTTGGGCGTTTTGGCGGTTATGTCCTGACCAAAGATAAGCAGCGCCCGAAAGTGCTGATCGGCCGTGATACACGTATCTCCGGACATATGCTGGAGGGAGCCCTTGTCGCCGGACTTTTATCGATCGGAGCTGAAGTGATGCGCCTCGGCGTTATTTCTACGCCAGGGGTATCCTATTTAACGAAAGCCATGGATGCTGAGGCGGGCGTCATGATCTCCGCTTCTCACAACCCCGTACAGGATAACGGAATTAAATTTTTCGGAGGGGACGGCTTTAAGCTTTCTGATGAGCAGGAGGCCGAGATTGAACGTCTCATGGATGAACCGGAAGATAAGCTGCCGAGACCGACAGGCGCGGACCTCGGGCTTGTGAACGATTATTTTGAAGGCGTTCAAAAGTATCTGCAATTTTTAAAGCAGACGGCGGACGAAGATTTCACAGGCATTCATGTAGCGCTTGACTGCGCCCATGGTGCGACATCTTCCATTGCGACGCACCTTTTTGCCGATCTCGATGCTGACGTATCTACAATGGGGACGTCTCCGAACGGATTAAACATTAATGATGGCGTCGGTTCTACTCACCCGGAAGCGCTGAGTGCTTTCGTCAAAGAAAAAAACGCCGATATCGGCCTTGCGTTTGACGGAGACGGCGACCGCCTCATTGCCGTTGATGAAAAAGGAAACATCGTCGACGGTGATCAAATCATGTACATATGCGCGAAGTATTTGAAATCAGAAGGCCGTCTGAAGGATGATACCGTCGTATCGACCGTGATGAGCAACCTCGGTTTCTACAAAGCGCTTGAAAAAGAAGAAATCAAAAGCGTTCAAACGGCAGTCGGCGACCGCTATGTCGTAGAAGCGATGAAAAAAGACGGCTATAATGTCGGCGGCGAGCAGTCAGGGCACCTTATTTTCCTTGATTACAACACTACCGGCGACGGTCTTTTGTCCGCGATCATGCTTGTGAATACGCTGAAGGCGTCCGGCAAAACCCTTTCAGAACTTGCGGATGAAATGAAAAAATTCCCGCAGCTCTTAGTGAATGTGAAAGTGACGGATAAATATAAGGTAGAAGAAAACGCTAAGGTGAAGGCCGTTATTTCTGAAGTGGAAAAAGAAATGAACGGAGACGGCCGGATTTTAGTGCGCCCGTCAGGCACCGAACCGCTCGTCCGCGTGATGGCCGAAGCGAGAACAAAAGAGCTTTGTGACGAATATGTCACAAAAATCGTGGATGTCGTGCGGACAGAAATGGGAGCGGAGTAGCGAAGTTTATAAGCAGAGAGCGAACAAGACAAGTGCGATCAGCATAATATGATAGTAAACATGATGCCGGGGCGGCAAAAAATAATTGACCGTCCTTGGCACATGCTGTAAAATCAAGCTTGTTCAGCCTTTGTTTTTCACTTGCAGGAAAGGCGGGATTGTTTGCATCTTTTATAATTACAGCGCCCGAACTAAGCGCCCGAAAAACGGCTTAGTTGACGAGGATGGAGGTTATCGAATTTTCGGCGGATGCCTCCCGGCTGATTCATTTAGATCACAGCCGTAAGGATTTCTTCAAACCGGAGGGGCGACTCTCCGAACAAAGAGAAATCACATGATCTTCCAAAAAAACATGTGGGAGGGGACGATTGAAAGTCCCCTTGTAATTTGACTTTCTTCGTCTCCTTTTGCACCTTTAGGAGGAAGAAAATATGTGTGGAATTGTAGGTTATATCGGTCAGCTTGATGCGAAAGAGGTTTTGTTAAAAGGATTAGAGAAGCTTGAGTACCGCGGCTATGACTCTGCCGGTATCGCTGTGGCGAATGAGCAGGGCGTGCATGTGTACAAAGAAAAAGGCCGCATCGCCGACCTTCGGGAAGTGGTGGATCACACGGTTGAATCTCAAGCGGGAATCGGCCATACACGCTGGGCGACTCACGGCGAACCAAGCTTCCTGAACGCTCACCCGCATCAAAGCGCACTCGGCCGCTTTACACTTGTTCACAACGGTGTGATCGAGAACTATGTTCAGCTGAAGCGCGAATACCTTGAAAGCGTTGAACTGAAAAGCGACACGGACACTGAAGTAGTCGTCCAAATGATCGAGCAATTTGTGGCGGGAGGACTTAGCACGGAAGAAGCGTTCCGCAAAACACTGACTCTGTTAAAAGGTTCTTACGCAATTGCATTATTTGACGGTGAAAACACAGACACCATTTACGTTGCAAAAAACAAAAGCCCTCTGTTAATCGGTCTTGGAGATACGTTTAACGTCGTGGCATCTGACGCGATGGCTATGCTTCAAGTAACGAATGAATACGTTGAGCTTTTGGACAAAGAAATGGTGATCGTGACAAAAGACGAAGCCGTGATTAAAAACCTTGACGGTGAAGTCATGACACGTGCGTCTTATATCGCTGAGCTTGACGCCAGTGATATCGAAAAAGGCACATACCCTCACTACATGTTAAAAGAAACGGATGAGCAGCCGCTTGTCATGCGCAAAATCATCCAAACGTATCAGGACGAAAACGGCAGACTGGCCGTGGCCGGCGATGTCGCTGACGCCGTGGCGGAAGCGGACCGCATTTATATCGTGGCTTGCGGAACGAGCTACCATGCCGGTCTTGTCGGGAAACAATATATTGAAATGTGGGCAAACGTACCGGTTGAAGTGCATGTAGCGAGTGAATTCTCTTACAACATGCCGCTTCTGTCTAAGAAGCCGCTCTTTATCTTCCTTTCTCAAAGCGGAGAAACAGCGGACAGCCGCGCCGTGCTTGTTCAAGTCAAAGCGTTGGGTCACAAAGCGCTGACGATTACAAACGTTCCGGGATCAACGCTTTCCCGTGAAGCGGATTACACATTGCTTCTGCACGCAGGCCCTGAGATCGCGGTTGCATCAACAAAAGCGTATACGGCTCAGATTGCCGTCCTCGCGATCCTTGCATCCGTTGCAGCAGAACGCAACGGCGTTGATATCGGTTTTGATTTGGTCAAAGAATTAGGTATCGCGGCAAACGCCATGGAAGCCCTCTGCGACCAGAAGGACGAAATGGAAATGATTGCGCGTGAGTACCTGACTGTTTCAAGAAACGCTTTCTTCATCGGCCGCGGCCTTGACTACTTCGTATGTGTCGAAGGCGCCCTGAAGCTGAAAGAGATTTCTTACATCCAGGCGGAAGGCTTTGCCGGCGGCGAGCTGAAGCACGGAACAATCGCTCTGATTGAAGAAGGAACACCGGTCTTTGCGCTTGCGACACAAGAACACGTCAACCTGAGCATCCGCGGAAATGTGAAGGAAGTCGCAGCCCGCGGCGCCAACACTTGTATCATCTCGCTGAAAGGCTTAGAAGACGCAGACGACAGATTCATCCTGCCGGAAGTCAACCCTGCGCTTGCTCCGTTGGTATCTGTTGTGCCATTGCAGCTGATCGCTTACTACGCTGCACTGCACCGCGGCTGTGACGTTGATAAACCGCGCAACCTTGCGAAGAGTGTGACTGTGGAGTAGAGGGAGGTTTCCCTCCCTTTAGATTACAGTAGTCTTATAAAAATTAATAATTAGAATCAATTTCGATAAAAAGCAATCTCTTCAGAAAACTGAAGAGGTTGCTTTTTTGATATTTCTCATAAGTTTGGATGGGGAATGAAAAGGTATTAATTGAGGCTTTTCACAAATTAATATCCAGAGTTAAATAAATTTTATTAATATTGCCACCCTACTAGAAAATGCATTCAATGGATAGTATAACTAAAAGTCGCTATGCTATCGCTAACATTTTGATGTATAATTGGGATAGGTTAATAAAGCTCAAGCGAAAAGAGGGGTATACATATTTCCGGAATATAGAAAGTTCATTTAAGACTAAAAGTCTATAATTTGCTGATAAGTATATAGAAATAATCTAACAAATCGAAAATAATAGTACAAAATGAATCGATTCACCCTTATAATATTAAAATTAAGAAATTCAATAATATAACTATCATAAGTAGTAGATTTGTGGTTTCTGTAGGATAGAAAGGAATTACCATGAATAAAAAATGTCAAGTATTTACGCCTGGTAAAATAGTAGAAGAAATGTTAGACAAGATAGATTACAAAAAAAAATTATACGGAAAAAAGGTATTAGAGGATTCCTGTGGAAACGGAAATATCTTATTGATGATAGTAGAAAGATATATTAACTCTTCCATAATTGAGGGATATTCTCTAACTTCTATTAAAAGAGGATTGGAATCAGATATATATGGTATAGAAATTGACAGGATACATTATAAAAAGTGTTTAGTGAATTTAGACCGTATAGCTGAAAAATATGATATGCATGATGTTCACTGGAAAGTTTTCAATGAGGATAGTTTGAAAAAAAAATGGGAAATAAAATTTGATTATATTATAGGTAACCCACCTTACATAAAATACAGTGAAATAAACCCTGATACAAGAAGGTTTATAAAGGAAACCTTTATAACATGTTCTATCGGGAAGTTTGATTATTGTTATGCTTTCGTGGAATCAGCTTTAAATAATCTGAATAAAACAGGAAAACTAATATATTTAATTCCTAATAGTATTTTTAAAAATGTTTTCGGTAAAGATTTAAGAAATTTATTGTTAAATAAATTAAATGAAATTATAGATTACACTGATTTTAAAATATTTCCAAATGTATTAACTTCTTCGGCTTTAATTCTAGTTGATAATAATAGAATTTCTAATGAAATCAAATATTGTGATGCGAAAAAGGGATTTAATCATAAAATTTCTAAATCAAATCTAGGTGAAAAATGGGTGTTTAAAAAAGAAAGAAAAAAAAATAGTAAGCATATAAATAAATTCAGTGATTTTTTTAGTGCTTCTATATCTATAGCTACTCTTCTAAATGAGGCTTTTGTCATTAAAGATTTTGAATATATTGGAGAATATATTAAAACAAAGAATAATTATATTGAAAAAGAAGCAATTAAAAGAGCAATGAGTCCGAAATCTATGAATTATAATAAATCTGAAATAATTATATTTCCGTATTACTATAAAAATAATAATTTAAAAAGATATACAAAAAAGGAGTTTGGAGAAAATTTCCCGGAAGCTGTAAGATATTTGAGAAAATTTGAAGATAAACTAAAAAAAAGAAAATCGAGTAAGAATACTGAGTGGTTTGAATATGGGAGAACGCAGGCATTAAAAAATCTCAATCAACATAAATTACTATTATCTACAGTAGTTACTAAGAAAATAAAAGTCTATGAATTAGATGAAGATTGTATTCCGTATTCAGGTATATATATTATCTCTAAAGGGTCAAAAGATCTGAATATTGCGAAGGAAATTCTCCTCAGTGAAGATTTTTTTAATTATGTTAAAGATATTGGAATAAATGCAAATGGAGAATCTATAAGAATTACAGCTAATGATATTAATAATTTTGAATTTAATTTAGAGGAGTTGATAAAAAATGGGCACAATGAAATATAAAATATCATCTCGCACAGCTTTATTATTAGGGCGTGAAAGTGTATCTAAAGTAGAAGGAGCTATTATTGAGTTAGTTAAAAACACCTACGATGCAGATTCTGATTTATGTTATATTTATTTTGATCAATTAAATGATAGTTTATATATATTAGATAATGGAGTTGGTATGACAAAAGAAATAATAGAGAATTGTTGGATGATTATTGGTACAGATAATAAAAGAGAAAATTATAAATCCAAAAAAAATAGGATAAAATCTGGGGAAAAAGGAATAGGAAGATTTGCTTTAGATCGCCTAGGAAGTAAATGTGAAATGTTAACTAAAAATTTCAAAGAGCAATTGATACTATGGAAAAATGATTGGACTGAATTTGAGGAAACCGGAAAGACCATAGATGAGATAGAAGCGGAATTTGACTATCTGGATTTAAACTTTATAGATATTATACCGGAAGAGATATTAGAGAATATTCATGCTTTAGAAAAAAGCTTAAATATTAAATACAATATGGAAACAGGAACGATTATAAAGATTAGTGATTTAAGAGACATCTGGACCGCTGAAAAGATAGATGGTTTATTTGACTCTTTGGGTTTTTTAATACCTCCTTCAGAACAAAAAGAGTACGTAATATGTGTTCAAAAATCTCCAAGTGAAAAACATATTGTCATAGAGAATCAAATTTCTGATGAATTTGATTATAGATTAAATGCAGAATTTGATGGAGAACAATTTAAAGTATTCTTATATAGAAACGAATATGATTTAGATGTAATTCCAAATGAGCTATTTGAGTTAGAAGAATTTCAAATACATCCTTTTAAAAAGGAAGACTTTAAAGCAAAAGAAATTCTAATTGAGCAATCTATTTCACAATTATTAAAAACTAGTAGTGAGAAAGAAATTGAAAAAGCTAAAAAAGTAGGACCATTTAAATTTGAATATACTTTTATGAAGCTAGGATTGACTGCTAAAGATAAAAAAATGTTCTTTTATAAAGAGATAAGCAAAAATAGAAATGATTGGATGGATTTACATAATGGAATAAAAATTTACAGGGATAATTTTCTAGTTAGACCCTATGGTGATCAAAAATCTGACTCATTTGATTGGCTTGGAATAGACGCGAAAAGAGCAAATAACCCTACAGCTGTTGCAAGTAAATCTGGCCGTTGGAATGTTCGTAATAAACAAGGACAGGGAACAATTTTTATTTCTAGAGTTTTGAACGATAAAATTTCGGATAAATCTAGTCGTGAAGGATTGATAGAAAATGAGTATTTTACTATTTTCAAAGAAATGATATTAGGTATTATAGCTTTGTTTGAGCAAGACAGAGCATATATAGCTAGAAATATGAAGAAGTTTAATCAAGTAATAAATCAAAAGGAAAAAACTAAGCAGGAAGCCAATAAGATTGCGAAAGAAATAATTGAGAAAAAACGACAGACGGAAACAAATTTTTTAAAATTTATAAAAACAAAGGCAACTACAGAAACAGAAACAGAAACAGAAACACAAACAGAAACAGAAACACTCGCTAAAGCTGTAGAATATTATCGCGAAGAAAGAGAAGAATTAATATCAGAAATCAAGTTGCTGCGAGAGTTAGCTACAAATGGTTTAATCACAACATCCATAGTGCATGATTTAAAAACAATAAGAGCGAATTTAACTAGCAGAGTTGAGGTTATTAGAAGAAGTATTGATAATAATCCTAATATATTAGAAAGGAGTTTAAATGATTTGGAGAGATCTGATGTATTTTTGAAATCCTGGATAAGTGTAATCATAAATCAAAAAAAAGATCGAAGAAAAAGAACTAAGAAAAATCTTACTGAAACTATAAAATCGATCGTTAATTTAATAAACCCTATTTTGAGTCAGAAGAATATCATTGTAGATATAAAATCCGATAATCAAGTCTATAAAAAAATATTCTCTTCAGATTTTGAAAGCATCATTTATAATTTAATAATTAATTCGATTGAATCTTTTGAAAAGAGAAGTCCTAAAGAGAGAAAAATTTTTATTAATTTAAAAGCCCTCGAGAAAGAATTCATTTTATTATATAAGGATAATGGAAAAGGATTAGATGATATATTTCAGGATCCAAATGAGATTTTTAATTACGGGGTTACAAGTAAATGTGATAGGAATGGTGTTAAAATTGGTACAGGTTTAGGTATGTATATTGTTGCTGCTACATTAAGAGAGTATGATGCTAAATATAAAATTATAGAAAGTAGTAACGGTTTTGGATTAGAAATGAAATTTAAAATATAAAAGGAGATATAAATGGATACTTTTAAAGTGGGAATTATAGATGATGACTCTTCCAAAGTAACTCAAATTATGTATAGAATAACGAATGGGTTTGAGAATGCAAATTATGAAAAGCGAGCCAAATATTCAAATATAAAAGTTGAAGCCTTCGAAATAGAAATCGAACAGAATATTCAAGTTACAGTGAATAATATAATTGAAGCGGATATAGATGGATTAATAGTTGATTATAAATTGTCATCATATAAGAACGTAGATTATTCAGGAGTAGATGTTGCGACAGAATTAGAGAAAATTAAATATGACTTTCCAATCTTTGTACTGACTTCTTATGAAGATGATCTTTTTGTAAATGAGATTTTTAATTCATACCAAGTGTTCGATTTTGACAGATATCTTAATGAAGATTCAGAAAGAATAGAACTAAATTTTAAAGTAATAGAGCAAATTTTGAAAACAAAAAAGCAACAGAAAAAATGGGAAGACGAAATATTAAATTTATTACCATCTGCAGGAACTAGCCTTGAAGTTGATAGTAAATTGATTGATTTAGATGACAAACTCGAAAAGTCATTGAATGGAAAAAGTATGGTGCCGAGAAAATTAAAAGAGGAACTGCAATCAGATAAAATAACTGAGTTACTAAATAAATTAGATGGAATTATCGAGAAGGAGTAATAGATTTGTTAAATATTCATCAAATAAAGCCTAAGAGAACATATACAGGGGAGAAGTGGAAAAGCAATACTTCTAATAAAAAAAGACTAGCAAAAGATTTTAACAATAGATGTGGTTATTGTGACGATTTAGATACGTATGGTGGGGGTTATAATGTTTATCACGTAGAGCACTTTGCTCCTAGAGAAAAATTCAAAGAATTACAATATACTTATGATAATTTGTTATATAGTTGTCCTTATTGTAATATATCAAAATCCAATAAATGGGTTGGAGCGACATCAAATGAGAATATATTAGGTGAAGAGGGTTTTATAGACCCATGTGGTAAAGAATATGACGATCACTTAAAGAGAGCAGTAAATGGACGTATTATATACAAGACTTCTATAGGTTTTTATATGTATAAAGAATTGAAATTATATTTGAAGAGACATGAAATACTTTATAATCTAGAGAAAATAAGATTGAAAAGGAATCAATTAAAAGAAAAAATTGAAATTAAGAAGAATGCTTGTTTAGACTATTCGATTTTAGAATATACATATAAAGAATTATGCGTCTTATTCTGTGAATATTTTGATTTGATATTCGAAGAAGATGTCGTGCTTAGTTAATTAAATAATCAACTCTTTTATCTAGAAAGAAGAAAAGCTCGTTTCTGATTTCTGATCAGTCTTTTTCATTATGTGAGAGTTTCTTCTACTATAAAAGGACTTTATCGATCTATTGAATATTGTTGGAAAACCCTGTTTGAAATACTTATACAGGATTTAAAGTGCATTTTATTCTCAAATTTTTCTTTTTTAGTGCGTTCGCATCTTATCTGCCATTCATTGTTCACCTTCTAAGGGATACGTCGTTATTTTGAGATGACGTCTCTTTTCTAAATCCAAGTAAGATTAGTGGTTCATATTCGGAGAAGAAAATCAAGCTCCTGTTGATTGACATATTTTAAGTGCACTGAATCTCTCCAAATCCCTATAGGGCCTGGGTTCTGATACTTTTCTTTACAAATCTGCATGTACCGCATCTTCAGCGGTCTTAGCAGTTAAAAATATTCACTTTTTGCAGTTCATATATTCTACTCGGAATTAAAAGCTTAGACAGTTATCGACATCTATGTCTAAAGTGGAGCAATTATTGCTTCGTCTCCTCTATAAATGTAAATATAACAGTTTGTACAAAACTAAATTAAAATAATTCGAAATTTAACCAGAAATTTATTTTCTTATATTACTCTTTCAATGTTACTTGAAAGGGGGAATGTTATGAGGAATTACATAAAGCTATAAAAATCTTACTTTTCTTGTGTTCTTATTTTTGTCAGTCTCTGTCTTTATCTATTACATATACCAATTAAGTGAGGAGGCACCACTTATAAAAGGCAAAGAAACACAAGTCAAAAGAAGGCGGTAAAAGGATGAATGTGTATCAAGAGGGGAGAGGAAAAAATACATTTGTGTTTATGTCATGATATGGTATCGCTGTACTGTTTTTGGAATGGTATATATTAATAGTAAGTATTCGAAGAAAACAAGATTGCGGTAGAGGAAAGACCGGGCTATGGATACAGTGACTCGTACAACGATGACAGCAATATTGATAAATTGTTAGAACAGACGAGAAAAGTGCTTATGAAGAGCGGGGATAAACCTCCGAGGGTGCGAATCTTACATTTACGATATCACCGATTGATTATCTGTTAAAAGTGAGCGGGACTGACGATAAAGATCTCACTCAGCAGATTGAAGCCGTCTTAAACTCCGGGGAAAACAGCAAAGAGCTGTTTGCGCACATCATTCGCAGCCGGAGTGATGACTCCTCGCAGTTTACGCCGGAAGCATATGAGAAATATCAAGTCATTCGGGAAATGTATGAGGTGACCGGCTATCATCTGAAAGACTTGCAGATCGTGGACGGAAAGTACGTCACAGAAGACGGCCGTGACCTTTTAGACGTCTATAAGGAAGCGCTGCAGCTCGATCCTTTGTTGAAACATACGGCGGCAGAAGCGGCCGCCCATTACGGACAGGCGCTCACGAAGCTTGCGAGAACGGGTTATGATGCCATTCCTGATTTGGTGCTGTCCATTGAGTATAAAAACGGATCTCTGCGTGATGTCGGCCAAAGCAGGCAATACGGATCTGGAGATACAGGTTGGCTTTCTGAATGGAAACGGGAGCTGGGTGTGCGTATATAAATTGAGAAAAAAGCTGACAAATGATGCCGTCAGCTTTTCTTTATGTCTTTTCTTAAAACTCCTCATACTCCGCCGGGTCTTGGCCGTTTATGCGTCCGTCGGGGCGGGTAAGCGAGTCGATGATGTTCATGTCGTTTTCATCAAGAGAGAAATCAAAAACAGAGATGTTTTCAAGCTGGCGCTCGGGCGATGCTGATTTTGGAATCGGGATGGCGCCCAGCTGGATATGCCAGCGTAAAATGACTTGAGAAATGGTTTTGCCGTATTTGTCCGCAATCTGTCCGAGTTTTTGATCGTTCAATACTTCACCGGCGCGGGATAACGGACTCCATGATTCTGTCACGATGCCCTGTTCTTCGTGCCATTGGCGCTGCTGCTGCTGATTAAAAGCGGGATGCAGTTCAATTTGGTTGATGCCTGGCTTTACGCCGGTTTCACGTTCGAGCCGTTCGATATGCTCAGGCAGGAAATTGCAGACGCCGATGGATCGGATCAGGCCCCATTTTTTCGCATCAATCAGTGCCTGCCATGCTTCCGTGTAGCGGTCTTGTTTCGGATTCGGCCAATGGACGAGATACAGGTCATAGTAGTCCAGACCGGCGCGGTATAAAGATTCTTGGATGGTTTGTACAGCTTTGTCATAGTCATGGTAGCGTCCGGGCAGCTTGGACGTCACGTATAGCTGTTCTCTCGGAACAGAGCTTCTGCGGATGGCTTCTCCGACCGTCCCTTCATTTTCATAGTTATAAGCGGTGTCAATCAGACGGTAGCCGATATCAATGGCGCTGGTAATGGCATGAACGCCATTGTTTCCATTAAGAGCGTATGTACCGAAGCCGATCGCGGGAATGCTTGTCCCATCCAGCAGTTTCTTTTGCGGAATTGTCCCAGTCATCATTAAATCCCTCCTTGTTTTCTACTTTACCATTATTCTTACAAATGAAACATAATAATGGAAGGAAATGAGATGATCCGCACATGAAAAAAGCTGACGGAGAACCGTCAGCTTTAAATTTGAAACATCCATGCTACGACGGGGCCGAAGACCGACCCTAACACGGCGCAGAGCGTCATGGAAACAGAACTCATGGAGACCGTTAATTCTCCGTACTCCATTGCTTTTGAGGTGCCGAGCGCATGGGAAGCGCTCCCGAATGCAATTCCTTTCCCGAGTGAGCTGCGGATGCGGATCCACTTGAGAAGCAGCGGTCCTAAGATAACGCCGGAAAACCCTGCGATCATCACGAACACGACTGTCATGGAAGGGACACCGCCGATACCGGACGCAATCTGTATGGCGACAGGCGTCGTAATTGATTTTGGGATAATTGACAAAATCAAACTCCGGCTGATGCCGAACAGCTCTGCAAATAGCAGGCCGCTGACCATTCCGGAGAATAAACCGGCCAACACGCCGCCGATGATCGGAAACATATACTTGATTAACACCCGGCGCTGCTTATAAAGCGGGTATGCCAAAGCCACCACGGCGGGGCCGAGCAGTGAATTGATCCATTGGCCGCCGATCATATAGTCTTTATACGAAATATGAAAAACAAGCAGCACGGCGATAATGAAAATCGTAGTCGTCAAAACCGGTATGAGAAAGGGATATGGAAAGCGCACATATAATTTCACCATAGCCAGATAGGCGGCGGCCGTGAACAAAATTATAAGGATTGCGATACATGCTTGCTGCACTTCTTTTTCTCCTTTCTCTGATTGGCTTTGTGCTCTAACAGCTGGCTGGCGTACCCTGCGGCGATCATTGTGACGATGGTGCTCAGCACGATGATCAGAAACAGAGCAGCCCCGCTGGCGGAAAACAGTGACGGGTAATTGATGACGCCCGTCATGGCCGGAATGAATAACAGCGGAAGAAAAGACAGCAAAAATCCGGCTCCGTCTTCAATCATTTTGACGGGAATGATCTTAACCGATAAACATATGATCAGCAGGATCAAACCGATGATACTGCCGGGAATGGGCAGGTGAAAGAACTGCTGAACGGCTCCCCCGATAAAGGAAAATGCGAATAAAATAATGATTTGCAAGATGATGCGTATGACTTTCACGACAATGCTGTTCTTTGGAGAAGAGCAGCTTCCCCCTTTCTTGATGCTTCGATATGTTTCTTTACTTTTTGCGCATATATTTGTACTATACAAATATATGTATGCAAAATCTTTCTATATGTTTTCTGAGTAAATGTGCATATGTTTGTATTATACAACTAATATTGCTGTTGTCAATTGTAAGGAGTGAGGCTGTTGTCAAAACAAGATCCGATTGAATTAATTGAATATGAGCTCACCACTTTTATCAGGAGAGCTGTTTATCTTGATAACTCCGACCGTAAAATCGGACATCTGGAAAGGGCTGCGTATTTATTATTACGGCAGCTGGATGAATTCGGGCCGGCGCGAGTAAAGGAATTAGCCGAATCTTTTAAGCTGGATATTTCCACATTGTCACGCCAGGCAGCGGCCTTGGAGTCGAAAGAGCTGATCCAGCGTTTTTCCGATCCTTCTGACGGGCGGGTCAGTCTGTTTGCGATTACGAAGCTTGGCAAACAGAGGTTAAAAGCTGATAAAAAGATGCGTCTTGATCGATACCGACATATGCTTGACGATTGGTCAGGCGATGAAAAAGAAATATTCGGCCGGCTTTTGCTGCGGCTGAATGAGGCATTTATCGATTAATGTATGATTTTTGCCGGTTAAGCAGGATTATGGCGTATACAAGGGAGAATGGAAGAGAGTAAGACTTTACGCCATTCTGCTTAGCAAAAATAATATTGAATAGGGGGCGGAACATGTTTCTCCAGGGACATCCTGTTTCTCGGAGGCTGCGGCATTTATTATCTCAATATTCATAATTCAATAAAAATGAAAGCGCTTTATTTTTAGTCTGTTGGTTTAGGGTGCAAGGTGTTTACCTGAAAAAAACAATTGTATTTTCCACGAAAATTTATTATGATGGAATAAGGAAATTGGAGATTATATAACAATAGAAAGATAGAATATTTCTAATATTGCGGGAAATGAAGAGTGAGTTAGGTTCAACAGGTGCACCTTCTGCTTCATTATTTCACATATATCAGAGCTGTTAAGAGGAGGAAGCGAAGTGGCAAACAAAGAATTAAAGAGAGGCTTAGGCGCGCGTCATATACAGATGATTGCGCTGGGCGGCACGATCGGTGTCGGTTTATTCATGGGGTCATCCAGCACGATCGGATGGACCGGGCCGTCTGTCCTGCTGGCTTATGCGATCTCAGGTATCTTTATCTTTTTTATCATGCGTGCGATGGGCGAAATGCTCTATGTAGAGCCGAGTACAGGGTCGTTTGCGACGTTCGGCCATAAGTATATACATCCGTTAGCCGGCTATATGACGGCGTGGAGCAACTGGTTTCAATGGGTGATCGTCGGGATGTCTGAAATTATCGCCGTCGGTTCGTATATGAAATATTGGTTTCCTGATCTGCCGGCATGGATTCCCGGCATTATCGCCATGGCCATTCTCGGTGCGGCGAATTTAATTTCGGTAAAATCTTTCGGTGAGTTTGAATTTTGGTTTGCTATGATCAAAATCGTCACCATTATTCTGATGATCGTGGCCGGAATCGGGATTATTTTCTTCGGTTTCGGTAACGGAGGGCATGCGATCGGATTATCTAATTTATGGTCGCACGGCGGTTTCTTCACAAATGGTTTTTCAGGATTTTTCTTTGCCTTGTCTTTGGTTGTTGCGGCCTATCAAGGGGTCGAACTGATCGGGATTACGGCAGGGGAAGCGAAGGACCCGCAAAAAACGCTGCGAAGCGCGATTCAGAGTATTATTTGGCGGATTTTAATTTTCTACATCGGTGCGATTTTCGTCATCGTTACCGTATATCCGTGGAATGAGCTTCACTCACTCGGCAGTCCGTTTGTTTCGACATTTGCGAAAGTCGGGATTACGGCGGCGGCCGGTTTGATTAACTTTGTTGTGATTACCGCTGCGATGTCCGGATGCAACAGCGGGATATTCAGTGCGGGACGCATGCTTTATACATTGGGCGTGAACGGACAGGCCCCGAAATTCTTTAAGAAAGTTTCTTCGAGCGGTGTGCCGATATTCGGTACGCTTGCGGTATTAATCGGACTTGTGATCGGTGTCGTGCTGAACTACATCGCGCCTCCGAAAGTTTTTGTCTATGTGTACAGCGCGAGTGTGCTGCCGGGAATGATTCCGTGGTTCGTCATTTTAATCAGCCATCTCGGTTTCAGAAGAGCGAAGGGCGCTGAGCTTGATAAGCATCCGTTTAAGATGCCTTTTGCGCCGTTTACAAACTATTTGACGATCGCTTTCTTACTCATGGTATTGATCGGCATGTGGTTTAACAAAGATACGCGGATTTCTTTGGTTGTCGGGGTGATTTTCCTGGCGATTGTGACGGTCAGCTATTATGCGTTCGGTATCGGCAAGCGCATGCCTGGTGAAAAATCGAAAATAGAAGACGCTGTATAATTCAAAAAGACACCTCTCTTACAGGGGTGTCTTTTTCGGCTTGTCCGCGAGTGGTATACTGGTTAAAAAAAGCAGAACCGGGGGAAACATCGATGAGTCATTACCGTACGTTATTATTTGATATAGACAATACGCTGCTGGATTTTACCGCTTCAGAAACCGATGCTCTTCAAAAATTGTTTCAAGGTTCAAAGCTGGAGCTGACGGCAGAGGTGGAAGCCCGTTATAAAGCGTTAAATCAGGGGCTGTGGAAAGCGTTTGAAGAGGGGGAAATGACCCGCGATGAAGTGGTGAATACACGGTTTGCCCTTTTGTTTAAAGAATACGGCCTCGAAGCCGACGGCGTGCTGTTGAATCAGGCGTACCGCCAATACTTAGAAGAAGGGCACCAGATGATAGACGGAGCTTATGAGCTGATTGAACGGCTGAGTCCTTTATTTGATTTATACATCGTGACGAACGGCGTCTCAAGATCACAATATAAGCGGCTGGGCGACTCCGGTCTGTATCCGTTCTTTAAAGATGTGTTTGTATCTGAGGACACGGGTTTTCAAAAGCCGATGAAGGAATACTTTGATTACGTGTTTGCGAGAATTCCCGGTTTTTCTGCCGAGGGCGGACTTATTATCGGCGATTCACTGAGCGCGGACATAAAAGGCGGTCAGATGGCGGGAATTGATACGTGCTGGTTTAATCCCGGAAAGAAAGCAAATGAGTCCGGAATCATCCCGACGTATGAAATTCATTCGCTTGATGAGCTGTATGATGTGCTGAACGTGGAGCGGAAAGCCGCCGCTCATTTGTAAGGAGAATACGATGAAGATTGCACATACGAAGTTACTGATCAGGGGTTTTGCATTACTATCAATCTTTCATGCGATTCTTCAGCTTCCTCCCGGCCGGGGGGAGCTGAAGGTTTTTTTGTCTGTGCTCGTGATGATGCTGACGGCTAATGACTGCCTGCGGCCGCTGTATATGAAGAGAAGGCCTGCTGTATATCAAGGCTCTTTTCTCCTGAGCAGCGTTATCGCGGGAGTTCTTTTGTACAATGTCTATAGTGTGGGGACACAGGCTGTAATGGTGCTTTTATTGGCGGAGGTGCTTATTACTGATAAGCAGATTTCGGCTGTTTTGTTAACGATGAATGCCGCCGCATTTGCCGCCGCTTTATACGCCGGCGGAGCGGGTGTCAGTGATATCGTGCCGCCATACTTCATCATGTTTGCGGTGATTTATTTATATCGGAAAAACCTGCAGGAGAAGTCGAAGGTTGAATTGCTGAACCGAGAGCTGAAGATCGCTAATGATACACTGAAGGAATATTCAGACCGGATTGAAGAACTGGCCGTTACGAAAGAAAGAACAAGAATTGCGCAGGAGCTGCATGATTCTCTCGGTCATTATCTGGCTGCTCTGAAAATGAATTTGGAATTTGCCGGGAAGACAGCCGGGCATCAGCCGGACAAAGTGAAGCAGATCATTCATAAGGCGCATGATCTTACGAAAGAATCCATTTTAAAGCTTCGCCAGGCCGTTATGCTGCTGCAGGGCTCTTTGCCGGGGCGGGGATTTGAGCAAGAGCTTCGTGACATTTTCAGCCATTTTCAAGAGGCGGGAGGCATACGCTTCGAGCTGGAGATGGATGCGGCCATAGAAGCGGAACAGCCGGATGTGAAGCATTGTCTTTATCAATCCGTTCAGGAAACGATTACGAATACGATAAAGCATGGACATGCTTCATATGTTTCTGTCCGGATTCAAAAAAACCGAAACATGATATTGGCGCATATTCATAATAACGGCTCAGCCTGCGGAACGATCATAAAATCAAATGGTCTGAAAGGAATTGAGAAAAGAGCAGCCGCACTTGGCGGAGAGGCTGTTTTCTCGTCTGGGAAGGAAACGGGTTTTGACGTGAAAATAAGGTTTCCGTGCAAGGAGGATTAATCAAGTGAATGTCATGATTGCAGACGACCAGTCCATTGTGAGAGAGGGGCTGAAAATGATTCTGAGTCTTCACGAAGGAATTCAAATATCGGGAGAGGCTTCTTGCGGCGAAGAGGTTCTCCGGCTGCTTTCTCAAACCGAAACTGATGTGATTTTGATGGATATCAGAATGCCCGGTATGGACGGAATCGAAACGACAAAAGCGGTAAAAGCGCGATATCCGTCCGTAAAAGTCATCATTCTGACAACGTTTGAAGATGATCACTATATTTTTGCCGGGCTGAAAAGCGGAGCCGACGGCTATCTCTTGAAGGATGCTGATTCAGATGAAATTATCGCCTCCCTTCAAGCCGTTTATGAAGGGAAGATGATGCTGAATCCCAAAATCACGGTTTCCGTCGTAAAAGCGCTGAACAATATGGAGATCCCTGCGGTGCAGAAAGAGCCGCGGACAAAGCTGAAGGAGATTCTCACGCCGAGAGAGCTTGATGTGGCGAAACACATTATGGAAGGCAAAAGCAATAAACGCATTGCCGCAGACTTATTTCTGACTGAAGGCACTGTGAAAAACTATGTATCCAGAATCCTCGATAAACTTGAAGTGTCAAACAGAACCGAGCTTACTTTATATTTGCAAAAATTGCTATAACCCCGCTTCACCCTCCTCTCTCTCTTTTTATCACTAAACATATGACGAAAGTAATATCCATATCGAGTACGAAAGTGAATAGAAAACAAGGATTGCCGAGAGTAGAATAAGTGCAGACATGACACAAGGAGTGCTGCATGAATGCTCGAATTAACGGATTTGACAAAGAAGTACGGCGATTTTACCGCTGTCAATCATATATCACTGCGCGTCGAAAAAGGCGAGATATTCGGTCTGCTGGGACCAAACGGCGCCGGTAAATCAACAACGGTGTCGATGATCAGCACCGTGCTCCCGCCGACGGGCGGAACAATCTGCATTGACGGAACCTCATTACAGGAGCAGCCTGCGGCCATAAAAAAAGTGATGGGAGTCGTCCCGCAGGAAATCGCTTTATATCAAGCGTTAAGCGCAAAGGATAATTTGGCTTTTTTCGGGAGTCTGTACGGACTGTCCGGTAGGGAACTTTGTAAACGGGTTGATGAAGTGCTGGACATCATCGAATTACAGGAACAGCGAAATCAAAGGATATCTGAGTTTTCAGGCGGCATGAAAAGACGGGTGAATATCGGGGCCGCGCTAATGAATGAACCGAAACTATTCATTTTAGATGAACCGACCGTCGGAATTGATCCGCAATCCAGACATCATATTCTTGAAACCGTGAAGACGTTAAATCAAGAAAAAGGGATGACCGTCATCTACACGAGTCATTACATGGAAGAGGTCGAATACCTCTGTGAAAAAGCGGCGATCATGGATCACGGCTCAATCATTGCCTGCGGGACGAAAGACGAATTGAAGCAGTCAGCCAAAGCCTCTGATACCCTGATCGTGAATGCAGAGGGGCTGAATGATGATGCCGTTAAAAAAATCCGCCGCATTCCCGGTGTTGCCGAGGCTGCTGTCAGCCAGCAGACCATTACGATGCTCGTCTCTGCGGCAGATCGCAATATCCTTGATATTGCGGATGATATCAGGAAAACCGGTATCACCATTAAGGGCATTCATTTCGAGGAAGCCAATCTGGAAAGCATTTTCCTCCGGCTCACCGGCAAAACGCTGCGGGATTCATAGGGGGCGTCATGAAAATATTATTCAGGCTGATCTTATTAGATTTTCGGTTATTGGCCGGAGCAAAGTCTTTCTATATAAAACTGATTCTGTTTCCGGCACTGATGATTTTTATTTTAGGAACGGTTTTTCACGGCGATTCGAAAGTGAAGCCATTTCAGACCGCGTTTTATAATGCGGATCACGCGGAGAGTTCTTTAGGCGACGTATTAAAAAATGACGTGCTGAAACAAACTGATCTCATCCGTGTAAAAGACATAGGCAGTTACCAAGAAGGGAAACAGCTTGTCGAAAGCGGCAAAGTCTCCGTTTTTGTATACGTGCCGAAAGGCTTTGCAAAAGCGGCAGAACACAATGAAAAAACAAGTATCAAAGTCATCTCGGACCAACAAGGCTCTGTAAACGGAGACATTGTGGAAATGATGGCTGATTCGTTTGTCACCAGAGTAAAAGCGGAGATCAGTGAAGAAAAAGCGGTGCTGAAGAAGTCGGAACATCTGTCAAAGGGAGATGCCAGCAAAATCATCAGCGGCCTTTCGGGTGAACGTGAACAGGCTGTCACCATTCCGAAACAGTCGGCCGGCAATCACGCGGCCCCGATTGATGCGATGCAGTATTATTCAATCGCAATGGTCGTCATGTTCTCCATTATGACCGCGTTTGCGCTCATTCACGGGATAGTGGAAGAGAGACAGCAGCACACGTTATTCAGAATCAAATCAATGCCTGTTTTACGTATCCAGTATGTGGCGGGTAAGCTTTTGGGAATCATGCTTGCCATCCTTATGCAAATGGCTGCCGTCATCATCGCAAGCAGCATCTTGTATCAGGTAAAATGGGGCAATTTGTTTGAAATATTGCTGGTTACGATTGTTTATTCATTTGCGATCGGCAGTATCGTGCTTCTTTGGGGGGTTGCTGCAAAAAACCACGAGACCGTCTCAAGCATGGCGGCTCCCATTTTATACGGATTCAGTTTTTTAGGCGGAAGCTTTATCGCAAAAGACGGCTTGCCTGACAGTTTGAAAATCGTGCAGGAGCTGATACCGAACGGCAAAGCGATCAACAGCTATGTCAGTGTCACGCAGCATGCCGGTCTGAGCGGTATTCTGGCGGATTTGGCAGAGCTTGCCGCCACCGGCGCCGTGTTTTTATGTTTGACCATCTGGGTGTTTAAACGGAAGGAGGCTGTTTCATGACGCAGCTGTTATTCATGATCAGACATCAGCTGAAACTGATGCTGCAAAATCGGGCTGCCATCTTTGCGACGATTTCCGCCCCGCTCCTTCTCACATATTTCTTTTCCTTTTCTGCGGATGGCAGTCAGCAGAAGGAAGTATATGTAGCTGATAAGGATCAGAGCGCCTATTCAGCGCAATTTATGAAAATGATTCAGACAGCCGGCCATATAAAAGTCACGAAGGTCACGGAGGACGTATTAAAAACAAAGGTTAATCATCAGGATATTTCCTTCGGATTGCTGAT
The DNA here is from genome assembly GCF_038005925.1 of Bacillus sp. EU55. Lineage (NCBI taxonomy): Bacteria > Bacillati > Bacillota > Bacilli > Caryophanales > Bacillaceae > Bacillus > Bacillus sp. EU55. Next base: position 218,309 of record NZ_JBBOUE010000001.1, read on the forward strand.
CGGCTCTCATTTTGAAGAAAAATTATTTTCCGGAGATGAATTGAACGTTTCATTTATTCAGAATGAAGAAAAGGGTGATGCTGTTTTGACAGAGCAGCTGATTGCGCAGCAGGCGGGCGCGCTGAAAAAAATAGTCCGCGATGCAAAAGTGATATCCCGCACGCTGCACACCGACGGGAAGCAGGCGGCAGCTGATCTCTTGAAGGATATTCAGGATCATTCCGCCGTCAATGTTGACCGCCATCACGTTTATGAAGGCGGACAGGCAGCCGACAGGCTTATCGGATTTTTAGTGATGTTTATCTGGTTCGTTGCAGTCCAAAGCCTGCGATCATTTATAGATGAACAAGAAAATCATACATATGACAGATTGCTGAGCACGCCCGTTTCCTATACGGCATATGCAATCTCTAAGTTTGCGGCGGCGTATCTTTTCGGACTTCTCCATATTATCGTGATCCTCGCTGCCGGAACATTCATGCTGCATATCCGTTTTGCTGATCATGTTTTTGCTGCGGGAGCGGTGCTTGCGGCCTGCTCGTTTGCGCTGACTGCTGTAACGATGGCCGTGATACCGTTCATGAAGAGCCAAAAGCAATTCACGTCGCTTGCTTCCGTTTTTATAGCTGTCACGGGTTTATTGGGAGGGGCTTTCTTCACTTTAGACGCGGCTCCGGAGTACATGCGGATGCTGTCGTTGTTTACTCCTGAAAAATGGGCGATCGGCTCATTTCAAAACAATGGCGGAGGCAGCATGCAGATCGTGCCGCTGAGCCTGTTTCTTGCTGCCGGTGCAGCGTCATTAGTCTTATCACTTTATATGATAAACCGTCATATGAAAAAAAACGGTTAGAAGGGTGGCTGCTTTGTATATGGCAGAAATAATCGGAATCATAGAATTGCTCGCGGGAGCCGCAATGAACGTATGGATCGGGAGGCTCGGAAAAACCTTTTTCGGTAATGATGACAGAAGTTCGAGAGTCGTGTTAAGAATCTGCGGCATCTTTCTCATGATCAACGGCGTTTCAAGAGCGTTTCATATCTAGTTCACAAAGTGTTCCGGACTCTTTTATAAAATGTAATCTTTTTCCTTGTAAATCGTGTAAAATAGTATAGGATTCTACGAAAAGAATTAGAGGGGGAAAAAACATGAAAAAGAGACTCGTTACGCTATTCGCGGCGGCCGCCGCTGTTTTGTTGCTTGTGAGCTGGTTGTGGGCTCCATCAGCGTCTGCGGCGCCGGCTCCTGCTTTAACACAAATCCGTATTATCGGTGTGACGTCTGACGGTCAGAGTTACCAATGGGAAAATATCGGGCCGAACCAAATCAGCGCATCAAAACCGATGAAGGGTACAACGGGTTATTTAGCCGTATATTTCCAAGGGTATCCGAACAATAACACGATCCAGGCGTTTAACAACGGAACGAATATTACAAATCTTACGTCAAAAGCGCTGGAAGATGAATATACGAAAAACGGCAATATCGTTACAGGCTATATTAAATATTACAGTGTTCCTCTTTCTTATGTCAGTTCAGGAACGTTCTCTTTCTCCGCAACGGGGCTGAACGGGCCGTACACACCGTTAAGCAGCGGATTTTTCTCCATTCAGGTACAGAGTTAAAACAGCCGCCCGGTGCTTTCATGTATAGTTTTTCTCTCTTTCCGGGAAGCTATTCCTAAAGAAAAGGGAGGGCTTACATGATGGACAGGACACTCGGATATTTGCGCGAGTCGCTTTCGAACCACTTGGAGCATGATGTGTGCCGAGGGATTTATAAAAAGCTTCAGGTGAAGCATTATGAAAATGAGGGCGAGTTTGTGAAAGATCTAAATGATTTGGAAATGGATGCGCTGAATCAGGTGCTTGAAAAGGAAATCAAATATGCTGAGAACGAGCAGGATGAGAAGCGCACGATGGAATTGAATGAAGTATATGAGCTCCTGTTTTAAAAAGCCTCCCGGCGGTCGGGAGGCTTTTTATTGTTTCGGAAACAGTTTACAGAATCATCCAACCCTTTGTATAATGGATAGTTGTGAAAAAAACAGACGGAGGAGAAACATGAACGAAATAAAAAAACAGACGGTTCTTGAGTTATCATCGGTTGAAAAAGCTTTGGTTTTTCTGGTGCCGCCATTATTGGGGCTGGTCATCGGATGGTTTCTGCCGGTCATTGCGAAGTGGGCCGTAACATTGGATTGGCTGCCTGTTATCGGGCCGCTGGAAATGATCGCTTCTTTTCACGGATGGAAGGCTGCGGCTGTCATCGCCGTTATCGGCTTAATCGGGGGAATGTGGCTGACGCGGACTGTTTTTAAAGAATGTCTTACGGCGGTCGTGACGGACAGCGAGGTGTCCTTAACCATATATAATGAAGAAAGCGTGTTTTCGAAAGACAGCATTTCCGGTGTGTTTACGGATGAGAAGTATCTTGTCTTATTAGGCACTGAAGGACAGGAGCTTTTTCGGGAGAAGCTTGAGCCGGCGGTTGAAAAAGCGGCTGATGCGTTTCGCGCGCATGGGTATGTCTGGCTGGGGACGGAAGATCCTTTTAAAGAAGAATACAAACGGTGGGTGCCGGACACGCCGGATTTGGAGCCGGGGGCAAATGCTCTTTTAAAAGCGAGAGAAAAGGCGCTGAAAGAGGAGGAAAAGGCTGATGCGAAAGAGCTGAAAGCGGAAATATCCAAACTGGGCATTACTGTGCGGGAGAAAGGATCGCGCCAATATTGGCGGACCTATAAAACGCCGTCTGCATAAAAAAAGCTGCCGCCGTTTGATACGGCCGGGCAGCCCGGGAACAGATTATTTCTTCTTGTCATCATAATATTGAACCGGGTACATGGAGCCTTCGGATACCATTTTGTTATCTTCAATATCTTCGGGATGCGGGTTGCCTGCTTTGTTGACGGGGAATGATTCAATATCCTGCTTCCCGGAGAGCGATGTTTTCATATTGCGGATAAAGTTCATCACCTTTTGGCGGTTTGATTTATCTTTGAGCAGGTAGGAAGTCACTCCGACAGTCGACACGGCAAGTCCTGAAATGAGCAGTTTTTGTTTCACGATAAAAACTCCTTTCTATTTCTGGCTTGCAGTAGTTATTCCCGCTTAACGGCTGTTTAAACATCTGAAGGGTAATTTTGGCTTTCCGCTTTAATGCGATAAAGATTGACAAATCTATTTTCAGAATAATATTATAAATATAGCGCTGGAGTCATATTTTAATTGGAAGGTGTTAACTTTATGAATCAATTACATCGCAGAATGGGAACGTTTGCACTCATGATGGTCGGACTTGGGTCGATGATTGGCTCCGGCTGGTTATTCGGGGCGTGGCGGGCGGCTCAGATTGCGGGACCTGCCGCAATTATTTCCTGGATTATCGGTATGATCGTTATTTTGTTTATCGCACTTTCTTACAGTGAATTGGGTTCAATGTTCCCGGAAGCCGGGGGAATGGTAAAATATACTCAATATTCTCACGGATCATTTATTGGATTTATCGCAGGATGGGCAAACTGGATTGCGATTGTTTCCGTTATTCCGGTGGAGGCGGTTGCGTCTGTTCAATATATGAGCTCATGGCCGTGGGAATGGGCAAAATGGACAAGCAATCTCGTTCACAACGGCACTCTTACGGGAGAGGGGCTCGGCTTCGCATCCGTATTACTGATTATTTACTTTTTACTGAATTTTTTGACAGTTAACTTATTTTCAAAAGCGAATTCATTGATTACCATATTTAAAATCATTATTCCGGGGCTGACAATCGGAGCGCTGCTGTTTACCGGTTTTCACGGCGGAAACTTCACATCCGGTTCAAGCATTGCGCCGAACGGCTGGGCAAGCGTGCTGACGGCGGTGGCCACATCAGGTATCGTATTTGCGTTTAACGGGTTTCAAAGCCCGATTAACATGGCCGGAGAAGCAAAAAATCCCGGCAAATCGATTCCGATTGCGGTTGTCGGTTCGCTGCTGGTCGCAACCGTCATTTACGTCCTATTGCAAATCGCATTTATCGGGGCGGTTGAACCTTCCATGATCGTTCACGGCTGGAGTCACCTGAACTTCAACTCTCCATTTGCCGATTTGGCGATCGCATTGAATATCAACTGGCTTGTCATTATTCTTTATGCGGACGCGTTCGTATCTCCGTCAGGAACGGGTATCACTTATACCGCTACGACGTCCCGCATGATTTACGGCATGGAAAAAAATAAATATATGCCGAGCATTTTCGGAAAGCTTCATCCGCTGTACGGCGTGCCGCGCCAAGCGATGATTTTCAATCTGATCGTATCGTTTATCTTTTTGTTTTTATTCAGAGGATGGGGCGTGCTTGCTGAAATCATTTCCGTTGCGACGCTGATTTCTTATATCACGGGTCCCGTGACGGTGATGACGCTGCGGCGGACGGCGGCGGATTTGTACCGGCCTCTCCGTCTGAAAGGCCTCAGCGTGGTTGCACCGCTCGGCTTCGTGTTCGCGTCTCTCGTGCTGTATTGGGCGCGCTGGCCGTTAACAGGGCAGGTGCTGTTTATCATTTTGATCGGCCTTCCGATTTATTTCTACTACCAAGCGAAAGCGAAGTGGAAAGGATTCCGCAGAAACTTTAAAGGCGGCGTCTGGATGGTTGTCTATCTGCTCAGCATGATGGTCATTTCATGGCTCGGAAGTGAAAAATTCGGCGGTCTGAACATCATTCCGTACGGCTGGGATATGGGGCTGATCGCAATCGTTGCCCTTGCCTTCTATGCGTGGGCGCTGAAGAGCGGATTCAAGACTGAGTATTTGAAAGACGCCAAAGCAATCAATGATCAATTAAAAGGCGGACAGGCGGAAGCTGCTGCCGGAAAAGAATAAGTTATAAAAAGTTGAAGTTTTTGAGAGTCTGGGCCTGTAAGCGCAGGACAAAGGCACCTTTAAGTTGAAAAGCAGGTATCATACCTGAAAACGACTTAGAGGTGTTTTTTTATGGGTAAAATTAAAAATCCGCAAAGTATCGTATTTAGGATTAAATGAAGTGAGCTTTCCAAATTCAAAGAGAAATGAATCAAAGCATTTGTTAGGGATCTTATGGAAAATTCGATTTAATTATTGGAAATATTCCATCTTATTATCTAGACTACGGTGGCTAGGTTTAAAAACACATTAAAATTTTTAACCCATATTTATAAAAGAAAGAAATTATGGTAAACTTTTAAAATTGGATTCGAATAATTCTGGACTTGTTTTTATATAGGAAACAATAATTTAGGAGAAAAAAGATGATATTTACTGTAGCTATTCCGGTTTATAATGATCAAAACACAATTAGAGATTGTCTCGATAGCGTAGTGAACCAAACAGTTGGAGAGGACAAACTTGAAATTATCTGTGTAAATGATGGTTCAACTGATAAAAGCGGTAATATTTTAGATGAATACATGAGCAAGTACAAGTTTATTAAAGTAATTCACCAGCAGAATAGCGGCGCACCTGGCAGACCGAGGAACAAAGCTATAGAAGCAGCAACAGGTGATTATATTTATTTTCTAGACGGAGATGATTATTTAGGACCTGAAGCTTTAGAAAAGATGGAAGAAAAAATAGTTCAGTATCAAAGTGATATAATTATCGGCCGTTATGAAGGAATTAATAGAGGTGTTCCTGTGGCTGTATTTAAAAAGAATCCAGATTGTTTTTCCTTCCCTGGTTCCAATGCTCTTTTTACTATGAGTGCTCAAAAGCTATTTAAACGGGAGTTATTAATTAAACATAATATTCGTTTTCCGGAACACTTCTCTCTAGGAGAAGATCAACCGTTTATGATTCAAGCGTATGCATATTCAAATTCCATAGCCCTTGTTAAAGATTACCCGTGTTATTATTTGACCAATCATCAAACAATAGGAAGGGTTCAACTTACTAAGAAACCATTATCAGGTAAAAGTTTTATGTTCAGAATCGAAGAAACATTGGCATCTATTGAATTACTGAACCTTGAAACAGATAAAAAACGGCTGATTTTCTTTCATTACTGGGAAAGGATTATGGAAGTGGAGTTAAGCGCTCTGATTTCAAAGTCTTTTCTAATTGAAGATAAAATCTATATTTTTAATACATTAAAGAAAATGCTTGACAAGTATCAATACTTAGATTACTACCAGCAGTTTTCTTCCCGCCATAAACTCTTATTACGTTTAATTGAGAAAGGACAATTGGAGGATTTAATTGCTTTCTGGTACGCTGAAAAACAACCTGGTAACATGGTAGTACAACATGGGAAGGTCTATCCAAAACCAGAATTAGCATACAATTTGGCCTTGCATGAGTCCATTTCCTTTCATCGTAATAATAAATTTGAAGGAGAAATAACAAAAATAGAGAAATTAGAGAATGCCGTTTTGTTAGAGGGTTTTTGTTATCATTCACATGTTGACTCCTCAAATGAGCGTTTATTTATCGAAGTCTCTTTGAGAGAACAAAAAGATAAAACAATTTCATTTCCAGCTTATAGAAGCCTTTTTGAAAAAAAATATCCTTTTGAAATAGATACGCAAATTATAAAAAAAGAAAAAGTTACTTATTTTTATGCATATATTTCTATAGAATCTTTACTCCATTTAAATAGCGAAGATGGTATATTAGATTTAAGATTAATTAGTAAGATAGAAGATTATACGAAATCATTGAGATTAAAATCGAAAGAAAGCGTTTATTTAAAAAATGCTTCTTATATTGCAAAAGGATGTAAAGAACCTATCGTTATAAACTCGTATCTAACTAAATGGGGTAATCTTTCTCTTGTTGTTAAACATCAAATGTTACATTTTAAAAACTTTGTGTTAACCTGCAGCGGTTCTAGGATTAAAGGACATTTTGATTGTGAAACAGATTTAAGTTTTGGAGAACAAAATTCTTTCCAGGTGAATTTTGGAAGGTTTCTTGTGTTTAAACCTGATGTGGTACTTAAAGATTCTACCCGAAAAAAAATGTCATATGATTTTAGTTTTGAAGTAACTAAGCAGGAGTTAAAACAAATTAAGCTAAAAAAGAATGCAGAAGTGATTATTGGTCATTTGCAACAAAGTGTTCCTGTTATTTATAAGGGCAAATCTATTAAAGCAAAAGTTAAGAATATACTAAGACCGTTATTTAAAGGGAGAAATATTTAAAATTAATATTATAAAACTGCACGCGATATACGTGCAGTTTTTGTTTTGAAATCTTTAGATTCGTAAACCTATTGATCCCTATTAGATTTAACAAAATTAAATATATCCGAATAGTTGGTAAACACACCGGTTACGCCCCAATTCAGCAGACGGCGCATGTCCGCTTCGCTGTTTACGGTGTAAGAATGAAGCAGAAGGCCGTGGCTGTCAGGAGACAAAAGGTTTCCTTTTCCCACCGCCGATACAGGCGTGACGATGAGTGACAATAAACCGAATGAAAGCAATACTAAAGCAAACAACTTATGTTTCCGCATGTTTTCTTCCGCCTTATCAATAACTGTCTTCCGTATTAAACAATGAATGTAAAAGATATGTTGGGCAACTATTAATCTTTTATGTGTTTCTTTCTTCTCCGTAACTTCATCCGTTTTCCTGTACTCCAAGTCAAAGTTTTAGAGACAAAACAAATAATTAACCACAGAGAAAATATAGTACGCAAGTCGTGTTTGAAATAATTGTATAATAAATTAAAATATAGAAAAATAAACAAATAATTGATGGTAATAAGTATGAAAAAGCGAAAATTTTTTGTAACATTCTGCATCGTCACTCCCTAAGTTTATTTAGGGAGTCATTATTATTTTAAGGAGTGAGATTATATTTGAACAAAATTAAGTGGTTAATTATAATTGCGGTCATAGTATTAATAGGTATATTTATATGTATCGGAACTTTTAAATATACTAATACAGTTTCTGATGTTAAACAAACTGAAACAGAAAAAGAAAAGAATTTCTTGAATGATAAAATTGCAGCTATATATTATTCAGCTACAATAGATTACCCTAAAGATGGGAGTTATACTGTATATATTGATGAAACAGGAAAAGCAACAGCTGTAAAAGGAGATGCTATTGAAGTTGGAACCATTGCACAAGATGAAAAAAACATAGTTAGACAGGACAAAAAAGAAGTTTATATGATGGGCGATAACTTCAAAAAATTCCCGATGCAACATCAAGTACATACAAGTTATGGGCAGTCATCGGGTCATTTAATAAAAGGGAATATCTTTTATTTTTTGAATAATCAAGAAGTCGGTAAAAACCATTATAATAGCTTAATCAGATGGGGTAACAGCAATGGATTTCATGAAAAAATTATTCCGGGTTTCTATACAAGTACCGGTAATGACGGTGAATATATTTACGTGATAAATGAAGATTCTTCAATCAAAACACCGACTTTCCAGGATGTTAAAATAGATAAAGACAAAGTTACAGTAGGGAAAGGAACAACAATTCCTATATTGAATGAAGAAAATTGGAGTGTTTATTCACAGATAATAGTTAAAAAAAGCTCAGCCTTCTTTATACTATATAACCAAACGGATAAATCAAACAAAGTACAATTCAAAGTAGCAGAAATAGATTTAAAGCATAATAAGTTTAAAGGGGCATATCCTTTAGGCAGTTATAATATCCCTGATGAAATTTCTCAACTGGCAATTCCTCTTTCCACTAATAACTTTTTTGTAAAAAATGACACTTTATATCATTTGGCAGCTAATTCAATACTTTATACTTTTGATCTGAAAAGTATGAAGCCGAAGAAAAAACTCCCATTACATAGATCAACAAAATTTGAAAACCAAGCAAAATTCACTTATTTTGATGAGTCTGAAATTTTCTTGTTAGAAATAAGCAAGGGTGGGAAATATGTGATTAATTCTTACTCTTATAAAAACGGAAAAAAATTAAAATCTACTCCTATCAGAGGACTTGAAAAAATTATTAACAATACCCATGTTTCTGAATATGACTTTTTTATGATTAAGAAAAACAAAGAAGTATGGGGTAATTAATATAATGGCTAGACAGCTGAGTGAGTATACTTAAGGGGAAATTAAATTCACAAAGGAGAATAATAATGGATGAGCTAGATCTTGCTTTTGGTATTTTACCACTTTCTATTATCGTCTTATCGATCATATTCACTTATATTTTCAAAAAAGTGTATATAATGCCGCTTGTCAGTATAGTTGTTTCTGTCATACTAATGTTTACTGTTTTTAATCTATCTTTCTGGGGATGGGTTGTTGTCTATGGTTTAGTATCACTTATATTATCGTCTATTACAAATAGTATAAGAAAGAAAATAGATAATAGAAATAAATAATTATATCCTTTTGTTTGTAAGGTATCATAGGTAATTCACAATTACAGTGATACCTTTAATTAATATAAAGGTGAATGTAAGCTTGAATAATATGCTCCGCCCGCTACATAACCCATGCTGGCGTTTGCATTATCGGGTGAAAAAACATGGGTTCGGCATCATCTCCGAACCCATGCTGGCTTTATGATTTGTATTCTTTTTTAACTTTTTGGAATATATCCGCATAGTTGGTAAACACACCGGTTACGCCCCAATTCAGCAGACGGCGCATGTCCGCCTCGCTGTTCACGGTATAAGGGTGAAGCAGAAGGCCGTGGCTGCGAATGTTTCGGACATTTTGAGCGTTCAGCGCTTTGTAATCCGGTCCGATTCCGACGGCATATGTTTTAATGTCCGTTAAATCTGTGTCAGTCATTGACGTCATCTGTTCCGCTTCAAGCAATTGGACGGCGGGAAGTTTCGGATCGAGCTGTTTGATTTTCAGAAGGCTGTCCCTGCTGAAAGACTGAATGATAACTTGTCCAAGTTTCGCATGCTTACCTGCCAATTTGTATTTTTTCAGTGAAGCGATCAGTTTTTCTTCCATACCCGGATATGTTTCGGGCGCCTTTGTTTCAATATAATAGTTTGCATGTCTGCCGAACCGTTTTAACACGTCATCAAGTGTGGGAACGCGAAGTCCGGCGTATTGCGGTTTTGCTTTTTCCGGATAGGCCTTATTGAACCAAGAGCCGGCGTCGAGCTTTTGAATCTCGGCTAATGTATGATCCTTCACCCAGCCTTGTCCGTTTGTGGTGCGGTCCAATTTTTCATCATGCATGACGATCAGCTTGCCGTCTTTTGTCATTTGTAAATCCAGCTCAATATAGTCAGCCTTCATTTTTTGCGCAGTTTCATAAGAAAGGATCGTGTGCTCCGGGACATACCCCGAAGCACCGCGATGGGCAATGGTCAAAATTCTGTCAGGAGACAAGAGGTTTCCTTTTCCCGCCGCCGATACAGGCGTGACGATGAATGACAATAAACCGAATGAAAGCAATACCAAAGCAAACAATTTATGTTTCCGCATGTTTTCTTCCCCCTTAAAAATCAATATCTGTCTCTAGTGTAGAAAATCGTTGTAAATGCTGTACTGCAAAAATATTAATCTTTTATGTTGTTTTCTTACACATGCTCCGCCCGCTTGCCCGTATTCCACGTCATAGCCAAGAAGACGATGGACAGCACGCATGAGGAGATAAGCATGATAAAGCCGCCGTTCCAGTCAAAGCGGTCTACGACATAACCCATGATGGCGTTGGCGAAAGCAGAGCCTCCGATGTCCGGTTAAGCCGGCTGCCGTTCCCGCCGCTTTTTTAGGCGCAAGGTCAATGGCCTGAAGCCCGATCAGCATGACAGGTCCATAGATTAAGAAGCCGATGCTGATCAGCGCGATATTATCGATGAGCGGATGACCGGCAGGGTTAAGCCAGTAGACCAATACAGCGATAAATACGCCGGCCATGAACAGTACGCCTGCCGGCGCGCGGCGGCTTTTGAAAAACCGGTCGCTGATCCAGCCGCACAAAATCGTTCCCGGAATTCCCGCATATTCATAAAGGAAATAAGACCATCTGGAGTCTTCAGGAGAGAATCCTTTCGCTTCCGTCAAATAAGTCGGCGCCCAGTCAACGACACCGTACCGCACGAAATAAACAAAGACATTGGCAAATGCGATATACCACAGAAATTTATTATTCAGCACGTATTTGAAAAGAATTTCTTTGGTCGTCATCTCTTTTTCCTGGTCTTTGAACGCATGTTTCGGATAGTCATTCCGGTATTCTTCAATCGGCGGAAGCCCGCAGGATTGCGGCGTGTCCCGAACGAGAAGAACAATCACAAATGAAATGACGATGGCGATAATCGCCGGAAAGAAAAACACGCTTTTCCAAGTAACAAACATGGCGATGCCGAGAGTCACGAGCGGGGCGAGAATACCTCCGCCTATGTTATGGGCGACATTCCATATCGACATTTTCGTGCCGCGTTCACTGATGGAAAACCAATGAGCCATCGTCCGTCCGCAAGGCGGCCAGCCCATCCCTTGAAACCATCCGTTAATAAACATAAAAATGAACATAATCGTCACGCTTGACGTGACCCATGGCATGGAAACAAATAAAATGTTTACGACACCTGACAAAAACAGACCTGTCGCAAGGAAATACCTCGGGTTGCAGCGGTCAGACACCATCCCCATAATAAATTTACTGAAGCCGTAAGCGATTGATACGGCCGCAAGCACCAAGCCGAGTTCCCCTTTTGAAAACCCTTGTTCCTGAAAATAAGGAATAGCGAAGGCAAAGTTTTTGCGAAGCAAATAATACCCGGCATACCCGATGAAAATCCCCAAAAATACTTGCAGCCTGAGCCGTTTATAGGCCGCATCCGTCTTTGAATCATCCAATCTCTCAATATGCGGAGCCGGCTTAAACAATTGAAACATCATATCCTCCCCTTTGCTGAACGTCTATCATGATGTATGTATGACTCCTTTCCTTGAAAATGACAAAAAGAACCAGAAATCACCCTTGTGAAAGGGCGGGGTTTCCTGGTTCTCCTCATCTCCATCCAAAAATCATTAACTTGTGTATGATAGCGCTTTCTTAAATTATCACAGTCTGACGTGAATGTAAACGCTTTAAGGAAAGTTTTCATTTTTTTGAATAAATAACCGGAGGGAATATCAGCCGGAGCGCGAAAGATTTGAAGTACTCGATTTTGTACTCAGGCATAAGATGTGTTAGGCCGAACTAAGAAAAGCGAAGGGAGTGCATCTGTTGATTGATGAATTGGATTTTGCGTTCGGTGTTCTGCCGCTTTGTATCATCATCTTGTCAGTCGCCGGAACGTATCTGTTTAAAAACGCGTTCATTATGCCGGCTGCCGCTTTAGCCGTTTGCCTTATATGCACATTTACCGTATTGAATGTCTCGTTTATCGGGTGGGCCGTCGTGTACACGCTTGTCTCTTTCGCGTTATCGCATATTACGATGGTGGTGATCAGCCAAAATAAAAAATAGGATCGGCGGCAGCCGATCCAGCTATCATAAGCAGAGATGCGCTCTCTGCTTTGTTTTATTTATGAATGTGCAGGAATTCCTTGATGACCGCGGTCTGTTCTTCTTTCGGATAGCTTCTGTACAGATGGCTGGTTAAGCGGACGGGGTCACCGAAGAAGTACCGCTCATATTGTGTCTGTCTTGTTCCGAAGGGGCTCATGGTCAAATCCCATGCGAGGCGGAACACTTTTACCCGGTCCTCAGCGTTCAATTCGGCCGCCTGCAAATATTGGTCAAGGTCTCCTCTGATGTCAGAACGGAACGCTTTTTCAGTCGGCAAAGTCACCATTCCGCTTGCCCCGATCAGCTGAATGATTTCCGTGAAGCGCGGGTAGATGTCGGGAAAAATCGCGCTGACCACACGAAGCGGAGTGACACTCGGACGCATATAACCCCATTCATCTGTTTCCGCATCATTCTCCGATTTTTCTAAAAGGGCTTTCATCGTTTCCAGACCGGTGATGATTTCAGCCATCTTAGCCTGAATATGCTGATATTCGCCCACATCTATTGCTTCGACAAGCGTTTGGGCGAGGCCCAGGAGAAACTCCGTCTTTACAATTTGTCTCGTGATAACTTGATGAAATGCGAAGGCGTTAAAAGAACTTTTCATATTAAAATCAAAAGCCGCCTCGTAATTATTATAAAAAAATACGCGTTCCCAAGGGACCAAAACGTGATCAAATACAACGATAGAATCCATTTCTTCATATCTTGAGCTGAGCGGATAATCAAACGCTGATTTTCCGAGTACGAAAGATTCCCTGCAGATGAATTTTACTCCCTTTGTATTGGAAGGGATTGAAAAAGCGAACGCTTCATCCGATTCAAAATACATTTTAGGCAGAGAAACCACGAGCACTTCATCCGTCAGGCCGCCTTGTGTGGCTAAAATCCGGGCGCCGTGTATGATGAGGCCTTTTTCATTTTTATCGACGACTTTTGCCGAGATAGGTGTCGGCGATACGTTTACACCCATTTGTGAACGATTCACCTGAGGGGTGATAAACGTGTGCGTAAAAGAAAGATCCTGAGCAGCAGCGCGTTCGTACAGCGCTTGAACATGTTCCGGAAAACAATGATCGCGGTCTTTCAAAAGCGCGGCGGAGGAGGCGAAGCTCATCAGCACGGTATTCATATAATCCGGGCTTCGTCCCATCATTCCGTGCGTGTGTCTGGCCCAATGTTCGAACATGTTTCTTCTTCTTTTTACGTCTTCTTTCGTTTTCGGCTGCAGGTATGAAAGCCCGGCCCGTTCTTTTTTACCGGGAAGACTGTAAGTCATTTGATCTTTCATATCCGGTTTCGTTTGCAAATCATAAAGAGAGCGCTTCGTTTCCAGAAGGCCCTTAAATGCGGGATGTTCAGAAATCTGTCCCTCGATCTTTTCACCATCAAGCCAAATCTCATTTCCAAGCTGATTTAATCGGTCAATGAACATTTTGCCATTAATGATACCCATCATGTCGCCCTTCTTTCTTTGCAGATCCACTACCTCATTATATTGAAAACGAAATTGGGTGTTCCGGTTATTTCCAAAGGGGAAGAGCCTTTTTTGATAAGGGGGGTGAAGGGATTGCATAATAAAAAAACCCCTTAAGCAGAGGGGTTTTTAACTGATCATGTCTTTGTATCGTTGTTCGAGGACAAAGTCTATCATTCCGGTGATACGGGTGTTTTCAGCGTTCTTTGTAAAGTGAGGAATGGAGTGCAAAGGCCCTTTTTGGTATAGTTTCAGCAGTTTTATTAGATATATTAAGCCCCTGGCGAATAAAAAAAGCAGGAGATACGGAAGCAGGCGGGGAACATGAACATAGCTGACTTGACCTGAGAAAAGTGCAGTCAGAAACATAGCAATAACGCTTCCGATAAAAATCCATTTCATAAAATCAAATAATGAGGAGTCAGGTTTGGAAAACTGATTTTTCAGCTTGAATAACTTCTCAGTATCTTGTTCTTCAAGACATTTCATCAGTTCTTCATCATTTTTACAAGAGCTAATCTGCTTCATGCTTTCTTCGAGTGTATCATCACTTTGTTTACCGCCCGCTAAAGAAGCCAGTGTACGATATTTCTTTTCCAGATTTGTATTTATCATATTTATAACCCGGAAGGAGTAAGTGTTTCTTCTTAAGCGGCTGTCAGGTAACCGGTCTTTCTTTTCGCGCGAAAAAAACATATAAAACGCGACAATACATCCGATTGTAAACAGTGAAAACACTGCCGGCAACAGATCAGATAAAATGGGAACAGGTATGAGTGTTTTGACTTGAATAAACAAGAATGAAGTGAAGATCAACGCCATCACTATACAGCAAAAAGCAATCTTCATGAGCATTTGAAAAGGAAGAGCCGGAGCAGAGTAATAGTACTTTAAAAGACTGAGCGTATGTACATCCTGTTCAGCTAAAAAGTCCATCATTTCTTGTTCATTCTTACATTTTAACAATCTTTGTGCGGTTTGCTTTGCTGTGTTAAATGCAGATTGATTTTCATTCAATGAGTGAAACCTCCAAAAAAATAATAGGAATAAAACTGCATGAATGAGATATTCATGCAGTTTTTCTTTGATTAGTAGAGATCAGTCATATAAGCGTAAAGAGCTAACAAAAATACGGCAAATTCAGTTACCGTTTCTACAGTTTTATTCCCAGTCGGTTTTTCAACTGTAAGGATTTTAGAGGTAAAATAGAAAGCAGACAGGCCTGCAACAATAACGAGGCCTGAAGGGAGAAGATCCCAGTCCTTCGCTAATTCACTTTCTGCAGCTGAAACCGGTACACCTTTATACGTTTTAATTCTAAACGTAAACATGGTCGTAAGTCCAGTTGTGGACCCATCGGCAACTGGAATGTCAGGTGTATAGATTTTAATTGAAACATCTAATGATTGAGCAGATGGGGTCACTGCCATTTCCAGATAACCGTTTCTTACAGATAGGCTCAGATTGTCTAATAAATTTTGATAAGAACGGATGTCTGAAGCCGTAAGTATTGTTTGTGTATCTCCCAGTAAACCAGTAACATATGCCCCGGGCTTTCCATTCGTTATTGTCATTGTATTAGCAGACCCCTCACTTGGGATCGTATACAGAATTGAAGTAGACAATAAGATATCTAAAGTTGGAGAGGCTAAAATGGTTTCGGTTGTACCGAATTCGAACATCATATTGGCAAGACCGGATGCATTCTCTAAATCTGGAATTGTTGACAGGATATTGGTTAATGTGTTTAGTCTTGCATCATACACAGGATCAGAAGGCGGATGGACGCTGCTTGCACCCGAGTCTTTTCCGGAGTATCCGTCTTTGTCAATGGCGACTTTTCCCGCTCCGCTTCCGATCGTTCCTTCATAAAATTGATCAAAAGCCCAGTTTTTCGGCATCGGGTATCCGAGGTTGCCGCTGAATCCGGTCGACATGTTAGCCGTAAAGCTATATTTGGTCAGACCTGCTTCTGACGTCCGGATACAAATGTTTCTCGGTCCGTATACCCCGATTTCATATTTCGGCGCAGTTGAGAACGCCTGCATTTTCATAAAAGCTGACTTGATTTCTTGAAAGTAAGGGATGATTTTATCTGTGACTTCATAATCATACGCATCGAAATCGACGGCAAAGTAAATGGTCGTTCCTGACGGGAAGCCTAATCTTCGGGCGGCTGATGCAGCGCTGTACGCATCTCTCGTTCCTTGGTCTTTTACAAAATAAGAAGATTCATAGCCGCCGTCCTGATAAATCGGAAATACGCTTAAGCCGGCATTGAAAATCGTGGAAAGTTCTTTTGACGTTAACGCTTTCGATGTCAGTCCGCTGCTTGTCCGCACATTCCCGGTCAGATATCTTCCCACGATCTTATAGCCATTCTCACGCAAAGTTTTAGCCGTATCTGCCGTCAAAATGGCAGCGGTGTCACAAGCTGAAGCAGCACGGGTTGTGTCGCCTGAGCTTGATAATAAAGCTTTAATCGTCGGCATGTCCGCATAACCAGTCTGCGGCAGGCACATAAACTTTTGGAAAGCTTTCACTGCCGAGACAACTCCGACGCCGTATTTTCCGTCGAATTCACCGGGATCAAACGCTTCCCCATTACAGTAAAGCGCGTATTGAACAATCAAAACAAAGCCTGTCCGTGAATCGCCGGGAGTCAAGGTAGGACATAAGCTGGTCGTTCCGTTTCCGAAAAATCCATTGGCGACGCTTGTGCTCATGCCTTCTTCTTTTTGCAGAGCATAAATGAGAGCCTTGTTTGTACCGCGGGCATATAAGCCGTCACAAGGCATCAAGCCGATGTAGTCATTGTAATCCCGGTTCAGGTTCTGCTGGATTTGGCGGATTCTTTTGTCGCCTCCCGCTACTAACCGAAAAGCGCTCATATCCAGCAAGGCTTTCATAATGAGTGCCGTGACGATGCCGTCTTGCTTAGTGAGCCCGGCCGCTTTTTGAAACTCTTTTACAGCGCTTTCGGTATTTTCATAGAAAACGCCTGAAAATCCGCCGGGGTTAAAACCTTTACACCACAGCGCCCCTTGCAGAATGTAATTCATGTTTGTCGGCTTAGAATCGGGAGCCTGCTTTTTCAGCGGTTTAAACAATCTTTGTGTCGTCGGTCCGAAGTTATCGGCGGGTTCTGAAATACCAAGCTCAATTTGAAGCGCCCGTGTCAGACCGTAAATGGTATCCCAGCCTGTTTTTCCGTTTTCCGGCACCTTGTTGTACCCGTGTCTGCCTTTGTACGTCTCATTCAGCCATTGTTGTGTTTCCAGGACCATTTCGTCCATTGCAATCCCTCCATTATGTGTAGTGTGCGTTCATTCATAGGTGGCAAATGTATGACAGTTTGTCATGGGTTTATGAGTTTGTTCAAGCAGGGACAGCCCCATCATACAATCGCAGCACAAACGCCGAAAGAGAGGCATTGATAGGAAAAGATCTCTCTATGACAATTGATACAATAACAGCAAAATAGATAGCGGTTTAAAGTAACTTTATCACTTAGTCAAAAATAACAAGAATCATAAGTAGTAGTCATATAGTCATTTTCAGGGCTGTCATACCTCTTCCTGCAGTCAAAATGGTTAGTTGGACGGATTTATGATTGGCTATATTGTCATTAACATAAATAGGGTAAATAGTTACAGGAAGGAAGGATTTTCTCGATGAAAAGCAAAAAGATTTTTAAGTCGCTCATCATTATTTTTACTCTTTTAATCAGCGGAATTGGTTTTATGGGTTTTTCTTCTCCGCAAAAAGCAGAGGCTAAAGACTGGCTTCATACTTATAAAAGCGGGTATTTCACTAACTATGTGATCAATACATATCACCCTAAATTCACTAAAACGACAAAAAAGTACAGCTTGAGAGCCGTGACTTTTAAATCCAACAGTAAAGGGAAGGGCACGTATAAAATATACGTCCAAAAGCAAGTCAACGGCAAAGGTGCCTGGAAAACAATCAAAACCGCCAATGCAAAGAAAAATGGAACGACTTATTTTGAAACACCTTCGTTAAAAAAAGGGGCTTCATACAGATTTAAAATGGTCAATCAGGGTTCGAAAAAACGTGTCAATTATAGTGCAAGATGGATTGTATTCGCTTCATAATGCCGATTTTCCGGTCTATAAAGTTTTAGCTGCTGCAGCTGCGGCAGCTTTTTATTTTCTCCGGAGCTCAACCGCCAGGGAGCCCGCACCTGTCTCTTCGGGCGTACGTTTGTATTCACCGCATCATTCTGGATTATGCGGAAAGGTACATCGCTTCAATGATAAGCCAAATCCCGGGTTCTTTTGATTCGTTTGAAAATGTTCTGATATAAAAAAGGCGTGCCGCGGTGTAAAATGGCTATATTGATAAATATGGAGGTTGAGATGGATCAAGATTATATGACTGAGCTTGTCTCAGTCCAGCTGAAGAAAATCCGGTCGGAGAGAGGCTACACACAGGAGAAAATGGCGGATGTGATCGGCCTTTCTAAAAAGTCGCTGGTGCAGATTGAGAAAGGGCGGGCGCTTGCGGAATGGCCGCACGTTGTGGCGGTTTGCGCGCTTTTCAGATCAAGTGAAACACTGCAATCCGTATTAGGAGATGATCCGCTGGAGGTCATTGAAACGGTTGCTCACCGCACAATTGACAGGCCGAAGGGGAAGACGATGGGCGGCAAGGTGTGGTGGAAAGCCATCGAGAAAAAAGGCGAGTTCCGCTTGCAGCAGCATTTGATTTCCCACCATTACCGCATCCTTGATTCCTATGATGATCTGTGGTTCAGCAGTTTTGAAAAGGCAGAGGCTTTAGAACGGCTTGATGAGCTGTTTTTGGAGGCGGAAGAAGCGAAGCGCTGAGCACCTCCGGTTGATGTATTTTCTGACAAGTGGGAAAATATATATAAATTCCAGCCAAAGGAGAGATTCGAATGAAGCCTGAAGATATCGTCCGAAGCGGCCCGAATCAGTACATATGCAAGGAAGGAATCGCAAAAGAACTTCCGGGGCTGCTGGAGACATTCAGAAAACCCGTTATTGTGGCCGGAATCAAATCCTATCAGGCGTTCTCCGATTACAGCGGCGGTTCTTCCTGGGATGTGATTCAGCATAAAGGATACTGTTCACCTGAGACGGTGCGTAAGGTCTGTGAGCAGGCGGAAGACGCGGATGTGATCATCGGTATCGGAGGCGGCACGATTTTGGATTTGGCAAAAGCGGCGGCAGACCGGCTTGATATAGAGGCTGTGATGGTTCCTTCCATTGCGGGGACGTGTGCGGCAAGTACGCCGTTAAGTGTCATGTATGATGAGAACGGCAATTTTATCAGAGTGGATTATCATAAGCGTTCAAGCTATTTGACGCTTGTTGATCCGCTGTTTTTACTTTCCTCTCCCATTGAATATATGAAAAGCGGGATCGGTGATACGCTGGCGAAATGGTATGAGGCTGAGGCGGTCATCAGAAATACGGAGGAGGCGGCGCCGCTGATGGCGCAGGCGGGGCTGAGACAGGCGGAATATATCCGTAATCTGTTATTGCGTTACAGTGAAGCGGCCGTCGGAAGCATGGAGAAAGGCGAGCTGTCCGTGCCGTTCATCCATACGGCGGAAACGATCATTATGCTTGCGGGAACGGTCGGCGGGTATGGCGGCCGTTTGTGCAGGATGGCAGGGGCGCATGCGGTCCACAACGGACTCAGTTTTCTCCAGGAGACACATCAGGTGCTGCATGGCCAGAAGGTTGCTTACGGCATATTGGTGCAGCTCGCGCTCGAGAATCGGAGACCTGAGATTGAGGAGCTGCTTCCGTTTTACCGCCGGCTCGGTTTCCCTGTCAGCCTCTGTGATCTCGGCATCCTTGACAACCATGAGGAAGCCAAGCGCCGTATTGCTTCTCACGCCTGCCGGGCGGAAGAATCGTTATGTTTAATGGGGCAATATCGCGAGAAGGACGTGTCAGCTGCGATTGAATCGCTCGAATCAGCGCAAAAGACAGGATAGAGCTTGTCATCTATCTTGTCTTTATTTTTTGAATATTTCCGTTATAATGAGTGGGGTATAGAAAGGGAGGGGCCAAAGGACATGTATCAGGCGAAGAAGATGTTGTTATTAGGATCAGGCGAGCTGGGGAAAGAAGTCGTCATTGAAGCGCAGCGGCTCGGGGTTGTCACTGTAGCCGTTGACAGCTATGAGCATGCTCCCGCCATGCAGGCCGCGCACAAAAGCTATGTGATTGATATGCTTGATAAAGCGCAGGTCAGAGAAGTCATTGAGAAAGAAAAACCGGACTTGATCGTGCCGGAAGTGGAAGCCATTGCGACGGATGAGCTGCTGAAGCTTGAGGAAGAAGGTTTTCACGTCATTCCGAATGCGCGTGCGGCAAAGCTGACGATGGACCGTGAAGGCATCAGACGGCTTGCGGCAGAGACGCTTCATCTTCCGACTGCCGGCTATGAATTCGCGAATACATATGAAGAATTTAAAGAAGCGGCGGAAACAATCGGCTTTCCGTGCGTGGTAAAGCCGCTGATGAGCTCTTCCGGAAAAGGGCAAAGCGTGTGCCGCTCGGCTTCCGGGCTGAAAAGCTGCTGGGACATGGCGATGGAAGGCGGCCGGGTGAAAAACGGCCGGGTCATCGTTGAGGAATTCATTCCGTTTGAATCAGAAATCACTCTTCTGACAGTGCGCGCGGCGAACGGTACGTCCTTTTGCGCGCCGATCGGACATGAACAAAAAGACGGTGACTATATTGAATCATGGCAGCCTCATCATATGACGGAACAGCAGATCAAAGAGGCGAAACACATTGCGAAAAGCATAACGGACGAGCTCGGCGGATACGGTTTGTTCGGGGTGGAGCTTTTCCTTACTGAAGATAAAGTATATTTCAGCGAGGTGTCTCCCCGTCCGCATGATACAGGGCTCGTTACGCTTGTAACGCAGAATTTGTCAGAGTTTGCGCTGCATGTCCGCGCGGTATTGGGATTCCCGATTCCGGAAATCACTCAGCTGTCGCCGGGGGCAAGCCGTCCGCTGAAGGCGCCAAAAGAGCTTGCTGATTACGCGGTTGAAGGTTTGGAGAAGGCTTTGGGGGTAAAAAGCACTCAGGTCCGCGTATTCGGTAAACCCGTCACGAAAGTTGGACGCCGTATGGCGGTTGCACTTTCTGCAGCTGAGACCGTTGAAGAAGCCAGAGAAAGAGCGGCCGAAGCACTCAGTCATTTATCAATTACATAAAATGATCTTAAAAGGCGTTTTTACCGTAATGGTAAGGCGCCTTTTTTGTTTGGACAGACTATATACTGGAAAACGGGGTTGTGAGATAATGTATGAGGCCGTTTTGTGCCGGCTTTTTAATTCATGAAACTTTTTATGTCCGCAATCGTTATATGTAATGTTCTCATTTCACGGAGAAGGAAATAACAATACATCATACGGCTTTTCATTCATCAAGAACGGACAATCCGGATCGCGGCATGGAATATTTAAGCAGGGTAATCCGGAATAGAGGAAACCATGATTGCTTACCTTAATATGAACGGCGAAAAAACAAAAATCACCAGATTAGATTGTTCAAATAACACCAAATGCTGTATAATAAAAGAATTTGAATGATAGCATTGAAAGAATTCCATTTTATGTTTCCGTAAAATGAATTCTTTATTCATACGCAGTCCGATTTGATATGGTTTTAATTGGAGGTTTGTGTAAACTGTGAATTATATACCTAGTATGATTACAATTGGAAATTTTATTTGCGGGCTCTTATCGATTCATTCCCTTTTGTATCATAATATACACTCTGCGGTGATCTTTATTTTCACCGGGATGTTTCTTGATTTCTTTGACGGTTTGGCCGCCCGTAAGCTGAACGCGGTATCGGAGATGGGAAGAGAGCTTGACTCCTTTGCTGATCTCGTGACGTTCGGCGTAGCGCCGTCCATGCTCGCTTACAGTGTTTCACTATATACGATTCCGTTCATCGGAATTTTAATCGCGCTTTCCTACAGCATCTGCGGGATGATCCGTCTTTCCAGATTTAATATTGAACAAAGCAAGCTGCCGACGTTTATCGGGATGCCGATTCCGTTTGCGGGTATGTGTCTTGTCATTTTGAGCTTTATCAATAACGCTTTTCTTCTGGGGGCGGGAACGATCGCGCTCGGTTATTTAATGGTCAGCAACATTAAATTTCCGCACTTTAAAAAACAGGCGCCTGAAAACCTGGAGAGCAGAAGATGGAATTAGTTCAGCAATTAATATCCGATTACGGATATATCGCAATTTTTCTTATGCTGACACTCGGTATTATCGGATTGCCTATTCCGGATGAAGTCATGATGACGCTTGTGGGCTACTTCGCTCATTTAAACGTGCTGAATTACGGGCTCTCCATTCTGATCAGCTTTATCGGAGCGCTCCTTGGGATGATTATCAGCTACTTCATCGGCAGAAAAGCCGGCCGGCCGTTTATTAATAAGTTCGGAAAATGGGTCGGCCTGAAGGAAAAGAGGATGGAGAAAGTAGACAGGTGGATGAAGAAGTACGGGCCGTACACCATTATTTTAGGTTATTTCATCCCCGGCATCAGACACGTGACCTGCTACTTTTCCGGAATCGGCAGAATGGAATTCAAAACCTACTTATGCTTCGCCGCCATCGGAGCGTTTTTATGGTGTTTTATTTTTATTACTATAGGAAAATTCATAGGAGTAATCAATGTTTAATACTGCCGCTAAAGTTCTTTATCGTTCATTGATTGAACTGACTAATAATCGATTGACGTCTTATCTCATTAAAAACTTCTGTGAATCGAAACTGAGCAAGCCGATGATTCCGCTGTTTTCCAAACACTATCGCATCAACTGGAATGAAACGGAACGCACGGCTTCTGACTTTGATTCACTGGCGTCATTTTTTATTCGTGATATTAATTTGAATCTCCGCCCCGTGGCAAAAGAGAAGAACGCCATCGTCAGCCCGGTGGACGGCGTCGTTCAGACGGTGGGCATGATTAATCCCAATCAAACTTTCATGGTAAAAGGGAAGGATTATTCGTTCGCTGAACTGACGGGGTTTAAAAGCGCCGATCACAAGTATAACGGCGGGTGTTTTGCCGTGCTTTACCTGAGCCCGAGACATTACCACCGCTTCCATTCTCCCGTCAGCTGCACGTATCAGAAGCTGGCCGAGCTGGGGAAACGCTCCTATCCCGTTAATACGATGGGGTTAAAGTACGGGAAAGATGTGCTCTCAAAAAATTACCGTTATGTGTACGAGCTGACCCGTGCTGATCAGCAGATGCTCATGATTCCGGTAGGTGCGATGAATATTAACTCGATCGTTCAGACAAACACCGGAAACAGGCTTGAGACGGGGGAAGAGCTGGGCTATTTTTCATTTGGATCGACCGTTATTTTAGTATTCGAGAAAGATATGTTTACCCCTTCGGATAACCTGACTGAAGGCCGTGAATTACAGGTCGGCCAGATCATCGGTTATGCGGAGTCACAGGAGGAGGCGTCCGCTTTATAAAAGCTGCTCCTCTTTTTTATATGGTGTAAGGAAGTGAACATTATGGAAGAAAAGGATTTGGCAAAGCTGATAGAACAGTACCGGCATACAGGCGATCAGCAAATTCTTGAAGCCGTGCGGGACGCATGCCGGCCTGTCGTTGAGGCGCTCATCTCAGAACTGGCTGAAGACAGCGCCGATCTTCTGCGGACAAAAGGCCGTGAAC
The DNA here is from genome assembly GCF_038005925.1 of Bacillus sp. EU55. NCBI lineage: Bacteria > Bacillati > Bacillota > Bacilli > Caryophanales > Bacillaceae > Bacillus > Bacillus sp. EU55. The sequence goes on from NZ_JBBOUE010000001.1 coordinate 241,971, forward strand.
GTTTTCCGTTTATTATCGGCAAGTATCAGACCGCGGCCGGCCTTTCGCTTGAGACCTTTTTGCGCAATACGTATCGGTTTTATTTTCAGCAGGTTTTAAAAGGCGAAGCGTGACTGGAAGAAAGAGTACGGACGGAAATGTTCATCTTTCGCCCGTTTTCCTGTATGATATAGTAGAGTGTGCGATCATTAATATAATTGAACAGGGTGTATAAATCATGGAAAAACAATATAGAGTTTTACTTTATTATAAATATGTAAAGATTGATGAGCCTGAGGAGTTCACGGCTCAGCATTTGAAGTTTTGTAAGGAGCTCGGTCTGTTAGGCCGTATTTTGATTTCTGAGGAAGGCATTAACGGTACGGTGTCCGGAACGGTTGAACAGACGGAACAATACATGAATGCGCTGAAAGCTGATCCGCGCTTTGCCGACATGCCGATCAAAATTGACGAGGCTGACGGACATGCATTCCGCAAAATGTTTGTGCGCCATAAAAAAGAATTGGTGACGCTTCGTCTCGAAGATGATGTTGATCCGAATGTCACGACGGGCAAGCATTTGAAACCGAAAGACTTTTATGAGCAAATGCAGGACCCTGACACGATCGTGATCGACGCCAGAAACGACTATGAGTATGATCTCGGTCATTTCCGCGGAGCGGTCAGACCTGATATTGAGGCGTTCCGTGAGCTGCCGGACTGGATTGAAGAGCACAAAGACATGCTTGAAGGCAAAAAAATCCTCACGTACTGCACAGGCGGCGTACGCTGTGAGAAATTTTCCGGCTGGCTGCTGAAGAAGGGCTTTGAAGACGTGTCCCAGCTTGACGGCGGTATCGTCACTTACGGTAAAGATCCTGAAGTGCAAGGGCAGCTGTGGGACGGACAGTGCTACGTGTTTGACGAAAGAATCAGCGTACCGGTCAACCGCGTAGAGCACGTTATCATCGGAAAAGATTATTTCACGGGTGAGCCGTGCGAGCGTTATGTGAACTGCGCAAATCCGGCATGTAATAAAAAAATGATCTGCACACCTGAGAATGAATACAAATACATGCGCAGCTGCAGTCACGAATGCCGTACGAACGAACGCAACATGTATGTGAAAGAGCACGAAATGACTCAGGAAGAAATCAATGAACGCCTTGCTTTGATTGAAAAAGAGGATCATGCGGCGATTGATTAATAGAAAAGACCACCAATAAGGTGGTCTTTTTTGTGTTTACATACTTTCTGTCCGGGCGGTCTGGTCTGCCGTGACGGGTCCTTTATATTTGAATGCTTTTTCCCACTTGGACACGACAATGCAGGCGACCGCATGGCCGGGCACGTTGACGCCGGTTCTCGCCATGTCCATGACGCGGTCGACACCGGCAATGATGGCGACGCCTTCCGCAGGGAGACCGACGGCATTCGCTGTCGCCAGAAGCACGACGAGTGAGCCTGACGGGACGGCGGCAATGCCTTTGCTTGTCATGACGAGGACAAGCATCATCAGAAGCTGCTGAGAAAGCGGCATTTCCACATGAAACGCCTGCGCCAGAAAAATACAGGACACCGATAAATAGAGGCTTGAGCCGTCACAGTTCAGCGATAAACCTGACGGAACCACAAAGGAGACGACCCGCTTCGGACAGCCATATTTCTCCATCCGATCCATCAGCTGAGGCAGAATGGTTTCTGTGCTTGTCGTGGAGAAAGCGATCAAAAACAGATCCCAAATCATTTTTAGCACTTCAAAGTATTTGATTTTAAAGATAAGCCCCACGATCGGAAACAGAACGAAGAGTATCAGGAACAGCCCGAGGAACACAGTGCCGATCAGCTTCAGCATCGGAAGCAAAAGCGCGATTCCGAATTGCCCGACAGAGGCGGCCATCAGGGCGAGAACGCCGATCGGAGCGGTGACCATCACCATCTGCGTGAGTTTGAACATAATATTTGCCGTGGATTCGAAGAAACTCATGACAGGTGCGGAGGCTTTGCCGATGCCGGCTGCGGCAACACCGAATAAAATCGCGAAAAAAATGACGGCGAGAAGATCGTTTTTCGCCATGACGTCAATGATGTTAACGGGGATAATATCAAGAAGCATTTGTTTCAGGTCGACTACTTTTTCCGTATAGCCGGAAAGCTCGTGAATATCTTTTTTAGCAAGATGAGAGAGGTTAAGTCCGACTCCCGGCTTCAGCACGTTCGCCAATAACAGACCGAGCGCCAGAACAAGCGTCGTAATCACTTCGAACCAAATAATCGTTTTGATGCCGAGACTGCCCATTTTTTTCATACTGCCGCTGCCGGCGGCTCCGATGACAATGGTTGAAAACACGATCGGCACGACAATCATTTTAATCAGGCGGATAAATCCGTCTCCGACGGGCCGCAGCGCCATCCCGAAATCCGGGAAGAAATGGCCGATCAATGCTCCGATGGCTAAAGCGATCAAAATCTGGAATGCGATAAATTTTTTCAAGCGAATCCCCCTTTTACTTGCGCATTTCATACGTAATTCGTGAAGCAGGCGGCAACCACCTTCCTATCCGCCATAAATTTGTCACATTATTGACTGTGCGAAAGAAAGGATTGCTTTACATTATGTAAGCGCAATCATTTAATATGACAGAAAGTCCTCATTGGAAAAAATGAAGGAGAATAAAATAAAGTTAGATTTTCGCTTGAAAATATCAAAAATTGTGATAATTATCCTCTTATAAGTGGTATATTTGATATGATACGGTCAACTGCATTCTCATATATCTGTGCATACAAGATTCGGACAGAGAAAACAGGCAGCTTATAAAAGACTGAAAATTTAAACAATTACAAGAAAGGTGTGCTTTTGTTGAATCAACTGATTGAAAGACGTAAGGTCACAGCAAGAAAAGAAAAACCGGATTCCGCTTCATTGGGATTTGGCAAGTACTTCACTGATTACATGTTTGTCATGGATTACGAAGAGGAGAGAGGGTGGCATGATCCGAGAATCACACCTTATGAACCGGTCCATCTGGATCCTTCCGCATCGGTTTTCCATTACGGGCAGGCCGTATTTGAAGGGCTGAAGGCTTACAGGTCAGAAGACGGCCGGGTGTTGATGTTCCGTCCTGACCAAAATATAAAACGGCTGAATAAATCGTTACGGCGGATGAGCATGCCGCCTCTTGACGAGAAGCTGGCGCTGGAAGCATTGATACAATTGGTGGAGCTGGAGCAGGAATGGATACCGATAGAAAAAGGAACCTCTTTATATATCCGTCCGTTTGTGATTGCGACTGAGCCTTCTTTAGGCGTCCGGCCTTCAAAGCGTTACAAGTTCATGGTTGTTCTGACGCCTGTCGGTTCGTATTACGGCGATCAGCTGAAACCGATCCGGATTTATGTGGAGGATGAGTATGTGCGTGCCGTCACCGGCGGAGTGGGCGACGTCAAAACGTCCGGAAATTATGCGGCCAGCTTACAGGCTCAGCGGAAAGCCGAAGAACTGGGGTATGATCAGGTGCTTTGGCTCGACGGGGTGGAAAAGAAATATGCCGAAGAGGTAGGGAGTATGAATATCTTTTTCATCATAAACGGAGAGGCCGTAACGCCGGCGTTAAACGGAAGCATTCTCGGGGGCATCACACGCGCATCTGTGATAGAGCTGTTAAAAAGCTGGGGCATCCGTGTCAGGGAAGAACAGGTCGCCATTGATGACATCTATGAGGCTGCGATGAGAGGCGAGGTGTCAGAGGTATTCGGTACGGGAACCGCGGCCGTCATCTCGCCGGTCGGCGCGCTGCACATTCACGGAGAAACGATTGAACTGAATAACGGTTTGATCGGTGAAGTGTCAGAAAGGCTCTATGAAACGATTGCCGGCATCCAAGTCGGGAAGGTGCGGGATTCGTTCAGATGGGTGGTTGAAGTATAAATGAAAAGGGGCTGGGACAAAACCCACCTCTAAGACGAAAAAAACGGTGAAATTTTACGACGAGTAAACTTTCACCGTTTTTGATTATTTTACAATAAAAAATAAGGACAACTTCTGATAAAATTAAGTTACCATACAAAATCTAATCAGAAAGAAGTGTCCTTATGTTTAAAGATTATACCATGAATCAAATCGTTTTGCCTTTAGATTTAGAAGTAAAGTTACAAAATAATGATATTGCCTACCATGTCCATCATTTAGTGGAAAGTATCCCTCAAGAAGCGTTTGAACCATTTCTTCGAAATGAAGGTTGTCCTGCCTATCATCCACGCATGATGCTTAAAATTATTCTATGTGCCTACACTCAATCTGTCTTTTCAGGGCGTAAAATAGAGGCCCTATTAAAAGACAGTATCCGTATGATGTGGTTAGCTCAAGGGTATGAACCAAGCTACCGTACAATTAACCGATTTCGTGTTCAACCAGTAGTGAAAGATTTAATCCGTCAATGTTTCATCCAATTTCGCTGCCAATTGATTGAAGAAAAACTGATCGATCAAGAAGCGATATTTATCGATGGTACAAAGATTGAAGCGAATGCGAATAAATTTACGTTTGTCTGGAAGAAAGCGATTGAGAAATTTCATCAGCGTTTAATTGATAAGTCAAACCAGTTGTACAATGAGTTGCTTGAGAACGAAATCATACCCCAAATGGAACGGGAAAGTGATGAACAGCTATCATTTGGAGAGCTCACTCAAATGGTTCAAAAAGTAGACGAAGTAGTGACCGAATATGATAAACAAATAGAAGCATCTTCAGACGTTACGGAACGAAAAGCCTTACGAAGGGAACGAAAATACCCGAAACAAGTGCGTAAACAGTTGATTGATTTTATCCTAAGAAAACGGAAGTACCAACAGGATCTTAAAATCTTTGGACCACGTAATAGCTATTCTAAAACAGATCTAGATGCGACATTTATGCGAATGAAAGATGATTATATGAAAAACGGGCAATTGAAAGCTGGTTACAATGTACAAATCGCAACGGAAGGTCAATATGCGCTTGCTTATAGTCTATTTCCAAACCCAACAGATACACGTACGTTAATTCCATTTTTAGATGAGATCGAGCAACATTATTTCGAGTTACCGAAACATATAGTTGCAGATGCAGGTTATGGTAGTGAACAAAACTTTAGTGATATTCTCTCAAACAGAAACCGAGAAGCACTGATAACATATAACATGTTTTTGAAGGAACAAAAGAAAAAGTACAAACAAAATACATTTAATCCTGATAACTGGGTATATGATCAAGAAACCGATACATATACGTGCCCTAATCAGAAACGTTTAGAATTTCAATATCATTCTGTCCGAACGGACGCTACAGGTTTCCAAAGGAGTTTCAAAGTCTACGAGTGCGAAGACTGTTCAGGATGCCCATTCCGTTCATCATGTACCAAGGCAAAAGAAGGAAACAATCGAAAACTAATGGTGAACAAAAAATGGGAACAGCAAAAAGAATATGTGAGAGCGAAGCTTTCAGAAGAGAAAACGAGTGCCATCTATCGAAAACGTAAAACCGATGTGGAACCAGTTTTTGGATTCTTGAAGGCTAATTTGCGTTTCACTCGATTTTCTGTACGAGGAAAATCGAAGGTAGCAAACGAAATGGGTCTCGCATTAATGGCAGTGAATTTAAGAAAATTCACTGCCAACTTCTAAGGTAATAGAAGAATTTATACATAAAAATAAAGAAAGATGAATTTGAGTACCCCCAAATTCACCTTTCTCATTATTTGAAGCTAGTTTTGTCCCAGCCACTTTTCGGTTATTGGGATTTTACGGCTTGCACGCGGGCTCTGCTTTTCCGGTTTTTCAAGTAATAAGCGGTGTAGCAAACGGCCATAAATGCAATTCCGCAATAAAGGGCGATGGCCTGGTTCGGATCAAAAGCGATGCCGATACAGGAGGCGAGGCATAGGAGAAAGGCCGCTATCGGTACGGCCGGATATCCCGGCGTCCTGTATTTCAAGTCTGAAAGCTGGTGCCCTTCTTTCAGAAACCGTCTTCTGAACAAAAATTGCGATGCGGCGATGCTCATCCACACAGCCACTACCGCAAATCCTGAGACGGAGACGAGAACAAGATAGACTGTATCCGCTGCAAATACGCTTGACAACAACGACAGAATGCCGCCGATCATACTGAAGATCAGAGCGTTAAAAGGAATGCCTTTAGAGGTCAGCCTGGCAAAGGCGGGATGAAGCTCCCCTTCTTTAGACAGGGACCACAGCATACGTGATGACGCGTACAGCCCTGAATTGGCCGCAGACAGAAGCGCTGTTAAAATGACGAAATTCATCAGATCGGCCGCATAAGGCACGCCGACTCTGTCAAATACCGTGACGAACGGGCTTTCAATCACACCGGCTTCCTTGATGGAGATCATCCCTGACAGCACAAAAATCGTTCCGATAAAGAAAAGCGCCAGCCGCCAGACTGTGGTTTTAATGGCGCGCGGAACGGTTTTTTCCGGATCGGCGCTTTCCCCTGCGGCGATTCCGATCAATTCCGTCCCTGAAAAAGCGAAGTTTACTGAAAGCATTGTCATCAGTATCGGGAAAAAGCCATTTGGAAAAAGGCTGCCGCCATCCGTAAAGTTCGACAGCATAGGTGCGGCCTCACCGCTTTTCATCGGGACGATGCCGAACATCGCCGCTCCGCCCAATAAAATAAACAGTAAGATGGCTAAGACTTTAATGCTTGAGAACCAAAACTCCGATTCAGCAAAAAATTTCACGGAGAAGGCGTTTAATAAAAAGATGAGAAGAGCGAATACCGCACTCCACATCCAAACTGAAGTATGCGGGAACCAGCGCTGCATGAAAAGCCCGGCCGCCGTGAATTCAGAGCCCAGCGCCACCGCCCACGTCAGCCAGTACAGCCATGCGACCGTAAAGCCCGTCGCCGGCCCAATATAGGTTTTCGCATAAGTATGGAATGCGCCCGTCACGGGCATAGCTACTGACAGTTCACCAAGGCAAAGCATGACAAGATAGACGATGCCCGCGCCCAAAAGGTAAGCGAAAATGGTGCCCGCCGGACCCGCCTGATGAATGGTATACCCAGAGCTTAAAAACAGCCCCGTTCCGATCACACCTCCGAGTGATAGCATAAAGAGGTGTCTGCTTTTCATACTTCTCTGAAAATTCGTCTCGTTCTTGTTGTTCATTGTTTTCCAACTTTCTGCGAGGGCCGTTCTAATAAAAAATCTCATGCCGGCGAACGGCACGAGATTCCGGCGAACCGGCTTTTTGAATAGAATATACAAACTATTCCGATTAGTCAAGTTGTTTTTAAGGTCTTGGCCCAATCGGCAATGGCCTGAATGTCCGCAGGTTTCGTCCGGCAGCACCCTCCGATCAGGCTCACGCCGTTTTCGTACCAGCTTTGCGCGCTTTTTCCGAAATGGTTTTCGCACGCTGCGCCTTTCCAGGTTTTTGTCACTGGGTCATATTGTTCGCCGGAGTTCGGATAGGCGATAATCGGTTTGGACGTTGCCCGTTTGATTTCTTGTACCAGCTGCGGAATATGTTCGATCGGTGTGCAGTTGATGCCGATCGCTGCGATTTGGCTGCAGGAGTCAAGCAGGGCCGCGCATTCGGAAATAGGCGTGCCTTCGCTGATATGCCGTCCGTCTTTGGCGCTGAAGCTGATCCATGCATAAGTGCCGGGGAATTCCTCCAGCAGCCTTGTGATCGCTTTTGCTTCTGACAGGCACGGAATGGTCTCGCAGGCCAAAAGATCGGCGCCGGATTCTATGAGAGCTTTCATCCGGGGGCGGTGAAAGCTGATCAGCTCATCCTCCGTCAGTCCGTAATGCCCGCGATATTCTGAGCCGTCAGCGAGGCTCGCGCCGTAAGGTCCGATAGAAGCGGCGACCAAAGGTTTGGGCCGGTGTAAACGGTTTTCTTCATGCGCCCAAAATTCATCGCGTGCATGTGCGGCAAGTTCAACAGATGTCTGAATGAGACGTATCGCATCGGCTTCAGGGATGCCGCGCGCTGCAAATCCTTCGATTGTCGATTGATAACTGGCGGTGATCGCGCAATCAGCGCCGGCGGCAAAATATTCTGCATGCACCTGTTTGATCAGTTCGGGCCTCTCCAAAAGAATTTTGGCCGACCACAGATCGTCATGTAAATCACACCCCATCCGCTCAAGCTCGGTTGCCATCGCGCCGTCTATGATCATCACCGGGTATTCATTTAATATTTGTGTAATGGGATTCATAGGCCTTCCTTTCTGACTTTACTGAAAATATATAAAAAGGGTAATGGACGCTTTTCTCTTTGTCAATGAACCGGCAGAAAAAAGGTGTTCAGGACGCTGCCCGAACACCTTTTGTTTAGGAAATGTGTTTGCCTTTCGCACTTTTCGCGATGTCTGAATACTCCCAGCATTCGATCCCTTCATCATCAGGGAGCACATCTCTGTAAAAGACGGGGTCCTTTCCGGCTTTCTTTTGCCGGACATAATCGCTCAAAGCGGCAAACGCTTTTTTCGACAGAAGGAAAATCGCGATTAAGTTCACGACCACCATTAAGCCCATGAACAAGTCAGCCATATCCCACACAAGCTGGACTTTGGAAATACAGCCGAACAGTACCATTCCGAGCACGCAGATGCGGTAAATGAACAGCCATTTTTTGTTCTGGCTTAAAAATCCGATATTGGTTTCTCCGTAATAATAGTTGCCCATCAGAGCGCTGAAGCCGAACAAAAGCATTAAGACGGCAAGGAAACCTGACGCCCACGCGCCGACATGGTCGCTCAAGGCGGCCTGAGAAAGCGCGATGCCGCTCAGTCCCGGCTGGTGATAAGCGTCTGAAAATAAAATGATAAGCGCCGTGCTTGTACAAATGACAAGCGTATCCGTCAGGACGCCGAATGCCTGAATGAGCCCCTGTTTCACCGGGTGGCTCGTCGTAGCTGTCGCCGCCGCGTTCGGAGCGCTTCCCATACCCGCTTCATTTGAGAAAATCCCGCGTCTTACACCTTGCATCAAGGCCGCACCTAAAGCGCCGCCCGCTGCCTGATCAATGCCGAACGCATTTTTTACGATTAGCGACAGAACGCCGGGCAATTGGGTGATGTTCGTCAGAATGACAAAGAAAGCGACACCGATATATAAAACGGCCAAAACGACTACGATGTATTCCGCCATTTTCGCAATTCGTTTGACGCCGCCGAAGATTACGCCGCCGAAAACCAAGATTAACATAATGCCCAATGTAAGCCGGCTGGTGCCGAATGCGTTTTGAAAGGCGACGCTGATCGTATTGGATTGAACGGAATTAAAAACAACCCCGAATGACAGTGTGATTAATACGGCGAACAGCGCGCCCATCCAGCGTTTCTTCAGGCCTTTTTCCATGTAATAGGCCGGGCCCCCGCGGAATCCGTTTTGATCTTTTACTTTATAAATTTGGGCCAGCGTGCTTTCAACAAAGCTTGAAGCCGAACCGATGACTGCGATAATCCACATCCAGAAAATAGCGCCCGGACCGCCGAGTGCGATCGCAATGGCGATTCCGGTAATATTCCCGGTTCCGACACGCGCCGCCATACTGATGCAAAATGCCTGAAACGGGGAAATGCTGTTTTTTGTCCGGGCGGCCGCGCCTTCCTTCAAAACCCGGATCATTTCCTTCAGCATGCGGACTTGCAGACCCTTTGATCTGAACGTAAAAAACAGTCCCAGAGAAAGAAGCAGTACGATTAACAGTTTTGACCATAAAAAATCATTTGCCGAGCCGATTACATTTTCAAGGAATTCCTGCATCCAATCACCTCTTGGTTCGTTTGATTAAAAAATACTGAGCTCCCACTCCTGTGCGATATGTTTCAGCAGCATGCCGCCGGTCAGGCTGTTGCCGTATTCATCAATGGCCGGACCGTAAATGCCGATGCCGCAGCCGTTATGAAAAGGCTGTTCTCTTCTGGCGCTTGGGGGAACCAATGCCATAATGCCGCCGGATACCCCGCTTTTGGCGGGGACGCCGACGAAAGCCGCATATTTGCCTGACGCATTGTACATCCCGCACGTCAGCATCAGGGCTTTGGCGAGTTTTGCGACATCTTTCGGAATGACCTGTTCCCGTCGGATCGGATGGTAGCCGTCATGCGCAAGTATCAATCCGATTAAAGCGATGTCCTCAGTTGTACCCTCCATGGCGCACTGCTTTAAATACACTTCAAGCGTTTCTTCCACATCCGCCTCGAGAAAGTTCGTTTCTTTTAAATAGTAGGCGAGCGCTCTGTTCCGATGCGCGGTCTGCCATTCAGAACGGAAGACTTCCTCGTGAATGTGAGGGCGTTTTCCTATTAATTTTTCAAAAACGGAAAAGAGATATTCTAATTTATCATGCGCCGTTTCACCCGGAAGCAGCGAGGCGACGGTAATGGCGCCGGCATTGATCATCGGGTTGAAGGGCTTCCCGGGTTTATGGATTTCAAGCCGGATGATAGAATTAAACGCATCACCCGTCGGTTCCACGTCCACACGATCCAGCACGTAAGAAATGCCTCTGTTCATGCAGGCGGCAATAAAGCTGATGACTTTTGAGATGCTCTGCAATGTGAACGGGACATTCCATTCACCGGCATGAATCATTGAGCCATCCGGCTCTAATATGCAAATGCCCAGCTGAGAGTCGTTGATTTCTCCGAGGGCGGGTATATAATTTGCGCTTTTTCCATTGACGGAAAACGGTCGGTAATGCTCGACCCAATCTTGTAAAAGTGAAGCCAGTTCCTCTTTTTCAAGGCGCTCTCTGACCATATCTTTCATAACATTCCTCCTCTATTGCAAGCCTGTCCGAAGCGGAAACCGGTCTTGGAAAACGTTTTCAAAAGTAGCTTGTTCCATGTTAATGTATAATGACATCTACAGAATCATACAAAATACGACAAAATCATTCTTAAAATAAGCCGATAGATTTATAAATCAGCCGGAGCGTCCCGCCATTCGGGTCTAAAGAAATTTGCGGACTGTATCGGTCTTGTTCAAAATAGACAGAAGAAGGAAGTGATTATGATCAGGCTCGACTATTTACTGAAAAAAGACGGCTATCTTTTCGCCCTTATGCTGATCACCGTGCCGCTGGCGGGGGAACTGAAATTTTACCCCCTGAATGAGGTATATCGGATCAGCTTCGGCGCCCCGGCTTTTTTCTTTTTTCTGCTGCTGCTTCGGCATGTGCCGGCAGTATTGTCAGGGCTGTTGACAGGTGCAGCCGTTGTGGCATTCCGGATCGGCCTGGCGTGCTGGGGAGGAGAGCATGCCGGCTTTACGGAGGCTTTTTTCAGCCAATATCCCAGTTTCTTTTTTTACTTTACATATGCCTGCTTGTTTTATGTGCTGAAGGTCAGGCTTTTTTGGGATCGGCCGCTGATGATCGGGTTTCTCGGTTTTCTCATTGAAATTGCGTCCGATGCCGTTGAAATGACGGTTCAGTTTTCCGGCGGCCGGCAGATTATGATGCCGGACAAGCTGGCGGATATTGCGGTTATCGCTGTTTCTCACACATTTATTGTGCTGAGTTTTTTCAACGTGATGAAGCTGCACGAATCTCAGGTCAGGGAAAAACAAACGAGAAAGCAGCATGAGCACATGCTGATGATTGTGTCCAACTTATATGAAGAAACGATTCATTTGAAAAAAACGCTGAAAACGACGGAGCATGTGACGAAAGAATCCTATCAGCTATATCGGGAAATGAGCGGGAACGACCGGGAGCTCGGTAGCCGAATGCTGCGCCTTGCGGGAGAAATTCATGAAGTGAAAAAAGACAATCAGCGAATATTCGCCGGTTTGTCGAAGCTGATTTCCAATGAGAGATTCCGGGATTACATGAATGCCGCCGATCTGGTCGGCATCGTCATCCGAATCAATGAAAAATACGCCGAATCTTTAGGCAAGGACATTCAATTCCGGAGCGTGATTGAAGGAGAACATCCCGATTATCACGTCTTTACCGTCCTGTCGATCTTAAATAACCTGACCGCCAATGCCGTCGAAGCCATGGGTGACAGGGGTGAGATCCGCCTCGCGCTGCGCAGGGCGGAAGGAGAAAAGGCTGAATTTCAGGCGGAAGATGACGGTCCCGGCATTCCGGAAAAAATCGGAGAGGTCGTTTATGATCCCGGGTTTACGTCCAAATACGATGAATTCGGCACACCTTCAACGGGCATCGGGCTTACTTACGTGAAGGAAATCGTAACTGAACTTGACGGAGACATTTCCTTTCATAACAAGCCAAAAGGCGTCATATTTACGATTAAACTGCCGGTGAAGCATTTGATTGCAGAAAGGATGAACTCATAATATGCGTTTTTTTATAGCTGATGATGACCGGGCGATCCGTTCCATTTTAAAACAGATGATCGAGGACGAGGACTTAGGAGAAGTCGTCGGTGAGGCAGAGGACGGAAGCCAGATTGAAGGGCATTATCTCCATTTTAAACAAGTCGATATTTTATTAATTGATCTGCTGATGCCGGGTCGGGACGGGATTGAGACGATCCGGCATCTTCAGGGATCGTACAACGGAAAAGCGGTGATGATATCGCAGGTGGAGGCAAAGGAAATGGTGGGAGAAGCTTATTCTCTCGGCATCGAATACTTTATCCACAAACCGATCAACAAAATCGAGATCGTCACCGTTTTGCGAAAAGTAAAAGAGCGGATTGAACTGGAAACCTCGATCGGCGACATCCAACACTCGTTAAGCCGTCTTATTCAGCGGAATGAGCCGAAAAAAAGCGGGCCGGGGGGGATGCGCGAGAAATCAATCAAAGAAACAGGAAAATTTCTTTTATCGGAATTAGGCATCGTGGGAGAAAGCGGGGCGCATGACCTCATGGCCGTCCTTCACTATTTATTTGAGGATGAACAGGCGGAAAGAAACATCCCGTCTTTAAAGCAGATGTTTACAAACGTCGCCATCCGGAAGCTGGGGCCTGCGGCGGCACAAGCCGAGGTTAACAGGGAAATCAAAGCCTCGGAACAGCGGATCAGAAGGGCCGTCATTCATTCGTTAAACCATTTCGCTTCATTGGGCACAACTGATTTTTCAAACCCCAAATTTGAATATTACGCCTCGAAATTCTTTGATTTCCCCGCTGTCAGCAAGAGAATGAAAGAAATGCAGGCTAAGGAAACCGTGCCGCTTTCTCCGGTTAAAGTGAATATGAAAAAATTCATTCACGTCTTCTTTTTGGAGGCGAAAGATTTACGCGAAGGATCAAAATTTGTCAGCGGAGGCAGCCGGTAAGCTGATAAATAGGGTTTACGTATATAAGGTTTTTGTGTAAAATAATGTTAACTAAAAAAGAACGGAGGGGTCCTGATGGCAAGTCAAAATCCGGTTTTCGCACTAATAAAATAGTGTCAATGTCTCTGCCTTGAGCGCGGAGGAAACCGGGATTGTCTGCCTGAATAAAGGAACCTGAAGTAATAGTGAGGGGGCGGCGATTATGCCGCCCTCTTTTTGGCGTCTTCACATATCTCTTTCTCCCCCGCCTCAGGCGAAGCTCTGTGTCAGTAAATAAGGGAAATGGGGAAACGAAATGACAAAACAAAGGGAAATAGAAACCGTTCTGAACATCGCAAAGGAAAATGGCTTACGGTTAAAGTATGAAGGGGCGGACATAAATGAAACGGGTATGGACTTCCAAGTCGTATTTGCTGAAGATGACAGCGGCATGACATGGGTGCTCCGAAAGCCGCGCCGTCCCGATGTTATCGAAAGAGCGGCTGCAGAAAGCGGCGTTCTCGCGTTTCTCCGCAGCCATGCCGCGGTAGCAGTGCCCGATTGGCGGATTCATACACCGGAACTGATCGCTTATCCGAAACTGGACGGAATACCAGCTGCCGCAATTGATCTGGATAAGAAACAGTATGTCTGGAATATGGAACACGAGCCGCCTTCAGACGGTTTTGTCGGCTCGCTTGCCGCGGCATTAGCCGAGCTGCACGGGGCAGACCCGGATGCGGCCTCCAGATCCGGAATTGAAATCATAAAACCGGATGACGTCAGGCAAAGGGCGGCGGAATCAATGGATCACATAAAAAAAGAAATCGGGGTCTCAGAGCCGCTTTGGAAAAGATGGCAAACGTGGATAAATGACAGTTCGTACTGGCCTGATTTTTCCGCGCTGATCCATGGCGACTTGCATCCTCCGCATATTTTTGTAAACGAAAATCAGCATGTGACATAATGGCAGGCCGCTTACCCTGTGGAAACGGCGAAGTTTGCGCTTCAGACGGGGCAAGAGGAGCATATGCAAATGGCGCGGGACATGCTCGGCCTGACCGATCCGAAAGGTTATTGACTTCCGCCGGATGACAGCGTATGATACATTTTAAAATAAAAGAACGGATGAACAATGCTGAGGAAGAGTAAGTACGCATCAGCGCGCGGGGTTCAGAGAGTCGGTGGCCGCTGTGAACCGATCCCCGTCCGGTGCCGAATGGGCTTCTGAATTGCTGCGCTGAAATGACAGTAGGCGGTGCCGGGATTCTTTCCCCGTTATCAAGAAAGGAGTATTGAAACCGTGTGTTTCTGTACTTTTTGAGAGAATGGCTTATCAGCCGTTAATAAAGGTGGCACCGCGAAAACCTCGTCCTTTGATGGACGGGGTTTTTTTGTATTGTTAAGGAGGTGATGGCCATGGAAAGTGACTGGAGACGGGCAGACAATCAAAAAAGGAGGGATATTCATGGTGATCGCAACCGACGATCTTGAGCTCACGTGTCCGCATTGTGAAGGAACCGGCGAGGAGAAGGAAGGGACGCCCTGTCCGAAGTGCGGCGCGAAGGGCGTCATATTGACCGCTCAAGGAAATACGCTGCTGCATTTTATCAGAAAGCATATTGATCAGTGAAATCAAACGAAAAAGGCCGTTATCCGGCCTTTTTTACGTTATTCGGACCGGGGTTCTAAAAAACGGGACCCGCCCAAGTCTTTTCTCATCAGATAAATATGGAAAAAATATTCTCCGACGGCGATGATGACGGCGGAAATAAGAGCGGCAAACGCCAGTCTTCCCCCGGAAATGCCCATGGACAGCGGCATTCCCATCAGCCAGACGACAAGAAACGCGATTCCGAAATCAGCGGACGCCGCCGTGATATTATTCCATCTCGGAAGCACGTACAAGTCGCCCGTAAAGTAGGAAACGGCTCCCAGCACAATGGTCATCAGCAGCACGTCGCCGAATGTAAAGCGAAAACCTAAGCCGAGTATCAGATACAGAATAATGATGGTCATAATGCCTTTAATGGCAAGCGCTTTAATGTGTTCCATGCGAATTCCTCCTTATGGAAATCATGTTAGTATGTTTCCTCATAACGTGAAATATAAACCCTTTTTTCGTGAACATTTGTTTTCTGGCTTTTGGCTGTCATCACTGGGCCGCTGCTGAATATGATGAAAGGAGAAAATACGGGAGGTGTCATGATGGCAGTCGTAAAAGCGTCGAGCGCCGATGTCGATCTAATGGCAAGGCTGCTCAGGGCGGAAGCGGAAGGCGAAGGGAAGCAGGGAATGCTTTTGGTCGGCAATGTGGGAATCAATAGGGTGCGGGCGAATTGTTCTGATTTTAAAGGCCTGCGCACCATCAGGCAGATGGTGTTTCAGCCGCACGCGTTTGAAGCGGTGACTCACGGATACTTTTACCAGAGACCGCGTGAATCCGAGCGGAGGCTTGCCCGCAGGAACATTAATGGAGAAAGGTTTTGGCCGGCTAAATTCAGCCTGTGGTATTTTAAGCCGCCGGGCAACTGCCCGCAGACTTGGTATGGCCAGCCGTTTGTCGCCAGATTCAGATCCCACTGCTTCTATCAGCCGACAGGTGAGACGTGCGAAAACGTGTACAATACATTTTAATCCCGGGCGCACCGTTCTTAGAATGAACGGTGTTTTTTTAATTTTTTGTGAAGAAAAATAGGAAAAAAGTGTGCTTGACGGATGACAAGCCAAAAAGAAACAGAGGGGGTTTTCTCCCGGCGGGGCAAGGTTTGTCGAAACAATGTGAAAAATGTCTCCCGCCGTCCATTTTTCAGCCTTACAAATCCTTCACACTTCTTCATAGCGGTTTAACATTTCTTTTTTATAATAAGGGCGATCAATGAGACGAAAGGGGAACTGACATGACACATGACGGCCGTTTAGATGAATGGATCAAGGAATTGGAGAACAAAAGTTTTCAGAACAATACGTTTGACCGCCGCGCATTTATACAAGGCGCCGGGAAAATCGCCGGTCTTTCCCTCGGGTTAGCGATCGCGCAATCCATCGGCGCGTTTGAAGTGAATGCCGCTCCGAAATTTTCAAACTATCCGTTCACCCTCGGCGTAGCCTCCGGCGACCCGCTGTCTGACAGCGTCATTCTCTGGACGCGTCTTGCCCCTGACCCGCTGAATGGGGGCGGCATGCCGAAGCAGGCCGTGCCGGTAAAATGGGAAATCGCCGCTGATGAACATTTCCGTCACATCGTCAAACGCGGAACGGAAATGGCCAAGCCGAATCTCGGGCACTCCGTTCATGTCGAGGCGGACGGGCTCAAGCCCAATAAAGTGTACTATTACCGGTTTAAAAGCGGGCATGAGCTCAGTCCCGTCGGCCGGACGAAAACGCTGCCCGCTCCCGGCGCTGACGTATCCGCCATGACGTTTGCGTTTGCCTCATGCCAGCAGTATGAACACGGCTATTATACGGCGTATAAACATATGGCGAAGGAAAAGCTTGATCTCGTGTTCCATCTCGGAGATTACATTTATGAATACGGACCGAACGAATATGTGTCAAAAACGGGAAATGTCAGGACGCACAGCAGCGCTGAAGTGTATACACTGTCAGATTACCGCAACCGTCATGCCCAATACCGCTCTGATGCCAATCTGAAAGCCGCCCACGCCGCATTTCCGTGGGTCGTGACGTGGGACGATCATGAGGTGGAAAACAATTATGCCAATGTTATCCCTGAAAAAGGCCAATCCGTTGAAGCGTTTGTGCTCAGGAGGGCCGCCGCTTATCAGGCTTATTATGAACACATGCCGCTCAGGCGCATGTCATTGCCGAACGGTCCTGATATGCGGCTGTACAGGCAATTTTCTTACGGCAATTTAGCGTCGTTCAATGTGCTTGATACAAGACAGTACAGAGATGATCAGGCCAACGGCGACGGGAATAAGCCGCCTTCTGATGAGTGGAGAGACCCGAAGCGTACATTGATGGGGACAGAACAGGAGCAATGGCTCTTCGGCAATTTAGCCGCCTCAAAAGCGAAGTGGAATGTGCTGGCGCAGCAAATCTTTTTCGCGCAATGGAATTTCGGAACAACCGCCAATCCGATATACAGCATGGATTCATGGGACGGCTACCCGGCTCAGCGGGAGCGGGTCATCAATTTTATAAAAAGCTAAAACCTGAACAATGTCATCGTGCTGACAGGTGATGTTCACGCAAGCTGGGCGTCAAACCTGCATACCGATTTTAACCAAACGAATTCAAAGATTTTCGGAGCCGAATTCGTCGGGACTTCCATTACATCTGGAGGAAACGGGGCGGATAAACGGGCCGATACGGATCAGATCTTAAAACAAAACCCGCATATTAAGTTTTTCAACGATTACCGCGGCTATGTCCGCTGTACGGTGACCCCTGCCCAATGGAGAGCGGATTACAGAGTGGTGCCGTACGTGACGGAGCCGGGGGCTGAGGTATCCACGCGGGCTTCATTCATTTATCAGAAAGACCAGACGGGGATTCGGAAGGTCTCTCAAGCTGCGGTTGCAGGCGGTTTAAAGCAGTCGAACGAGGTGGAAGAGGATCGTTTCTTCGCCCATAACAATGCGCATGAAAAGCAAATGAGAAAGAAACGGGCCAAAATCTCACAATAAGGAGGCACACTCATGTTTTCAAATATCGGCATTCCCGGATTGATCCTGATTTTCGTCATCGCTCTCATCATTTTCGGACCTTCAAAGCTTCCGGAAATCGGCCGTGCAGCCGGCCGCACGCTGCTTGAATTTAAAAGCGCCGCAAAAACACTGGTCTCAAATGAAGAGCCGGACAAGCAGACGGCTGAGAAAGACAAAACGGCAGGCTGAATCCTGACATGGGGGCAGACGAATCCGCTTCTGCCTCTTTCTCTATAAGGAGGATGTACGATTGGATAAAAAAGAAACCCACTTGATCGGGCATTTAGAGGAAGTCCGGCAGCGTCTCATTAAAACCGTTATCGCCTTTCTCGTGTGTTTTATCGGCGCCTGCTGGTTTGTGCAGGATATTTATGACTGGCTGATCAAGGATTTGGATGGCAGGCTGGCCGTTTTAGGGCCGAGCGAGATTTTATGGGTGTATATGATGATTGCGGGAATATGCGCCCTTACGGCAGCGATTCCGGTTGCGGCCTTTCAGCTCTGGCGTTTTACGGCGCCGGCTTTGACCCCGTTTGAACGCCGCGCCGCTTTGCTTTACATTCCGGGGCTTTCGGTTTTGTTTATCATCGGAATTTCCTTCGGGTATTTTGTGCTGTTTCCGATTGTGCTCGGATTTTTAACACAATTGTCCGCCGGCCATTTTGACATGGTATTTACGGCGGACAAGTATTTTACCTTTATGCTGAATCTTACATTGCCGTTCGGATTTTTATTTGAAATGCCTCTGGCCGTCATGTTTCTGACACGGCTCGGAATCGTGAATCCAACCCGGCTGGCAAAGGCGCGGAAGCTTTCGTATTTTGTGCTGATCGTCGTCTCTGTGCTGATTACGCCTCCGGATTTTATGTCTGACTTTCTCGTCATGATTCCGCTGCTCGTCCTCTATGAAATCAGTGTGACGCTGTCCCGCATCGTTTACCGGAAGAAATGGGCCGAGGCGCCGTCTGCAGCTTAGTGAAGTTCGCCTCCGCCGGTCTCAATATCGTCCTCATGCGCCGCGGCGGTCACCGCGGCGATTTTGAGCGCTTTTGTCACGAGATCCAGGCTGAGGCTCGGCGCAGACTTCTGCAAAGTTTGCTCCGGAATGTACGGGATGTGTATAAACCCGCCGCGGATGTGGGGATGATGGCAGGCGATTTCATCCATCAGGCCGTAAAAGAGATGATTGCATACAAACGTCCCCGCCGTGTAGGATACAGCCGCGGGAATGCCTTCCTTTTTGATTTCCTCAACGATCCGTTTGATCGGAAGGCCGGTCCAATAGGCCGCGGGACCGTCTTGAGAAATGTTTTCCCCGACAGGCTGGTTTCCTTCGTTATCCGGTATGCGCGCCTCATTGAGATTGATCGCGACCCGTTCCGGCGTGATCTGCATTCTGCCGCCTGCCTGTCCGACACAGATGATAATGTCAGGCTGATGCTTTTTGATCGCCTCGCGCAGTACGGCAAGAGACTTATAAAAAACGGTCGGCACTTGTTCGGATACGATAGAGGCGGGGCCCTCAGCGGCACCGTTCAGCCGTTTGACCGCTTCCCATGAAGGATTGACCGTTTCCCCGCCGAAGGGGTCAAAGCCTGTCAGCAATACTTTTTTCTCCATATAAAACCCTCCTTTTCTTTTTACCATACTCTATAATGGACATATATTCCTGCCGAAGGGGGAAACATGTCTTGAATTCGCCTCTGGTGCAATACCGATCTTTATTTCCGGCGCTCCGCACACATACGATGCTCGCCAGCTGCTCTCAAAGCGCTCTTGCCCTGCCGGTTTCAAAAGCGATCAATGACTACCAGGAAAGCCTGCTTCAGCATGGCGGAAACTGGGAAGAAGCCATTGGACGAACGGAGCAGGCAAGGTGTGAATTTGCGAAATTGATCGGCGCCCATCCTGAAGAAATCGCCGTTTTACCTTCAGTAACGGCTGCTGTCTCTGCCGTCGTTTCTGCTTTACCGGATAGCCGAAAGAAACAGGCGGTGTATACGGAATTGGATTTTCCGGCGATCGCCCACATTTTGAAGGCGCAGACTGAGATGGAGCTTTCAGTCGTGCCGTCTGAAGATGGAATGATCCCGTTAGAGCGGTATGAGACATACATATCGGAGCAGACGCTTTTCACCTGTGTGCCCCATGTGTCATATACGTCGGGTTTTGTCCAGGATATGAAGCGCATTGCCGAGATATCCGCAAAGAAGGGATCGCTTCTTTTTGTCGATGCTTATCAATCGGCGGGGCACATCCCGATTGATGTAAAAGAATGGGGAGTTGATATGCTGGCCGCGGGTGCGAGAAAGTATATGCTCGGCATACCGGGAACGGCGTTTCTTTATGTCAGAAAGGAACTTGCCGAACGGCTGAAGCCGAAAGTCACCGGGTGGTTCGGGCAGCAGCGGGCGTCGATGCTGGATTTAACCCGTTTTTCTTATGCGGACGGAGCCAAACGCTTTGAGACCGGAACCCCGGCATTTATCAGCATATATGCGGCACAGGCGGCTTTATCTCTAGTAAACGATGCCGGCACAGACCGCATTCACCAAGAAGTAAAAAAACTCAGCGCATTTGCGTATGAATACGCTTCTGAAAAAGGACTGAATCTCACAGGGCCGCCGTCTGCCGATGACAGACCCGGCATGATTTCCATACGGGATGAAAAAGCGGCGGAAACGGCTGCGCTGTTGAGGCGGAAAAACATCGTATGCGCACCCAGCGGACAAATCATCCGGCTGGCGCCTCATTTCTATAACACGGCCGATGATCTGATCTATGCGATTGATGAACTGGCTGAAGCGCGCGGTATATAAAAAACAGCAGACTCACGGGGAGCCTGCTGTTTTCTTATGAGTGATTCACTTTGACCCGTTTCATAAAGAAGGCGCTGATCAAGCCGATAACAGCGACAATCATCGCGAAGATAAAGGCGTGCTGGACGCCCGCAATCAGCGCGTGAGAGTATGCGGAAGGATCATTCGGGTTTTTCGCGGTGCTCATATAATTCTTCTGCCCGGCTGCCATGATGCTGACCGCCACCGCAGTGCCGATTGCGCCGGCCATCTGCTGGAGCGTATTCATAATGGCCGTTCCGTCCGGATAAAATTCCGGCGGCAGCTGGTTTAAGCCGTTCGTTTGCGCCGGCATCATGATCATGGAAATGCCGATCATCAGGCACGTGTGGAGCACGACGATGAGAATGGCCGTTGAAGCGCCGTTAATGTTTGAGAAAAACGAAAGCACAGTTGCCGTGATGACAAATCCGGGAATGACAAGCCACTTCGGCCCGTATTTATCAAACAGACGCCCCGTCACCGGAGACATAAAGCCGTTTAAAATACCGCCCGGCAGCAGGATGAGCCCGGACGTAAACGCCGTCAGCATCAGTCCGCTTTGTAAATACATAGGCAATAGGAGCATTGTCGATAAGATAACCATCATACAGATAAACACAATCACGACACCGAGAACAAACATCGGATAGCGGAAAGCGCGCAGATTCATCATCGGCTGCTTCATTGTCAGCTGCCTGATGGAAAATAAGATGAGCGCGATCGCACCGACAGTGAGCGAACCGATAACCGTCGGGCTTGACCAGCCGTCTGATCCTTCGCCCGCATTGCTGAATCCGAATACGATGCCGCCAAACCCGATCGTAGACAGAATAATGGAAAGCACGTCAATTTTCGGTTTTGTAATGTCAGACACGTTCTGCATGTAGGCGATGCCGAATAAAAGAGCCAACACAAGAAACGGCAGAGAAATCCAGAAAATCCAATGCCAGTTCAAATGCTCTAACACAAGCCCTGAAAATGTCGGACCGATCGCAGGAGCGAACATGATGACAAGCCCGATCGTCCCCATCGCCGCTCCGCGTTTATGCGGCGGAAAGATGACGAGGATTGTATTAAACATCAGCGGCAGCAGCAGCCCGGTTCCTAAAGCCTGCACGATTCTCGCCGCCAAAAGAAACGGAAAGCTCGGCGCAAGCGCTGCAATCAGCGTGCCGATAATGGAAAAAGCGAGTGAAACGATAAACAGCTGTCTCGTCGTAAACCATTGCAAAAGCAGACCCGATACCGGGACAAGAATACCGAGAACGAGCAGATAGCCCGTCGTCAGCCACTGGACGGTCGCAGGAGTGATATGTAACTCCTTCATCAGGTCAGTCAGGGCGATATTCAGCGCCGTTTCACTGAACATGCCGATAAACCCTGCCGTCAGTAAAGAAATCATGATCGGCATGACTTTATATTGTTTGGAAGGCTGAGCGTTTTCCAAAATCATTCTCCTCTCTTTCTATACGTACATGTCTCTCGTATTTTATGTCTTCAGCAGGTTGGGGATTTGTTTAGAAATATGGAGGATCGGCATTTTGTCTTTTTTGGCTAAGGACACAATGATGCCGCCTTCTATCATGGCATTTAAAACAGTGCTGATTTCCGCCGCTTTCTCATCAGAAAAACCGGCTGATCTCAATTTGCCCGCGAACAGATTCTCCCATTCCTGATAAGCGCTTTGACAGGCCTGCTGGAGCTTTTCGCTCTTTAAAGCAGTCTCGGCAGCCAGTAAACCGACAGGAAACCCTTCAAAGTTCTCCGGACATGTGAATTGGCTTGATAAGTCCTGTAAAAACGCTTGAATGCTTTCCGCAGGATCAGGATGGGCATCAAGGCTTTCTTTTATTTTCATACGGATATAATGGCTCATTTCATTGACAGCCTCAATGGCGAGCTGCTCTTTGCCGTCCGGAAAATGATAGTAAAGAGAACCTTTCGGCGCACCGCTTTCTTTAATAATCTGATTCAGCCCCGTGCCGTAATATCCCTGAAGCTGAAACAGCCTGGTTGCCGCGGCGAGGATTTTTTCACGAGAATCTCCATAGCTCATAATGTTCCCACCTTACTGATTTTTGACAAATTTAAAATATAGTGACTGGTCTATTATCTTGATTTCACATGACGGTGTCAAGGTTTTTTAACGGTTATTTTCTTCGGGAGGTTGCCTGACAAGCGCGTTGACCGGTGAGAGGAAAATCTTCATAAATAAAGAAAAGGAGAGAAAAGAATGAAAAAACAATTTATGCCCTTCATTACATTTATCACGGCTCTGCTCTTCATCGCGGCCGGCTGCTCCCAATCTCCTCAAGCGAAAGAAACACCGCCCCGGATGGCAGCCGCAGCCCCAGCGAAAAAAGACGGACTTCCGAATGTTAAAATTCTTGCCGCCGGCGGCACAATTGCAGGCGCTGCTCCTTCAAAGACGTCCGCTACGGAGTACACGGCGGGGGCATTCGGAGTTGATGCCCTGATTCAGGCCGTTCCGGAGATAAAAGAGGTCGCGCATGTGAGCGGAGAACAGGTTGTGAATATAGGCAGCCAGAATATGAATAACGAGACACTGCTGAAACTTGCAAAACGGGTAAACAAGCTGCTCAAGTCTGATGATACAGACGGCATTGTCATTACACATGGAACAGAAACACTTGAGGAAACCGCCTACTTTCTCAATCTGACGGTCAAAAGTGACAAGCCCGTTGTTGTCGACGGGTCAATGAGGCCGTCCACGGCGATCGGAGCAGACGGGCCGTCCAACTTATATAACGCTGTAAAAACAGCGGCTGCGCCTGATGCGAAAGGTAAGGGGACGCTTGTCGTATTAAATGACAGAATCGCTTCGGCGCGCTATGTGACAAAAACCAATACAACCGCGGCAGACACATTCAAATCGGAAGAGATGGGTTATATCGGAACAATTGCTGATGACATCTATTTTAATAACATCATGACCCGAAAGCATACGAAGGATACAGATTTCAAGATAGACAAACTTGATAAACTGCCGCAAGTCGATATTATATACGGCTATCAAAATGACGGAAGCTATCTCTTTGAAGCTGCCGTAAAATCAGGGGCGCAAGGCATTATTTTTGCAGGCCCGGGAAACGGCTCAATGTCTGATGCGGCGCATAAAGGCGCCGTAAAGTCGGTCAAAAGCGGGCTGGCGGTCGTCCGCTCCACAAGGACGGGAAACGGAACGGTAACACCTAATCGAGAGTATGAAAAAGACCATTTGACAGCTTCAAACTCTCTCAACCCTCAAAAAGCGCGGATTCTGCTGATGCTCGCGCTGACAAAAACGCATGACCCTAAGCGGATTCAAACCTATTTCAATGAGTACTAGGAGAAGAGAACCGGGTGTTCTCTCCTTTTTTTGTTTGCCGTATTAAAGTATAAGTGTGCTTTCGGGAAAGGGGCGTCTTTCTCATTTTTCCGCCTCTTTTTCAATTGTTGAAAACAGTAAAAAATACTCTATTTTTTCCTTTTCTTCTCTAATAAAATGAAAAATTGCAAAAAATTACATAAAAGGAGGAAAGTTCATGAAACAAATCAAAAGCAAAATCCTAGCGATTCTTACAGTCTGCATGCTCTCCGTCATTTCCGTATTTGCCTTCCAGCCGACCGTATCGAAAGCTTCCTCAGAGCATAACCCGGTTGTCATGGTCCACGGAATCGGCGGGGCGTCCTTTAACTTCGCGGGAATCAAAACGTACTTGGCATCCCAAGGCTGGTCAAGAAATGAGATGTACGCCATTGATTTTCTGGACAAAACCGGAAACAACAGACACAATGCACCGAGACTGTCCAATTACGTGAAAAAAGTGCTCAGCGAAACAGGTGCGAAAAAAGTCGATATCGTCGCGCACAGCATGGGCGGCGCCAACACGCTCTATTACATTAAAAATCTTGACGGCGGAGACAAAATCGCAAACGTCGTCACACTGGGCGGAGCGAACGGCCTTGTGACCAACCGGGCGCTTCCGGGGACTGATCCGAACCAAAAGATTTTATATACATCGATTTACAGCTCAGCGGACTTAATCGTCATGAACCCGCTGTCACGGCTGATCGGCGGGAAAAACGTGCAGATTCACGGTGTCGGACACATCGGACTTTTGATGAACAGCCAAGTAAACGGGCTGATTAAAGAAGGTCTGAACGGCGGCGGACAAAATACAAATTAACAGTTTCAAAGCCCCGGAGAATGAGAATATCCCGGGGTCTTTTTTTTCTTCCATATTCTTTTTTCGCCGTAAACCAAGCCCTCTGAAGTTATTTTTGTTAAAATAATAAAGTTATATCAGAATTCGGAGGGTTTATTGTGGGAAAAGTGAAAAGAAATGCCCCTTGCCCATGCGGCAGCGGGAAGAAATATAAAAAATGCTGCGGAAGCAAAGAAGCTGCCATTCCGGCAGACATCGCGGCAAAAGAAGCGAAACAGATTCAGGAAAGCCTAATGGAGTACGCCTTTACAGCACATAGAGACGGCATATCATCATTTATTAACCAGCACGCATTCATTACGGAGCTGGACAGACAGACAAAAGACATCGGAGTCTTCAACCTCGGCATCTGGGGAATTTTCTTCCGTCCGCTGGCAGGCGGCAAGACGATTTTTGAAGAATATCTTCAGAAAAAAGCCGGCGGGATCAACCGCCCGAAAACACGGGAAATCGTTGAATCATGGAAAAGCATGACACCTGCCGTTATGGTGCTTGAAGATGTGAAAGAAGGAATGATTCACTTTGAAGATGTGATGACGAAAAAACAATTCAAAGTGGAAATGGACGTCAGCCAGCAGGATCTTCCGCCGGCGGGAAGCCTGATTCTCGGCTATCCGATCCACGAAGCGGAAAAAGCGGAGTTCTTCATGCAATTTACGATCTTCCCTGTGAAGCGGACCGAAGCTCTAATCAGCAAAGTGAAAAAGGCGGCGGCCCCGGCCCTTGCGGAAGGCAAATCGCCTGAGCGCTTTATGCAGGAAAACTTCGACACTGTGCTGGCCGCTCTTTTAACAACTGCGGAAGAGTCTGAGCAGGCTGCTGAAGAAAAACAGACAGAGTGGGCGAACGACATGGAGAAGGAAACGGCGGACGCCATTGAAAAAGGCCTGAGCGGGGATGAATACCCGGCTGAGCTGGTTCCGGCCGTGATTGATCTGTGGAAAACGTTCTGTGTCAAAAAAACACCGACGATCAGAAAGCCTGAAGCTTTCGCGGCGGCGGTCGAATATTACGTGAACAGCATTTCTCTGAACGGCGCGTCCGTTTCTCAAGCCAAGCTGGCGAAGAAGTACGGCGTCAGCGCCTCAACGATTTCCAGCCGCTATAAGGAAATCGAGGGTGCTCTCACGGATGAAGCCGAACGCTTCGCCGCAGCTCTGACATCTTAATACACAGCAAAAAAACCTTGAAGGGCAAACGCTTTTCAAGGTTTTTTCTATAGATAGGCTCTCAGGCAGGATAATTCTTACCGGTTATCTAATACTAAACAGAGCGATAAAAGGAAGGGAGCCTGAGCCATGGATGAGACACGTACGCTGGGCAGGACGGATTT
This sequence comes from Bacillus sp. EU55, assembly GCF_038005925.1. Lineage (NCBI taxonomy): Bacteria > Bacillati > Bacillota > Bacilli > Caryophanales > Bacillaceae > Bacillus > Bacillus sp. EU55. Next base: position 268,284 of record NZ_JBBOUE010000001.1, read on the forward strand.
ACGGGTAAAGCGTATCGGCTTTGGCGCTAATGCGGTCGGAGGACATAATCTGTTTCCGAATCTTAATGATGAAACGGGAAAAGAACTCATCCGCACAGCGCTGGACGGCGGCGTCAATTTTATTGATACGGCGTTTATATACGGTTTGGGGCGTTCCGAAGAGTTAATCGGTGAAGTTGTCGCAGAGCGCGGCGTGCGGGACAGCCTCGTGATTGCGTCAAAAGGCGCGCACAAAGAGGTCAACGGACAGATCGAGCTGGACAACAGCCGTGAATTTCTCCGGAGTGAGGCGGAAAACAGCCTGAAGCGGCTGAAAACAGACGTGATTGATTTGTATTACGTCCACTTCCCTGACGGCAAAACACCGCTCTCGCGAAGTGGCGGGCACGTTAAAAGAACTGAAGGACGAAGGGAAAATCAGAGCAATCGGCGCGTCCAATCTCAGCTTCCGGCAATTGCAGGAGTTTAACGCCGACGGCTATTTAGAGGTTTTTCAATCGGAATATTCACTGATTCAGCGTGAGGCGGAGCACGATCTGCTGCCTTATTGTGAAAAGAACGGCATTTCCTTTATTCCTTATTTTCCGCTTGCTTCCGGCTTGCTGACGGGAAAGTTTACAAAAGACACAGTCTTTGAGGACAGCCGAAAGAACAGGCCGCCGTTTCAGGGAGAAGCTTTTCACCAAAACCTGGAGCGAGTGGATAAGCTTCGGGCCGTTGCGGAAGAAAAAGGGGCGCAGACAGCGCATATCGCACTCGCATGGCTTCTGTCGCAGCCGGCGGTGGATGCGATCATTCCCGGAGCCAAACGCCCCGACCAGCTGAAACACAATCTGGACGCGCTTCATGTGCAGTTAACCGAGGATGAGGTTCAATTTATCAGTGACATCTTTAAGTGAAAATAAAAAAAGGAAATAGCCTGCGCTATTTCCTTTCTTGTTGTCAGGACGTTTTCAAAAACGCTTCTGTCAATCCTTCCAGATCGGCGTCTGTATCCAGATACCACTGGCCGCGGGCGTTTTTCTTCATCTCGATTTCTCTTGTAACGGAAGAAGAAGCCGGTTTCAGGCGCATAAACTCTTCCGGATAGACAGAAAGAAGGTGGCTGACAATTTCGTTTTCATCAGCATCAGGGTGCTTTCCGGCATAGTCTTGCACGCGGTCTTGCAGCTGGCCCGCAAGCGGAGACATATCAAGCGGCGTCACTTTTGCTTCAAGGACGGCTTTTTTGCCTGACATGGATTTGGTATGCACCTTGAGCTCCGTGTTATCCCGAAGCGCTGATGACATGGCGTCAATAATAGCGGTAATGGCTTTTGAATCCGCCTGTTCTTGTGAAATGCCTGCTGAGGTGATAAAGCTGGCTTTCGCCGATTCCTGATATGCGGCGGCCGTCATTTTTTCATTTACACCGGTCAGGCGGGTGAAATCTTTATTGTGCTTGCCGTACAGCATCACATCAATGTAGGCGGATAATGCGTCCGCCGGGTCAGGTTTTGCGTTTGAGGCTGTGCCTTTGACTTTCAGTTTATAAGATAAAGGCTTCGCGTCTTTTGCCTGCGGCTGATATACCAATTCATAGGATTTGCCTTCGTCAGCCGTGAAGGACAGATTGCCCGTCACTGTCTTACCCGCATGAAGCGTGCCGCTCTGCAACAAGTCTTCCTTATCGGCCTTGGCTGTTTTTGCGTCATCCTGATAAAGCGAGAAGTCGCTGCTTTTGACGGTAAGCGGGTCTTTGCCCGTATTTTTGACGGTGACCGTTACTTTCAGCGCGGCCGAATGTTCAGTATCGTCTGAAGCGGCCCATGCCGTATCTTTTATTTTCACTTTCGCCGTGCTGCTTTCCTGGCCGCCGCTCGTTTCGCTGCTGCATGCGGCGGTAAATGCCGTGAGAAGCAGAATGAAAAACAAGGCGCTCATTTTTTTGATGGACATCTGGTTTACCCCCTGTTGTTATTAATTCGATAGTCATGAAGACAGACAGGTTAATTATACTAGTTTTGTATAAAAGAGTCTTGGTGGAAGAAAAGGAAGTGTTATGATGAAAAAAGAAGAGTTGAAACAGCTGGCTCTCCGAATCGGAAACGTACCTGCCCGCTATGAGAGTAATGTGGAAGAATACCAGGAAGATGAGGTTCTGTTTTGGTGGGAAGATAAGAATGATCCGGAAGCCGGCATCATGGTCGAATTAGACCGGGACGGAAAACTGAAATACTTATCCCGTCCGGCTTTCCGGACTGATCTGCCGCCTCTTTCGGAATCGGACATAGAAAAACGGATGCGGGCGTTTTTAGAAACCCATCGTCCTGGGGCACTGGCTGAGTTCGAGTTGGAAAACAGCGGCTCCGCCAATGATGGCGATGTGAGATATTCCTATGTTCAGATGGCTGACGGTCTGCCGCTCCCGCTGACCGGGTTTTACGTCGATCTGTCTTTGACAGGGGAAGTAACCGGCTTTTCTTACCATGGGAAGGCCGATAATCTTGTAAGACCCGGAACAATTGCGGACAAGCGGGAAGCATTGGCTCACTTTGTCAAACATATTGAAGCAGAGCTGTTGTTCACCGTGCTGCATCAGTCCGTCTATGTGCAGGGGGATGACAAGCCCCATCTCGTCTATGAAATCGTGTCTCCGACGCGGCCGATATCGGCCGATCTGAAGGAAGAGGAAGAGAATGAAGAAATAGACGAATATGAAGAGCTGGAAGACGACACGCTGCCGTATGTCCCGTTTTCACGCCCTGCACCTGAAGCGGAAAAGATGAGCATCAATGACATGATCGGGCTGCATGACGGTTTTTATAAAGAGAGGGAAACTGATCTTGGAGACGGCCGCATCGGCATTGCCTGGCGTCCTGAAAAAACAAAATCCGTACGGGAAGATAAAAGCTTTGAAAGTCTGTTAAAAGAACGGAATGAACACGTATTGAAAACAAGGTATGATAAAGAATCGGGCCGGCTCACCGGGGTGATGTCATTTATAAAAGTTGAAGGCGAACCGGTGTTTTCCGAGGAAGAATGCCATCACATGGCCATCCGCTTTTTATTCGCCATGTTTCCGGAAGCGGATCAGTATTTCCGGGTTCAATATGATGAGCCGGATGATGAAGGAGAAAACGTGGGACTTACATATAAGGCTTGTTCGGGCGGCGTTGATTTGCGATTCGGAGAGGGGAGAATCTGTGTCAGCAAAAAGACGGGTCTTGTCACTTTTTATATGCCGCCGGAAATTGATCCGAAAGAGCTCCAGGAAATCGATCCCGTTCCTTCATTGACATTGGGAGAGGCGAAGGACGCGATCCGCCGGGCCATCAAAGCAGAGCTCGCTTGGGACCGTTGTTACGATGACGACAGATGCGGAAAAGTGTACAGGCTCGTATACAAGCCGGTTTTCCCGCGGTTTATTGAGGCTCATACGGGAGAAGCGATCATGAGTTTAATAGGCTGAAGGTCATAGGCGTTCATCCCGGGGCTTTCACGGGGAATGTGACATTTGTATGAAAAAGAGCCGCTCTGAATACGGCTCTTTTCCCTCTTTGCTAAAAATAGACACATAAAAGGCACTTTCTTCCCTTTAAAAGGATAAGGACGTTTTTATATAATAAAAAACAGTTCTTTTTTATACACTCTTCTGAAAGGATGACCCCATTGCTGAAAGAACATCTGAGAAAAAAAGCGCTGGAAATCGGGAACATACCGCCGCACTATGAGCTTGAAATAGAAGATTATGATGAAAAACAAAAAACGAAAGCCTATTATATATGGAAAGATCGTAACCAGCCGGATAAAACGGTCACGATTGAGCTGGGCGACGACGGATCTTTGCTTACCTATTCACGCAACGACTGTCCGGGTTCAGACATGCAGCTGTCAGACGCCGAATTAAAGCTGACGGCTCTTCGGTTTGCGGCGAGACACCGCCCGCTTACTTTTATGAATTTCATCTTTCAGGCGAAGGAAGAACGCAATGGGTGCATCCGATTTATCTATACAAAAAAAGTGCTCGGCCGGCCGCTTCCCGATTCAGGTTTTTTCGTTGATGTAACCAGGAGCGGCTTCGTCGTGCAGTTTATCTATTACGGGGATAAGGGTGAAGCGCCCGTTCCGGAAACATTCGTCGATCGGGAAAAAGTCGTCTCGCATTATATGAGTGTGCTGACATTCAGTCTCGTCTATGATGTGGTCAATTTTGAGAAAATACCGCGTCTCGTCTATGAACCGATTCTGCCGGCTTACAGCTATCCGGCCGGTGAAGATGATATCGTGCCGGATCAGCAGCTTTGCGAAGACAGGAATGAGCCGGCAAAACCGCTTCCCGCGTTTGAACATAAACGGGAAATCAGCCTGGATGAATTAATGGGGTTTACCGCGGATATGGTTCAGACGCGCCGGCGCGATCTCGGGGATGAGATCGGAACGACATGGCGGAAAGGGTCGGTTCCGGAACGGAAAGATTTGAGTATCGAAAGCTATTTTGAAAGCAGCAACAAAAATACAATGAAGATGAAAACGGACAAAAAGACAGGGAAAATGACAGCCTTTAAATCTTTTATTGAGCATCAAGGCCCGGCCTTTTATTCTGCGGAAGAGTGTGAGGCCGTCGCGCTTCAATTTTTATACAAGCTTTATCCGAGAGCGGACGAGTTTTTTAAAATGAACCCGCTGAAAACGGACGGAAGGGGCAGGTTCCGCTTCCATTTTTCCATATGGCATCAGGATATTCCGCTGCGGTTCGGCGCTGCGAGAATACTTGTCAGTCCCGTAACGGGGCTTGTGGAAGCTTACATGGCGCCTGACATTGACCCGGAGCAGCTGGAGAAGATCAATCCGGTGCCGGCCGTTACTCCCGAAGAAGCAAAGGCCGCTTTTTTATCCGATTTCCATCTGGGGCTGGAGTGGCAGCGCGATTTTACGCCGTCCGGCAATGAAGGATATAAGCTTGTGTACAGGCCTGTCTATCCTCCGTACATTGATGCGCAAAAGCGAAAAAAGAAAAGGTTTTATTAGCCAGGGATCATTTGTAAATGAGGATAATCTTTAAAGCCTCTCCAATCGCCTCCCCAATCAAAACCGAGCTTTTTGGCAATCGATACGACCTCAAGCCAATCGGGCGTGCCGTTTCGGTTTCCGTCGTACGTCATATCCCAAATCAGGCTTCCATCCTTTTTTTGCAGGGCGAAGTCGATCGCAAGGCCGTAATTGTGGTAAGATTCCCCGCCTTTTGCGTAGGTGACGATATTTCCTTTTTTTGAACGTCCTTGACGGTACAATTCGTTTTGTTCCTCAATTGATCTGAAACCCTCTGTGATAACGACGGTGATGCCTTTTTTCAGAGCGGCCGTCTGCAATAGCTCCGCATTCTGTTTCACGAGCGGATGAAGAGCGTTTGGAATGGCTCTGTCTTGTAATGCCGTCTGCGGCCTCAATTCTTTCTGCACATAGGAAAAACATAGGTCTGCGGAAAAGAAGAAGATCAAAAGCAGCGCAATTCTGACTGATAGTTTCATGGTGAATTCTCTCTTTCTTTAATTGGTTAAAATCTTTGTTTGCTCACTGCCATAAATTTGCTATGATAAAATATAACATAATTAGTAGCCGGAGGAAGGAGGCAAATCTATGAAATCCAAGATTCCATCTGAAGAAGTGGCCGTAAAGATGAATGAATGGTATAAGCTGATCCGCGCGTTTGAAGCCGATCAAGCTGAAGCGCTGAAGCGGGAGATTCAATATGAACTCGAAGATATGGAAGAGAACCAGGATTTATTGTTGTATTTTTCATTGATGGAATTTCGGCACCGCATCATGCTGGATAAATTAAAACCCATGAAAGACGGCGACTGCCAGCCTCCGTTCTCTGAAATGCTCACTGAGATTGAGATGAACCAGCAAAAGCTGACCGGCTTACTGGAATATTATTTTTACTATTTCAGGGGAATGTATGAATTTAAGCAGAAAAACTTCATCTCAGCGATTTCTCATTATAAGCGGGCTGAGGAAAAACTTGAATATGTGGAAGATGACATAGAGAAAGCCGAGTTTTTGTATAAAATTTCTGAGGTGTACTATCATATCAAGCAGACTTTCTTTTCGATGAATTACGCAGGACAGGCGCTTGATATTTACAAGAAATATGAATTATACGGAATGAGAAGGGTGCAGTGCAAATTTATCATTGCCGGAAATCTGATGGACGCCCAGCAGCATAAAAAAGCGCTGGAATACCTCGAATGCGCCTTGGAGCACGCGGAGCGGCTTGATGATCAATATATGATTGCTGCGGCCTATTATAATATCGGGCACTGTATGTACAGTCTGGGTGACTTTTGCAAAGCGGCGGAGGATTTTGAACGGGCGGCCGCCGGATTTGAAGCACACAGCTTCCGGCAGGTCATCCAGGCTGTTTTTTCACTCACGCATATCTACTTTAAAACGGAAAAATACAGTGAAGCCGCCGCCAGCTGCGCGCGGGGCATGAGAAGCGCGGCGGAATGGGAAGATGAGATCTATCTGACGAAATTCCGTCTGATTAAAGAGCTTTATCAGGGGGAAGGCGGACAGGATTCGCTCAAAGAGTATTTTGACATTCTGGAATCAAAAGAGCTGTTGGCTGACACAGAGGAACTGCTTCAGGACGCGGCTCATTTCTTTCATCAACGGGAGAACTACAAAGCGGCATCTTATTTTTTCAGCAGGCTTGTCGGCGTGCAAAAAAGGCTGCAAATGAACAACTACGCATAATGAAAAAAAAGAACGAGGGAGCTTCGGTTTCATCGTTCTTTTTATGATCTCTTTTGTTTTCAGCCGATCAAAACCGGGTACATGCTCTGTATTAACATCAGGGAGGAAAAGAGACAATGTATCAGGATTTACAGGGAAAAACAGCAATCGTAACAGGTTCTTCGAAAGGAATCGGAAAGGCCATTGCCGAACGCTTCGGCAAGGAGCGGATGAATGTGGTTGTGAACTACCTCGGTGATTCCGCCGGAGCGGAAGAAGCGGCGGACATCATTGAGAAAGCGGGAGGCCGAGCCGTCACCGTAAAAGCCGATGTATCCTCAGAAGAAGGGATTCAGGCGCTGTTTCATGCCGCGCAGGAGCATTTCGGGGGCGTGGACGTGATGGTCAACAATTCCGGCTTTAACGGAGCCGAAGCGATGCCCCATGAAATGAGCCTGGAGGATTGGCAAAGGGTCATCGACGTCAACGTGACCGGCACCTTTTTGGGGGCGAAAGCGGCACTGAAACATATGCTCGAGCGCGGCAAAAAAGGAACGGTCTTAAACATATCGAGCGTTCATCAGCAAATACCGCGTCCTGAAAACGTGCAGTACTCGGCATCCAAAGGCGGAATCAAAATGATGACGGAAACGATGGCGCTCAATTATGCAGACAAAGGCATCCGGGTGAATGCCATCGCTCCCGGCACGATCGCCACGGAGTCCAATAAGGATCTGGAAGATGAAACACATAAACAGGCCCAGCTGAAAAAAATTCCGATGAACGCCTTCGGCAAACCGGAAGAAGTCGCCGCGGCCGCCGCATGGATGGTGTCGGAAGAAGCGAGTTACGTAACCGGAACGACACTTTTCGTCGACGGAGGCATGACGCTTTATCCGTCTCAGCTGGACAGATAAAAGAGGGGGGAAACCTTCTCTTTTTTGTTTAGGGAAGGATCATAAAGGAAATGGTTCTCTAAAAAACAGGAGGGCCGCAAGATGGCAAGTGACTGGTGGAAAGACGCCGTTGTCTATCAAATCTATCCGCGAAGCTTTCAAGATACGAACGGCGACGGCATAGGCGACCTGCGGGGGGTTATCGCGCGTCTCGATTATATAAAAGAACTTGGCGCTGATGTGATATGGATCTGCCCGATTTACCCGTCGCCAAACGTTGATAACGGCTACGATGTGACGGATCATCAAGCGATTATGGAATCCTACGGAACGATGGAGGATTTTCACGATCTGCTTACAGAATGCCGCAGCCGCGGATTAAAGCTTGTGATGGATTTCGTCTTAAATCATACATCCACGGAGCATCCTTGGTTCAAAGAGGCGGAAATGAATCCGGACAGCAAATACCGCGATTATTATATTTGGCGGCCGGGCACCGCGGACGGCCCGCCGACCGATTGGGTGTCGGATTACGGACAATCCGTCTGGCAGTACGAAGAACATACGGGCGAATATTACCTGCATATGAACGCCGTCAAACAAGCCGATCTGAATTGGGAAAATCCCGAGGTTCGGCAATCAGTATACGAGATGATGAGATTTTGGCTCGATAAAGGCGTGGACGGATTGCGAATAGACCAGCTTCATCTTCTGTCAAAAAAAGAATATTTGCCGCCATATGAAGATTACATCGCCCGCCGGGCCGATCCGAAGCCTTTCCGGCCAAACGGGGCACGGATACATGATTACTTAAAAGAAATGACGAAAGAGGTATTTTCCAAATATGACGTGATGTCAGTCGGCGAGGCCGGATCAGTGACGCCTGAGGAAGGGCTGGTCTACACGGGAACCGATGAGCATGAACTGAATATGATTTTTCATTTTCAGCATATGGAGCTTGATCAAAAGCCGGGCCAAGAGCATTGGGATGTAAAACCGCTTGAGCTGTCCGATTTAAAGAAAGTGCTCACAGACTGGCAGGAAAAACTGGAACATCAAGGCTGGAATACGCTGTATTGGTGCAATCATGACCAGCCCCGGATCGTATCCCGTTTCGGAGACGAAAGCACATACCGCAAAGCATCCGCCAAAATGCTTGCCGCCCTGCTTTATTTCATGAAAGGCACGCCGTACATTTACCAGGGGGAAGAAATCGGCATGACAAACGCTCCGTTTGACAGAATAGAGGATTATCAAGATATTCAGACCGTCAATATGTATCATAAAAGGGTATTTGAAATGGGCCGCAACAGAGAAGAAGTCATGGCGTCCATTATGGCGAAAAGCCGGGACCATGCCCGTACACCGATGCAGTGGGACGGCAGCAAGAATGCCGGATTTACGGAGGGCGAACCGTGGCTCACGGTCAATCCCAATTACAAAACCGTCAATGCGGCCGAGGCTCAGGATGATCCCGATTCTATATTGAACTTTTACAAAAAACTGATCCGCCTGCGAAAACAGTATGCTGATATCATAAAAGGCAGCTACACGCTGCTGCTTCCTGATGACCCGCAGCTGTTTGTATATGAAAGACAGGCAAACGGACAAAAACTCATGTCCATCAGCAACGTATCGAAAGAAGAGGCCGCCTTTTATTGGCCGGACGGCTCCGAACCTGAAAGGGCCGAGCTGCTTCTCAGCAACTATGAAAATGACGGCGGCACGGAATCCCGCATCACATTCCGCCCTTATGAAACAAGAGTTTATCTGCTTGCCTGATATGTGATACGACGTCCCCGTCCATACATGGCGGAGGCTTTTTAGGTAAATCGGATATCAATTTAGAAAAAAAATATCTTGCAAAACGTAATTACTTCGTTTTATTATGGTATAGGTAACAAATGAACGAGAAAGTACGCTTTGGAAATCGTCATCATTCTGATTTACAGAACAGGGGGAAACGGCTTGTTTAAAAAATGGAGCGGAATCATTGTCATTGCGGCATGCTTTTTAATCGCGGCGGGCTGCGGCAATTCATCTTCAAAAGGTTCGTCAGGTTCTTCGAAAAGCGGCAAACTGCACGTCGTGACGACCTTTTATCCTATGTACGAATTTACGAAACAAATTGTCAAAGACAAAGGCGATGTAGACATTCTCATCCCGTCTTCGGTCGAACCCCATGATTGGGAGCCGACGCCGAAGGATATCGCCGGCATTCAAAACGCCGATCTTTTCGTATACAACAGCGAATATATGGAGACATGGGTTCCTTCAGCGGAAAAAAGCATGAGCTCTGATCATGCGAAGTTTGTAAAGGCGTCAAAAGGAATTGACTTACTCGAAGGTTCGGATGAAGAGGAAGAGGAACATGGACACGGCGGTCATGACCACAGCCACAGCATGGACCCTCACGTGTGGCTCAGCCCGGTTCTTGCGCAAAAAGAGGTCAAAACCATTACGGCGCAGATCGTAAAACAGGACCCGAAGAATAAAGCATACTATGAGAAAAATAGTAAAGAATATATTGCAAAACTGCAGGATCTTGATAAACTATACCGTACAACATTAAATAAAGCGGCGAAAAAAGAATTGATCACACAGCACGCGGCATTCAGCTATCTCGCCAAAGAATACGGCTTAAAACAAGTCGCGATTGCAGGCCTTTCTCCTGAAGAAGAGCCGAGTGCGGCCAAACTGGCAGATCTCAAAACGTTTGCCAAAAAGCATGATGTGAAGATCATCTACTTTGAAGAAGTTGCATCGCCTAAAGTTGCAGATACACTTGCCGGTGAAATCGGCGCGAAAACGGAAGTGCTCAATACACTGGAAGGTTTAAGCCAAAAAGAACGGGATAAAGGCATCGGTTATATCGACATTATGGAGAAAAACCTTGATGCACTGAAAGATTCGCTATTGGTTAAATAACATAGTGTGCGCCGCGGGGTGCACACTATTTCTATGCGGGAAAGGAAGGTCAGCATGAATCTCGTTACATTAAAAGATATCGTTTTTGGTTATTCGCATACACCGGTGCTTGACGGCGTGTCGCTGGAAATCAAAAGCGGCGAATTCGTCGGCATTACAGGACCGAACGGCGCGTCAAAATCGACGCTGATGAAAGTCATGCTCGGCATGCTCAGACCTTGGGAAGGAACGGCCGAGATCAGTAAAAAAAACGCAGCCGGAAAACGCCTGACAATCGGCTATGTTCCGCAGCAGATTTCTTCATTTAACGCAGGATTCCCAAGCACGGTTCTGGAGCTTGTGCAATCAGGCCGTTATACGAAAGGAAAATGGTTTAAACGATTGAACGAAACGGATCACCACGAGGTGGAAAACGCGCTGAAGATGGTGGAAATGTGGGATTTCCGCCACCGGAAAATCGGCGATTTATCCGGCGGACAGAAGCAGAAAATCTGCATTGCGAGAATGCTTGCGAGCAATCCGGATCTGCTGATGCTTGATGAGCCGACAACCGCGGTTGATTATGAAAGCAGACAGGGTTTCTACGAATTTATGCACCATCAGGTGAAAAATCACAACCGCACCGTCGTCATGGTGACACACGAACAAAACGAAGTACAGCAGTATCTGGATAAAGTCATACGGCTTGAGAGGGGGGAAAAAGGCGGATGGAAATGTTTGACTTGGAATTCATGCGACGAGCTTTTCTAGCGGGAAGCATGATCGGAATTATGGCGCCGATATTAGGCGTATATCTCGTGCTGAGAAGACAGGCGCTGATGGCGGATACGCTGTCTCATATTTCATTGTCGGGCGTGGCCATCGGTTTTTTTCTCAGTACCAATATTACGGCGGCGAGCATCGTTGTCGTCACGATCGGAGCGATCGGCATTGAATACATGCGGCGGGCGTACCGTACATATTCAGAGGTATCTATCGCAATCTTAATGGCGGCCGGGCTGTCGTTTGCGATGTTTCTGATCAGCCTGTCAAAAGGCGGCGCGTCGATGAGCATCGATCAATATTTATTTGGATCGCTTGTCACGGTCAGCCAGCAGCAGGTCTATATTATCGGAGGCATTACCCTGCTGATTCTGCTTTATTTTATTATACTAAACAGACCGCTCTACCTGCTTACCTTTGACGAGGCGACGGCTAAGACATCAGGCATTAACACAAACCTCCTGTCAATGTCATTCAGCATCGTGACGGGGCTGGCGATTTCGGTCATTATTCCGATTATCGGCGTGCTGCTCGTTTCCGCGCTCCTCGTACTGCCCGCGGCTTTTGCAATCCGTATTGCCAAAGGGTTTAAATGGATGTTTGCGGCGGCCATTATTATTTCTCTTTTCAGTGTGTTCATGGGGCTGACGTCTTCGTACCAGCTCGGAACGCCTCCGGGGCCGTCAATCACTTTACTGTTAATCATTCTGCTTCTGCTCGGGTTTACGCTGCAGGGGATTTGGAATGCGTTTAAAAAAGGAAAAGAACGAAAAAACCGCCGTTAAGCGGTGCAGCAGTCTCATCTGCTGCTCCGTTTGACGGCTTTTTTTACAGAAATATATCAGCAAGACGCTCATATGACTCTTTTTTTGCTTCGAAATCAAAGACGTTGCACAGCACCATTATCTCTTTTGTCTGATACCGCTCGGAATGTTCAAGCAGACGGCGTTTCACTGCGGCAGGAGAGCCGATCACCATCCGCTTCCTGTTTTCTTCTATCTGTTTACGGTCCTCCGGCGAATACGGATAAGCCTTCGCTTCTTCCACACTCGGCACGCGGCTGTCGGCGCCTTTTCCGACACGAAGAAGCCATAAATCCTGGCTTAACGCGAGTTCTTCCGCTTTCTCATCCGTAGCCGCGCATATGACGAAAATGGCACAGAGCGAGGCGGGAGCGGAAAAATGGGCGGAGGCCCGGAAATGGTCCCGATAGATCTGAAAAGCTTTTTCCCCGCGTTCCGGATTAATGAAATGGCCGAAGACATAGCCCGCACCTTGAAGAGCGGCGCGTCTGGCGCTGTTTTCCCCGAGGCCGAGCACCCAAAGCTGCGGGGCTGTTTCAATCAAAGGCGCTGTTTTTATTCCTGCATAAGCGTGGTCCGAGGGAATCGAATCTGTCAGAAAGGATGATAAATCCTCAAGCTGCCTGTTAAACTCGGTCATGCTTTTCTTTACCCCGTCTGTGAGGGCGAGCCGGATTTTCGTTGTGCCGCCCGGTGAGCGTCCGACCCCGAGGTCAATCCGGTTCGGATGCAGCGCCTCAAGCTGACGGAAAGTTTCCGCGACTTTATAGGGGCTGTACTGCGGCAGCAGCACGCCGCCTGATCCGACACGGATGGACGTTGTGGCTGCGGCGGTATGAGCGATCATAATTTCCGGCGAAACGCTTGCGAGCCCTCTTGTGCCGTGATGCTCGGCAAACCAGTACCGCTTATAGCCCCACCCTTCACTGAGGCGGGCGAGCTCCGCTGAACGGCGGAGCGTCTCGTGCGGCCCGTTTCCTTTGGATACGGGCGCCTGATCAAGTATGCTTAAATCAATCACTCGTCTGCCCCTTTCCTGACATGTATTGATACAAGGATAGGAAAAATGTTCAGTCCCCGTCAATTTCTTTGTTTTCTCTATTCTCTCCGGAACGAAGGAGAATATAGGAAGTGATTTTTCGCCGTTTTTCGCCAAAAATTCTTATGTTTTATGAAACTTTGATATAATAAAAGACGTATATCTTAATAAACACCGGGATTCTTGTCCCGGAATTTAGTAAAAATGCGCACTTGCGGCGTGCTTAGCGGCACCCTTACAGAATAGGAGTGAATCATATGGCGATCTCTTTACAAAAAGGACAGCGGATTGATTTAACAAAAGGAAAAACCGGCCTGTCAAAACTGCTGGTCGGACTCGGCTGGGACCCTGTATCATCCGGGGGCTTTTTCGGAAAGCTGTTCGGCGGAGGCGGTGCCAATATCGACTGTGACGCTTCCGTACTGATGCTTGAAAATGATAAAATGACAGACAGCAAAAACGTCATCTATTTCGGCAATCTGAAAAGCCGGTGCGGCGGTGTCGTACATACGGGTGACAACCTGACGGGTGAAGGCGACGGCGATGATGAACAAATTCTCATCGATTTAGCGAAAGTGCCCGCTCAGATTAATAAACTTGTATTTGTCGTCAATATTTACGACTGCGTCAGACGAAAACAGGACTTCGGCATGATTCAAAACGCGTTCATCCGCGTTGTTGATCAGGCTAATCGCGAAGAACTGGTGACTTACAATTTAAGAGATAACTATTCAGGCAGAACGAGCCTGATCGCGGCTGAAATCTACCGCCAGGACGGCGAGTGGAAATTCGCCGCAGTAGGAGAAGGCACAAACGATACAAAAATCGGCGATATCGTTAACCGATACGCCTAAACGATAAAAAGGAGAGTGCACTCATGGCAATTTCATTGGCAAAAGGACAAAAAGTAGATTTGACTAAAACAAATCCGGGTCTTTCTAAAGTCGTTGTCGGCCTTGGCTGGGATACAAACAAATACGACGGCGGACATGATTTTGATTTAGATTCCAGCGTCTTTCTATTAAATGAAGCAGGAAGATGCGCGTCGCCCGATGATTTCATTTTCTATAATCAGCTTGAAGGCGGAAACGGCTCTGTCGCACATTCAGGCGACAACCTGACAGGCCAGGGCGAAGGCGATGACGAAAGCGTAAGGGTCAACCTGAGCGCGGTGCCTGCCGCTATTGACAAAATTTCATTCGTCATCACGATTCATGAAGCGGAAGCCCGCGGCCAAAACTTCGGACAAGTTTCCAACGCGTTCGTGCGCATTGTCAATGAAGAAACAAATGAAGAGCTGATCCGTTATGATCTGGCTGAAGATTTCTCAATTGAAACAGCCATTATCGCAGGGGAGCTTTACAGACATAACGGCGAATGGAAATTTTCCGCGATCGGCTCAGGCTACCAAGGCGGACTGGCCCGTATTGCGACAGATTACGGCCTGCAAATCGGCTGAACCATATCAAACACAGAAGGGAGAGACAGCACATGGCAATTCAATTGGCGAAAGGACAGCGTGTTGATCTGACAAAAACGAACCCCGGTCTTACAAAAGCGGTGATCGGCTTAGGCTGGGATACGAACAAGTACTCCGGAGGGCATGACTTTGACCTTGACGCGTCGGCTTTTCTTGTCGATGCCCATGACAACTGTGTAAATGATCTTGATTTTGTTTTCTACAATAACCTGGAACACCCGAGCGGGGGCGTCATCCATACGGGAGACAACCGGACGGGCGAGGGCGAGGGAGACGATGAACAAATTATCGTCGACTTCTCAAAAATACCCGCAAATATTGAAAAGATCGGCATCACCGTCACGATTCATGATGCGGAAGCGCGCGGCCAAAATTTCGGACAAGTGTCTAACGCGTTCGTGCGCGTCGTCGATGAAAACAGCCAGAATGAACTGCTTCGTTTCGATTTAGGGGAAGACTTCTCGATTGAAACGGCGGTTGTCGTTTGTGAGCTTTACCGCCATGGGGCTGAGTGGAAGTTTAACGCCATCGGCAGCGGGTTTTCCGGCGGTCTGGCATCACTTTGCCGGAATTACGGCTTGCAGGTGTAAGCAGGAAATTACCGTTTTACTAAATAGGAGGAAAAAACTTGGATTTTCTACATCATATTATGTCGACCTACGCTTCCTTTTTTGATTGGAAAATGTGGGGTGAGGTGCTGACTGACCCTGTATCATGGGGGCTGATCGGTTCCTTGGTTCTGCTGGAAGGGCTGCTGTCGGCCGACAATGCGTTAGTGCTTGCGGTGATGGTAAGGCATCTGCCTGAAAAACAGCGGAAGAAAGCATTAACATACGGATTGTTCGGGGCATATATTTTCCGTTTTATCTTTATCGGGATCGGAATGCTGCTCATTAAGTTCTGGTGGATCAAAGTGCTTGGCGCGCTGTACCTGGCTTGGCTCGTCATTAAGCATTTCTGGATCGGAGAAGGTGATGACGATACGGAAGGCATGAAGAAAAATTCATGGATGGTCCGTACGTTCGGAATTTTCTGGGCCACTGTCGTTTCAGTTGAGTTAATGGATCTGGCCTTCTCTGTTGACAGCATTCTGGCCGCGTTTGCGGTATCGGAAAAAGTGTGGGTGCTCTTGATCGGCGGTATGCTTGGCATTCTCATGATGCGTACAGTCGCAAAAGTATTCCTTGTTTTAATTGATAAAATCCCTGAGCTTGAAAATACGGCTTTTGTGCTGATCGGGATTATCGCCGTGAAAATGGCGGCGAGCGCCTTTGATTATGAAATGCCGCACGTGGTGTTCTTCGGAATCATCATCGCTGCGTTTGTGGTAACGTTTATTATCCACTATTTCAACAAACAAAAGCAGGTTCAAGAGCAAACGGCTGCATCTAAAGAAGAATAAAACAAAAAAGGAGGGAGAGTTTCATTTCCTTCCTTTTTTGTACCGATAATCATGAAGAGAAAGGAGGAAAATGATGAAGCAGGAAGAATTGGTGATCCGAAAGGCCGAGCCGGAAAACGATGACTGGGAAACGTTTCTGATGCGGCCGCTGCCGGAACGTCCCGGTTATGAGCGGGAAAACGGGCTGGCGTTTACCCGGCTTGCCGTCCGGATTTTGGGCACTCCTTATGATGAGACGGAGTATTACAATAAGCTTTTCGAGCTGTCTTCTCATGAAAACATCCATGTGTTAAGCGAGACGCTGGATAAGACCATCGCGCCTGAAACGTTTCAGGCGCTCCAGCACATCCATTCGGTCAATCAAAAAGAGAAAGGGCTTTCGGTTTCCAGGTTTGTCGCGTTTCTCGATGGGGGCAGGCTGCTTGCCAAACACGCTGATCCGCTTATGCACCGCCGGCTGAGAACCGC
Organism: Bacillus sp. EU55; assembly: GCF_038005925.1. NCBI lineage: Bacteria > Bacillati > Bacillota > Bacilli > Caryophanales > Bacillaceae > Bacillus > Bacillus sp. EU55. Next base: position 284,782 of record NZ_JBBOUE010000001.1, read on the forward strand.
GTTTATGACGCTTTTGGAAACCTTTGCGGACCGGCATGAAAACGGGCTGAATCATCCCGATTTCCGGCGTGTGCTCTTGGATGTGTCAAAGTTTTCGCTGAACCATCTGAATCCATGGCTCGAACAAGCCGATATAGAGCGTGAGATGCCGAAGGTGGTGTGGTATGGAGACGCTACCAAAAGCCAGCTCTATTTTCTCTATTATATAATGCTGATCGGCTGTGACGTCCTATTGTTTCATCCGGCTGCGGAAGATCCGTTCAGCTTGATTGATCCGGATGAGGAACTCAGCTTTGTGATAAAGCTCCCCGCAACAGGCGGCCTTGAGCCATTCCCGAAAGAAAAGCCGGACAGAACGTCCACGACGGCCTACCGGTCAACGAAAGAAATTGAGCATGTGCTGAATCATGAGGAATCTATGATGTATAAGCCTTGGCAGTTCAGGGATCATACCCCGCAGTCCGTGACCTTAAAAACGACGTATGATGAGTTATTTCTCATTGCGAAGGAGCGGGCGTTTATCCGGCCGCAATTTAAAGCGGACAGGGAGCGGGTGGCCGTTCCGAACCTTTTTGCGAAAGTGATGGGGGTTTCCAAAGATACGAAAGAATATTGGAACAGACTCCATACCGCCGCGGACTATCAGGAGACACACATGATCCGCAGTTTTCCGTTTACGGAAGAGCTGAAAGCCAACTACCAGTATCACTACAGTCAGGTTTTGAACGAAGAAGGAGCGATTGACGCGGACAGGCTGAAAAGAAGCAACATCTGGCAGTACAAGCATCTGCCTTCAGGTGTGCAGAGCGCCATCGCCAATGTGATTTCTGACATGTGCAGAAACCCCGGGCTGAAGGCTTTGCCCGGGGAGCAGGCAAGGGATGCCGCAATCTATTTGTTCCGCCAGGCGACGAACCTGCCCGCTTCGCTGCTGCAATTGATTCAGACGTTTGATTACGCCCAAACCGTTCCGAAACTCGTTTTATATCATACGGAACAAAATGGCGAACTCACACGTTCTGACGCTGCCGCTCTGTTGTTTTTAAATAAATTCGGCGTCGATATCATCTTGTATAATCCGCCGGGCCATCAGGACATTGAGCATTATATAGAAGAAAGCCAATTTGATGTCCATTGGCTGGAGGACATGGTATTTCGGCAGGAATATAAGGAGCCGTCACTCGTAAGAAAGCTGTTTAGAACCATTACGCAAAAGCAGGGAGAGTAAATAAACATGACAGAAAATCAAAATCCGCTTGTTCTTGATAAAAATGAAGAGATTTCTGAACAAAAAGCAGATGACATCAGGGTGCAGCTGCGCCAAGACCCTGAGGTGCAGCGCATTTCACAGCAGATTGACGTGAAAAACCAAATGGAGCTGCTTGAGTACGGAAAAGAACCGGCAGTTGAAATCTCGAAGTTCTCCGACCGCATCTTAAATATGATGAAAACAACAAGTGTCACGGATTCAGGCACAATGCTGACGCAGCTCGGAAAAATCATGGACCGTTTTGACAAAAATGATTTCGATGAACCAAAAGGATTTCTCGCTAAAATGTTCAAACGCGGCAACAGCATGATTGAAAAGATTTTTCAAAAGTACCGCACCCTGGGCGGAGAAATTGAAAAAATCCACGTCGAAATTTCAAAATACAAAGATGAAATGGCAAAGACGAACCATACGCTGGAAGAGATGTATGAAAACAACATTAACTACTACATGGAGCTTGAAAAGTATGTCGTTGCCGGGCAGATGAAGCTTGAGGAAATGCAGGCGCTCATTCCTTCTTATGAAGAAAAAGCGGCCGGCGGAAACCAGCTTGCGCAAATGCAGCTTGATACGCTGCGTGACGGGCTTCAGGCGCTTGAGGAACGTGTCTATGATTTAGATATGGCGCGGATGGTAGCGCTGCAAACGGCGCCGCAGATCCGCCTCCTTCAGCGCGGAAATACGAAGCTCATCGGGAAAATCAATTCCGCTTTCGTCATTACGATTCCGATTTTCAAAAACGGCATCATTCAGGCTGTCACAGTCAAACGGCAAAAGCTTGTGGCTGATTCAATGAGCGAGCTGGACCGCCGCACGAATGAAATGCTGAAGCGAAACGCTGAAAATATTTCAAACCAAAGCGTGGAAATTGCCCGTATGGCAGGCCGTCCGAGCATTGACATTGAGACGATTGAAACGTCTTGGAATACGATTGTCAGCGGTATGCAGGAAACGAAACAGATCGAAGAAGAGAACAGACGTATCAGAGAAGACGGCGCGAAACGGATTCAACAGCTTCAGGATAATATTAAAAACGCAGTCTTAAAGAATTAACACACCCCGCTTGCTTACGGCAAGCGGGATTTTTTTCGAAAAAGATAATGACAATGTGTAAAGACAGGTGTAAACTTATACGGTAATCATTTTCGATTTGAGGTGCTGCTTATGAACAAACAACCTGCCGTCACTCCGCGAAAACTTCTGGCGATTGCCGGAATGGGCTGGCTGTTTGATGCGATGGATGTCGGAATTTTGTCGTTTATTATCGCTGCGCTTCACACTGATTGGAATTTAACACCCGATCAAATGAAATGGATCGGAAGCGTCAATTCCATCGGTATGGCAGCGGGCGCCTTTGTATTCGGAATGCTGGCCGACAGGATCGGCCGGAAAAAAGTGTTTATGATCACGCTGTTATTCTTTTCTGTCGGAAGCGGCATATCCGCTTTCGCAACGGGATTGACGGTTTTTCTCATATTGCGTTTTCTGATCGGAATGGGGCTTGGCGGGGAACTGCCTGTCGCCTCGACGCTCGTGTCAGAAGCGTCCGCTCCCGAAAAGCGGGGACGGATCATCGTGCTGCTTGAGAGCTTTTGGGCCGCGGGCTGGCTTCTTGCGGCGGTGATTTCCTACTTTGTCATACCGTCATTCGGCTGGCAGGCCGCGCTGCTCTTAACGGCGCTGGCCGCATTTTATGCGCTGTACTTGCGGAAAAGCCTTCCGGAATCACCGGCGCATCAGGCATTGCCGCAGAAAAAAAGCATACGCGGGCAGGCGGGAAGTGTCTGGACGAAACCGTATATCCGGCCGACGGTGCTGCTGTCTGTCGTTTGGTTCTGCGTCGTCTTTTCATATTACGGTATGTTTTTATGGCTGCCGAGCGTGATGCTGATGAAAGGCTACAGCATGATTGAGAGCTTCGAATACGTCCTTCTGATGACACTTGCCCAGCTTCCCGGATATTTCTCTGCGGCGTGGCTGATCGAAAAAGCGGGCCGGAAGACCATCTTAGTCATCTATTTGCTCGGAACGGCGGGCAGCGCTTATTTCTTCGGTGCCGCGGATTCATTGGCCATGCTGCTCACAGCGGGCATGCTGCTGTCCTTCTTCAATCTCGGCGCATGGGGCGTGCTTTACGCCTATACACCGGAGCAGTATCCTGCGGCGATCCGTGCGACCGGTTCCGGCACAACGGCGGCTGTCGGCAGAATCGGCGGCATTTTCGGTCCGCTTCTCGTCGGATCGCTTGCAGCCCGGAACGTTTCGTTTACTGCAATTTTCGCCGTCTTTTGTGCGGCCATCCTGGTTGCTGTCATCACGATTCTTATTCTCGGAAAAGAAACGAAACAGACAGAGCTTGCGCAATGAGCACCCTTTTGGGGTGCTTTTTTTAGTGAGCTGTCTGTTGGCAGACCTATATTTTTCCTTAATATTCCTTATTTTTAGGAGGGGAAAACTTCTTTTTCCGGGACAATGTCGCAAAAAAATTCTTGTATTTGTAAAAAAAGGATAGGAAATCAGTTTGCAGCACATTCGATGGAAACGTTCTCAAGCCTGATAAAAGCCCGGTTTCCTTTATAATTTATCCTCAATAAGGAGGATTAGAGAGTATTTAGAAGCATACCAGAGGAAAATAAGACACAGGGATGTTTTTAAAGTAATGATACAAAATAAAAGGGATTATGATGTTTGTTTGACTTATTACAAACGTGTTACGGTATTAAAGATTGCTTATTATGGAGGGAAAATATGAATTTGGATGAGAAACCAATTAAGATAAAAGTCGAAAATGTATCTAAGGTTTTCGGAAAACAGACAAAAAAAGCCATTCAGATGCTGTCCAGCGGAAAAAACAAAAAAGAGATCCTGAAAGCGACCGGATCAACCGTTGGTGTCAATCAAGCAAACTTTGATGTATATGATGGGGAGATATTTGTCATCATGGGTCTATCGGGGAGCGGTAAATCAACTTTAGTTCGGCTGTTAAACCGGCTTATTGAACCGACTGCCGGGAATATTTATATTGATGGTGACATGATAACAAATATGTCAAAAGACCAGCTCCGGGAAGTGCGCCGGAAAAAAATCAGCATGGTCTTTCAAAAATTTGCACTGTTTCCGCACAGAACGATTCTTGAAAATACGGAATACGGCCTGGAGCTTCAAGGCGTCGACAAAAAAGAGCGTGAGCAAAAAGCGCTTGATTCGCTTAAACTTGTCGGTCTTGAAGGCTTTGAACACCAATTCCCAGATCAGCTCAGCGGAGGAATGCAGCAGCGTGTCGGACTTGCCCGCGCATTGACGAATGATCCTGACATTCTTCTGATGGATGAAGCTTTCAGTGCGCTTGATCCGCTGATCCGCAAAGACATGCAGGATGAGCTTTTAGACCTTCATGACTCTGTCGGCAAGACGATCATCTTCATCACGCATGATCTTGATGAAGCATTGCGCATCGGCGACAGAATCGTGCTGATGAAAGACGGTAACATCGTTCAGATCGGGACGCCTGAAGAAATTCTGATGAGCCCGTCCAATGAATACGTTGAGAAATTCGTTGAGGACGTTGATTTATCCAAAGTTCTGACAGCGGGCCACATCATGAAGCGCGCTGAAACCGTGCGGATTGACAAAGGGCCTCGTGTAGCGCTGCAGCTCATGAAGAATCTCGGTATTTCTTCTATTTACGCCGTTGATAAACAGAAACAGCTTCTCGGCGTCATTCACGCGGCGGATGCGAAAAAAGCGGTGGAATCCGACTTATCGCTTCAGGATATTTTAAATACTGAATTTACGACTGTGCACGAAAGCACATACTTGACGGAAATTTTCGATGTCGTGTCTGATGCGAATATTCCGATCGCCGTCACGGACGATAAGGACCGCATGAAAGGCATTGTCGTAAAAGGCGCATTAATCGGCGCGCTTTCAGGAAATAACGATTATATAAATGTTGAAGATTCTGCTGAACAAGCTCAGGATTCTTCTGTTCAGGGGGTGAAGTAAATGGACAGATTGCCTAGAATTCCGTTAGCAGATATCGTTGACCGGTTTGTTGACTGGCTTACCATGACGTTCGGAGGTTTCTTTGACGGAATCTCAAACGGTTTGGCCGCTTTCGTAAACGCGATTGTGAGCGGTTTGGGTTTCATCCCGTCTATTTTATTGACTGTTATTTTTGCAGCTCTCGCTTGGTGGATCAGTACGAGAGGAATTGCACTCTTTACGTTAATCGGATTCCTTGTTATTGATTATTTGGGCTATTGGTCGCCGATGCTGCAAACGTTGGCGCTTGTCGTCACATCTGTTTTGATTTCCATTATTATCGGGGTTCCGATCGGCATATGGGCGTCTCAGAAAGAAACGGTCCGCCGCATTGTTACACCGATTCTGGATTTAATGCAGACCATGCCGGCTTTCGTATATCTGCTGCCTGCAATTTTCTTCTTTAATATCGGGGTTGTGCCAGGCGTCGTGGCATCTGTTATTTTCGCGATGCCTCCGACGATCCGCATGACGGTTCTCGGTATTAAACAAGTTCCGGCTGATTTGATCGAAGCGACGGAAGCATTCGGTTCAACGACGTCTCAGCGTCTGTTCAAGGTGCAGCTTCCGCTTGCCACAAAAACAATTCTTGCCGGTATTAACCAAAGCATCATGCTTGCTTTGTCAATGGTCGTTATCGCGGCCATGGTCGGTGCGCCGGGCCTCGGTTCTGAAGTATACAGCGCCGTGACACAGTTGAAAACCGGTGTCGGAGTGGAAGCGGGTATCGCGATCGTTATCGTAGCGATTACACTCGACCGTATCACGCAAAACATTAAAGTGAAGAAGAAGAGCAGGGGGAATGCCTGATGCTTAAGAAAATCATCGGTGTCGGCGTTACCGCTGCGCTGGCTCTTTCTTTGGCTGGCTGCGGTTCGCAGACTGATGGTAAGGCAACGGCTGCGGACCAGGTGAACAAAACCATTATCGGTATTGATCCGGGATCGGGGATCATGGCCCTGACGGATGAGGCCGTGAACGATTACGGATTGAAAGACTGGAATGTCGTCACGGCGTCAAGTGCTGCCATGACGGCGACATTGAAGAAATCATATGACCGGAAAAAGCCGATCATCGTAACGGGCTGGACGCCGCACTGGATGTTCTCCAGATACAAGCTGAAGTTCCTTGATGATCCGAAAAAAACGTACGGAACTGCCGAGCAGATTCATACGATTACAAGAACCGGCTTCAGTAAGGAACAGCCTAACGCGGCCAAAGTTCTCAGCCAGTTCAAATGGACGCAGGACGATATGGGAGAAGTCATGATTGCCGTTGAGGAAGGCGAAAAGCCGGCCAAAGCCGCTGCTGAATATGTGAAAAAACACAAAGATCAAGTAGCTCAATGGACAAAAGGCGCTCATAAAGTCAAAGGGGATAAAATCAACCTGGCTTATGTGGCGTGGGACAGTGAAATCGCAAGTACGAACGTGGTCGGAAAAGTATTTCAAGACCTCGGCTATGACGTGAAGCTGACGCAAGTGGAGGCAGGACCGATGTGGACTGCGATTGCGACAGGCAGCGCGGATGCGTCATTGTCTGCTTGGCTTCCGAATACCCATAAGGCATATGCGTCTAAATATAAAGGCAAATATGAAGATGTAGGAACGAGTCTGACAGGCGTCAAGATGGGTCTGGTCGTTCCTCAGTATATGAAAAACGTCAATTCAATTGAAGATTTGAAGAAGTAATGAAGAAAAGCAGCCCTGTAACGGGCTGCTTTTTTTTAAGCTTCAAACGATTTGAGGACGGCGGCCGTTAATATCTCAACGCCAGTAAAGATGGCGCTTCGGTCAAATGTCATATGCGGATGGTGAAGTCCCGGCTCCAGACCGCATCCCAGGCCGAGCATCGTCGTTTTCAAGTTCGGCACCTTTAACCCGTAAAAATGAAAATCCTCTCCACCGGTTGTCACAAGAGGTTCATCCACATGTTCTTCTCCGAGAATGCCGCTTATCGCAGATGCCATGATGGCTTCCGCCTCCTTGTTTCGCTCGGCTGCCGGGAGGCTGTGTTCTTTTTGCAGTTCAATTTTTGCGCCGAATGCGGCAGCAGCCGCTTCGCAGGCTCTTTCGGTTTCGGCGGTTAATTTCTCCATGGCGGCATTGGTCTGTGCGCGGAGATCAAGGCTGAACGATGCTTTTCCCGGAATGATATTGGAACTCTCTCCGCCTGCCTGAAGCTTTGTCATCTTCACGGAATGCGGGATGCCGGGATCAAGATGAATGAAGCTGAGTTTTTGGACGAGAAGAGCGGCGATTTCGATACTGTTAAGGCCGAGATGCGGTCTCGCGCCGTGGGCTTCTTCTCCGATAATCAGGCCGTCAATATGCTGGCTTGAGTCATGCAGAATGGACGGTGCGCATCGGCCGTTTGCCGTTTCCTGTACGGGGCGCACGTGCACGCCGTATAAGAAGTCAACATCATCCAGTACGCCTTTTTCAATCATTTTCAGCGCTCCGCCGCCTTTTTCTTCCGCCGGCTGAAAAATAAAGCGGATGGTGCCCTTCGGAAGTTTCGGCTGACTCTTTAAAAGCGTCATCGTGCCGAGCGCCATCGTCATATGTGAATCATGTCCGCATGAATGGTTCGCCTGAAAGACACCGTCCACTTCCTGCCACAGCGCGTCAATATCCGCCCGGACAGCCACAACGGGCGAGCCTTCTCCGATTTCGCCGACAACACCGGTACAATCATCAAACGTGCGGGTCCGGCAGCCGGTCTCTTTCAGTTTTTCAGTCAGATATTCAGTTGTTTGATATTCTTTCCAGCTTACTTCGGGATTGGCGTGCAGGTGGTCAAAAATATCCATAATGACTTGCTTCTCATGCTCTGTGAGTCTGTTCATGCCGTAAGTCCTCCTTCAAAAGCTGTCTGTTTTTTATTTTTGATATTGAAAACAGGCAATCGGTCTGTATATAATATAGCACACATATCTGTATTTTCTGAATAGTTTATAAATTTAAAGCGGGATGGTGATGGTATGGCTGTTCCCAAGGCCGAACCTGTATTGAAAAAGAAGAAATTGTTTGTGATGCCTGATGCTTATGTGCTGCTGTTCATTGTCGCTTTACTATGCGCGATAGCGTCGTACATCGTTCCCGCGGGGGAATTTGACAGGGTGACAAAGGGCAGTGTGACGTCCGCCGTCCCGGGAAGCTATCATTCTTTAGACCAGTCTCCGGTCAGCCCGATCGCTTTTTTTACCGCGATTCAGGAAGGGATGACAAGTTCCGCGCCGATTATTTTTTTAATCCTGTTTACAGGCGGCACCATTGCGATTTTGGAGAAAACGGGCGCCATCAATGGATTGATCAGTAATGTCATCAGTACGTTCCGCACAAAACAGCTGCTGTTTATTGCGATTGTCGGATCTCTATTTTCGATCCTCGGCACAACCGGCATCGTCGTTAATTCCGTGATCGGTTTTATTCCGATCGGCCTGATTGTCGCCCGTTCGCTGAAATGGGACGCCGTGGCCGGAGCGGCCGTCATTTATATCGGCTGTTATGCCGGGTTTAACGCGACGATTTTATCACCTTCACCGCTCGGGTTATCACAAAGCATCGCGGAGCTGCCGCTGTTTTCCGGCATCGGCCTGCGGATTGCCGTCTACATTTGTTTTCTGCTATCATCTATTTTATATATTTATCGGTATACGAGAAAACTCAGAAAAGCAAAGGAAGCCAGTCTGCTGGGGAACGATTGGTTTCCGGCGGCAGGTTCACTCCCGCAGGTTTCTGAGCCGGAGGACAAGCATGTCCCGTTTACTGTCCGCCATAAACTGATTCTGGCTGTTGCGGCTTTGTCGCTTGCCGGCTTTTTATACGGCGCGCTTACTCTTGGCTGGTCTGATTCAGAGATGGCCGCTGTGTTCATTTTTATCTCAATCGTGTCCGGCCTGATTGCGGGAATGGCGGCAAATGATATCGCAAAAACGTTTATTACAGGCTGTCAGGGGCTCGTTTATGGTGCGCTGATCGTTGGAATGGCGAGAAGCATTTCCGTTATCCTGGAACATGGAAAGCTGCTTGATACGGTAGTCAATGGACTTGCGTCACTGCTGCACGGTTTCAGCCCGATGGCAGGCGCAATCGGAATGTATATTTCCAGCGCCCTGCTTCATTTTCTGATTTCATCGGGCTCAGGGGAGGCGGTCGTATTTATTCCGATCTTGGCGCCGCTTGCCGATCTGATGGGCATCACGAGACAGGTCGCGGTTGAAGCGGTCATGCTCGGAGAAGGTGTTGTAAACTGTGTCAATCCGACTTCCGGCGTGCTGATGGCCGTACTGGCTGCCAGCGGCATTCCGTACGTAAAGTGGCTTCGTTTTATGATTCGGCTGGCGCTGATTTGGTTTGTCATCGGCCTTGTGTTTATTTGCATAGGCGTCCTGATCAATTGGGGTCCTTATTAATATTTTTGTCAATGATATTTCGGTTTATCATTATGAATCGGCAAGATATAATGGGAGTTGTAAGCCATTCTTAATAGTACGGGAGGAAGTCATGAATCAGCGTCGGAACGGACTTTCAAACGTGAATGGAAAGAGTGAGAGTGTGAAAGAGAAAGAACGAATGATTTGGTCAGAAGTCGGAATGCTTGTGGGCACACTGTCTTTGCTTGACATCATCGTACGCGGACTTGTTCTGAACTGTCCGTTTAGGGAATGGGCCGGAAGCTTGGCGGTTTTCTTCATTATAATTGTTTATTATTGTATCAGGGCGGGAGCGTCGGGAATGCTCATGCCGAGAATAGACACCAAAGAAGAACTGAAAAAGCGGGTGAAGCAGCAGCGGATAGATTCAATTGCAGTCACTTTTGCGGCAGCGGCGCTTACGATGTACGACAGGGGGTTTCCCCATACATTCTTTGCTTGGCTGAAAATGATCTTTCTTTTTATCGTCTGCGGAGGCATTCTGTTTCTGCTTCGGTATGTCATTGTGAAGCTGTCTTACAGAAGAGCGATAAAAGAAATAAAAAAGAAATCATCTTGATGGTGGTTTCTTTTTTTGTTTATAAGAGAAAAGTCTTTTTATTTGATAGGAATAAAGATTTGAATTCACTCTGCCGCGTTGCTTTGATAGAGAGTGTGTGATAAGTTCAAATGTAAGTGTTAACAGAATTCTCCAGTCTTCACAACAATTGAAAGGAGGAAGCTGAAGAAAGAGTAAGAGGAATTTTTGACTCCGCAGTCAGTCTTCAAAAATCAAATAAGGAGTGTCAAAAATGTTTAAAAAACGATTCAAAACCTCTTTACTGCCGTTATTCGCCGGATTTTTATTGCTGTTTCATTTGGTTTTGTCAGGCCCGGCGGCTGCAAACGCTGAAACTGCACACAAATCGAATGAGGTGACCGATTCATCGGTCAAAAACGGGACCATCCTTCATGCATGGAATTGGTCATTCAATACGTTAACAGAAAATATGAAAGAGATTCGTGATGCGGGTTATGCAGCTATTCAGACGTCTCCGATTAACCAAGTAAAGGAAGGGAACCAAGGAGATAAAAGCATGTCGAACTGGTACTTGCTCTATCAGCCGACATCGTACCAAATCGGCAACCGTTACTTAGGAACTGAACAAGAATTTAAGGACATGTGTGCAGCCGCGGAAAAGTATGGCGTAAAAGTCATTGTCGATGCGGTTGTCAATCATACCACCAGCGATTATGGCGCGATTTCTGACGAGATTAAGAGTCTTCCAAACTGGACCCATGGAAACACACAAATTAAAAATTGGTCGGACCGATGGGACATCACTCAAAATGCATTGCTTGGGCTGTATGATTGGAATACTCAGAATACTGAGGTGCAAGCCTACCTGAAAGGTTTCTTGGAAAGAGCATTGAATGACGGAGCAGACGGGTTCCGCTATGATGCCGCCAAGCATATAGAGCTTCCGGATGATGGGAATTACGGCAGCCAATTTTGGCCGAATATCACAAATACATCGGCGGAGTTCCAATACGGAGAAATCCTGCAAGACAGCGCGTCCAGAGATACTGCTTATGCGAATTATATGAATGTGACGGCTTCTAACTATGGGCATTCCATCAGATCCGCTTTAAAGAATCGTAATCTGAGTGTGTCGAATATCTCCCATTATGCATTTGATGTGTCTGCGGACAAGTTAGTCACATGGGTGGAATCACATGATACGTATGCCAATGATGATGAAGAGTCCACATGGATGAGTGATGACGATATTCGTTTAGGCTGGGCAGTGATTGGTTCCCGCTCAGGAAGCACGCCTCTTTTCTTTTCCAGACCTGAGGGCGGAGGAAATGGTGTAAGATTTCCCGGAAAAAGTCAAATAGGAGATCGCGGGAGCGCCTTATTTAAAGACCAGGCGATCACTGCGGTCAATCAATTTCACAATGAAATGGCCGGGCAGCCTGAGGAACTCTCAAATCCGAATGGCAACAATCAAATATTTATGAATCAGCGCGGCTCAAAAGGCGTTGTGCTGGCAAATGCAGGATCGTCTTCTGTCACCATCAATACTTCAACGAAATTACCTGACGGCAGGTATGATAATAGGGCCGGCGCCGGTTCATTTCAAGTAGCGAACGGCAAACTGACAGGTACGATCAATGCCAGATCCGCGGCTGTTCTTTGTCCTGATGATATTGGAAATGCGCCTCATGTCTTTCTTGAGAATTACTAAACAGAGGCAGTCCATTCTTTCAATGATCAGCTGACGGTCACCCTGCGTGCAAATGCGAAAACAACAAAAGCCGTTTACCAAATCAATAATGGGCAGCAGACAGCATTTAAGGATGGAGACCGATTAACGATCGGGAAAGAAGATCCAATCGGCACGACATACAACGTCAAGTTAACCGGAACGAACGGCGAGGGTGCATCGAGAACCCAAGAATACACGTTTGTCAAAAAAGACCCGTCCCAAACCAACATCATTGGCTATCAAAATCCGGATCATTGGGGCAATGTAAATGCTTATATTTACAAACATGATGGAGGCGGGGCCATAGAATTAACCGGATCGTGGCCGGGGAAAGCCATGACTAAGAATGCAGATGGAATTTACACACTGACGCTGCCTGCGAATGCGGATACGGCCGACGCCAAAGTGATTTTTAACAATGGCAGCGCCCAAGTGCCCGGACAGAACCATCCCGGCTTTGATTATGTGCAGAATGGTTTATATAACAACTCTGGTTTGAATGGTTATCTTCCGCATTAATGAATAGAGACATCATCACATCAAACCCTTGCTTCTGTTAGGAAATCAATCACGCTGAAAAGATGACAACACCCTAAAACGGTTCCGTTTTAGGGTGTTGTCAACAATCTGGAAACCATCACCGGTATTTTTTTGTCCAAAAATCAAACTTTTCTCTTGCAAAAGTTTGTGAAGTGTTGCACAATATAAATGTGAAATACTTCACAAGATAAAAACAGACACCACGAAACACTGGAGGATGAGCATACATGATGAACGAACGAGTGAACAAAGTAGCATTAATCGGAGCAGGTTTTGTTGGAAGCAGTTATGCATTTGCGTTAATTAACCAAGGGATCACAGATGAGCTTGTGATCATTGATGTAAATAGAGAAAAAGCCATGGGAGATGTCATGGATTTAAATCACGGAAAGGCATTTGCGCCTCATCCGGTCAAAACGTCTTACGGCACATATGAGGATTGCAAGGATGCCGATATCGTGTGCATCTGTGCAGGGGCCAATCAAAAACCGGGCGAAACGAGACTTGAGCTGGTCGAAAAAAATCTCGCCATTTTTAAAAGCATTGTCGGTGAAGTAATGGCAAGCGGATTTGACGGCATCTTCCTCGTTGCCACAAACCCGGTCGACATTCTCACTTATGCGACATGGACATTCAGCGGGCTTCCGAAAGAACGTGTCATCGGCAGCGGCACGACACTGGATTCTGCGCGATTCCGTTATATGCTGAGTGAATACTTCGGAGCCGCTCCGCAAAACGTACACGCCCACATTATCGGCGAGCACGGCGATACCGAGCTTCCTGTATGGAGTCACGCCAATATCGGCGGAGTGCCGGTGCAGCAATTGCTGGAGAAAAATGCAGCTTACAAACAGGACGAGCTGGATCAGATCGTTGACGATGTGAAAAACGCGGCCTACCATATTATCGAGAAAAAAGGCGCGACATATTACGGAGTGGCGATGAGCCTCGCCCGCATCACAAAAGCGATTTTGCGTAATGAAAACAGCATTTTAACCGTCAGCACATATCTGGACGGCCAATACGGTGTAAACGACGTCTTTATCGGCGTTCCGGCCGTCGTCAATCGGAACGGCATCGCAGGTGTGACGGAACTTGAGCTGAATGAAACAGAACAGGCTCAATTCAGCCGCAGCGCAAACGTGCTGAAAGATATTCTCGCTCCGCATTTCGCAGAGTAAACAAAAAAGCAGTACATGACAAACGCCATGTACTGCTTTTTTTAATTCGCTTTTTTCGCCATTTCCTGAGAGGTTTTTACTCTCGCTTTTCCCATAAACAAAATGGTAACGGCGGCAATGACGATCGGCGCCAGCGCAAGCGTAAATACATATGTGATGCTTTGCGACATGGCGTCAATAATGCGATCCAGAATGTGCGGCGGAATATGAGCGCGCGTGCCTGCCTGGAAAATCTCCTGCGGATTTCCGATGTTCTGCATCGCGCCGCCCGCTCCTTTCATGCCGCTGAATGAATCTGTGAGCTTATTGGTAAACACATTCGTCTGGATGGTTCCGAAAATCGTCACACCGAGTGTCATGCCGAATGATCTCAAAAACGAGTTTGTTGAGTTGGCGCTTCCGCGGTAACGCGGCTCCAGATCGTTCATGGACGCAGCCGGCAGCAGTGAGAAGTTGAAGCCGACGCCGAATCCTGAGATCAGCATGAATACCGTCAGCATCGTACGCGCCGTATCCGGTGTCATATTGGAAAGCAGCAGCATTCCGATAAAGAAAGCGACCACGGAAATCAGCATTAAATTGCGGAACCGCACTTTCGTCTGGAAAATTCCGCCGATCATACTTCCGATAACAGAACCGATCATCATCGGCGTCAAAATAAAGCCCGCGCTTGTCGCGGTGCTTCCGTACACAGCCTGAACGAAGATCGGGATAAACACCGCTAAAATGACGAACGTGGCTCCGTAAAGGAACGCCAGAATCTGTGCCGTAGCAAATAAACGGTTTTTAAACATCCAAAATGAGATAATCGGTTCTTCCGCTTTTCTTTCCACAATAAAAAAGGCGATAAAGAACACGGCGAACACAGCGAACAGACCGATGATCTGCACGGAGTTCCAATCATACGTTTTTCCGCCGAGCTCAAGAGCGAACATCAGACCGACAATGGAAACCACCAGCGTGATTGCGCCGGCCCAGTCGATTTTCTGCTTCTTGTGTTCAAGGGACTCTTTATAATAACGCAGAATGAAAAACAATGATAAAATACCGATCGGCACGTTGATGTAAAACACCCAGTGCCAGCTGATGGAGTCGGTAATGAGCGCGCCTAAAAGCGGCCCGAGAACGCTGGACAGGCCGAAAACGGCACCGAACATGCCCGACATTTTTCCGCGTTTTTCCGGCGGAAATAAATCAAAAATGATCGTGAAGGCGATCGGCATCAGCGCGCCTCCGCCGATTCCCTGAATGACGCGGTAAATAATGAGCTGATCCATTGTTTGGGCGATTCCGCATAATGCAGATCCGATTAAGAAAAGAATAAGACCGAATAAAAAGAAACGCTTGCGTCCGTACATATCGGACAGTTTTCCGTAAATCGGCATACCGGCCATAACGGCTACCATGTATGATGCCGTCACCCACGCGAACTTATCGAAACTTCCGAGGTCCGCCACGATATTTCCCATCGCAGTGGCAACGATTGTATTATCCATAGCCGACATTAAAATGCCCAGCAAAAGACCGATGACGACAAACTTCGTCGAGGCGTCCTTCGCGGCTGTTTGTTCCATGCTTTTTCCTCCTACTTACTTTTGATCATTAAATTTGCTATGATCATATTAGATTTGCCGAAAATTATCTTGATCGTCAAGATAAATTGATTTTATAGGGAGGCCTGTCAGTTGTCAACAAGAAATACCAGAAGCGAGACGGAGGAAACCGCCATACAGTTATTCCGGAAGATGGCCACAAGGACGATCCTTTTTCATCAGGCGGCCGCTCAATCTCTCGGTCTGTTTCCGACCGATTTGAAATCAGCTGATATCTTAAATGAAGCAGGCCCGATGACCGCAGGCGAGCTTGGGAAAAAAACCGGCCTCAGCACAGGTTCGGTAACGGCGCTCATTGACCGGCTCGAAAAAGCGGGATATGTCATGAGGAAAAAAGACCCCGAAGACAAACGGCGGGTGATCATCGTGCCGCTGACAGCAGGAAAAGCGAATGTGAAGCAATTGTTCAGCTCCTTATCCCAGTCTACGATCAGCCTTTGCCGGCAATATAAAGAAGAAGAACTGCAGCTGATATTCGATTTTTTAGGAAAAGCGACGGACATGATGGAAGACGAGCTTGAGAAATTAAAATAATGTATCATAGCACGGCCCATTCATGAATAACTTGTACAAGTTGCATGAATGAGGGGGAAGCCAATGAACATCTTTTTAAGCTACATCGTTCTCGGGCTGTCATTGTCAGCACCTGTCGGACCGGTCAATGCGGCGCAAATTGACAAAGGCATCAAAAACGGCTTTTGGCATGCATGGATTTTCGGTCTTGGCGCCATGGCCGCGGACGGGCTGTATATGATTCTGATCTATTTCGGGCTGTCTCAATTTTTGACGGCACCTTTCGTTAAAACGTTTTTGTGGCTCTTCGGTTTTTTCGTGCTGACCTATACGGGAGTCGAAACGTTAAAAAATATAAGGGAAGCCATGAATGTCAGAAGCGGAAAAGGAAAACCGGCTTTTTACAAAACATTCGGCGCGGGTTTTTTTATTTCTCTTTCCAATCCGCTGAGCATTTTATTCTGGCTCGGCATATACGGGAGCATTCTCGCCAAAACCGCTGAATCCTTCGATGCAAATCAGCTTTTGATTTACAGCTCCGGCATTCTTCTCGGCATTTTGATCTGGGAGTTCTGCATGGCGGTCGCCGCGAGCACTTTCAGAAATCTCCTTCATGAAAAAGCGCTCCGCTGGCTGACGGGAGCGGCGGGTGTGTCTTTGATCGTTTTCGGGTTTTATTTCGGATGGCAGGGGATTCAAATGCTCATCTCATAAATAGAAGAGTCACCCATCGCCTATCTCCATCATAACGTATCCTGACGATACTGGAGGTGGGCTGATGGCAAGCGAGCTGTACACAAAAAGTTGCCTTGAGGAAAAGTTATTGGATCTGCCAAATTGGCAGAGAGTCGCTTTTGAGCTTCTATCAGAAAAAGTAGGTGATAAAGCGGACGCGTTTCCGTGCATTCCGGGACGTCAGGGATTTTTGACAGATCAGCTCCGGATATCCTTTGCGGGTGATCCCCGCGAAGAGGGAACCCCGGAGGAAGTGGGGATGCTGCTGTCCGAGTACGGAAAGATCTCAAGGAATACCGGAAAATACGCGTCGCTGCTTGTGATTTTTGATACGCCTGAGGATTTAGCTGAGCATTATTCCGTTGAGGCGTATGAAGAACTGTTCTGGTCTTTTTTAAACCGGCTGAGCGGCTGCGACCCGAAAGACTGGCCGGAAGACATACCGGAGGACCCTGAACATTATAAATGGGAGTTCTGCTTTGACGGCGAGCCGTATTTTATTCTGTGCGCGACGCCTGCGCATGAAGCGAGACAAAGCAGAAGCTTCCCGTTTTTTATGCTGGCGTTTCAGCCGAGATGGGTTTTCGAAGGATTAAATGATTCAACCGCGTTCGGACGAAACATGAGCCGGCTGATCAGAAAACGCTTAGAGGCGTATGATGAAGCCCCTCTTCATCCCCGATTGGGGTGGTACGGAGGAAAAGACAATTTAGAATGGAAGCAATATTTCCTCCGTGATGATGAGACGCAAGTGTCAAAGTGTCCCTTTTCTTATTTGAAAAGACTGTTTAAACCGACGAAATAAGCTATGATCCGGCAGGGCTGTGTCCCTGCTTTTTTTTGTACGATCCATGTCACGATCGCAATGACGGCGAGAAAACAAAGGCTGACCAGAAAACCGGGCCGGCTCGATTTCTCAAACAGCGTCCCGGAGACGGCCGCGACAATCAGCGCAAGGGCGATAACAATCTGTACGGTTCCCATCTTTGTCGTTTCAAACAGTTTCTTGCCCGAGAACAAAATGAACAGCCACGTATAAAGAAGCATCAGGCCCGCCGCAGTTGTCATGTGTTCGTATATATTTTTCGGCAGCACCAATGACAGGATGATGGAGACGATGAGTCCGGCAAACGTCAATCCGAGCGCAGGCCAGCAGATTTTTTTGTTTTCCTTTAATCTGAAGCATTTCGGCGCATCTCCGTCATCTGCCATCGTACAAAGCAATGTCGTCACGGCAAACAGCGAGGCGACGAGCGTGGAAAATCCCGCAATAATAAAAATCCCGTTAAAAATATCAAGAATGATATCTAAATGAAAACCCTTCAGCGATGTAATAAACGGGCTGTCCTGTTCGGTGAATTTGCCCAGCGGCACTAACAGCAGCGCCAGGCCGAGAGAAATGACGTAAATCACCGCAAGAACGGCAAGCATCAGCCGGCCTGATTTTGAGGCTTCCTCCGGCTTTTTTAAATGCACGGTCATCAGCCCCAAGACTTCAATTCCTCCGAAGGCGTAAAACGCATAAATCAGTCCCGTCCATAACCCCATCGCTCCGTGCGGGAACAAATCCTTAGATTCGTTCGGCACCTGCACATCCGGTTTATGAGAAAATATACCGCACAGCGCCAATATGGCGATCACGATAAACATAAAAATCGCCGCTGTCTTGACAACAGCGAGCACATTTTCCGTTTTTTGAAAAACGGACAGCCCCGTAAATATAATCAAAAGACCGAGCACCGCATAGATGGAGGCGAAAATCCACAGCGGCACATTCGGAAACCAATGCTTCGTAAACAGCGAGATCGCTGTCAGCTGGCTTCCCGTGATCAGCATCTCGGACGACCAGTACACCCATCCGTTGCTGAAACCGGCCCAAGTGCCGAAAGCCTTTCTCGCATAAGCGCAAAAAGACCCCTTTTCGGGCTGTTTGGCCGAAAGCTTCGCGAGCTGCTCAAAGACAAAATAGGTGCCAAGCCCGGCAATAAGAAATGAGATCAGCGCGGAATATCCGCTTTTGACAATAGCGATGCTGGACCCGAGAAAAAAGCCCGTCCCGATTGTGCAGCCGACGCCGATTAAGGAGAGCTGCCACCAAGCGAGATTTCCTTTAGGCTGGTCCTGTGATTTACCCATGAAGTTCAACCCCTTTATCAAAGCTTAGATTGCGGCCGTCAGAAGGGGAATATACATCCAATAAATTGCTTTACATGAAACAAACGGCCGAAGTTCATAATAGAAGAAAAAAAGGAGCAGTCTGATGACACAGCAATTTATTGTACCGCCGAAAAAAGGGCTCGGCCTGAAGGTTCACAAAGGGCAGATTATAAAAGTAGTCGATGTGGAAGGACAGCAGGTGGCTGACTTCACGGCGTATCATGCCAAGGACTTTTATGAACATCTTGATCAGGGCGCGACGATTGATGCCAACCAGTCCATTCATGTAAAAACGGGTGATCATATTTATTCGAATTTATACAAGCCGATGCTGACGCTGATTGAGGATACAGTCGGCAAGCATGACCTGCTGCTTCCCGCCTGCCGTCCGGATATGAACAGGCTTTTATACGGAAAGCATAAAGACGAGCTCCAGGATACGTGCTATGACAATATGAGCGGGGCGCTTGAACCGTTCGGGGTGCCGCGGCCGCATATGCATTACCCATTTGCCATCTTTATGAACACGGTGCTCGATGAGAAGGGGAACTTATCAGTCGAAACGCCTCTTTCTGACGCGGGTGATTATGTACGGCTCCGTGCGGAAATGGATCTCGTCGTGGCGTTTTCATCCTGTCCGATTGAAAAAGGAAAATGCAACGGAGACAGCATCACGGCGCTGCGGGTGGAAATCAGCTGATCCCGGTGTATTTGATTCACTTAAAATCTGCACCTGTGCTATATTTAACAGAGAGTCGTACATAGTGGCATGATTCATTTTCAGCATGAACGGGAAATGGATCATAAAGAAACAATGCAGGAGGAGTGATTGGGATGAGCATCCAGAAACAAATTATGAATGATCTCCATGTAAAGCCCTCAATTGATCCGAAACAAGAAATTGAGGACAGAGTGAACTTTCTGAAACAATATTTGAAAAAAACAGGTGCCAAAGGCTTTGTGCTCGGCATCAGCGGGGGGCAGGATTCCACGCTTGCGGGACGCCTCGCCCAATTGGCGGCTGAAAGCATCAGAGAAGAAGGCGGAAACGCTGAATTTATCGCCGTCCGTCTTCCGCACGGCACACAGCAGGATGAGGATGACGCCCAATTGGCGCTCAAATTCATTAAACCTGATAAATCATGGACATTTGATATTAAGTCCGCTGTCAGCGCGTTCGCTGATCAGTACAAAAAAGACACGGGAGATCAGCTGTCTGACTTTAACAAAGGAAATGTAAAGGCCAGAATGAGAATGATCGCTCAATATGCCATCGGCGGACAAGAGGGGCTGCTTGTCATCGGAACCGACCATGCGGCCGAGGCGGTGACCGGTTTCTTCACGAAATACGGTGACGGCGGAGCTGATCTGCTGCCGCTGACCGGATTAACGAAACGCCAGGGCAGACGTTTATTAGAAGAACTCGGCGCGCCGGAGCGCCTGTATTTGAAATTACCGACGGCCGATCTGCTCGATGAAAAACCGCAGCAGACTGATGAGACCGAACTCGGCATCACATACAATGACATTGATGATTATTTAGAAGGAAAGGACGTTTCTTCCGAAGTGATTGAGGCGCTGGAAAAACGCTATCTCAGTACGGAGCATAAGCGCCAGGTGCCGGCATCGATGTTTGATGATTGGTGGAAATAGAATGAAAAAAGGGGCTGGGACAAAACCCACCTCTAAGACGAAAAAAACGGTGAAATTTTACGACGAGTAAACTTTCACCGTTTTTGATTATTTTACAATAAAAAATAAGGACAACTTCTGATAAAATTAAGTTACCATACAAAATCTAATCAGAAAGAAGTGTCCTTATGTTTAAAGATTATACCATGAATCAAATCGTTTTGCCTTTAGATTTAGAAGTAAAGTTACAAAATAATGATATTGCCTACCATGTCCATCATTTAGTGGAAAGTATCCCTCAAGAAGCGTTTGAACCATTTCTTCGAAATGAAGGTTGTCCTGCCTATCATCCACGCATGATGCTTAAAATTATTCTATGTGCCTACACTCAATCTGTCTTTTCAGGGCGTAAAATAGAGGCCCTATTAAAAGACAGTATCCGTATGATGTGGTTAGCTCAAGGGTATGAACCAAGCTACCGTACAATTAACCGATTTCGTGTTCAACCAGTAGTGAAAGATTTAATCCGTCAATGTTTCATCCAATTTCGCTGCCAATTGATTGAAGAAAAACTGATCGATCAAGAAGCGATATTTATCGATGGTACAAAGATTGAAGCGAATGCGAATAAATTTACGTTTGTCTGGAAGAAAGCGATTGAGAAATTTCATCAGCGTTTAATTGATAAGTCAAACCAGTTGTACAATGAGTTGCTTGAGAACGAAATCATACCCCAAATGGAACGGGAAAGTGATGAACAGCTATCATTTGGAGAGCTCACTCAAATGGTTCAAAAAGTAGACGAAGTAGTGACCGAATATGATAAACAAATAGAAGCATCTTCAGACGTTACGGAACGAAAAGCCTTACGAAGGGAACGAAAATACCCGAAACAAGTGCGTAAACAGTTGATTGATTTTATCCTAAGAAAACGGAAGTACCAACAGGATCTTAAAATCTTTGGACCACGTAATAGCTATTCTAAAACAGATCTAGATGCGACATTTATGCGAATGAAAGATGATTATATGAAAAACGGGCAATTGAAAGCTGGTTACAATGTACAAATCGCAACGGAAGGTCAATATGCGCTTGCTTATAGTCTATTTCCAAACCCAACAGATACACGTACGTTAATTCCATTTTTAGATGAGATCGAGCAACATTATTTCGAGTTACCGAAACATATAGTTGCAGATGCAGGTTATGGTAGTGAACAAAACTTTAGTGATATTCTCTCAAACAGAAACCGAGAAGCACTGATAACATATAACATGTTTTTGAAGGAACAAAAGAAAAAGTACAAACAAAATACATTTAATCCTGATAACTGGGTATATGATCAAGAAACCGATACATATACGTGCCCTAATCAGAAACGTTTAGAATTTCAATATCATTCTGTCCGAACGGACGCTACAGGTTTCCAAAGGAGTTTCAAAGTCTACGAGTGCGAAGACTGTTCAGGATGCCCATTCCGTTCATCATGTACCAAGGCAAAAGAAGGAAACAATCGAAAACTAATGGTGAACAAAAAATGGGAACAGCAAAAAGAATATGTGAGAGCGAAGCTTTCAGAAGAGAAAACGAGTGCCATCTATCGAAAACGTAAAACCGATGTGGAACCAGTTTTTGGATTCTTGAAGGCTAATTTGCGTTTCACTCGATTTTCTGTACGAGGAAAATCGAAGGTAGCAAACGAAATGGGTCTCGCATTAATGGCAGTGAATTTAAGAAAATTCACTGCCAACTTCTAAGGTAATAGAAGAATTTATACATAAAAATAAAGAAAGATGAATTTGAGTACCCCCAAATTCACCTTTCTCATTATTTGAAGCTAGTTTTGTCCCAGCCACTTTTTGTTTATCTCATTTTTATTTATCTACACTTTCATAAATCCCTACCCAATACCCTTTGCTGCTGTCGTAGTATTTGCTTTTGAAAATCCATTTTGTCCCATCTAAAACGAAAGAAGCAGCGAAGTTGCCGTTAGGGCTTTGAACGAGTTTGATGGCATTAATGCCGGCATCTGCTTTCGTTGAGATTGGGCTATTTTCCGCGGATGCGGATGCTGTTGGTGATGCGGCAAAGGCAGGAGCGGCAGACATCAGTAAGGCAAGAGACAGCGCAGAACCGGTTAACACTTTTTTGAATTTCATTTCGAGCACTCCCATTTCAAATGAAATGTATTGCAATGTTAATAATTAGATGATTATCCATAAAATCCCTCCTATGTTTCTAAAATTTTTTTCTTCATTTGAAAAAACATCCCTTCAGAGGGGCTTTTTATTTATTGATCCATTTGCATGGATCAGGGACATGTTTTCAAAACGTTTTTTTATTTGATACGGATATGATTCAGCTTCACCATCAATCTGTCGTTGAATCTTCGAAGGCTGCCTCTCGAATCAGGCTCAAGAGGCAGATTTGCTTGGGCAGCGATCGTTTCTGCGGCCTGCTGAATAGACATTTGGTCTGTATGGAGATGTTCTGTGAAGAGGCTATCAGACAGGCTGTTGATGCAGCGGTCGATTTGTTTTGCGGCCCAGGAGTTTTTTCCTTCCGCTCTGGTACGCAGGCGTTTCAGCAATGTTTCCTTTGAAGCCAGCAGGGTAAAGTGGTGAATGGTCCGGCCATCCTGTCTCAGCCTGCTGATCATGTCATGGAAGTATTGATCGTTCGTAATGGTCATGGGCACAATGATGATGCCCTGATATGTATCTGACAAATAGGAAAGCATGCTGTAATTGAATTCCCGCCACAGAGGGTAGCTTTGAAAGTCATCTTCAGCGATATCCGGCGGTATCATCGAACGCATCGCAAACCCCATCTTTTCAGGATCATATATGTAAGACGGTTTCAGTCTTCTGTGCAGTTCAAACGCTGTTTGTGTTTTTCCGGAACCGAAAGCCCCATTTATCCAAATGATCATCATGATATCCCCCTTTTTCTATATGATACAAAAAAAGACCCTTCGATCGAAGAGTCAGCGGGAAAAAACAGACGTATATTCGCGGAGCGATTCCTTTATATGCGTAAAGGCATGTTCCCCAAAATACTCAAGAGAAACAAAACCGTCATATTGTCTGTTCATCAGCTCTTTTAAAAATGCTTTTTGATCGAGATCTCCTTGAAAAATCGGAGTTGGCTTGCTGAGATACCAGTTGTCAAAATTCCAGTGATAGTTTTTCAGATGAATGTGGCTGACGGTATGATACAGTTTTTCCAAAGCGGACATTTGGTCAACGTGATTGACGTGTAGGTTGGAGCCGTCAAAAATGGTGCGGACCCGCGGATGTCCGACATCCTCCAAAAATGCCAGCGCCGCCTCCGGTGTATCCGCGTACGTATCGTAATGAATCTCAAGCCCGATATTGACTTCATAGTCATCTGCGAGCCGTGCCGCCTGCTGAAATTGATCAACCGCACGTTGCCACTTTTCCGGTGACGTCCGGTGCGAAGGAAGATTGCCGGCAAAGACTCTGATCAAGGGACTGTGCAGCTGTCGTGCCGCGCTTAATGCCCTTTGAACATCCTTTAACGCCTGCCTTTCATCCTGAGTGGCGAAGTCAGTGTACAAACTGACGGCAGGCACCCCGATGCCTTCCTCCTGAAGCTGCTGATAAAGCCTGTCGAGCGGGCCGATTTCCTCTATATATTGTTTAGCGTGTCCGTACCACAGTTCGATTCCCTCAAAGGAGTGCTCCTTCGCGAAAGAAATGATGTCAAAAATATGCTTTTTCTTAAATCCTGTTGTGCAAAAACTCAGTTTCATCGGTAATCCTCCCGTAACTGTCTATCATATGTGTACTTTTTCCCCGGGTGCGATACGGATAAACAGGTGAAAAGGGCAGACACTTTTTTATAAGCGGGGTGTGTCTGCATCAGGTCAGTGCGGCACACAAATTGTTTAACGCTTTTTTGCGTCAAAGTATTAAATAATTAACCGAAGTGTTGTACAATTAATTTCATTCGAGTAAGGGGGGAGAAGCCATTGAAAAAAGAAACGGAGCTGAGGGCCTTCAGTCCCGTCCGCAATAAACCGACTCGCGCTCGTTATGTGATATTGGTTCTTTTGTTTTTTATCACTGCGATTAATTATATAGACCGAGCCAGTGTATCTATTGTCGGCCCATCCATTCAACATTCGCTGAACCTAAGCCCCGCGCTTTTGGGCATCGTTTTTTCTGCGTTCAGCTGGACCTATACGGGGATGCAGATTCCAGGCGGGCTCATTTTGGATAAATTCGGGTCAAAACGGACATACGGAATTTCTTTATTTGTGTGGTCGGTTTTTACCGGAGTACAAGCTTTTGCGACAAGTTTCGGGTTTCTATTCGGCTGCCGCCTGCTCATCGGCATAGCTGAATCGCCGGCGTTTCCGGCAAACAACCGGATTGTCACGACATGGTTTCCAAGGAGGGAACGCGCCTTTGCGACGGGTGTTTATACGGCGGGGGAATATGTCGGGCTGGCGTTTGCCACACCGGTTTTATTCTGGGTGTTAACGGCATTTGACTGGCGCGCCGTATTTATTTCCTCAGGGGTGCTCGGAATTGTTTTCTCCATTTTCTGGTTTAAAATGTATCACGAGCCGAACGGGTATCGGAAAGTGAATCGTGAGGAGCTTGATTATATTAAAGAAGGCGGCGGACTGACTGAGGTGTCTGATGCAGCCGGCAGGATATCGTGGGCGGATTTCGTCCAGCTGCTAAAATACCGCAAGCTTGTCGGATTGTATATCGGCCAATTCGCCGTAGCCTCCACGCTGTTCTTCTTTTTGACATGGTTTCCGACTTATCTGGCGGAGGCAAAGCACATGGCTTTCTTAAAAGTCGGCTTCGCCGCATCAATCCCGTATATCGCCGCTTTTTTCGGCGTATTGTTCGGCGGGTATTGGTCTGACGGCATGATGAAACGGGGGGTGTCGGTGAACGTTGCCCGGAAAACGCCCGTCATCCTCGGTCTTCTGCTGACAGGCTCCATCGTGCTTGCGAATGTTACGGATTCTGCTCCCGCGGTTTTGACGATCTTGTCCATTGCTTCTTTTGCGCAGGGCATGTCCAATATATCCTGGACGATGCTGAGTGAGGTCGCGCCAAGCGAAACAATCGGATTGGCAGGGGGCGTCTTTAGCTTTTTCGCCAATATGGCCGGCATTATCACCCCGCTTCTCATCGGGTTTATCGTTTCTGCGACCGGTTCATATAACGGAGCGATTCTGTTTGTCGGCGCTGTCGCATTTATCGGGGCATTTTCTTATATTTTCATTGTCGGAAAGGTGGAACGCATTACGCTCCGATAGAAAGAAAAACTCATCTCTTCTTATAAAGGATGGGTTTTCTTTCATTGCATTATCTCTATATTTCAATATTGAGTTATCATATAATAAACATAACTTTTTCATTTCTTAGGAGGATTTCGCCGAAGATGAACGCAAAACGTGCCATTCCCGTAAGAGAAAGAAATATCGTACTGATCGGATTCATGGGTGTCGGAAAGACAACAATCGGCCAGCTGGTCGCTAAGAAATTATACAGAGACTTCATTGATATTGATCTGCAGATTGAGAAAGATTTCAATATGTCCATCCCTGAAATGTTTGAGAAAAAAGGTGAAGCCTTTTTCCGTCAGACTGAAAAGGACTATATATTAGATATCTGCCGCAATACGAAATTCAAGATCGTGTCGCTTGGGGGCGGTTCGTTTAAACAAGAGGAAATCAGACAGTGCTGCCTTGAAAACTGCCTCGTGCTCCATCTTGATTTATCATGGGAGAATTGGAAGCAGCGGGCTGATCTGCTGATTGAAAGCCGTCCCGTTCTGCATAACCGTTCCATGGATGAAATGCAGCAGCTCTTTAACGAACGCCAAAGCATCTATGATAAACATAATTCAAAAGTGGCGACGGATAATCTGGAACCAGAAGAAATCGCCGATTATATCGTAGAAACGTTAAAAATCGGCTGGGACCTGTATCAGCCGATGTAAAAAGAGCCGTGACGCTGTGAGCGCACGGCTTTTTTGTTTTTAAACAAACGTTTATTAAAATGTTTAGAAAATGAGTGTAAAATCGTGTTAAGATAGAGTCAGAAAATTAAATCTTATAAAACAAAGGAGAATAATCGGATATGCAATTATACGACTTGCCGCTCGACCAACTGCAAACCTATAAACCAAATAAAACCGCTCCTCATGACTTTTCGGATTTTTGGGCATCATCATTACATGAGCTTGCAAAGGAAGAGGCAAAGCCTGAATTGAAGGCTGAAAGCTACCCGGCTGACGGCGTGAAAGTATTCCGGCTGACATACCGAAGCTTCGGCAAGGCGGAAATTGAGGGATGGTACGCCGTTCCCGACCGGCAAGGACCGCATCCGGCCATCGTGAAATATCACGGCTATAACGCGAGCTATGACGGGGATATACATGACATCGTAAATTGGGCGCTTCACGGATATGCCGCGTTCGGCATGCTTGTCCGCGGTCAGCACAGCAGCACAGATACAAGCGTCTCACCGCACGGACACGTTCCCGGCTGGATGACGAAAGGGATTTTAGATAAAGATACATATTATTACCGAGGCGTGTACTTAGACGCCGTCCGGGCTTTGGAAGTCATCAGCGGCTTTGATGAAGTGGATGAAACGAGGATCGCCGTCATCGGCGGGAGCCAGGGAGGCGGACTTTCAATCGCCGCGGCGGCACTATCTGACATTCCGAGAGCGGTTGCGGCCGATTATCCTTATTTAAGCAATTTTGAGCGGGCCATTGATGTCGCTCTTGATGAGCCGTATCTTGAGATTAACTCCTTTTTCAGAAAGAACGGCAGCCCTGAAACGGAGAAGGCCGCGATGAGTACACTGGCCTATTTTGATATCATGAATCTGGCGGACCGCGTAAAGGTTCCGGTGCTCATGTCCATCGGGCTGATTGACCGCGTGACCCCGCCGTCGACGGTGTTTGCCGCTTACAATCATCTGGAAACGGAAAAAGAATTGAAGGTTTACCGGTATTTCGGACATGAATACATACCTTCTTTCCATACGGAAAAGCTGGCCTTTCTGAAAGCGCATCTGAAAGGCTGACAGCAGCGAAAAGCCCAAGTAATTGGGCTTTTTTCAGGAATGATCACGGAAAAGGACGGATACAGATGGAACAAAGGATCATCGAAGAATTAAAACGAATTGAAGCACAGCACGGCGTCAAGGTGCTTTACGCCGTAGAATCAGGGAGCCGCGCATGGGGATTTCCGTCAAGAGACAGCGACTACGATGTGCGGTTTCTCTATGTGCCGAAAAAAGAATGGTACTTTTCGATCGAACCGCATAGGGATGTCATAGAAGAGCCGATTCATGACATGCTTGACATCAGCGGCTGGGAACTGAGAAAAGCGCTTAGGCTTTATAAAAAATCAAATCCGCCTCTTTTGGAATGGCTCTCTTCTGAGATGATCTATTATGAAGCTTTCTCAGCGGCTGAAAAGCTTCGAAAACTGAAAATCCGCGCCTTTTCGCCTGAAGCCGGCATCTATCATTATCTCAATATGGCAAAACGGAATGAAAAAACGGAATTGCGGGGCAGTGAAGTGAAGATTAAAAAGTATTTTTATGTTCTGCGTCCTCTCCTTGCCTGCAGATGGATTGAAACGTTCGGCTCCGTACCGCCGATGTCATTTCCCGTACTGGCCGATGCCTTATTGACGGATGAAGCGCTCATTTCTGAAATCAATACACTGCTTACAAGGAAAAAAAGCGGTCAGGAGCTGGCTCCGGAACCGAGAAATACGATGATTCATGCGTTTATAGAAGAAGAAATAGAACGCATCGGGCACTATGTCAAAACGATCAAAACGCCGAAACCTGACATAACGGAGGAACTGAATCGGCTATTGATTCAGACCGTCGAAGAGGCGTGGGGGGAAAAAGGCGGAAATTGACGATTGCCGTCATTTCCGTCCGCCTTTTTTCGGCATAATCCGCCTGCTATCTAAGAAGCTGATTGTGGTAAAACCACAAAAATTTATCAGAATCTTTGTATTTTTAGAATATTGTGAGAGGATGTTTTGTCCATTTACAATAGACTCATACAAATACTTCTTAGATTGCGGGGTGTTAAGGTTGGAAGTGATTACAAGAGATTTTTTCTTATTTTTATCCAAGAGCAGCTTTCTCAATAAGATGGCGCGAAGCTGGGGAAGCCGTGTGGCAGCCGGCAAAATCATCGGAGGAATGGATTTCCGCAGTTCTATCCCGACAATCCGACATTTGAACAGCCAGGGGCTGTCAGTTACTGTCGATCATTTGGGGGAATTTGTCAACAGCGGTGATGTCGCGAAAGAACGCACCGAGGAGTGCATGCAGACCATCGCCTTAATCGCTGATGAACAGCTGAATTCCCAAGTGTCATTAAAAATGACGTCTTTAGGTCTTGATATAGATCTCGATCTCGTCTATGAAAATATGACGAAAATCCTCCAAACGGCTGAAAAACATAAAGTCATGGTGACGATTGACATGGAAGATGAAACGAGATGCCAGAAGACGCTGGATATCTTTAAAGACTTCCGGAGCCGGTATGAATATGTTAGCACCGTGGTGCAGGCTTATCTATACAGAACGGAGAAGGATCTTGATGACCTCAGCCCGCTGAATCCGTTTCTGCGGCTTGTCAAAGGGGCCTATAAAGAATCGGAAAAGGTGGCCTATCCTGAAAAAAGCGACGTCGATGAAAATTATAAAAGACTCATCCGCAAACAGCTTTTAGAAGGACATTATACGGCAGTTGCCACGCATGATGACAAAATGATCGAGTTTACAAAACAGCTTGCCAAAGAGCACGGCATTCCAAACGACCGTTTTGAGTTTCAGATGCTGTACGGCATGCGCTCGCAAACCCAGCTCAGCTTGGTGGAAGAAGGATACCGCATGAGAGTCTACCTGCCTTACGGGGATGACTGGTACGGCTATTTCATGAGACGGCTCGCCGAACGCCCCTCAAACATCGCATTCGCCTTTAAAGGGATGACTAAGAAGTAAAAAAGGGAGAGATGACAATGACTACACCTTATAAACACGAACCATTCACGAATTTCCAAGATCAATCGAACGTTGAAGAATTTAAGAAAGCGCTTGCGACGGTAAATGAGTATCTGAGAAAAGATTATCCGCTCGTCATCAACGGTGAAAAGGTAGAGACGGAAGCGAAAATCGTTTCAATCAATCCGGCTGATAAAGAAGAAGTCGTCGGAAAAGTGTCAAAGGCGTCCCAGGAGCACGCTGAGCAAGCGATTGAAGCAGCTGCGAAAGCGTTCGAAGAGTGGAGATACACCTCCCCTGAAGAAAGAGCGGCCGTTTTGTTCCGCGCAGCTGCCAAAGTCCGCCGCAGAAAGCACGAATTCTCCGCCCTGCTCGTCAAGGAAGCGGGAAAACCTTGGAACGAAGCTGATGCGGATACGGCGGAAGCCATCGACTTTATGGAATACTACGCGCGCCAAATGGTTGAATTGGCAAAAGGCAAGCCGGTCAACAGCCGCGAAGGCGAGAAGAACCAATATGTCTACACACCGACCGGCGTAACGGTCGTCATTCCCCCATGGAACTTCCTCTTTGCGATTATGGCGGGAACGACGGTGGCACCGATCGTAACGGGCAACACGGTCGTTCTTAAACCGGCAAGCGCGACACCGGTCATCGCGGCGAAATTCGTAGAAGTGCTTGAGGAATCAGGTCTTCCGAAGGGCGTTGTCAACTTTGTGCCGGGAAGCGGAGCGGAAGTGGGAGACTACCTCGTCGATCACCCGAAAACAAGCATCATTACGTTTACGGGATCACGTGAAGTCGGTACGAGAATTTTCGAACGTGCGGCGAAAGTGCAGCCGGGACAGCAGCATCTGAAACGCGTCATTGCAGAAATGGGCGGTAAAGATACAGTTGTCGTTGATGAAGATGCGGACATTGAATTGGCGGCTCAATCCATCTTTACATCAGCATTCGGCTTCGCGGGACAAAAATGTTCTGCAGGTTCACGTGCAGTTGTCCATGAAAAAGTGTATGATCAAGTATTAGAGCGCGTCATCGAAATCACTGAATCAAAAGTGACGGCAAGCCCTGACAGCGCTGACGTGTATATGGGACCTGTCATCGACCAAGGTTCTTACGACAAGATCATGAGCTACATTGAAATCGGAAAAGAAGAAGGCCGTTTAGTAAGCGGCGGCACCGGAGATGATTCAAAAGGCTACTTTATTAAGCCGACGATCTTCGCTGACCTTGATCCGAAAGCCAGACTCATGCAGGAAGAAATTTTCGGGCCTGTCGTGGCATTTTCT
The DNA here is from genome assembly GCF_038005925.1 of Bacillus sp. EU55. Taxonomy (NCBI): domain Bacteria; kingdom Bacillati; phylum Bacillota; class Bacilli; order Caryophanales; family Bacillaceae; genus Bacillus; species Bacillus sp. EU55. The sequence goes on from NZ_JBBOUE010000001.1 coordinate 315,487, forward strand.
AAAGTGTCAAACTTTGATGAAGCTTTAGAAGTGGCAAATAATACTGAATATGGTCTGACAGGCGCGGTCATTACAAACAACCGCAAACATATTGAACGGGCGAAACAGGAATTCCATGTCGGCAACCTGTACTTCAACCGCAATTGTACGGGAGCGATTGTCGGCTACCATCCGTTCGGAGGCTTCAAAATGTCCGGCACTGATTCAAAAGCGGGCGGCCCGGATTATTTGGCCCTCCACATGCAGGCGAAAACAATCAGTGAAATGTTTTAAGAGGGACTGAATGGACATCCTCCTCGCGGGGGGTGTCCATTTCACCATAAACATATAAAGCGGAGGAGGAAATGCCATAGCAAACATTCAGTTGATTATTTCCATTTGTATTTATATGGCGGGCATGCTGTTTATCGGTTATTTCGCCTACAGACGGACGTCAAATCTGACGGATTACATGCTCGGGGGGCGTTCTTTAGGCCCTGCCGTCACAGCGCTCAGCGCGGGAGCGGCGGATATGAGCGGGTGGCTCTTGATGGGGCTTCCGGGTGCTATGTTCTCGACAGGATTAAGCGGCGCTTGGATTGTGCTCGGGCTTGTGCTCGGGGCGTGGGCGAACTGGCTTTTCGTGGCGCCGAGACTGAGAACGTATACCGAAAAAGCGGGGAATTCCATCACCATTCCGGGTTTCCTTGAAAACCGTTTCGGTGATCATACGAAGCTTCTCAGACTGTTTTCGGGTCTTGTCATTCTCGTCTTTTTCACATTTTACGTATCATCCGGCATGGTCTCAGGAGGCGTCTTATTCAACAGCATTTTAGGGTTGAATTACCACACGGGGCTGTGGGTCGTGACAGGCGTCGTTGTCGCCTACACCTTGTTCGGGGGCTTTTTGGCGGTAAGCTGGACGGACTTTGTCCAAGGGATCATTATGTTTGCGGCGCTTATTCTTGTGCCGATTGTGACGATTTTCCATACGGGCGGCCCGGGAGAAACCGTTGCCGATATCCGTTCAGTCAACCCGGAACTGTTTAACATGTTCAAAGGGACGACCGTCCTTGGCATTATTTCTTTATTTGCGTGGGGGCTCGGCTATTTCGGGCAGCCGCATATTATTGTGCGCTTTATGGCGATCACATCTGTGAAAGAAATCAAACGCGCCAGACGGATCGGAATGGGATGGATGATTTTGTCTGCACTAGGCGCGCTGTTTACGGGTCTTGCGGGAATCGCGTATTACCACCAGCACGGACTGAAGCTGGCTGATCCGGAAACCATTTTTATTCAGCTCGGCAACATTCTGTTCCACCCGATTATTACGGGATTTCTCATTTCTGCGATTTTAGCGGCAATTATGAGTACGATTTCGTCTCAGCTGCTCGTTACGTCCAGTTCTTTAGTAGAGGATTTGTATAAGTCCATGTTCAGGCGTTCGGCTTCTGATAAGGAACTCGTATTTCTGGGGAGAATGGCAGTGCTTGCGGTGTCAATCATCGCTTTGGTGCTCGCCTGGGAGAAAAACAACACGATACTTGGTCTTGTCAGCTATGCATGGGCGGGATTCGGCGCGTCATTCGGGCCGGTCGTACTGCTCAGTTTATTTTGGAAACGGATGACGAAATGGGGGGCACTCGCCGGCATGATTGCGGGAGCGATTACCGTAATCATTTGGGCGAATGCCGGTCTTTCAGACTTTTTGTACGAAATCATTCCGGGCTTTGCTGTAAGCCTTGCCGCTGTATTTGTCGTCAGCTTATTGACACAGGCTCCGTCAAAAGATGTCACAGATCAGTTTCATGAGTACCGTGATACACTTTCTCAATAAAAGCAAGGAACGAGAGGAAGAAGGGACCGCCCTTTTTCCTCTTTTCACGATACAGGCTTTCGGATCATTCCGTTTTGGGAATATGTGAATTTTTTTCTATACAAAAAGTCACCCCGCAGAGTATGATAAAGATAAAAAGAGCATAGGAGAAATAGGTATGGAAGAGCTTTTAGAGAGAGTTTTTTCATTTACGGACATTGATAAATTAATTGATTTCATCAGTTATGAATTGCAGAAGCCCGTTATTCTGGAAAGCGCGGATTTCTTTTTGCTTGCCTATAATTCTTATTACATTAATCACTTCGACTCCGCCAACCAGCAGACGATATTTTCAAAAAAATGCCCCGTGCAGATTTTTGAAAGGTTTCTGAAGGACGGGGTGATCGAAAAGCTGAAAACCGTTCCTGAACCGTTCCGTGTCGAAAAAATAGACAGTATCGGACTGAATCAGAGAGTGGTTGTAAGCGCAAAACATAAAGGGGAAGTGATGGGCTACATCTGGATTCAGGAGCTCGACCGAAACTTGACGGACGAGGAGCTCGATTTTTTATATGAAACTTCATTCCATGTCGGAAAAATCATCTATAAAACGAACCGGCTGAAACAGGAAAAAGAAGAGAGAGCGGAAGACCTGGTGAAACGGGCGATCTTTCAGCAATTCTCCTCTGAAAAGGAGTTCAGGCGGGAAGCGGAAAAGATGAACGCCGTGCTGCCGTCGGTTTTTTCAGTAGTCGTCCTGCACGCCGCAAATGGGGATGGGGAGGCAGTCGAAGATGTGAAGGAAAACATCAAATCGTACTTGAATTTGCGGGATAAAGTCAGTCACGTCTTAACCATTGATTCCAATATTGTCATCGTCGTCGCAAGCTTCTCGCAAAAAAGCTCCGGCACTTCGGCAGCATCTGAATTCATCCACAAACTGCTGACTCATTTTCACTTTCAGAAGATCCCCACTCCCATCTATATCGGAATCGGCAATGAATACAGCAGCATCCTGAAGCTCGGCAAAAGTTATATAGAGGCCCTTGAAGTCATAAAGGCCGCCGAAATTACCGGAAACCAGGAAAATATCCCGTACGAATACAGTAAGCTCGGGATTTACCGCTATCTTGAAAGCATCGAAGAAAAAAACGCCTCACTGGAATATGTAAACAATGATTTAGCGTTATTAAAAGCCAAAGACAGAGAAAGCAGTACAGAACTGCTGAAAACGTTAGAAATCTATCTCCTCAATAACTGCAAAACAAAACCAGCCGCAGAACAGCTTTTTATTCATCAAAACACATTGAACTACCGTATCAAACAGATTCTTGACATGACATCAATTAATTTAAACGACTTCAGGACAAGGTGCCAGCTGTATCTCGATATTATGCTGATGAAAAAGAGATAAAAAAGAAACCAGTCGCCGTACTGGTTTCAGTTTTAATACCTTCCCGCTTATCAATCTCAGAACCTCACTTCTGAATCACTCCTTTCCCGCAAGATGAGAAATGAATAAACACTGCTCCTCAATATGTGTTATACTTTCATTGATATTGATTCTCAATTAAAAATTTATGAAGTATAGATATAAACGGGAGGCACAACGATGGCGGAAAATCATGAGGTGTACGACGTCACGATTATAGGCGGAGGCCCGATCGGCCTGTTTGCGGCTTTTTATTGCGGGATGCGCGAGCTGAAAACGAAAGTGATCGAGTTTTTACCGCGGCTCGGGGGGAAGGTGTCTATGTTTTTCCCTAAAAAAATCATCCGTGATATCGGCGGAATACCCGGGATTGCCGGGGAACAGCTGATTAAGCAGCTGAAGGAACAGGCTGCGACATTTGAGCCGGATATCGTGTTGAATCAGCGGGTGACCGGATTTGAACGGCTGGATGACGGAACCATTGTGCTGGAAAGTTCCGAAGGGGAAAAGCACTATACACGCACGGTGATTTTGGCCGTCGGCATGGGGACGCTTGAGGTCAATGAACTTGACAGCGCGGATGGGAGCCGTTATTCGGGAAAGAACCTTCATTATAAGGTGGAGAAGCTTGATGCGTTTCAGGGGAAGCATGTCGTGATTTCCGGAGGGGGAGATACCGCGGTTGACTGGGCGAATGAGCTGGAACCGATTGCGGCGTCTGTTACCGTCTTGCACCGCAGGGAGGAGTTCGGCGGTTTGGAAAGCAGCGTGGCGAAAATGAAGCGGTCTTCCGTGCGGGTGCTTGCGCCGTATCGTCTGAAGCATCTCAACGGCACCGGAGAACGAATCGAGAGCGTCACCATTTGCCAAACTGAGTCCGGACTTTCTGAAGACATCAAGCTTGATGAGCTCATTATCAACCACGGGTTTAAAATTGATCTCGGTCCGATGAAGGACTGGGGGCTTGAGATAGAAGAAGGCAGGATTAAAGCTGACAGACATATGCGGACGAATCTTCCGGGCGTGTTTGTCGCCGGTGACGCCGCCCATTATGAAAGCAAGCTCAGATTGATTGCAGGCGGTTTCACGGAGGGGCCGACCGCCGTGAACAGCGCCAAAGCCTATTTGGACCCGCAGGCGGATCAGATGGCGATGTATTCGACTCACCATAAAAAATTGGTGACACAATAAAAAAGGGCTGACCCCCGATGTTGAGCCTCGGGGGTCAGAAAAGCATTCCGGCGTATCAGCTGTGAACGAGCATGTCTTTCATTTCATTTCGTATAAACGCAAATAACTGCTCCTGGTTTTTCACAGCGGTAAACCCGCAGCCGGCGGGGACGTCTTCGCCCATGCAGATGACGGGAGGGCGGTTTGCCGACGGATCCGGTGATATGCCGATTTGTTTTCCGGCGCTGATCAAATGCTGAGCGGATTCTTTGCCCGTACAGATAATCATTTGCAGAGGAGACTCACTGATCGTGCGTTCGATCATGGAAGTGAACCGCTCATCTGCGATATGTTCATGGGTGATATAAAGCGGGCATGATTTTGAGTCTGACAAGTTTTCTGCTGCTTGACGGCTTCCTACAATGAGTGAATGCGGAGAATCATGTTGACATTCGGATGGGAGAAAGCCCCGTTTTGTCAGTTCCGTCTTTGCGGCCTCAGTTGCTGCATTCAGGCTTGCGGTCACCCGGCGGATGTCGATCTGCTTGAAAGCCAGTGTGTCAAAGAATTCGCATACCGCAAGGCGCGATGTGAAAAATAGTTGTTCAAAGGTGCTGATCTGTTTCAGGATGTTTTCGTTTGCGGTCATTTTTTTAACGATCCGCTTCGGCCATTCAATAACATCGGCGCCATACTCGCGCAGCTTGTCTGTCAATGTATGTTCTTCATCGCCATGAGTGACAACCATGATATGCCGCCCGATGAACGGTTTGCTTTCAAACCAGCTGTGTGTTTGAAAATTGACAATATCACCGATGACGATAATGGCAGGGTTGGTGATGTTTTGGCTTTGAACTTTTTCATGGATATCCTGAAGCGTTCCTTTAACGCTCCGCTGCCGCCCCCACGTCCCCCATTGAATGACGAGTACGGGAACGGAAGGGGATTTTCCGTACTCCGTAAGCTGCCGGCATATAAATGACAGATTTTTAACGCCCATGTAAAACACAAGCGTTTGAACGCTTCGGGCAAGCCCTTCCCAGTCGAGATTCGGCCTGCCTTGCAATGATGTATCATGAGCGGTGATCATCGCGAAGGACGAAGCGAAATCACGATGGGTGACGGGGACTCCCGCATACAGCGGCGCTGCGATTCCCGAGGTGATGCCGGGCACCATTTCGCAGCGGATGCCGTGCTGATGAAGCGCCTCTGCTTCTTCGCCGACTCTGCCGAACACACTTGGGTCTCCGCCTTTCAAGCGGACGACGGTGCAGCCCTCCGCCGCTTTTTCAATCAGCAGGGCATTTATCTCAGACTGTTTCATAAAATGGCGGTCGGGCAGCTTTCCGCAATAAATGAACCGGCAGTCCGGTGAGGCATATTCAAGAAACTTTGGGTTTGCGAGCCGGTCATACAAAATAATATCCGCTTTCTCCAGAGCCTGTTTTCCTTTTACGGTGATCAGCCCCGGGTCTCCTGGGCCGGCACCGACAAAATATACGATTCCGTTTTTCATGATGGCGTCATCCCTTCAGCAATTTAAAAAATGAAGGACCACTTGAAAAAGTGATCCGGTCTTTGCTCAATACAGGAGGTATACATTCTCTCCTTCAATCAGTGTTTCGTATGTTTTGACACAGCCATGATCCGGCTCTTGGACTTTTCCGTCTTCTAAGGAGATTTTCCAGTCATGCATCGGGCAGAAGACGTATTCTCCGCTGACGATGCCTTCAGCCAGGACGCCCCCTTTATGGGGACAGCGGTTTTCGACGGCGCGGACGCTCCCGTCAGAAAGCTTAAATACGGCAAGCTCTTTATCTTCTATATATACGGTTTTTCCTAACTCCTCCGGTAATTCGTTTACTTTGCCTATGCAAACCTTTGTCATATCTTTATTAACCATGTCCGTTCCCCCTTACTGTTTTATGAAGTCGTGACGACATTTTCGAATAGATCTTTAGATGCTTTTTTATCTTTAAGGAAGTATTGCCACGGATCTTTGTGGACAGAGAGTGTTTCATTCATTCTGTCGTTGAGCTCCTGCCGTTTTTCCGGATCGTTTAATACGGATTGGACATGAGATAAACCGACGCGCTCAAGCCATGCGGATGTCCGCTCCAGATAGTTTGCCGTTTCTCTGTAGTACTGAAGGTAAGCACCCGCATATTCTAAGACTTCTTCATTCGTTTTTACTTTCATCAGCAAATCACCGGCGCGCAAATGGGTTCCGCCGTTTCCGCCGACATAAAGCTCCCAGCCTCCGTCGATGCCGACAACGCCAAGGTCCTTAATGCCTGATTCCGCACAGTTCCGAGGGCAGGCGGACACGGCCATTTTAACCTTATGAGGCGTATTGAGCCCTTCGAATGTTTTCTCAAGCGCAATGCCCAGTGCCATGGAGTCTTGCGTGCCGAAGCGGCAGAATTGTTCGCCTACGCACGTTTTTACCGTGCGGAGTGTTTTTCCGTACGCGTAGCCTGACGGCATATCAAGCTCGGCCCATACTTTCGGCAGGTCTTCTTTTTTGACGCCGATGAGATCAATTCGCTGGCCGCCGGTCATTTTAACGAGCGGGATCTCATATTTGTCGACGACATCGGCGATCTTGCGGAGATCCTGAGAGTTGGTCACGCCGCCGTACATACGGGGCACGACTGAGTATGTTCCGTCTTTTTGAATATTGGCGTGCATCCGTTCGTTCACAAAACGGGATGTTCTGTCATCCTCGTATGTAGCCGGATTAATCATGCCTAAGTAGTAGTTGAGGGCAGGACGGCATTTGGAGCAGCCCTCCGGCGTTTTCCAGCCGAGCACGTTCATGATTTCTCTTGTATGGGACAGCCCTTTGGCTTTGATTTCTTCTACGACTTCATCTCTCGACAGTGAGGTGCAGCCGCAAATCGCTTCTTTTTGCGCGGACGCGTCAAATTCTGAGCCCAGTGTATATTGAAGAATGTCTTCCACGAGCGGTTTACAGCCTCCGCAGGAACGGGATGCCCCGGTGCATGCTTTGATTTCGTCCGTTGATGTGCAGCCTTTTTCCTGAATGGCTTGAATAATCGCGCCTTTTGAAACGCCGTTGCATCCGCAGATGATTTCATCGTCGCTCATCGCCGCGGTCATGCTTGCGCCTGCTTCCTGATCAAGAGGCTGTAAGATTGATATTTTGGAGGTTTCAGAGATATCGGCTTCTTTTTGAATCATTGAAAACAGGCGGCTGCCCTCGCTGCTGTCTCCGAACAAAACAGCGCCGACAATTTGATTGCCCCTCAGGACGATTTTTTTATAAATGCCGTCCTGCTCATCGAACACTTTAATCGCTTTTTTGTCCTCTGATTCGTTAAAGTCACCGGCAGAGAAGACTTCGACGCCTGATACCTTTAATTGAGTGGAGAGAACGGAGCCTTCATACGGTTTTGTTTCAATGCCGCAAATATGTTTGGCCAGCACTTTCGCCTGTTCATAGAGCGGCGCCACAAGACCGTATGCGATTCCGCGGTGCTCGGCACATTCACCGACCGCGTAAATGTGCGGAATGTCAGTCTGCATATAATCATTAACAATGATTCCACGGTTTACCGGAATGCCGCTTTCTGTGCCAAGCTGTGTATTCGGGCGGATGCCGACCGCCATGACGACCAGGTCAGCTTCGATGCTTGTGCCGTCTTTGAAGCGTACGCCTTCGACACGGTCAGTACCGAGAATTTCTTCGGTTTGCTTTTCAAGGAAAAAGGTCATGCCTTGTTTTTCTAATTCGTTTTGCAGCAGGCGTCCCGCCGCTGCGTCAAGCTGGCGCTCCATCAGGAATGGGGCGAGGTGGATGACAGACACGTCCATTCCGAGATTCAGCAGTCCGCGTGCGGCTTCCAAACCCAGCAGTCCTCCGCCGATGACGGCTGCTTTTTTATATTGTTTTGACGCGGCGAGCATCGTGTCTGTATCTTTTATGTCCCGGAATGCCGTGACACCTTGTTTGTCTGCGCCCGGAATCGGAAGGATAAAAGGGACAGAGCCTGTCGCCAGGATGAGTTCATCGTAAGGCTGGATTCTGTCTGCATCGGTGATGAGGGTTTTGTTTTCCGTGTCGACTTTGATGACTGTTTCACCGGTATACAGCTGAATGTTGTTTTCTTTGTACCAGTTCCAATCGTTTAACGTAATGTCTTGAATGTCGGTATCGCCTTGCAGCACTTTTGACAGAAGGATTCGGTTATAGTTGGGATGAGGTTCGGCCCCGAATATTGTAATCTCAAATTCGTCTTTTGAAACACGCAGTATTTCTTCAATCGCTCTTACCCCGGCCATTCCATTTCCAACAAGGACTAGCTGTTTTTTTCCCATCAGATGATCCGCTCCTTATCTTTGTTTTTTTTAGCGTAGCACAGCAAAAACAAATATTTAAGATGCATGTTATGAAATGTAACAAAAAATACTAAAAAATCTAAAAATTTTATGAAAAATTATATAGGGCTGATTCGTACCGCGCACATCTTAAAACCGGGCATTTTACAGTCCGGGTCCAAGGCTTCACCAATTAAATCGTTGACGTTTTGCGTGTCAGACCAATGGATGGGGACAAACAATGTGTCTTTTCGTACGTTCTCCGACCATCTGCTCCGCACCGTGATGCTGCCCCGGGGGGATTCTATCTTCACGAGAACACGGTCTTCGATATGATAGTCGGCCGCCGTTTTTGGGTGGATTTCCACAAAGGATTCGAAATGTCTTGCAGCCAAGGCAGAGCTTTTTCTTGTTTGGACGCCTGTTAAGTAGTGAGACATGACTCTGCCTGTCGTTAAATAAAGCGGATAGGCGGCGCTCGGCTTCTCTTTTGGAACAGGTGGTTCGTTTGGAATCACACTTAATGCCGCTTTTTGATCCGGATGAGCAAATGATTCTGTAAACAAGCGCCCAGTTCCGGGATGATCAGATTCCGGACACGGCCAATGAATGCCGCCTTCACGTCTGAGCCTGTCGTATGAGATGCCTGAATAATCGGCAATCCCGCCTCGGCTCGCTTCTCTCAATTCATTAAAAATATCCTCCGCTGACGTATAAGAAAAGTAGCGGCCCTTGCCGAGAGCGGATGCGAGATCACAAATGATCTGCCAATCATGCTTCGCTTCGCCGGGACATGACCGGCTCGCTTCTCTTAATGTCACGCGGCCTTCTGCATTTGTCATCGTGCCTTCGTCTTCCAAATAAGAGGAGGCGGGTAAAATCACATCTGCGAATGCCGCGGTCTCAGAAATAAATAAGTCAACTGCGACAAAAAATCTCAGTTTCTTGATTGCCTGCTTGACGAAATTCGCATTTGGGCCGGAAACAGCCGGATTGGAACACATGAGAAACAGTCCTTTGATGTCGCCGTTATCTATTTTTTCTATCATTTCATAGGCTGAGACACCTTTTCGCGGCAGCTCATCCTGATGAATCCCCCACACCTTCGCAATATGCGCCCGGTGTTCTTCAATTTCGATAGAACGGTAGCCCGGAAGCTGATCCGCTTTTTGGCCGTGTTCTCTCGCGCCTTGTCCGTTGCCTTGACCGGTAATCGCCCCGTAACCTGAGAAGGGCTTGCCGATTTTTCCGGTGATCAGCACCATATTTAAGAAAGCTTTCACCGCCGCGGTACCGTCAGTCTGCTGTTCGATCCCCCGCGCTGTAAACAGCATGCCGGATGTTTCCTTGGCAAACTTCACGGCGGCCTTTCGCATATGCTCCAAAGGCACACTTGTCTGCTCGGAAATCTCTTTCAGATCCAAAGCGTCGGTATGCCGTTTGAGCTTATTGAATCCGTTTGAGCGTGTGCGGATAAAGTCTTTGTCTGTAAGCTGTTCGTCAATGCAGATTTTGACGAGTCCGTTTGCCAGGGCGGCGTCTGTGCCGGGCTTGATTTTCAGGTGAAGATCGGCTATTTTGGTCGTCGCCGTTTCCCGGGGATCAATGGCGATAATGTAAGCCCCGTTTTCTTTCGCTTTATCAAAATACGGCATGATCGTCGGCTGGCATTCCGCGATATTGGTGCCTGCCAGGATGATGACACGTGTATGCGGAATGTCCGATAATGGATTCGTCAGGCCCCTGTCCGCGCCGAATGTCTGGCCGGCCGCCGTTGCTGCGGCAGACATACAGAGCCGCCCGTTGTAATCGATGTATTTCGTCTGTAAGCCGACCCGTGCGAACTTTCCAAGCAGATAGGCTTCTTCATTTGTAATTGAGGCGCTCCCATAGACGGCCATCGCATCATTGCCGTGTTCGGTTTGGATCAGATTGATTTGTTCCTTTATGCGATTCAGTGCTTCAGCCCAAGAGACAGGCACAAATTCACCGTTTTTTTTAAGCAGGGGGCGTGTAATGCGGGAAGAGTGCACGGCATGCTGATGGGCATTCATGCCTTTTGTACATAAACGGCCATGTGTCGTCGGATTATCAATGCCGATTGCAGTGTATTTCTTCCGTGCCGCGAAGGTTTGTTCCGTAAGCTGCATTTTGCATTGCATGCTGCAGAACGGGCATTGCGTCTCATATGTTTTTTCCGATTGGACATCTTGCAGTTTGTCACGGAAATAACGGAGCATCGGTTCAGTCAAAAAGCTTCATCCTTTCGTATGGCGTTTTCCCGGCAGACAGGTTTTGAAGCAGGGATATGTCTGAACGGAGATTTTTCAGAAGCTGTGTCCGCATATCTTCTTCAAACAGCATTTCTCTGATATGGACGAGGCCGAGTCTGTCAACCCATTGATAAATCGCTTCGTTGTAGTGAGCCGTTTCGCGATAATATTGAATAAGGCCTTTCATCATAGCGGCGGTACTGTCTTCGTTATTCGTCACACAAAAAAGGCTGCCGGCGCGGGCTTGTTTTCCGCGGACGCCCCCGATATAAATTTCCCAGCAAGTTTGTGTCTGAAGCGCGCCGATATCCTGAATGTAAACATCGGTGCAATTGTTTTCACATGACAAGCTGACGGATACATAAGCGGGGACGGCAAGCATGTCGGTATCTCGTTCAATCCTGCTTGCCAGCTCTTGAAAGGAGCGATGCTGTCCGCACGTACATGCTTTGATTTGAATCGTCCAGCGGTGCCGGGGGGAGAAAACCGGCATGTTCAGTGCTTTTCTGATGCTTGCAAGGTCATTTGGCCTGATTCCGGAAAGCTTCAGCCGGTGACTGTCAGTAATTGAAACGCCGGGGATGCCGTATGTTTCAATGACGTTTGCGATGTTTTTGAGCTCTCCCGCACTTGTCAGTCCGCCGTACATTTGCGGAATCAGGGTGCATGTCTCTTCTGCCGATATTTCATTGAACTGCATAAAATCAGGCCGCATCCTTTCCAGGTAGTAGTGAAGCGCCGGAATACAAATGCGGCAGCCGTTTTCTGTTTTCCAGCCGATCACTTCCATCACCTCGGCGGTATCAGTGAATGGACGGCGCCGAAGTTCGGCGATGACTTCTTCTTCCGTCAAATCGGTGCAGCCGCAAAACGAAGGCTGGCGGGAAGGTTTTGTGTAATCATCGCTTACCATATACTTCAGCAAGTCTTCGACGAGCGGCCTGCATCCCCCGCAAGACCCGGACGCTTTTGTCATGTGCTTCACTTCCTCCGCGGTTTTTAAGCCATATTTGTTCACCGCTTCTTCAATGGAGCCCTTGGTCACTGAGCTGCATTGGCAAATGGTTTCATGGGGTGGCATGGATTCAAAGGATATACCGCCTTGATCGGGTTCCATGAGCTGTTTTTTCACGATGGAAATGTCCCTTTGCTTCACAAGACTGTCGAGAAGCCGCTGTTTACCGCGCGTGTCCCCGAATAAAATAAAGCCGGCCGGTTTATCGTCCTCAAAGAGCGCTTTTTTGTAGATGCCTCCATGCTCATCATGGAACAATATGCCGGCTGTGTGCTCATCCTCGTGCACCTTTCCTGCCGACCATACATCAATACCGGCTATTTTTAAGGCCGCAGATTGTGCAAAGCCTTGAAACCCTTCACACGGAACGCCGCATAGATGCTGTGCGAGCACTTTTCCCTGTTCATAAAGCGGTGCAGCCAATCCGTATACAATCCCGTCATGCTCCGCGCATTCACCGACGGCATACACATTCGGTTTGTTCGTCTGCATGAATTGATTGACGATGATTCCTCGGTTCACTGAAAGTCCGGCAGATGCAGCGAATCGGATATTGGGCCTCACACCGGCGGCCATGACAATCAGGTCTGCTTCTATGGAAGAACCGTCTTTGAAACGGATGCCTTCCGCCCGTGAGTTTCCTGTAATGGATGCCGTGTCTTTCTCTAAAAGAAAGACTAAGCCTTTTCGCTCCAGTTCTTTCTGCAGCAGATGGGATGCCGTTTGATCAAGCTGTTTTTGCATAATGGCGGAAGAGTGGTGAATGACGCTGACGTCCATGCCGAGCTGCCGTAAGCCGACGGCCGCTTCAAGACCTAATAAACCGGCGCCGATGACCGCCGCCTTTTGATACCGGCCGGCCGCATTGATAAGGGATTGGCAGTCTTCTATTGTCCGAAAGCCGCAGACGCCTTCTTTCTCTGCTCCGGGTATGGGGAGAATATAAGGAGTGGAGCCAGTTGCCGCGATGAAATGATCGTAAGTCATGCTGCGCTTCCGATCCGTTGTGACAACCTGCCGTTCTGTATCAATGTGTACAACCGTTTCTCCCGTGTAAAGCGTAATTCCGTTTTTTTCGTACCATTCGCGGCTATTCAGCGTAATGTCATCAAGCGACACCTCACCTTGTAAAACGGAGGATAAGAGAATGCGATTGTAATTGGGATGAGGCTCGGTTCCGAAAATAACAATCTCAAACATGTCACGGTTCATCTTTAAAATGTGTTCAATACAGCGGATTCCGGCCATTCCGTTCCCTGCTGCAATTAATCGTTGTTTCTTCATTCGCCAAACCTCCTTTGCAGCTGCCTGTAAGTTTTGCTTCTCTATGAGAAATTATGGCACATTGCCTGATTAACGCATTAAATGTGTCGCATTATCTTACACATGTCTTTTCCGGTGAATGCCGGTCATATATTCTTGATTCAGCAATTTGAAATGATAGAAGACCGGAAAGGAGAATGTTATGAAGCTGTCGGAATTAAAAACAAGCGGCCATCCGCTCACTCTGCTCTGTTCCTTCTTATATTTTGATGTGAGTTTTATGATTTGGGTCATGCTGGGGGCGCTCGGCGTTTATATTTCTCAGGATTTCGGGTTATCTTCTTTTGAAAAAGGATTTGTCGTGGCTCTGCCGATCTTATCAGGATCTGTGTTTCGGATCATTTTAGGCGTGTTAACGGACAGGATCGGTCCGAAGAAAACAGCCGTGATCGGGATGCTGATTACAATGATCCCGCTGCTTTGGGGGGCATTCGGCGGCCGTTCTTTGACTGAGCTGTATGCGATCGGCATTCTGCTGGGCGTGGCGGGCGCAAGTTTTGCTGTCGCGCTTCCGATGGCGAGCCGATGGTATCCGCCTCACTTGCAGGGGCTTGCGATGGGGATAGCAGGTGCCGGCAACAGCGGCACTTTGTTTGCGACATTGTTCGGTCCCCGCCTTGCGGAACAGTTTGGGTGGCACAGTGTAATGGGAATTGCGCTTCTTCCGTTGATGATCGTTTTTATACTGTTTATCGTCATGGCGAAGGACTCTCCTGCACAGCCCGCACCGCAGCCGCTTAAAAACTATCTTCACGTTTTCAGGCAGAAGGAGACATGGTGTTTCTGTCTTCTGTACGGCGTCACTTTCGGAGGTTTTGTGGGATTATCAAGTTTTTTGGCGATTTTTTTCGTTGATCAATATCAATTGTCAAAAATCCATGCCGGTGATTTCGTCACAATATGTGTTGCAGCGGGCAGTTTCTTTCGCCCTGCAGGAGGCTGGATTTCAGACCGTGCGGGAGGTGCGAAAGTTCTCGCTGTACTGTTTGTCATCGCGGCTCTGTGTATGGCGGGAGTCAGCAGCCTGCCTCCGCTTTCAACGGTGATCGTTCTGTTGTTTATCGGAATGATGGCGCTCGGTATGGGCAACGGAGCGGTATTTCAGCTTGTCCCTCAGCACTTTGCAAAAGAAATCGGAATGGTGACGGGAATCGTCGGAGCGGCCGGCGGCATAGGAGGTTTTTTCCTTCCCAATATTTTAGGATCATTGAAGCAGATGACGGGAACTTATGCGATCGGTTTTATCTCTTTTTCATGTATCGCATTGCTCGCATTTGTGCTTGTTCTGGCCGCAGGATATTTTTGGAGAAAAAGCTATGGCACTGAAAACAGTCCTGCGGATGTTTAAGTTTGGGCGGAAGACACGTATGACAGCGTGTCTTTTTTATGATTGATTATTTTTCACTTGATTTTAAACGGAGAATATATCAGAATAAATAGTAACGGTTACGATTTATAACAATGTACATCATGATGAAAAAGGGGCAGGTGCGGGATATAAATCGTAATCATTCTATTTTGTCAGGAGGCTATTTATATGAAAAAAATTCCGGTTACAGTATTGAGCGGCTATCTTGGTGCCGGAAAGACGACCGTTTTGAATCATATTTTACAAAACCGCAACGGTTTAAAAATTGCCGTCATCGTCAATGACATGAGCGAAGTAAATATAGACGCGGGATTGGTGAAGCAGGGAGGCGGCTTGTCAAGGACGGATGAGAAACTCGTAGAATTATCCAACGGCTGTATCTGCTGCACGCTGCGTGAGGATCTATTAGTCGAAGTTGAGAAACTCGCGAAAGACGGCAGATTTGATTATATTGTGATTGAATCAACAGGGATCAGCGAACCGATTCCCGTTGCCCAGACATTTTCTTATATAGATGAAGAAATGGGTATTGATCTGACAACATTCTGCAGGCTGGACACAATGGTGACCGTGGTGGATGCAAACCGCTTCTGGCATGATTTCCAGTCCGGTGACAGCCTTCTTGACCGTAAGGAAGCGGCGGGAGAAGAGGATGAACGGGAGATTGCCGATTTATTAATTGACCAAATCGAGTTTTGTGATGTGCTCATTTTAAATAAATGCGACATGGTGGGCGAAAAAGAGCTTGAACAGCTGGAAACGGTCCTTCGCGCATTCCAGCCCCGTGCCAGACTGATCCGGTCCGTCCGCGGAGAAGTGCCCGCCGAATACATATTGAATACCGGTTTATTTGAGTTTGAGGAAGCGAGTTCATCAGCAGGATGGATAAAGGAACTGACGGCAGGTCATGAAGCGCACACTCCGGAAACGGAAGAGTACGGCATCACTTCGTTTGTGTACTCGCGGCGTCTGCCGTTTCATACCGCTCGTTTTGACAGCTGGCTGCATCAATCAATGCCTGACAACATTGTGCGCGCAAAAGGAATTGCTTGGTGCGCAACCCGCAACAGCCTTGCGCTGCTGATGTCTCAGGCGGGTCCGGCGGTTTCGATTGAGCCTGTTTCTTATTGGGTGGCGGCAATGCCGAAACTTGAGCAGGAGCAGATCAAACAGCAGGAACCGGAGATTCTGGAAGATTGGGACGACCAATTCGGAGATCGTCATACGAACCTGGTGTTTATCGGAACAGATTTAGATGAAGCAGCCATTACAAAGGAATTGGATCAGTGCCTGCTCACGCCGTCTGAGTTCGATTCCGACTGGTCGCAGCTTGAAGATCCTTTTCAATGGGATATTCAGCGGGCCGAATAACATACCGGCCAAGTTTAGAAGCAGGTGAAAAGGGAAGGAGTGATGAAAAAGGAGCTGACCAAGTGTGAAAGCACTGACATACCAAGGAAAAGAACATATGGAAGTGAAAGAAGTCCCGGCACCCGCCATTCAAGATGAGAGAGATGTCATCGTTCGAATCACCGCAACCGGGATATGCGGTTCAGACCTTCATTTATATAAAAACGGAATACCCGCCGATCCGGGTTATATCGTCGGGCATGAGCCGATGGGAATCGTTGAAGAAACGGGCAGTCAAGTCAAAAAGCTGAAAAAAGGCGACCGGGTCGTGATTCCTTTTAATATCGGCTGCGGAGAATGTCATTATTGCAAGCACCAGATGGAAAGCCAGTGTGATGAATCTAATCCAAATCCTCATACAGATGCCGGCGGCTTATTCGGTTTTTCGGAGTTTAACGGTAATTATCCCGGCGGGCAGGCTGAATATTTACGTGTTCCTTATGCTGATTTCTCTTCTTTTCTGGTTCCGGCAGACAGTGAGCTTGAAGATGAGCAGGTGCTGCTTCTGTCAGATGTCATGCCGACCGCCTTTTGGAGCGTCCAGCACAGCGGAGTGAAAAAAGGAGATACAGTCGTGATTCTGGGATCAGGTCCGATCGGCTTAATGGCGCAAAAATTCGCGTGGAAAAAAGGAGCTAAACGGGTTATCGCAGTTGATCAAGTCCCGCACCGCCTTGAACATGCGAGACGCATAAACGGAGCAGAGACCTTCAATTTTTCAGAACATGATGAGATCGGGAAACTGCTGCATGAACAAACGTCAGGGGGCGCGGATGTAGTGATTGATTGTGTCGGAATGGACGGCACGCCGCTTTCAAAAGAAAAAGCAGAGCAAAAACCGAATCAGTTCGGAACGATCAGTCCGATTCTTACAGCATCAGAAGCCGTTAAGAAGTTCGGAACCGTGCAGCTCACGGGCGCATACATTTCTGAAGCGGACGGCTTTCCGCTCGGCGATTTTTTCACACGCAACGTTTCTTTAAAAATGGGCCAGGCACCCGTTATTCATCTGATGCCGATGCTGTATCAAATGATCGAACAAAATGAAATTGATCCGACGGATATCATTACACACAAAATGAGTCTTGCGGAAGCTCCTGCTGCATATGATATATTTGACAAAAAAGAAGATGGCAACATTAAAGTGATTTTGAAGCCATAGCGAGGAGAAACACGATGAATATTTACAGACCGGCGGGATTTTGGATCAGATTGGGAGCCGTGGTACTCGACTATTTAATTACTTCAGTGCCTTTGGCGATTATTTTTATGCTGGCAACAGGAAAAGATCCGAATGAGAGCGCAATGATCAGCATTATTTTGACTCTTTATGGTATTTTGCTCCCTGTATACTGGAACGGTTATGTTATCGGCAAAAAGATCTGCGGTATCCGCATCGTCAAAAAAGACGGAACTCAGGTAGGCTTTCTCACTATGATTTTGAGAGTGCTTGTGGGCGGCCTGATATATGGCGTGACGTTTGGAATCGGTGTGATCGTGAGCGCATTCATGGTCGGAATGAGAGAAGACAGACGGTCAATCCACGATTTTGTAGCAGGAACGTATGTCACATACGCGCTGCCGGACGAATCGATTGAAAAGAGCGAATAATTTCGCTCTTTTTTTGCATAAAAAATGGATGGGGGAGCAACATATAACAAACGTTAAAGGAGGAAAGAGTCATGAAAAAAGCTGCATTGTCTTTAGCTGCGTTTTTCATTACAGCAATGGTTTTCACAATGCCGGCACACGCCGCCGGAACAAAAATGCCTTCAACAATGTCACTCACGGAACAGCAGAAAAAAGAAATTGAATCACTTGAAAAAGAAGTGCTCGAAAAACGAAAACATGTCATATCCAAATATGTTGAGTACGGGGTCCTGCCGAAAGAAAAAGCAGAACATATTAAACAGCATATGGACAGGCGCTTTAACATGATGAAACAAAATGGGTTTGTCCCGAAGCCTCCGCCTCATAAATTGGAAAAGCGGCATCATCATTCTTAAGCATCCGGCAAGCCGGATGCTTTTTTGTTTTTATCGGGATTGCTCTGAAACGCGTTTCATAACGTATGATATCAATATCATACGCATCAGGAGGATGAAACACATGATACATAAAAAACAGGGCCTGTTCCCTGATACATTTCTATGGGGGTCAGCCTCGGCTGCCTATCAGGTTGAAGGAGCCTGGAATAAAGACGGTAAAGGACCTTCAGTATGGGACTTATTCACGAAAATACCGGGTAAAACGTTTAAAGGCTCAAATGGTGATACAGCAGTCGGCCATTATGAGCGCTATAAAGAAGATATCGCCTTGATGGCAGAAATGGGTTTGAAAGCTTACCGATTTTCTGTCAGCTGGCCGAGAATTTTTCCGAATGGCAGAGGGGAAATTAACGAATCAGGGGTTGCATTTTACGAAGACCTGATCGATGAATTGATTTCTAACGATATTGAGCCGGTGCTGACTCTTTATCATTGGGACTTGCCTCAGGCGCTGATGGATGAATACGGCGGCTTTGAATCAAGAAAAATTATTGATGATTTCAATGATTACTGCATTGCGTTATACAAAAGATTTGCCGGCAAGGTGAAATACTGGGTCACGTTAAACGAGCAGAATTATAATTTTCATAACGGGTTTATAACAGCTGCACATCCGCCCGGCGTAAAGGACAGAAAACGATTTTATGCAGCGAATCATATCGCATTTTTAGCTAATGCCAAAGCGATTGAATCCTTCAGACAATATGTTCCTGACGGTTTGATCGGCCCGAGCTTCGCTTATTCACCGGCTTATCCGCTTACAAGTCACCCTGAAGACATAACTGCATTTGAAAACGCAGAGGAATTTATGAACCATTGGTGGCTTGATATGTATTGCCGGGGGACTTATCCGCAAATTCCTTTCAATTATTTAAAGGAAAAGGGCTGGGCGCCCGCCATTGAAGCCGGGGATATGGAATTGCTTGCGAAAGGCAAGCCGGATTTTATCGGTGTTAATTATTATCAGACGATTACGTACGAAAGAAATCCTCTTGACGGTGTATCGGAGGGGAAAATGAACACGACTGGTCAGAAAGGGACAAACCAGGATACTGGTATACCGGGGCTGTTTAAAACGAAAAAGAATCCTAATCTCGTGACGAGTAATTGGGATTGGACGATTGACCCGATAGGTCTGCGCATCGGCCTCCGGCGTATAACGAGCCGCTATGAGCTGCCGGTTTTTATAACAGAAAACGGGCTGGGGGAATTCGATAAAATAGAAGAAGACGGCTCAATTCAGGATGACTACAGAATTGACTATTTACGCTCCCATCTTGAACAGTGCAGAGAGGCCATTAGTGATGGAGTTCATCTCATCGGCTACTGCAGCTGGTCATTCACGGATCTGTTAAGCTGGCTGAACGGCTATCAAAAACGCTACGGTTTTGTCTATATCAATCGAGATGAAGAAGATGAAAAGGATTTGAAACGGATCAGGAAAAAAAGTTTTTATTGGTATCAGAATGTAATTGAAACAAACGGTAAAAGTTTTTAAAAGTTCCCTGAGAGAAATATGATTCTCTCAGGGATTTCTTTTACATTGCGGCTGCATCAATAATATACGTATCCGCATGAAGATCGGATATTTCGGCAGGCACTGAATAACAGGTAAGGCTGTATCGGCCTTTCGGAATATGAAAGAAAAGCCGCTTTGACATCACGCTTTCAATCTCAATTCCATCTTTTACAGCCTCAAAGGGAACAGTCGCTTTTTTCTCATAGGATGGTACCGGTTCACTTGTGTTAAGCCTGAGGACGATAAATGCCCTCGTATTTCTCCTTGCTTCAAATGAAACAGCTCCGTCAGCTTCCGCATATCCTTTTTCAATAGCTTCATCGGTCCAATCGATAACAGGCGGTTCTGAATCTTTTTGGAAGATTGTAAATTGATGATAAGAAATGGCCAGTTCTTGCGGTTTCCATGATTTAATCAATGCGCTGTTCCTCCTGTTTTTTACTTGATTTTAAATAATACTCTCGTTCCGTCGGGATCATTGGTAAGCTGGTGTCCGACCCAAGAGCCGGCTCCGCGGTTGTCTGCCGGAGAAATATATTCTACGGAGGCATTATTTCCGCCCTGTTTACAAACCGCCATCGGCCATTCATCCCTATCGTATCCCGTTTTGACAGGCACATGTTTAAGAGATTGCTCACGCCGCTTATGTACTCCGTCTCTGTCAATGGTGCATATGCTGGAATGTCCTTCTTTTATCGCGTCCTTAATATGCTTTGCTGTTTCCGGATATCGATCGGACGGAAATAGGATTACCTTGTCGTAATCACTCTTCTGAACGGTCTGCTCGTTATCTGAGAAAAGATCACCCTTGATCAGGGCCGCGACTGCTCCGGCAATGATGATAAGAACAAGCAGCAGTGCTTTTAATGTTTTCAAGAGTATCAATCACCTCCAGTTATAAATTGCTGTTAAGCTGGTCCAAGAATAAAGCAGAATCGGCCGGCTGTAAAGCTGTTAAAATATATTTCTCAGCCGCAATTCAGCTGAATATCTGTAAAACCATCCGCACAAATCAACTTTATTCATTAAAAATTCGATCAGAAAGTGTTTTTTGCCGTTTCCCTATTCAGAAATGAACGGTTGCGGCCGTATCGTCAATTGACTTATTATAGCGATAAGCTCACCGGCGAGGTATCTTCGTCTGCGAGTGTCGTGCGAAACAGGACGATAAAAAGACGGCCATCTGATAAGAAGGCCGTCAGCAAATCATTCCAGATTCGCATGCTTTGTAAACATGTCTGCTGAATTCAATTCTTTTTTCTCCATGATTTTTAGAATAACCGCATCGTAGAACAGCAGAAGAGTTTGTTCGAATAAAGAACCCATCGGCTGAATCGTCTTTCTGTCTCCGCCGGTCTCTTCCTTAGGAGAGCCGGGAATCGTTATTGTAAGATCCGCAAGTTTGCCGAGACTTGAAGCGGGGTTAATCGTTAATGCAGTGATGATGCCGTTAAGGTTTTTGGCTTTTTCAGCCGTATGAAGCAGACTTTTTGTTTCGCCTGAGCCTGAGCCGATGATGACGAGACCGCCTTCTTGGAGGGGAGGGGTAAGCGTCTCACCGACGATGTAAGCGTTCAGGCCGATGTGCATCATCCTCATGGCGAACGCTTTAGCCATAAAGCCGGAACGTCCCGCTCCGGACGTGAAGATTTGATCTGCCGATAAAATCTGATCCGCAAGCTTGTCAGCTTCACTGTCGGATATTAATGCTGCGGTGCGGGATATTTCATTTAGTATTTCATGTAAGTATTCAGTCGTTTTCATGATCCTTGTGTGATCAGCTGTTTCATTTTAGCAGCAGCATCCGCTTTATTGTCAGCTCCCGTAATGCCTCCGCCGACAATGATTAAATCTGGGTTTTGTTTGATGGCTTCAGGAAGCGTATCAAGTTTGATGCCTCCGGCAATTGCGGTTTTAGCGCTCTTGACCGCTTTTTTAATCGCCGTCAGTTCCTCGAATGAATTTTTTCCTTCTGCTTGAAGATCATAACCTGTGTGAACACAAATATAATCAACACCGAGTTGGTCAATTTCTTTTGCCCGTGTTTCAAGGTTTTTTACGTTAATCATGTCGACGAGGATTTTTTTCTGCTGTTTTTTTGCTTCGGCAACCGCCCCTTTGATTGTTGAGTCGTCTGTCGCCCCTAAAACGGTGATGATGTCGGCTCCCGCTTCTGCCGCTTTCATGATCTCGTAACCGCCTGCATCCATGATTTTAAGATCGGCAAGCACTTTCAAGTGAGGAAAGGCTGTTTTCATTTCCTGCACGGCTTTCAGTCCTTCATTAATGACAACGGGAGTGCCGATTTCTACAACATCTATATATTGTTCGACCTCTTTCACAAGTTCAATTGCTTCCGGGATATTTACTAAGTCTAATGCCAGCTGTAATTCCACTTTATATCCACTCCTCTTTTTCATGTATTTCCATTCTATAGAGTGCCCCGCATGTTGAGAAGTACGCACTTTGAAGTCTAATAGTTACTTTGAGGATACTGTCCCCGCAGGCAATGCGCTTTGTTTCAGCAAAACTGCGTGGTAGTATAAACTGACGAAAGTTGTGTGAAAAAGTAAGCGTGTATGAATAGATGATGACCGTACAAAAAGTAAGAGGAAGGAGAATTGTCCGTGAGCCGAATGGATGAGAAAACGTTTAATTGCGAAAAGGAATTGACGCTTGCCGTGATAGGCGGGAAGTGGAAAATGCTGATTATGTGGCACTTGGGAAAAGAAGGGACGAAGCGGTTTAATGAGCTGAAAGCTTTAATTCCGGATATTACGCACAAAATTCTTGTGAATCAGCTCAGGGAGCTGGAGCAGGATCTGATCGTTCACAGGGAAGTTTACCCTGTCGTCCCTCCGAAAGTAGAGTATTCTTTAACGGCGCAAGGAGAAAGCCTTATGCCGATTCTGGACGCCATGTATAAGTGGGGAAAAGATTATATGGAATTAATCAACATTGATAAAACTGCAATAAAGGAATCTTTTTGAAGTGCTCTATGTAAAATAGAGTGCTTTTTTTGCGGTTTAATGAAATCATATTGCGAACATTCGGGCCGTCTGTTTCGGTTCTTGCGCTGTTTTTTCCGGGTCAGCTTACGTACGTAAATTTTTTTCATTCTGCCATAACTGGATATTCGACAGATTTTCATTATAGTTTAAAGATTTTTAATTTTACGTAAATAATATTTTTGAAAATAAATTGCGGGATGCCGCAAAATACCCTCTGGATTCATCGGATTTTTTTCGGTGTGCCGCATGAAACTTTTCACCCATTTTTCGGTGATAAAAACAATATTTTCATATAAAGTGTACGTAAGTAGATATATAGAAATACATGCAGAAATAGGTAAACCTTTCGTGCTTACAATCAATGGCTTTTTGTCTTGATTTCTCATAAATTTGATGCCGCATTTCGGACTGCGCGGGTGAACGGATGACGGATTTCGGCGGTGATTGAATCGGGATCGTTTTTGGAGGTAAGTGGTTCTTTTGGCTTGAGAATGAGTTAGGGACATAGAGGGAGGCTGTTTCTAAGGGAGAATTGACAACTTTATCTTAAAAAGGGGAGGCGCACACATATGGAAATAACTTTTTATCCTTTAACAAATGCTCAAAAACGTATCTGGTATACAGAAAAATTCTATCCGAACACAAGCATTTCAAATCTAGCCGGTTTCGGGAAACTCATTTCTGAAGACGGCGTACAGGCTCATTACGTTGAGAAAGCGATACAGGAATTCGTCCGGCGGTATGAGTCGATGAGAATCCGTCTGCGGCTTGATGATGAGGGGGAGCCCGTTCAATATGTGAGCGAATACCGTCCGCTCTCTATCGGGCACACGGATATCAGACAAGCCGGCTGCTCTGCGGACGAGCTGTCCAAATGGGGGCGTGAAGAAGCCGGCAAGCCTCTGGCGTTATATGATCAGGATTTATTCCGTTTTTCCGTGCACACGATCAGTGAAAATGAGGTCTGGTTTTACGCTAATGTGCATCACATTATTTCAGACGGGATTTCCATGACGATTCTGGGCAATGCGATTACTGATATTTATTTGGAGCTTTCAGGCGGGACAAGTGAGGAACAGACGGAGATTCCTTCTTTTATTGAGCATGTGCTGACAGAGCAGGAATATGTGCAGTCGAAGCGGTTTAAAAAGGATCGGGATTTTTGGAACGGGCAGTTTGAGACCGTGCCGGAGCTTGTGTCCCTGAAACGGAGCCAGGCAGATGCGGGTCTTAATGCGAAACGGTTTTCTCAAGAAATTCCTCACGACTTATATGGCCGCATTCATTCATTCTGCGAGGAGCATAAAGTCAGCGTACTGTCTCTGTTCCAGTCAGCTCTGATCACTTATCTCTACAAAGTGACCGGTCGTGATGACGTTGTCACGGGTACGTTTATGGGAAACCGGACGAATGCGAAAGAAAAGCAGATGCTCGGGATGTTCGTATCTACGGTGCCTGTGCGGACAAGCGTTGACGGAGGACAGTCGTTCTTGGAATTCGTTAAAGGCCGGATGAAGGATCTGATGAAAATTCTCCGCCACCAAAAGTATCCGTATAACCTGCTTGTCAATGATTTGCGCGCTTCGAAAAGTTCGCTGAGCAGATTGTTTACGGTGGCTCTGGAGTACCAGGTGATGCAGTGGCAGAAAAAAGAGAATCTGTCCTTCCTGACAGACCCTATTTTCAGCGGAAGCGGTACAAATGATATTTCAATTCATGTGAAGGAACGATGGGACACCGGGAAATTGACAATTGATTTTGACTATCGCAGCGACATTTTCAAGGGGGAAGAGATTGAAGCTGTTTCTGAACGTTTGATCACGCTGATTGAAGATGCGATTTCATCTCCTGATCGCATAATTGATGAACTTACTCTTCTTTCTGAATCCGAGAAAGAGCGGGTGCTGAAACGGGCCTCCGGCAATCCGGTGAATTACCGCAAGGAGATGACGATTCCGGGGCTGTTTGAAGAGAAAGTGAAGTCACTGTCTGACAAACCCGCGGTTGTGTATGAAGGCCGAACATTGTCCTATCGCACATTGCATGAACAGTCAGGACGTATTGCCGGACGTCTTCTTCAAGCCGGGATATCAGCCGATTCTCCTGTCGCGGTGCTGCTTGGCCGTTCTGAGCGTGTCATTGCGGCAATATTGGGAATTTTGAAAGCGGGCGGCGCCTATGTGCCGATAGATCCTGACTTTCCAGCGGATCGGATTCAGTACATTTTGGAGGACAGCGGAGCGAAGGCTGTTCTGACGGAAGCCGGAATACAGGCGCCTGCAGCGGATGCCGAACGGATTGATTTTGACGAGGCTGTTCAGTATGAGACGGCTGCGGACGGTGTCAGCACACAATCAGACCGGCTGGCTTACATCATCTACACGTCAGGTACAACGGGGCGGCCGAAAGGCGTGATGATTGAGCACCGGCAAGTTCATCATCTGGTGCAATCACTGCAGCAGGAGATTTATCAATGCGGTGAGCAGACATTAAGAATGGCGCTTTTGGCTCCGTTTCATTTTGATGCGTCCGTCAAACAGATATTCGCCTCGCTTCTTTTGGGACAGACGCTTTATATCGTGCCGAAAACGACTGTAACGAATGGCTCGGCACTGCTGGACTATTATCGTCAAAACCGGATTGAAGCCACTGACGGAACGCCTGCGCATCTGCAGATGATGGTTGCGGCGGGAGATGTCAGCGGAATTGAACTCAGCCACATGCTCATTGGGGGAGAGGGCCTGTCCGCGGCTGTTGCTGAACAGCTGATGACGCTCTTTCATCAATCGGGCAGGACGCCGCGTCTGACGAATGTCTACGGGCCGACAGAAACGTGCGTAGATGCGTCCGTGCATCAGATGTCAGCCGATAACGGAATGAATCAACAGGCGGCGTACGTTCCGATCGGAAAACCGCTCGGCAACGCCCGTCTGTATATATTGGATAAGCACCAGCGGCTTCAGCCCGACGGCACGGCCGGTGAGCTGTATATCGCGGGTGATGGTGTAGGCCGCGGCTATTTAAATCTTCCGGATTTGACCGCAGAGAAGTTTTTGCAGGACCCGTTTAACGGAAGCGGCCGCATGTACCGCACGGGTGATATGGCGCGCTGGCTGCCGGACGGGACGATCGAATATATCGGCCGTGAAGATGATCAGGTGAAAGTCCGCGGCTACCGTATTGAGCTGGGAGAAATTGAAACGGTGCTCAGAAAAGCTCCGGGCGCGGCGCAGGCCGTCGTGCTGGCACGGCCGGATCAGCAGGGCAGCTTAGATGTCTGCGCATATATCGTTCAGGAAAAAGGAACCGAGTTTCACCCTGCCGAGTACAGGGAGTATGTGTCCAAGCACCTTCCTGATTACATGGTGCCCGCTTACTTTACAAAAACGGACGAAATTCCGCTCACGCCGAGCGGGAAGGCGGACCGCAAAAAGCTGTTTGCGCTTGATGTGCAGGCTGTCAGCTCATCCGAATATGCCGCGCCGAGAAATGAAACGGAGGAAATGCTCACCGTCATCTGGCAGGAAGTCCTCGGAATGGACAAGGCGGGCATTTATGATCATTTCTTCGAGTCAGGCGGTCATTCATTAAAGGCAATGACGCTTCTGACGAAAATTCATAAGCAAATGGGCGTTGAAATTCCGCTGCAATACTTGTTTGAGCATCCGACGATTGCGGCGCTTGCCGATTATGCGGAAAACCGAAACGAAGGACCGGCATTCAATGCAATTGAGCCGGCTGAGAAGCAGGCGAGCTATCCGCTTTCGCTCGCTCAGCAGCGGACTTATATCGCAAGCCAATTTGAAGACGCGGGAGTCGGATATAACATGCCGGCTGCGGCCATGATTGAGGGCGCTTTAGACCGTGAAAAGCTTGAGCGTGCATTTTCTGCCTTAATCAGCAGGCATGAAGCGCTCAGAACATCGTTTCAATCAGAGGACGGCACGCCGAGACAAGTGATTGGCGAGCATGTTCCGTTTCATATTGAAATGATCGAAGCGCGCGGAAGAACGAATGAACAGGTCATGAAGGACTTTGTGCGCCGTTTTGATTTATCTGAGGCGCCGCTGTTCAGAATCGGCCTGCAAACGCTCGGTCACAATCGCCATCTGCTGCTGTTTGATATGCATCACCTGATTTCTGACGGGGTGTCTATTTCCATCATGCTGAAGGAACTGGCTGACATCTACGGCGGAAATCAGCTGCCTGAATTGCGCATTCAATATAAAGATTATGCCGTATGGCAGGCGGAACGGGCGAAAGAAGGCTACAAGAAGGAGCGGGCGTACTGGAAAGAAGTCTTCAGCGGGGAACTGCCGGTGCTTCAGCTGCTCCCTGATTATCCGCGGCCGCAGGTGCAAAGCTTTGAAGGTGACCGCGTGTCCGCCAAGCTGCCGAAAATGCTGCGGGAACGGCTGCAGAAGCTTGCCGAGAAAAACGGAGCCACCCTTTACATGGTGCTGTTATCGGCATACTATACGCTGCTTTCTAAGTATTCGGGACAGGAAGACATCATCGTGGGAACACCGTCAGCGGGAAGAAATCACTCCGATACCGAGGGGCTCATCGGGATGTTTGTCAACACGCTCGCGCTGAGAAGCTCCGTGAAGCAGGATCAGACATTTGCCGGCTTGTTAGGTCATGTGCGCAAGCAGGTGCTGGATGCGTTTTCTCATCAGGATTATCCGTTTGAGTGGCTGACCGAGGAGCTGAACGTGCCCCGGGACATGAGCAGGCATCCGATATTTGACACGATGTTCAGTCTGCAAAATGCTTCGGACGGAATTCCGGAGATCGGTAATCTGACGCTGGCTCTTCATGAAACAAACTTCAACATCGCCAAATTCGACCTGACCATGCAGGCCCGGGAAACAGCGGAAGGCATTGCGCTTGATTTGGATTATTGCACGAAGCTGTTTAAGCGCTCAACTGCGGATCGCATGCTTGCGCACTATGTCCGTCTGCTGGAGAGAGCGGCAGCTCAGCCGGATGCGAAAATCAGCGAATATGATCTGCTTTCTGAACGGGAGGCTTTGACTCAATTACAGCGGTTCAACCCGGAACGCACGGTATACCCGAAAGATCAAACGATCGTGCAGATCTTTGAAGAACAGGCCCGAAAGAACCCTGGCCGGACGGCTCTTCAGTTCGAAGGGGAAACCCTGTCGTATCAGCAGCTGAATGAACGCGCCAACAGACTTGCGCGGCATATTCTTTCGGTCGGAGGAGGCGGAAAAACCGCGGCTGTTCTGTGTGAACGGTCAATGGATATGATTGTTTCCATTATGGCTGTGTTAAAAGCGGGGTCCGCCTATGTGCCGATTGATCCTGAGCATCCGGTTCAGCGGATTCAGCATTTCTTCCGCGACAGCGGGGCGAATGTGCTCCTGACTCAGCAAAGCCTCAAGCCGCTTGCGGAAAAGGCCGGTTTTCAAGGCGTCATTGTGCTTGCTGATGATGAGGCGAGCTATGAAAAGGACTCTCGCAATCCCGCATTGCCGTTTGATTCCAAAACGATTGCCAATCTCACTTATACATCAGGCACGACGGGAACGCCGAAAGGAAACATCGTCACACATGCCAACATTTTGCGGACGGTAAAAAATACGAACTATTTGACCGTTTCTGAAGAGGACACAGTGCTCGGTCTGTCAAATTACGTCTTTGACGCTTTTATGTTTGATATGTTCGGTTCGCTGTTAAACGGTGCAAAGCTTGTGATCGTCCCGAAAGATACGGTGCTGGATATGTCACGTCTGTCCCGTGTGATCAAACGGGAGAATGTAAGCATTCTGATGATTACGACGGCCCTGTTCCACCTGCTTGTTGATATGGAGCCGTCCTGTCTGACGACGCTTCGGAAAATCATGTTCGGGGGCGAAAGAGCGTCTGTAGAACATGTCAAAAAGGCGCTGGCGGCAGTCGGAAAAGGAAGACTGCTTCATATGTACGGCCCGTCGGAAAGCACGGTGTTTGCGACATACCATCCGGTGGATGTCATTGAAGAGGATACGCTCTCCGTTCCGATCGGGAAACCGGTCAGCAATACGGAAGTCTTTATTATGAACTCAGCCGGACGCATTCAGCCGGCGGGTATCGCGGGAGAGCTGTGCGTCAGCGGGGAAGGTCTCGTAGAAGGGTACTACAACCGTCCTGAACTGACGGAAGAAAAATTTGTAGAGCATCCGTTTAAGGAAGGTGAACGGATGTATAAAACGGGCGACTTGGCCAGATGGCTTCCGAATGGCGATATCGAGTTTATCGGACGTATCGATCATCAGGTGAAAATCCGCGGTCAGCGGATTGAGCTTGGCGAAATTGAGCATCAGCTCCAAAGCCATGACCAGATTCAGGAATGCATTGTGCTCGCTGTGGATCAGGGCGCGGGTGACAAACTTCTTTGCGCGTATGTTGTCGGCCTCCGAGAAATCTCTTCCCGGGAGCTGAGGGAGCATACGGCGAAGGATCTGCCGGCTTATATGATTCCGTCCGTCTTTATTCAATTGGATGAACTGCCTCTTACAGGGAACGGAAAAATCGACAGACGGGCGCTGCCGATGCCGGATGTGACCGCAGCGAATGCCGTGTCTTATACGGCGCCGCGCAACGAAACAGAACAAAAACTGGCGGATATTTGGGCTGAGGTGCTGCAAATGGAACGTGTCGGCGTCCATGATCAGTTCTTTGAGATCGGGGGCCACTCGTTAGCGGGGATGAAACTGCTGGCCCTTATCCAGAAGACATTCGGCGTGCAGCTTACCTTAAAGGATCTGTTCACTTCTCCGACGGCTGCGGGGCTGGCGCAGCTGATTGAAGGGGCTGAGCGGAAGGCGGCTGAGAGCATCACGCCGGCGGCCGAGCGGGAAACGTATTCGGTTTCTTCACCGCAGAAGCGGATGTTCGTGCTTCAGCAGCTGGAGGGCGCTGAAACAAGCTATAACATGCCGTCTGTGCTCCGCTTAAAAGGAAAGCTTGATGCAGAAAAGCTGAAATCCGTCATGAAACAGCTGACAGAACGCCATGAAGCCTTCAGAACGACATTTGACATAAAGGATGGAGAAACGGTTCAGCGCATATGGGCGGAAGCTGATATCGACATGGAATATTATGAAGCCTCTGAAGAAGATGCTGAACGGATTATTCAGAGCTTTATCCGGCCGTTCCGCCTGGATCAGCTTCCTCTCGTCAGAACGGGACTGGTCAAGCTGGCTGAACATGACCACCTGCTGCTGTTTGATATGCACCATATCATTTCGGACGGCGCTTCAGTCGGCGTGCTGATAGATGAACTGTCCCGATTATATGGCGGCGAAACGCTTGAGCCGCTGCGGATTCATTATAAAGACTATGCGGTATGGCAGCAGAAATTTATTCAATCAGAGCAGTACCGCAAGCAGGAGGAGCATTGGCTTCGGGAGCTTGACGGCGAGCTTCCGGTATTGACGCTGCCGGCTGATTACAGCCGTCCGGCCGTGCAAACCTTTGAAGGAGACAAGCTGGTCTTTTCTCTGACTGAGGAACAGACGTCGGCTCTTCGCAGTCTTGCGAAACAAACGGATTCTACCATGTACATGGTGCTGCTGGCGTCATACAGCGCCTTTCTCTCAAAACTGAGCGGACAGCATGACATCATTGTCGGCTCGCCGGTTGCGGGACGGTCACATGCGGATCTCGCAAACGTCATCGGTGTTTTTGTGAATACACTCGCGCTTCGTACGTATCCGGAGGCGGACAAAACGTTCACGGACTATCTTAAAGAAGTGAAACAAACCGCTTTACATGCATTTGACGCGCAGGATTATCCGCTTGAAGACCTTCTGCAAAAGGTTGAGGTGCAGCGTGATACGAGCAGAAATCCGCTGTTTGATGCGGTATTCTCAATGCAAAATGCAAATGCGGAAGATCTGGTCATGGAAGGAATTGAGCTGAAGCACCATCCGTTTGACAGAAAAACAGCCAAGTTTGACCTGACAATGACGGCTGAGGACACAGACGAAGGCTTAACGTTTGTGCTTGAATATAACACCGCGCTGTTTAAACCGGAAACGGCAGAGACATGGAAGCATTACTGGCTTCATCTGTTAGAAGCCGCAGCGGAAAATCCGGCTGCGAAGCTTTCTGAGCTTTCATTGGTGAATGAAACAGAAAAACAAGCCCTCCTTAATGCATGGAAAGGAAAAACACTCTCTGTGCCGCGGGACAAAACGGTTCACCGTCTCTTTGAAGAAACGGCCGCCCGCTACGCGAACCGGCCGGCCGCGGCATACAACGGCACGAAATGGACGTACGGCGAGCTGAACGCAAGGGCGAATCGCATCGCGCGCATTCTCATGGACTGCGGCGTCACGGCTGACGAACGTGTCGGCATTTTGACGAAACCGTCCTTGGAAATGGCCGCGGGCGTACTCGGCGTCCTGAAAGCGGGCGCGGCATTTGTGCCGATTGATCCGGACTATCCGGAAGAGCGGATCAGCTACATTCTGCAGGACAGCGGCGCGAAGCTTCTTCTCACACAGGAAGCGCTGGACGTGCCGGACAGCTACAACGGAGAAACGATTCTGCTTGACGGCAGCCGCTCCATTCTGAGCCTGCCGCTTGATGAAAATGATGAAGCGAACCCGCAGACGGAAACAACGGCGGATCATCTCGCTTATATGATTTACACGTCAGGAACGACCGGACAGCCGAAAGGTGTCATGGTCGAACACCATGCGCTGGTGAACCTGTGCTTCTGGCATCACGACGCATTCGCCATGACGGCGGATGATAAAAGCGCCAAATACGCGGGCTTCGGTTTTGACGCCTCCATCTGGGAGATGTTCCCGACATGGACCATCGGCGCGGAACTTCACGTCATTGACGAAGCGATCCGGCTGGATATCACCCGCTTAAATCACTATTTCGAAGAGCACGGCGTGACCATCACCTTCCTGCCTACGCAGCTCGCCGAACAATTTATGGAGCTGGAAAATACCTCTCTCCGCATGCTTCTCGTCGGCGGCGATAAGCTGAAGCGGGCGGTGAAACAGCCGTACACGATCGTCAACAACTACGGCCCGACGGAAAACACCGTCGTCGCGACAAGCGGCGTCATCAATCCGGAGGAAGGGTCGCTTTCGATCGGACGGGCGATTGCCAATACGAGAGCTTATATTCTCGGCGACGGCGATCAGGTGCAGCCGGAAGGCATTGCCGGTGAATTATGCGTGGCAGGCCGCGGACTTGCGCGCGGATACCTGAACCGTGAAGAAGAAACGGCGAAGCGGTTTACCGCCGATCCGTTCGTGCCCGGCGAGCGCATGTACCGGACCGGCGACCTCGTCAAATGGAACGCGCAGTGCGGCATCGAATACATCGGGCGTATCGACCAGCAGGTCAAAGTGCGGGGCTACCGGATCGAGCTTTCAGAAATCGAAGTCCGCCTCGCCCAGCTTGCGGACGTTCATGACGCAGCGGTGACGGCGGTGGAAGACAAAGCGGGCAATACCGCGCTTTGCGCCTATGTCGCGCCTCAGCAGGACGATATCGAAACGCTCAAAGCCGCGCTGAAAGACACGCTGCCTGACTACATGGTGCCGGCGTTCTGGGTGGAGATGGACGAGCTTCCGGTCACCGCAAACGGAAAGATTGACAAAAAAGCCCTGCCGGAACCGGACATTGAAGCGGGAAGCGCCGCGTACAAAGCGCCGGAAACGGAGATGGAGACGCTGCTTTCTGACATTTGGCAGGAAGTGCTCGGTCTTGACCAGATCGGCGTAAGCGATAATTTCTTCACGCTCGGCGGCGACTCGATCAAAGGCATCCAAATGGCGAGCCGCCTGAACCAGCACGGGTATAAATTGGAGATGAAAGACCTCTTCCAGCACCCGACCATCGAAGAACTCGTCTCTTATGTGGAGCGGACGGAAGGAAAGCAGGCCGACCAGGGCCCTGTCGAAGGTGAAGCGGACTTAACGCCGATCCAGCGCTGGTTCTTTGAGAAAAACTTCACGGACAAACACCACTGGAATCAATCCGTCATGCTTCATGCAAAAGACGGCTTTGATCCGGAGATAACAGAAAAAACATTACATGTCCTGACGGTGCACCATGATGCGCTCCGGATGATTTATCGTGAACAAAAACCGTATTACAGAGGACTTGAGGATGTGTCTGTTGAACTGAACGTCTTTGAGCTGAACGGACCTGCTGAAGACCATGAGGACCGTATCGAAAGGGAAGCAGACCGTCTTCAAAGCAGTATTTCACTGGAAACAGGACATCTCTTGAAAGCCGGGCTCTTCCGGGCTGAAGATGGAGACCACCTTCTTCTCGCAATCCATCACTTAGTCGTGGATGGTGTATCTTGGCGGATTTTACTGGAGGACTTTACGTCCGTTTATACGCAGCTGAAGCAAGGCAATGAACCCGCGCTGCCGCCGAAAACACATTCATTCGCCGAATTTGCCGAGAGAATCAAAGAATACGCAAATACGAAGGCGTTTCTGAAAGAAGCGGATTACTGGAGAGAGCTTGAGGAAAAAGAGGTATGCACTCAGCTTCCGAAAGACAGGCAGTCTGGTGATCAGCGCATGAGACATACGAGAACGGTCAGCTTCTCTCTGACGCCTGAACAAACTGAACAGCTGACGACAAACGTACATGAAGCCTATCACACCGAAATGAACGACATCCTGCTCACGGCGCTCGGACTGGCGCTGAAAGAGTGGACGGGTGAAGACACGATCGGCGTTCATTTGGAAGGCCACGGGCGCGAAGACATTCTTGACGGCCTGAATATCACCCGGACGGTCGGATGGTTTACGAGCATGTATCCGATGATCCTTGAGATGAAGCACGCCGACGATCTTTCATATCAGCTGAAACAAATGAAAGAAGACATCAGACACATCCCGAACAAAGGAGTCAGCTACGGCATTTTGCGTTATGTAACGGCGCCTGAGCATAAAGAGAATCTTTCATTTGAGATTGATCCGGATATCAGCTTTAACTACTTAGGCCAGTTTAATGAGATGTCGGATTCCGGCTTATTTACAAGATCCGGGATGCCGTCAGGACAATCGCTGAGCCCTGACACAGAGAAGCCGAATGCGCTTGATATTGTCGGATTTATAGAAAATGGGCAGATGACGATGACGTTTGCCTATCATTCTCTCGAATTTCATGAAAAAACCATTCAATCGTTCAGTGACAGTTTTAAAGGGCACCTCTTGAAAATCATAGATCACTGCCTGGCCCAAGACGGACCTGAGCTTACGCCTAGCGATCTTGGCGATGATGATCTGACGCTTGATGAACTTGATAAATTAATGGAAATTCTCTAACAGAAAAGACAGAGGTGACATATGAGCAAAAAATCGATTCAAAAGGTGTATGCACTCACACCGATGCAGGAGGGAATGCTGTATCATGCGCTGCTTGATCCGCATTCTTCCTCCTACTTCACACAATTAGAGCTTAGGATTCACGGAAGCTTTCAGCTGGAGCTTTTTGAAAAAAGCGTCAATGAGCTGATCCGGACATATGACATTTTGCGTACGGTATTCGTGCACCAGCAGCTTCAAAAACCGCGCCAAGTCGTATTGGCGGAGCGGAAGACGAAGGTGCACTATGAAGATATCAGTCAATTAGATGAATCGCGCCAAACCGAATATATTGAACGCTATAAACGCGGCGTGCAGCAGCAGGGCTTTCATCTGGCGAAAGATATTCTCTTTAAAGCGGCGGTGTTCAGACTCAGTGAGAAGGAGCTGTATCTCGTCTGGAGCAATCATCATATCGTCATGGACGGCTGGAGTATGGGCGTTTTGATGAAAAGCCTGTTCCAAAACTATGAAGCGCTTCGTGCCGGCCGGCCTGCCGGGGGAAGCCAAGGCAAACCTTACTCTGACTATATCAAATGGCTCGGAGGCCGGGATTATGAGGAGGCGGAACAATATTGGAGCAGCCGACTGGCGGATTTCGAACAGCCGAGCCTGCTCCCGGGCCGTCTGGCATCAGAAAAGAAAGACTACCAAAATGAAGAATATTCTTTTGTCTGGGATGAAGAGCTGGTCGCGCAGATTCAGCAGACCGCCAACCGGCATCAAGTCACGGGACCTAACCTGTTTCAGGCCGTTTGGGGTGCGGTGCTCAGCAAATACAACTATACAGACGATGTGGTGTTCGGCACCGTCGTATCAGGCCGTCCTTCAGAAATCAACGGCATAGAAACGATGGCGGGGCTGTTCATCAATACAATTCCCGTCAGAATCAAGATTGACAAAGATGCAGCCTTTTCGGACGTGATGGCGGCAGTTCAGAAAAACGCCGTGGAAGCCGAGCGCTATGATTATGTGCCGCTCTATGACATTCAAAAGCGCTCCGCCCTGGACGGCAGCCTCTTAAATCACTTGGTCGCGTTTGAAAACTATCCGCTGGACAAAGAGCTGGAAAACGGGGGTATGGAGGAAAGACTCGGCTTTTCCATTAAAGTTGAACATGCTTTTGAGCAGACGAGCTTTGATTTCAATCTCATCGTGTATCCGGGAAAAACGTGGACTGTCAAAATCAAATACAACGGAGCGGCTTTCGCTCATGATGCCATCGAACGAACGGCGCACCATCTGACCCGCATGATGAAAGCCGCGGTCGGAACGCCTGACGCGCCCGTGCGGGAACTCGGCCTTGTTTCAGGCGAAGAAGAGCGGCAGATTGTTGAGGTATTCAATGATACGAAAACGGCGCTTCCGGAAGAGGAGGCCGTTCACCGTTTGTTTGAAGCACAGGCAAACCGGACGCCTGCAAGCATCGCGATAAAAGAAGCGGGACGCGAATGGACCTACCGTGAAGTGAACGAAGCGGCCAACCGCCTGGCGAGACACCTTGTGAAGAGCGGGCTGGAAAAAGGCCGGACCGCCGCTATTATGAACGACCGGTCTGCGGAAACCGTTGTCGGAATGCTTGCCGTCCTAAAAGCAGGCGGCGCATATGTGCCGATTGATCCGGCTTTTCCGGAGGACCGTCTCCGCTTTATGGCGGAAGACAGCTCGATTCGGCTCGTGCTGACAGTTCAGGACTATCAAGAACAAGCGGGCGCATTGCAAGTCCCGGTCGTCATGCTGGATGAAAGCGCGGATGAAACGGTAAGCGGAACAGACTTGAATCTTCCGGCCGGCGGCAACGACTTGGCGTATATCATGTATACATCCGGATCGACCGGCAAACCGAAAGGCGTCATGATTGAACACAGAAATATCATCAGGCTCGTCAAACATTCGAATTACGTGCCGGTTCATGAAGAAGACCGGATGGCGCAAACGGGAGCCGTCAGCTTTGATGCCGGAACCTTCGAAGTCTTCGGCGCATTGCTGAACGGAGCGTCATTGCACCCGGTGAAAAAAGAGACGCTGCTTGACGCCGGACAATTCGCCCAATTTCTGAAAGAGCAGCGGATCACGACCATGTGGCTGACGTCTCCGCTGTTTAATCAGCTTGCCCAAAAGGATGCCGGCATGTTTAACACGCTCCGGCACCTCATCATCGGCGGTGATGCACTTGTGCCGCATATCGTCAGCAAAGTGAGGAAGGCATCACCGGAGCTGTCGCTTTGGAACGGATACGGGCCGACGGAGAATACGACGTTTTCGACGAGTTTTCTCATTGATCAGGATTATGACGGTTCGGTCCCGATCGGGAAGCCGATCGGAAATTCCACTGCGTACATTATGGATGAAAACCGCAATCTCCAGCCGATCGGCGCGCCCGGTGAGCTGTGCGTCGGCGGAAGCGGAGTGGCAAGAGGCTATGTGAACCTGCCTGAATTAACGGAGAAACAGTTTGTCCGCGATCCGTTCAGACCGGATGAAATGATATACCGGACGGGGGACTTGGCGAAGTGGCTTCCGGACGGCACGATCGAGTTTCTCGGCAGAATTGACAACCAAGTAAAGGTCCGCGGTTTCAGAATCGAGCTCGGCGAAATCGAGGCGAAAATCAGCCAGGCGGAGAATGTGACGGAATCTGCGGCTGTGATCCGGAAAAATAAAGCGGATGAAAATGAAATCTGCGCTTACTTTACGGCAGACCAAGCCCTTTTGCCGGAAGACCTGCGCAAAACGCTTTCGGAATCACTTCCGGAATATATGATTCCCGCGCACTTCATCCAGATGAATCAGTTTCCGCTGACGGCGAACGGAAAAATTGATAAAAAAGCGCTGCCTGAGCCTCAGGCTGAAGCCGTTCAAAAAGAATACGTAGCGCCGAAAACGGAAGCGGAGCAGAAACTCGCGGACATTTGGGAAGGCATTCTCGGTGTGAAAGCGGGTGTGACTGACAATTTCTTCACGATTGGCGGACATTCTTTAAAAGCCATGATGATGACCGCTAAAATCCAGGAGCACTTTCAAAAAGAAGTGCCGATTAAAGTGTTATTTGAAAAGCCGACCATTCAGGAGCTTGCGCATTATTTGCAGCATGAGAGCGAGGAGGAGCAGCAGTTTGAACCGATCCGACAAGCGCCTTATCAGAAGCATTATCCTGTTTCCTCAGCACAGCGCAGGATGTATATCCTTAATCAGCTCGGACAGGCAAGCACGAGCTACAACGTCCCTGCTGTACTTTTGCTGGAAGGGTCAGTAGACAAAAAGCGTCTTGAGGAGGCCATGCAGGCATTAATCAACCGTCATGAGACACTGCGTACGTCGTTTGACATGGCAGAGGGAGAAGTCGTGCAGACCATTCACAAAAATGTGTCGTTTGAGCTTGAAACCGCCGAGGGCCGGGAAGAAGATGCAGAAGAGCTGACAAAAGCCTTTATCAGGCCGTTTGCGCTCAACCGCGCGCCGCTTGTCCGTTCGAAGCTGATCCGGCTTGAAGAAGACCGGCATCTTCTGCTGATTGACATGCACCACATTATTACGGACGGAAGCTCAATGGGCATTTTCATCGGTGATCTTGCGAAGCTTTATCAAGGCACGGAGCTTGCGCTGCCAAAGATTCATTATAAGGATTTTTCAGTCTGGCAGCGTGAAAAAGCAAATCTCGAACAGCACGAAGCCTACTGGCTTGAGACGTTCAAAGGCGATCTGCCGGTGCTGGATCTGCCGCTTGATTTCCCGCGTCCTGCCGAGCGCAGTTTTGAAGGGGAACGCGTCATCTTCGGGCTTGATAAACAGGTGACGGCGCAGATTAAGAAGCTGCTGGCTGATACGGATACGACGATGTACATGTTTTTGTTAGCCGCTTTTCAAGTGCTGCTGTCCAAATATTCGGGGCAGGAAGACATCGTAGTCGGGTCTCCGGCGGCCGGTAGACAGCATCCTGATCTCCAAGACGTGCCGGGCATGTTTGTCAACACAGTTGCGCTTCGGTCGCATCCTGCCGGCAAAAAAACGTTCAAACAATTTCTGGATGAGGTGAAAACAGCGAGCCTTCAAGCTTTTGAGCATCAAAGCTATCCGCTTGAAGAATTAATTGAAAAACTGCCGTTAACGAGGGACACAAGCCGGAGTCCGCTGTTCAGCGTGTTATTTAATATGCAGAACATGGAGATCCCGGCCCTGCGGCTCGGAGATTTGGAGATTTCTTCATACTCCATGCATCATCATGTCGCTAAATTTGATCTTTCCTTAGAAGCGGCTGAACGCGGAGAAGAGGTCGGATTGAGCTTTGATTACGCGAAAGCCTTATTTGCGGACGAAACCATCCGCCGCTGGAGCGCTCATTTTGTCAATCTGATTAAAGCCTGCGCTGAAAATCCGGATATTCAGCTGTCCGACGCAAGCCTGCTGTCCGCTCCTGAACGGGAAGCGCTCCTTTCTGATGAAAAACGTACGGAAGCGGATCTGCCTGAGGGCACTTTTGTTTCGCTGTTTGAACGCCAAGCGCAAAAAACGCCTGATCTCACGGCGGTTGCGGGCGGAATAAGTCTGACATATCGTGAGCTTGATGAACGCTCGAACCGGTTTGCCCGCCACCTTCAGTCTTGCGGAACGGGCAGTGAGGACATCGTGGCCATTATGATGGATCGTT
Organism: Bacillus sp. EU55; assembly: GCF_038005925.1. Taxonomy (NCBI): domain Bacteria; kingdom Bacillati; phylum Bacillota; class Bacilli; order Caryophanales; family Bacillaceae; genus Bacillus; species Bacillus sp. EU55. Next base: position 354,207 of record NZ_JBBOUE010000001.1, read on the forward strand.
CGGCCGACTTGATTCCCGCGATTCTCGGCGTCATGAAAGCCGGAGCGGCATTTTTCCCGATTGATCCGGAGACTCCTGAAGAGAGAATCCGCTACTCTCTTGAAGACAGCGGAACGAAGCTTCTGGTCGTCAATGAGAGAAACATGACCGCGGCCGCCGTTTATAAAGGAAAAACGGTCGTAATGGAAGACGGAGAATGGCAGAACGAAAGCGCCGGCCGGCTTGAAACGGAGCCCGGCGCCGACCAGCTTGCCTATATCATTTATACCTCGGGAACAACGGGCAAACCGAAAGGCGTCCAGCTGGAGCACCGCAATCTAATCAATTATGTCACATGGTTCAGCCGTGAAGCCGGTTTGACTGAAGCTGACAAATCTGTGCTGCTGTCTTCTTACGCATTTGATCTCGGATATACGGCTATATTCCCGATTCTTCAGGCGGGCGGAGAGCTGCACATTGTGCCGAAAGAGACGTACACCGCGCCTGATCAGCTTGGTGAGTATATACAGAAAAACGGCATTACGTATATGAAATTGACGCCGTCATTGTTCCATATGATCGTCAATACAGCCCGTTTTACGTCAGAACGCCGTTTCAGCCCGCTTCGTTTAGTGGTGCTCGGCGGAGAAAAGATCATCACGTCCGATGTCCGCAAGTTTCATGACGTATACGCCCATACCGACTTCATCAATCACTACGGGCCGACGGAAACGACGATCGGCGCCATTGCCGGACGGATCAATATGGAGCGCCTTGATCAATATGAGCAGCGTCCCGTCATCGGCCGCCCGATCGCGAATACCGGCGCGCTTGTATTGGACGGAGCAATGCAGCTCGTGCCTCCGGGCGCAAGCGGCGAGCTTTATATTACCGGAAGGGGGCTTGCCAGAGGATATCTTCACCGTCCGCAGCTGACGGCGGAGAAATTTCTCTCAAATCCTTTTTCACCGGACAGCCTGATGTACAAAACGGGAGATGTCGTCCGCAGGCTTTCTGACGGGACGATTGAATTTATCGGCCGTGCGGATGATCAGGTGAAAATCCGGGGCTACCGCATTGAATTAAAAGAGGTTGAAACCGTGCTGTTAAGCGTAAACGGCATTCAGGAGGCGGTCGTTCTCGCAGTTAGCGAAGGCGGGCTGCCGGAACTGTGCGCGTACTATAAAGCCGGCAGCGAGCTGAAAGGCTCTGAGCTTCGCAAACGGCTTTCCGAAACACTGCCGTCTCATATGCTCCCGGCCTATTTCGTGCAAGTAGACCGCATTCCGCTCACAGCCAACGGAAAAACCGATAAAAACGCCCTCCCGAAACCGGGCGTCAGCCAAACGGCGCAAACAGCTTCAGCCTTGCCGGAAACGGAATTGGAGGAAAAACTGTGCCGCATTTGGAAACAGACACTCGGTACGGATACGCTCGGCATCGACGATAATTTCTTCGATTACGGCGGGCACTCTTTAAAAGGCATGATGCTCCTCGCCAATATTCAGGCTGAACTGGACAAAACGGTTCCGTTAAAAGCGCTGTTCGAACAGCCGACTGTCCGCCTGCTTGCCGCATATATCGAAAAATCAGCGGTATCTGAGGGATATCGGATGATCTCACCGGCAGACAGTGCAGACGCGTACCCGTTATCATCCGCCCAAAAACGGATGTACGTCCTGAACCAGCTTGACCGGGAGACAATCAGCTATAATATGCCGTCCGTTCTTCTGATGGAAGGAGAAGTCAATATTTCAAGGCTTCAGGAAGCGCTCAATCAGATGATCAATCGCCACGAGTCTTTGCGGACGTCCTTTATCGATCAAAACGGCCGCCCGATGCAGCAGATCGCAGAACAGGCTGACATCGACCTGCACATCTTTGAAGCAGCAGACGAGGAGAAAGCGGATCTTATCATTCAGGCATTCATTAAGCCGTTTGATCTGAGCGCGGCTCCGCTCATTCGGGCCGCTCTTGTCAGACTGAATGAAAAGAAACACCTGCTGCTGCTGGATATGCATCATATTATTGCCGACGGCGTATCCAGAAGCATGCTGGTCAAAGAGCTCGCTCATCTTTACAAAGGCGGGAGCCTGCCGTCGCCGAACCTGCACTATAAAGACTTCGCCGTCTGGCAGAATGAACCTGAGCAGGCCGAACGGATGAAAGACCATGAGCGTTATTGGCTCTCCGCATTTTCCGGCGAGCTTCCTGAATTGAATCTGCCGACCGATTTCCCCCGTCCGCCGGTTCAAAGTTTTAAAGGACAATCCGTCCGTTTCAGAGCGGGGCGTGAAACGGAAAAAGCGGTGCGTGAATTAATGGAATCATCGGGAGCGACTCTTCATATGGTGCTTCACGCCGCGTTCCATGTCTTTTTGAGCAAAATCACGGGGCAGCGCGATATCATTATCGGCTCGGTGACCGCCGGAAGAACGAGCGCCGAAGTTCAGGAAATGCCGGGGATGTTTGTCAATACGCTTGCGCTTCGCAATGAAACGCGCAAAGAGCAAACCTTCGCCGGGCTGCTCGAACAGGTGAAACAAACCAATCTCGACGCGCTGGCGCATCAGGATTATCCGTTTGAGGATCTGATCGGAAAGCTTGACCTGCCGAGAGACATGAGCCGCAACCCGTTGTTCCAGGTGATGGTGACGACAGAAGATCCGGATAAAGAAACACTGGAACTGGAGAACCTGCGCATCACTCCGTATGAGTCGAACCAAGGCACGGCGAAATTCGATCTGACACTCGGCGGGTTTACGGATCAAGAAGGCCTCGGCCTTCAGTTTGAATATGCGACTGATCTGTTTAAAAAAGAAACAATTGAAAAGTGGAGCGCCGGGTTCCTGCGGATTCTGAAGCAAGCGGCAGAAAGTCCGGACAGAAAGCTGCCTGAGCTTTCACTGATCAGCGATGCTGAAAAACAAGCTCTCCTCAACGCATGGAAAGGAAAAACAATTTCTGTGCCGCAGGACAAAACGGTTCACCATCTCTTTGAAGAAACGGCCGCCCGCTACGCGAACCGGCCGGCCGCGGCATATAACGGCGCGAAATGGACGTACGGCGAGCTGAATGCAAGGGCGAACCGGATCGCGCGCATCCTCATGGACTGCGGCGTCACGGCTGACGAGCGTGTCGGCATTTTGACGAAACCGTCCTTGGAAATGGCCGCGGGCGTACTCGGCGTCTTGAAAGCGGGCGCGGCATTTGTGCCGATTGACCCTGACTACCCGGAAGAGCGGATCAGCTACATTCTGCAGGACAGCGGCGCCAAGCTTCTTCTCACACAGGAAGCGCTGGACGTGCCGGAAAGCTTCAAAGGAGAAACGATCCTGCTTGACGGCGGACGCTCCATTCTGAGCCTGCCGCTTGATGAAAACGATGAAGCGAACCCGCAGACGGAAACAACGGCAGATCATCTCGCTTATATGATTTACACGTCAGGAACGACCGGACAGCCGAAAGGTGTCATGGTCGAACACCATGCGCTGGTGAACCTGTGCTTCTGGCATCACGACGCATTCGCCATGACGGCGGATGATAAAAGCGCCAAATACGCGGGCTTCGGTTTTGACGCCTCCATCTGGGAGATGTTCCCGACATGGACCATCGGCGCGGAACTTCACGTCATTGACGAAGCGATCCGGCTGGATATCACCCGCTTAAATCACTATTTCGAAGAGCAAGGCGTGACCATCACCTTCCTGCCGACGCAGCTCGCCGAACAATTTATGGAGCTGGAAAATACCTCTCTCCGCATGCTTCTCGTCGGCGGCGATAAGCTGAAGCGGGCGGTGAAACAGCCGTACACGATCGTCAACAACTACGGCCCGACGGAAAACACCGTCGTCGCGACAAGCGGCGTCATCAATCCGGAGGAAGGGTCGCTTTCGATCGGACGGGCGATTGCCAATACGAGAGTTTATATTCTTGGCGACGGCGATCAGGTGCAGCCGGAAGGCATTGCCGGTGAATTGTGCGTGGCCGGCCGCGGTCTGGCGCGCGGATACCTGAACCGTGAAGAAGAAACGGCGAAGCGGTTTACTGCAGATCCGTTCGTGCCCGGCGAGCGCATGTACCGGACCGGCGACCTCGTCAAATGGAACGCGCAGTGCGGGATCGAATACATCGGGCGTATTGACCAGCAGGTCAAAGTGCGGGGCTACCGGATCGAGCTTTCAGAAATCGAAGTCCGCCTCGCCCGGCTTGCGGACGTTCATGACGCAGCGGTGACGGCGGTGGAAGACAAAGCGGGCAATACCGCGCTTTGCGCCTATGTCGCGCCTCAGCAGGACGATATTGAAGCGCTCAAAGCCGCGCTGAAAGACACGCTGCCTGACTACATGGTGCCGGCGTTCTGGGTGGAGATGGACGAGCTTCCGGTCACCGCAAACGGCAAGATTGACAAAAAAGCCCTGCCGGCGCCTGACATTGAAGCGGGAAGTGCCGCGTACAAAGCGCCGGAAACGGAGATGGAGACGCTGCTTTCTGACATTTGGCAGGAAGTGCTCGGTCTTGACCAGATCGGCGTAAGCGATAATTTCTTCACGCTCGGCGGGGACTCGATCAAAGGCATCCAAATGGCAAGCCGCCTGAACCAGCACGGGTATAAATTGGAGATGAAAGACCTCTTCCAGCACCCGACCATCGAAGAACTCGTCTCTTATGTGGAGCGGACGGAAGGCAAGCAGGCCGACCAGGGCCCTGTCGAAGGCGAAGCGGAGTTAACGCCGATCCAGCGCTGGTTCTTTGAACGAAACTTTACCGACAAACACCACTGGAATCAATCCGTCATGCTTCACGCGAAAGACGGCTTTGATCCGGACCTGGTGGAAAAAACCCTGCAAGCATTGATTGAACACCATGATGCGCTCCGCATGGTTTACCGTGAAGAAAGGGAAGGCATCATTCAGACATACCTCCCTGTCACAGAATGCAAGGCAAGCTTTGACATCGTTGATCTGTACGGAACTGACGAGGATATGCTGAAAAGCCAGATTCAGCGGCTTGCCGATCATCTTCAGGGCAGTCTTGATCTGGAGAACGGCCCGCTGTTAAAAGCGGAGCAATACCGGACAGAACAAGGCGATCATCTGTTAATCGCGGTTCACCATCTCGTCGTGGACGGGGTTTCATGGAGAATTCTGCTTGAGGATTTCGCTTCAGGTTATAAACAGGCGCAGCAGCAAAACAGCATCGTCCTCCCGCAAAAAACCCACTCCTTTAAAGATTGGGCGGAGGCGCTGAACACATTTGCGCAATCAGAAGAGCTGAAAAAGCAGGCGGATTATTGGGCACAGGCAGATGCGGAAGAACTCCGGCCGCTGCCGAAAGACCATGATCCGAACAAACGGCTCGTCAAACATACGGCGGCCGTGAAATGTGAATTAACTGAGGAAGAAACGGCGCAGCTGCTTACAGATGTTCATCATCCGTACGGAACGGAAATCAACGACATTTTGCTTAGCGCGCTCGGCTTAACGATCGGTGAATGGACGGAAAACGGTAAAGTCGGCATCAACTTAGAAGGACACGGCCGGGAAGAAATCATACCGAATGTCAATATTTCACGGACGGTCGGCTGGTTTACGGCTCAATATCCGTTGATTCTGCAGATCAGCAAAGAAGACGGCGTCTCTTCCGTCATTAAAACGGTAAAAGAGACGGTGCGGCGCGTTCCTGATAAAGGCGTAGGATACGGGATTCTCCGGTATCTGTCATCCGATGAAACAGAAAAAGGCGCCACGCCTGAAATCAGTTTTAACTACCTAGGGCAGTTTGACAATGAAGTGAAAACTGAATGGTTTGAACCGTCTCCATATGATATGGGGCGTCAAGTCAGCGAAGAGTCAGAGGCGTTATACGCACTGAGCTTCAGCGGGATGGTTACAGGCGGCCGCTTCGTCATTTCCTGCTCATACAATCAGGAAGAATATGAAAGAAGCACAGTCGAAGCACAGATGCAGCGATTTAAAGAAAACCTCTTAATGATCATCCGCCATTGCACGGCCAAAGAAGAGAAAGAATTTACGCCGAGCGACTTCAGCGCGCAGGATCTTGAGATGGATGAAATGGGAGACATCTTTGACATGCTTGAGGAGAATTTAACGTGATAAAAACAGTTAACAGAAGGGGGGAGCGGAGCAGATGAGCCAGTTCAAAAAAGATCAAGTTCAGGACATGTATTATTTGTCGCCGATGCAGGAGGGAATGCTGTTTCATACTCTCCTGAATCCCGGCCAAAGCTTTTATATCGAACAAATGACAATGAAAGTAAAAGGCAGCTTGAATATCAAATGCCTTGAAGAAAGCATGAATGTGATCATGGACCGGTACGATGTATTTCGTACCGTGTTCATTCACGAAAAAGTAAAAAGGCCGGTCCAAGTCGTATTGAAAAAACGGCAGTTTCAGATAGAAGAAATCGATCTGGCACACTTACCGGGCAGCGAGCAAGCAGCCAAAATCAATGAATACAAAGAACAGGATAAAATCAAGGGGTTTGATTTGACGCGGGATATCCCGACGCGTGCGGCTATTTTTAAAAAAGCTGAAGAAAGCTTTGAATGGGTGTGGAGCTATCATCACATGATTTTGGACGGCTGGTGCTTTGGCATCGTCGTACAGGATCTGTTTAAGGTATACAATGCCCTGCGCGAACAAAAGCCATACAGCCTGCCGCCGGTCAAACCATATAAGGACTATATCAAATGGCTTGAAAAGCAGGATAAACAAGCATCACTGCATTACTGGCGCGAGTACTTAGAGGAATTTGAAGGACAAACGACATTTGCGGAGCAAAGAAAGAAACAAAAGGACGGCTATGAGCCGAAAGAGCTGCTCTTCTCACTGCCGGAGGCGGACACAAAGGCGTTTAACGAGCTTGCAAAATCACAGCATACCACTTTGAGTACGGCGCTGCAGGCAGTGTGGAGCGTATTAATCAGCCGCTACCAGCAGTCCGGCGATTTGATCTTCGGCACAGTCGTTTCCGGACGTCCCGCAGAAATCAAAGGCGTTGAACATATGGTCGGGCTGTTTATCAATGTAGTCCCGAGGCGGGTGAAACTGTCTGAGGATACCACATTTAACGGATTGCTCAAGCAGCTGCAGGAACAATCGCTGCAGTCTGAGCCGCATCAATACGTGCCGCTCTATGACATCCAAAGCCAGGCCGATCAGCCAAAGCTGATTGACCACATCATTGTGTTTGAAAATTATCCGCTTCAGGATGCAAAAAATGAAGAAAACAATGAAAACGGCTTTGAAATGGAGGATGTCCATGTTTTTGAGAAGTCGAATTACGATCTCAACCTGATGGCTTCCCCGGGTGATGAGATGCTGATTAAGCTTGCCTATAATGAGAATGTGTTTGATGAGGCATTTATCCAGCGCTTAAAATCACAGCTTCTCACAGCGATTCAGCAGCTCATCCAGAAGCCGGATCAGCCTGTTCATACGATCAGTCTTGTTGATGAAAAGGAAAGAGAGTTTCTGCTTACAGGCTTAAACCCGCCTGCTCAAAACCATCAGGCGAAGCCTCTGACGGATTGGTTCAAAGAGGCGGTGAATGTTCATCCTGATGCGCCGGCGCTTACGTATTCCGGCCAGACTCTTTCCTATCGCGAATTAGATGAGGAAGCGAACCGCCTTGCACGCCGTTTGCAAAAGCAAGGTGCGGGTAAAGGCTCCGTTGTCGCGTTGTACACGAAGCGCTCGCTTGAACTGGTGATCGGCATTCTCGGCGTACTAAAAGCAGGAGCGGCTTATCTCCCTGTTGATCCGAAGCTGCCGGAGGACCGAATCTCGTATATGCTGACTGACAGTGATGCAGCCTGTCTGCTGACACATCAGGAGATGAAAGAAAAAGCGGATCAGCTGCCGTATACAGGAACAACACTTTTCATCGATGATCGAGCACGGTTCGAAGAGCAGGCAAGCGACCCTGCAACCGCAATTGAACCCGATGATCCGGCATATATTATGTATACGTCCGGCACAACCGGAAAGCCGAAGGGCAATATCACCACTCATGCCAATATTCAAGGATTGGTCAAGCATGTAGACTACATGGCATTTTCTGAAAAAGATACGTTCTTATCCGTTTCGAATTACGCCTTTGACGCATTTACCTTTGATTTCTACGCGTCAATACTGAATGCGGCACGGCTCATTATCGCAGATGAACAGACACTGCTTGATACAGAACGGCTGACTGACCTGATCCGGCAGGAGAATGTCAATGTCATGTTTGCGACGACTGCACTTTTCAATCTTCTCACCGATGCGGGAGAGGATTGGCTGAAAGGGCTTCGCTGCGTGTTATTCGGAGGTGAGCGCGCGTCTGTGCCTCACGTCAGAAAAGCGTTTGAGATCATGGGGCCGGGCAAGCTGATTAATTGCTACGGGCCGACTGAGGGAACAGTGTTTGCGACAGCTCACGTCGTGCATGATATGCCGGATTCCATCTCTTCATTGCCGATCGGAAAGCCGATCAGCAATGCCAGTGTTTATATTCTTAACGAGCAAAACCAGCTTCAGCCATTCGGAGCTGTCGGTGAACTGTGCATCAGCGGAATGGGTGTATCAAAAGGGTATCTGAACCGTCATGATCTGACGGAGCAAATGTTTATCCCAAACCCGTTCAAGCCGGGAGAAAAGCTTTACCGCACAGGGGATTTGGCACGCTGGCTGCCGGATGGGACGATTGAATACGCCGGCCGTATTGACGATCAGGTCAAAATTCGCGGACACCGGATCGAGCTTGAAGAAATTGAAAAGCAGCTGCAGGAATACCCGGGTGTGAAAGATGCGGTTGTTGTTGTTGACCGCCATGAGTCTGGAGATGCATCAATCAACGCCTACCTCGTGAACCGAGCGCAGTTATCAGCCGAAGACGTAAAAGGGCACCTGAAAAAACAGCTTCCTGCTTACATGGTGCCGCAAACCTTTACTTTCTTAGAGGAGCTTCCTTTAACGACAAACGGGAAGGTCAATAAACGGTTGCTGCCAAAACCGGATCCCGCTCAGCTGGCGAAAGAATGGATTGGGCCCCGAAATGCGACGGAAGAAACGATTGCACACATCTGGTCCGAAATTCTCGGCAGACAGCAGATAGGCATTCATGATGATTTCTTTGCACTCGGCGGGCACTCCTTAAAAGCGATGACGGCTGCGTCCCGTATTAAAAAAGAGCTCGGTACGGACATCCCGGTGAAGCTGTTGTTCGAAGCGCCGACAATCGCAGGCATTGCCGATTATCTGCTTCACGGTGAAGAAAAAGGGATGAAAGACCTCACCATCATGAATAAAAATCAGTCTGACACACTGTTTGCGTTCCCGCCTGTTCTCGGTTACGGGCTGATGTACCAGCCGCTGGCAAAACATCTGTCCGGCTATAGAATCTGCGCGTTCGATTTTATCGAGGAAGACAGCCGTATCGAACGCTACACAGAGCTGATCAATCAGCTGCAGCCGGAAGGCCCGGTCAAGCTGTTCGGATACTCGGCAGGATGCACGCTTGCCTTTGAAACCGCCAAACGGCTTGAAGCCGGGGGACGTAAAGTGGAGCGGCTGATCATGGTTGATTCCTATAAAAAACAAGGCGTCAGCGACTTGGAAGGCCGCACCGTAGAAAGTGATGTCGAGGCGCTGATGAAGGTAAACAGGGACAATGAAGCACTGAATAACGAAGCCGTCAAAGAAGGGCTCGCCAAAAAAACAAATGCATTTTATTCTTATTTCGTGCATGCCGTCAGCACCGGCACCGTCAATGCGGACATAGATCTATTAACATCAGAACCGGACTTTGCGATGCCGCCATGGCTCGCTTCGTGGGAGGAAGCTACGGCAGGTGAATACCGTGTGAAAAAAGGCTGCGGCACTCACGCAGAAATGCTTCAGGGTGAATGTCTCGAAAGGAATGCGGCATATTTGCTCGAATTCCTAAGAAGTGAACATCTGAAGCTGACAACTTCACGATAGAAAAGGAGGAAGCCGCTAATGGTCCAGCTCTTTAAATCGTTCGATACCACAGAAAAAACGCAGCTCATCTGTTTTCCGTTCGCAGGAGGCTATTCAGCATCATTCCGCCCGCTCCACACCTATCTCCAAGGTGAATGTGAGATGCTTGCCGCGGAACCGCCTGGACACGGGACAAATCAAATGTCAGCCGTTGAGGATTTTGAACAGCTCGTCAGCTTGTACAAGCAGGAGCTGAATCTCCGTCCTGACCGTCCGTTTGTGCTGTTCGGGCACAGTATGGGAGGCATGGTCGCTTTCAGGCTGGCGCAAAAGCTGGAGCGGGAAGGCATCTACCCGGAGGCCGTGATCATCTCAGCCATTCAGCCGCCGCATGCGGAAAGGAAAAAGGTTTCTCATCTTGATGATGAAAAATTTCTCGCCCATATTATTGAGCTTGGCGGAATGCCGCAGGAGTTAGTGGAAAATAAGGAGGTCATGTCATTTTTCCTGCCTTCTTTCAGATCCGACTACCGCGCGCTTGAAAGCTTCCGGCCGTCTGATCTTCATACCATTCAATCACCCGTCCATATTTTTAATGGGCGGAAGGATAAAAAATGTATCAAAGATGCGGACGGATGGAAAAAATGGGCCGCAAATCCCGTATTTCACGAGTTTTCCGACGGTCACATGTTCATATTAAGTGAAACTGCAAAAGTGGCGGAACGAATCTATGAGATTATTAACAGGAGCACTGCAGGCCAATTGTTATAGGTTATGACAGACAGCATTCGCTGTCTGTTTTTTGTAACAAAATCTGCCCGATCGTTTTCTCATTTATCAAAAATTTTATGTTATGATTTGATGGAATATAATTTTGAAGGGATTGTCGTACATGAATGATGCAGCAAAAGAGCTGAACAGAACATTATCTGAAGAAAACCCGCACGTGCTTCATATGCTTTCTGATTTGGGCAAAGATTTGTTTTATCCGAAAGGGGTGCTGACGCAATCAGCGGAAGCGAAAGCCAAGGCCGGAAAGTATAATGCCACGATCGGAATCGCCACCTCACAAGGGGAGTCCATGCACTTTTCCCATATTCAAGAGACATTGTCCGCCTATAACCCCGATGATATCTACGATTATGCTCCGCCGCAGGGAAAAGAGCCGCTCAGACAGGAATGGCTGAAAAAAATGCGTCTCGAAAATCCTTCATTAGCCGGCAAAGACATCAGCACGCCGATCGTGACAAACGCTTTGACACACGGGCTGAGCATTGCCGCCGACTTGTTCGTCAATGAAGGGGATACGCTCCTTCTCCCTGATAAATATTGGGGAAATTACAACTTCATTTTCGGTGTCCGGCGCAAGGCATCTATTGAGACGTACCCGCTCTTTCAGCACGATGGGCGTTTTAATGCGGCAGGGCTGTCCGAACTGCTGAAAAAGCAGGAAGAGAAGGCGATTGTCGTGCTGAATTTCCCGAATAATCCGACAGGCTATACGCCGGGAGAAGAGGAAGCGTCAGAAATCGTCAGCGTGATCTTGGAAGCGGCGGAGGCCGGCAAAGAGATTGTCGTGCTCGTAGATGATGCGTATTACAATCTGTTTTACGATGAAACGGCCATTCAGGAATCCATCTTCAGTAAACTCGCCCAAGTGCACGACCGGGTGCTTTGCGTGAAAATAGACGGCGCGACGAAGGAAAATTACGCATGGGGCTTCCGCGTCGGTTTTATTACGTACAGCACAAAAAGCGAAAAAGCGCTGCGCGTGCTCGAGGAAAAAACAAAAGGGATTATCAGGGGAACGATTTCAAGCGCCCCGCACCCGTCCCAAACATTCATGCTTCGGGCGATGCAGTCACCGGAATACGAGAAAGAAAAATCGCTGAAATATAACATTATGAAAAAACGGGCTGACAAAGTGAAAGCCGTTCTTGCAGAAAACAAGCATTATGAAGACGTATGGACGCCTTATCCGTTTAACTCGGGTTATTTCATGTGTGTCCGGCTGAAAGACATAAACGCCGGCGAATTGAGAGTGTCGTTGCTTGAAAAGAGAGGAATCGGAACGATATCCATTAATGAAACCGATTTGCGAATCGCATTTTCATGTGTTGAAGAAGAACACATCGCGGATCTGTTCGAAGAAATTTATCAAGAAGCAAAGCAGCTGCAGAAACAGGCGGAAATATCAGGCTGACAAAAAAGGAGGGGACACCCTCCTTTTTCTATGCTTACAGCAGCTCTTCATACGTTTTCATCTCAATCCCGTCACAAAAATCGGGATGCGCCGCACAAACGGCCAGCTTATACTCCTCGTCCGCCTCATATGTGCGGATGAAACAAGGTTCATGCCCGTCCGGGAGCTCAATGGACACATGGCCGTCGTCTTTAAGGCGGACGCTGAATGAATCAAGCGGCAGGGAAAGCCCTTTTCCGGCCTGCTTGATAAAGCTTTCTTTCATCGACCACAGGTGGTAAAAATAATCGGTCTGCTGATCGGGGTGTTTCGCTTGCAGATCACTGTATTCCGTCGGTGAAAAAAACCGTTTGGCGATATCAATCGTGCCGGGCTTCATTTTTTCAATATCAATGCCGATCGGTTTTGAATCAACAGCACACACGATCCAGCGCCCGGAGTGGGAAATGTTAAAGTGCATGTCCGGAAGCGCGGGGATGTACGGCTTTCCGTATTCCTGGACGCTGAATGAAATCCCGGCCGGATCAAGTCCGTAAGCCTTCGCCGCAGCGGTGCGGATCAGCATGTCGCCGATCAAGGTGCGGTGAGCATCCTCCTTATGGTAAAAGCGCCGGCATTTTTCCCGCTTTTCGGCGGACACGGCCGCCATCATCCGATCCTCTTCCTCTGCAGAAAGCGGGCGGTCCATATATACTCCGTAAATCTTCATGTCCAGATCCTCCGTCTGAAAATATTGTCAAAACCATCCTATCATATCAGACGAAAGCTGTCCGAAAATAAAAAAACAAAACCGTTTCGGCTTTGTTTTTAATGAACGGACGTTGCCCGCCCGGAGATCGCGTATGTTAACAGTTTAGAGGACTGCGGCAAAGAAAAACGCAGAATCAGCCCCGTCAAAACAGCCGTAATAATGGTACCGGCGCCGATCGGTCCGCCCATCATCCAGGCTGCGGCAAGAATCGTCAGCTCAATGCCGTTCCGCACCCATTGCACGTTCCAGCCCGTTTTTTCAGATATCAGCATCATCAGAGAGTCCCGGGGGCCCGCGCCGAGCCCTGCTGATACGTAAATACCGACGCCGCAGCCGATCAGCAGCAATCCGATAGAAAAGAACACGGCCGCTAAGGAAAAAGCGTGCGCCTCAGGAAGCAGAAACGAAAAGAAATCAATAAACATTCCCATCAGCACCATGTTTAAGATAGCGCCGATTTTCGGGAGTGTCCTCGTGAACAGGCAGGTTAAAGCGACGATGACCGCGCCGACCACGATGGACCATTGGCCGACAGAAAGCCCGAAATGCTGAAAAAGCCCATAATGAAAGGCATCCCAAGGGCTGATGCCGAGAGCTTTTCCTTTAATGGTTAACGATACCCCGAAAGACAAAATCAACAGACCGGCAAAATAAAACGTCCAGCGCATCAAGAATTCCCGCTTCAAAGAGGTCCCTTCTTTCATAAAATTTCATTAATTGTCATTGTAGCATAACCGCCAAAAAAAAGAAGAAGCGAAATCAGTGTTTCGCTTCTTCTCCCGCTCCTACAAAGGATTCAGTATTCGATTTAAAAACCGCTGCGTGCGTTCTTCTTTCGGCGCGGAAAAAATGTGTGCCGGCGGTCCTTGTTCCACAATGACGCCGCCGTCAATGAAGATGACTTCATCGGCCACTTCCTGCGCGAATTTGATTTCATGCGTGACGACAACCATCGTCCAGCCTTCGTTCGCCAGATCCTTAATCACTTTGAGCACCTCGCCGACCAGCTCCGGATCAAGCGCTGATGTCGGTTCGTCAAACAGCATCAGCTCGGGCTGAATCGCAAGCGCGCGGGCGATGCCGACACGCTGCTGCTGACCGCCGGAAAGCTGGAACGGATATAAATCCATTTTGTCTTTCAGTCCGACTTTTTCCAGAAGCTCCATCGCTTCTTTTCTGACTTGCTCCTTGTCGCGCTTTTGCACTTGAATGGGTCCTTCCATGACGTTTTCAAGCGCCGTGCGGTGAGGAAACAGATGATACGCCTGAAAGACCATGCCTGATTTGCGGCGGAGGCGAAGAATATCAGCCTGCTTCACTTTTTTGGAGAAATCTATTGAAAAATCGGAGAATGCCAGCTCGCCGCGATTGGGGATCTCAAGCGCGTTCAGACAGCGCAGAAGCGTCGTTTTTCCTGAACCGGACGGCCCCAGAATGGCGATGACTTTCCCTTTTTCTATCTCCATATCTATCTTTTTTAAAATTTCATTCTGTCCGAATGATTTATTTAATCCTTTGACGGAAAGCATATCGAAACCTCCTTATTTGGCCACATAACGGTCGAGACGCCGTTCGATCACGTGCTGTACGATTGACAGCAAGAAGCAGATGATCCAATAAATAAAGGCGGCTTCAATATAGATGACCAAGATTTGATCAAGGTTTTGCGCGCCGATTTCCTGCGCTTTTCTGAACAGCTCCGCGACGAGAATCTGTGACGCGAGAGATGTATCCTTGATCAGGCTGATAAATGAATTTGATAATGGCGGAATGGACACGCGAAATGCCTGCGGCAGGATCACGCGGAACAATGTCTTGCGATAGGTCATGCCGATCGTATAACCGGCTTCCCATTGCCCTTTCGGCACGGATGAAATAGATGCCCGGATGATTTCAGAAGCGTAGGCGCCCACGTTTAATGAAAACGCGATGACTGCGCTTGGGAAAGGGTCCAGCGTAATATTAAATGTCGGGAACAGATAAAAAATGATGAACAATTGAACGAGAAGAGGAGTGCCGCGCACCGCTGATACGTATACGCTGAACACCCATCTCAATGGTTTCATATTTGACATTCTGGCGAGCGCCGTAATCAGCGCGATGATCATTCCGAAAATAAAGGAAAGAATGGTAAGGGGGATCGAGTAATAGATTCCCCCGGAAAGAATCGGCCAGAATGACTGCTGCACCAAATCCCATGGAATGGCTGTTGCAATCACGGGCTCCGGCAAGTTACTTAGAAACATCTTCGCCGAACCATTTTTTCGCTATTTTAGAAAGAGTCCCGTCCTCTTTCATTTCTTTTAACGCTTTGTTGACGTGAGTCACAAGTTCGCCGCTTCCTTTTCGGAATGCGAAATACGTCTGCTGCGGCTGGCCTGCTTCAAACGCGATTTTCACGTTTTTATTGCCGGACGTTTTTAAGTAGTTCAGTACGGCAAGCTTATCGTTGTAAGTCAGATCAGCGCGGCCCTGCTGAATGAGCTGAAGGGATTGAGCCATGCCTTCAACGCCTTCAATTTTCGCGCCGGCTTCTTTCGCTAATTTATTGTAATTGCTTGTTAATGACTGAGCCGCTGTTTTTCCTTTGACATCAGCCTCTTTCGCAATCGTGCTGTCTTTTTTCGTCACGACGACTGCATTTGACGTTGTGTATTTATCAGAAAAATCATATTGGTTCTCACGGCCTGTTTTGCCGACTTGGTTGGCGACGACGTCAAACCGTTTCGCGTTTAATCCGGCAAACATGCTGTCCCATTGCGTTTCTTTGAAGTCAGCTTTCAGACCGAGGCGTTTCGCGACTTCTTGAATCACTTCAACATCATATCCGGTCAGTTTGTCACTCTTTTTATCATGGAAGGTAAACGGTTCGTACGTTCCTTCTGTGCCGACGGTCAGTACGCCTTTTTTCTTGACAGAAGCCCAAAGATCGCCGTCTTTTGACTTAGATCCGCTGTCCTGTGAGTTTCCGCAGGCTGCAAGCATTGCGATGCTGACCATCATGAACAAAGCGAATAATGCTTTTTTCATCTTCTTTATTCCCCACTTTTCTGAGTAGTTTTATTGAGAAAAATAGCTCCCAATTGTAAAGGATAACTTTTTTTTAGTATGAGTCAAGTAATTGGTTTTCATAAGCGGGAATTCTTCGTGTTCTGAGATCAAAATAATTCCAAAAACTGTCTGACAGGCTTCGGCAGGTAGCTGTCTTTCCTCCAGATGACGGCCGGTGTCATGACAAACGGGTTGTCCTCGATGATAACCGTTTTGACATGCGAGCGCATATGGACGGGAATCATCGTCAAAGGCAGAATCGTGGCGCCGAACCCTGACGATACGAGGCTCAAAAGCGTCGCGGAGTCATGGCATTCACATACAACCTGAAGGTCGAGACCGTACTGTTCACAAACTTGGAGGACTTGGTCATACACACCTCTTCCATTGACGGTACGCAAAAGGATCAGAGGCAAAGAGGCGATATCATTCAGTTTAATCGTTTCTGCGCACAGTCGTTTTGAATGCTCGGACAGCACCAATACACACGGAATGTCTTCAAGCTCCTTCGATTCAATGCCGTCGTTTTTAATCAAGGTGGTGGTCACGGCGGCGTCAATCTGCCGGGTTTCCAGAAGCTCAAGCAGTGAGACGGGTTCATCTTCCCAAATGTTAAAGGTGAGATGCGGAAACCGCTCTTTCATCTGTGACACTTTCTCAAGCATGAGCGCTGCGCAGTAAATGGTTGACCCGACGGCAAGTGTCCCGGCCACCTCCTCCTTCAGCTCTTGTACCTCGATAATGGCATCCTCAAACTTATGAAGAATCTCTTTCGCTCTTTTCAAAAAGACATTTCCTTCATATGTAAGGGTCATTTGTTTCTTTTTATTGCGGTCAAACAGAATGACGCCCAATTCTTCTTCGAGCTGTTTCAGCTGTCTGCTTAAAGGCGGCTGTGCCATATGAAGCTTTTTGGCGGCCGTCGTGATTTTCTGCTTTTGGGCAATGGTGATGAAATAACGCAATTGCCGGATATCCATGAGAACGCTCGCTCCTTTCTTTTATACCTTTAAGGTATGATACATAGATTTAACGAATATTTTTCATATGGATATATCAGGAGTATGATGGTTTTGACACCACATTTCAAGCGTAAAGGAGGGGTCAATATGAAGCTCGTCATCGGAATGACCGGGGCAACGGGAGCCATATTCGGGATCAGGCTTTTAGAATATTTAAAAGCTGCGGAGATCGAAACCCATCTTGTCGTGTCTCCTTGGGCAAATGTCACCATTACACATGAAACCGATTATACGTTAAAAGATGTCGAGAAACTCGCATCCTATACGTATTCTCACAAAGACCAGGCGGCGGCGATTTCAAGCGGTTCGTTTGAAACGGACGGGATGATCATCGCTCCGTGCAGCATGAAATCACTGGCAAGCATCCGCACCGGAATGGCTGACAATCTGCTGACGTCATCCTGAAGGAGCGGAAAAAACTTGTGCTGCTGACTAGAGAAACGCCGCTCAGCCAAATCCATTTAGAAAATATGCTAGCGCTTACAAAAATGGGTTCCGTCATTCTTCCGCCGATGCCGGCATTTTATAACAAGCCGGCTGACATGGATGAATTGATAGATCATATTGTGTTCCGGACGCTCGATCAGTTCGGCATCCGTCTGCCGGAAGCGAAACGGTGGTACGGAATTGAAAAACAAAAAGGAGGAATCTGATAATGGCCTATCAGGATTTTAGGGAATTTCTCGCCGCTCTTGAAAAAGAAGGGCAGCTCTTAACAGTCAACGAAGAGGTAAAACCGGAGCCGGATCTGGGTGCCGCTGCGCGTGCAGCCAGCAATCTCGGGGATAAAACCCCTGCGCTTTTGTTTAACAATATTTACGGACATCACCATGCGCAGGTGGCTCTGAATGTCATCGGCTCGTGGCCGAATCACGCGATGATGCTCGGCATGCCGAAAGATACGCCTGTAAAAGAACAATTCTTTAAGTTTGCCAAACGGTACGATGCATTTCCGGTGCCGGTCAAACGGGAAGAAACCGCGCCGTTTCATGAAAATGAAATAACGGAAGATATCAATCTTTTTGACATCCTTCCGCTATTCAGAATCAACCAGGGGGACGGCGGCTACTATTTGGATAAAGCGTGTGTCATTTCCCGCGATCTTGAAGATCCGGACAATTTCGGCAAGCAGAATGTCGGTATTTACAGAATGCAGGTAAAGGGAAAAGACCGCCTCGGCATTCAGCCCGTGCCTCAGCATGATATTGCGATTCATCTTCGCCAAGCTGAAGAACGCGGCGTGAATCTTCCCGTTACGATCGCGCTCGGCTGTGAGCCGGTGATTACGACAGCTGCATCAACTCCGCTGTTATACGATCAATCCGAGTATGAAATGGCCGGCGCAATTCAAGGGGAGCCCTACAGAATCGTCAAATCTAAATTGTCTGATTTAGACATCCCTTGGGGCGCTGAAGTCGTTCTGGAAGGAGAGATCCTTGCGGGAGAACGGGAATACGAAGGGCCTTTCGGTGAGTTCACGGGCCATTATTCCGGCGGCCGCAGCATGCCGGTGATCAAAATCAAACGGGTATATCATAGAAACAATCCGATTTTTGAACATTTATACTTAGGCATGCCGTGGACGGAGTGCGATTATATGATCGGCATTAATACGTGCGTGCCGCTTTACCAGCAGCTCAAGGAAGCTTATCCGAACGAAATTGTCGCCGTGAACGCGATGTATACGCACGGGCTGATCGCCATTATTTCCACGAAAACGCGCTACGGCGGCTTTGCCAAGGCGGTCGGCATGCGCGCCCTGACCACGCCGCACGGACTCGGCTACTGCAAAATGGTCATTGTCGTGGATGAGGATGTCGATCCGTTTAACCTCCCGCAAGTCATGTGGGCGCTCTCAACGAAAATGCATCCGAAACACGATGCAGTCATCATTCCTGACCTGTCCGTCCTTCCGCTTGACCCGGGGTCTGATCCGGCAGGGATGACACACAAAATGATTCTTGACGCGACAACGCCTGTCGCGCCGGAAACAAGAGGCCATTATTCTCAGCCGCTTGATTCTCCGCTGACAACGAAAGAGTGGGAACAAAAACTGATGGACTTGATGAATCAATAAGAAAGGATGAGATTGCAATGAAAACATGCCCGCGCTGTGAATCGAAAAAAGGAGAAACTGTCAGCCAATCGCCGGTCAAAGGCGCTTGGGAAATATACCAATGCCAAACCTGCTTTTTCACATGGAGATCCTGTGAACCGGAAAGCATCACGAATCCGGCGGCATTCAACCCGGCATTTAAAATTGATCCGAAAGAAACGGAGACGGCCGCACATGTTCCCGCTGTTCCGGAAAGAAAAGCGTAATGCTGACGGAGCAGCTGCCGGAGGCGCTTTACACGCTTTTAGACGGGACGGAGCTTGAAAAAAAGCAGCACGACGCATTTGTGCTCCAATCCGTGACAAAAGAAGGCCGTCCGCACGCGGCCATGATCAGCGCCGGTGAAATCGTGGCCGTGAGCAGAACAAATCTCCGGCTCGCCTTATGGAAAAACACGACGACCGTAAGCAGCCTGCTGCATTCGGGACAAGCGCTTTTCATCGCCTGGCACGGAGGAGCCGCATATTACGTCACATTGGAATGTGAGGCGCTTCCGCCGCTGAAAGAGGCGAAACACGAGCGGGAACGGTTCAGCTGCCGCGTGATCACCGTCAAGGAAGATCGGGCGAAATACGCGGATCTGACATCCGGACCGGCCATCCAGCTCCACGAACCGGAAGATGTCTTGAAGAGATGGAGAGAAACACTTGAGGAGTTAAAACGATAGACGCATAAAAAAAGCCTGCGGACGAGGGACTGACCCCTGTTTTTGAGACAGGGATCAAAACACCTTCATACAGCCAATTGCCGATATTGTATCGGCGATTGGCTGTTTAGTTTCGTTTGAATACGAATATTGTTATAATAATGAATGTATTCTATGGCAGTGCGTTCTACGATGGTCGTCGTAGTTCGATCAATGCTGTTAAGATAGAACGTTTCAGACTTTAGTGAGGAATGAAACGATTCGATGGAGGCATTATCAGCGGGCGTCCCTTTGCGGGACATGCTCATGGTAATGCCTTTTGTTTTAACAGCTTTCTGATACTCATAAGATGTATAAACAGAACCTTGGTCACTATGTAACACGCAGTTCTCTGGCAGTGCGGGCAGCTGATCAAGTGTGTGTAAGACAAAGTCTGTGTCCTGTCTATCGCCAATTGTAAAAGCAATCACTTCTCCATTGTATAAATCCAATATACTGGAAAGATACAATTGTTTCTGCCCATAAGGCAAATATGTGATATCCGTTACTAGCTTTTCCAGAGGGCGTTCAGACTGAAAGTTTCGATCCAATATATTCTCGGCCACGGCATATGGCTGCCCATCTTTCTTGCGCTTTTTCACCTTAACCCGGCATTGCCACTGATTCTTCTGCATAATGCGCTGAACCGTTTTATGATTCACACGCATTCCCTTTTTTAATATGGCTGTGATTTTCCGATAGCCATATCGAAACTTGTGTTCTCGGCACAACGTGCCGATTTGTTTTTCTAAATGGTATTTAGGGTTATCTTTCATCAGATTCTTCTTCCAACGATAATAAGATGCTCGTGAGATACCTAAATGAATACAGATATCCTGTATGGTCATTGTGCCGCGCAATGCTTCTACAAGCTCGACTGGCGTTTCGCTATCAGCTTCCTTTCCAATTCGTTGCACTTTTTTAAAACTTCATTCTGTTGTCTCAGATAACGATTTTCTGCCTGCAGTTTCTCTAATTCGGAAGAATACTCCGGGCCTTTTCCGTAAGTGTATTGCTTTCCGACAGGCTGTTCGAATCGATGTGTATCCCCAGTCTTATGCCATCTAACCCATGTCTGAACCTGTGTCTTATTCTTAATATTCAATTCCTGCATGATCTCTTTCATAGGCACGCCTGCCAATCTCATTTCTACAGCCTTCTGTTTCACTTCAACCGGATAACTCACTCTTGTCCCCATAGAAAAAACACCTCCAAGTCTAATTTCGGCTAACAATCATCCGTTTTCAAACTTGAAGGTGTTTTTTGTTTGTCTCATCTTATGGGGTCAGTCCCACGATTCCGCAGGCTTTTCTTTTATTGTACGCCTTTCATCGCCCGTTTAATGACGGGAGACAGAAGAATCAAAATAATACCGAGAATGATCGAAACAAGACCGATTGAGCCGAAGTAGGCCGCTTCAGAAATCTTATCAAACAAACCGACTACTTTTGCGTTCAGGGCTTGACCGCAGGCGTTTGTTAAAAACCACATGCTCATCGTCTGCGCTGAGAAAGCGGCAGGCGCAAGTTTTGTTGTGACGGATAAACCGACCGGTGAAAGGCAAAGCTCACCAAGCACAACCAAAAGGAAGCTGAGCACAAGCCAAAGCGGGCTCACAAGCTCGCCGCTTCCGCCCATAACCGGAAGCACCATGACTAAAAATGATAATCCGGCA
Organism: Bacillus sp. EU55; assembly: GCF_038005925.1. Classification (NCBI taxonomy): domain Bacteria; kingdom Bacillati; phylum Bacillota; class Bacilli; order Caryophanales; family Bacillaceae; genus Bacillus; species Bacillus sp. EU55. The sequence goes on from NZ_JBBOUE010000001.1 coordinate 375,655, forward strand.
AGGATAATGCCGATCGCGAATTTAATCGGTGTTGAAGGCTGGCGTTTGCCGAGCTTCATCCAGATCCAGGCGAACACCGGCGCGAAAATAACGATGAATAATGGATTCAGAGACTGGAACCATGAAGACTCAAGATGCATGCCCGCAAAGGAAAGTCTCGTGCGCTGATCCGCATATAAAGCAAGAATCGTCGCGCCCTGCTCCTGAATCGCCCAGAACATTGCCGCTGCAACAAACAGCGGAACATAAGCCGCAAGCCGTGATTTTTCCGTTTTCGTCGCTTTTTTGCTTGTGAACATCACGATAAAGTAAATAACCGGAATGACAATGCCGAGGATACTGACGGTGTCAATCACACGCTGGATCGTCAGCCAGCCGGTTTGGATCAGAACGATGATAACGGCTGCTGCGATGACCACTCCGATTCCCGTGCCGATCACTGATGATTTAGAAATCGGATTCGGTACATTGGAGCCTGCTTTGCCGAGGTATTTCTTTCTCGTTAGAGCGAAAACAATCAGTCCGAGGAACATACCGGCCGCGGCGCATCCGAAGCCTAAGTGGTAGTTGTACTTCTGTCCGAGTGTTCCGACAATTAGCGGCGCAAGCAATCCGCCGAGGTTGATCCCCATGTAAAAGATGCTGAAACCTGAGTCGCGGCGCTCGTCTTCCTTCGTATATAAATCTCCGACAACGCTGGATACGTTTGGTTTAAGCAGGCCGGTTCCGATAATGATCAGAGCCATGCTGGTAAAAAACGCCGCTGTGCTGCCAGGGAAGGCAAGAGCGATGTGCCCGAACATAATTAAAATTCCGCCGTAAAATACGGTGTTTGCCGTGCCGAATACCCGGTCGGCCAGCCATCCGCCGATGACGCTCGACATGTATACGAGAGACCCGTATATGGACATGATGGCAACTGCGGTCGTTTTATCAAAGCCGAGACCGCCATGAGCGACTTCCGTGTATAAATAGTAAAGCAATATGGCTCTCATACCATAGTAGGAGAAACGCTCCCAAAATTCGGTGAAAAACAGTGTGAACAAGCCGCGGGGATGACCGAAAAAGCCTCGTTGCGGCACAGTTTCTGTTATAGAGTCCTTATCAATAGATGCCACCTGAGCCAACCCTTTCTTAAAAAAGTGTATTACAAAAATCATATTCTTATATAATACTTGTGTCAATATAATTTATACTGAATTCAAAAAATTCCAGAATGAAAAGATATTAAAACGTTGAATATAGACGGATTTTCCTAATTCCAATGACTTATTTTGTTATATTATCTGACTAAACTATCTTTATAAACTTTTTTTAAAAAATTTAAAGTATGTACAGGCGGAGCGGGATATGGCGGAATAAGATGACAATAAGAGAGGAAGGAGGAGATTATCACTTGCCGAATCGTATATTGGATATTACGGATTGCGGTGTGGCGGCAGACGGAAAAACCGACGTGACGGGCGCCATCAACCAATGCTTGGCCAGGGCCGTCAGCGAAGGCTGTCATACGGTGTTTTTTCCGCCCGGAACGTATAAAATCAACGGCACGCTTGGCGGGGACAGAAGCCAGCCGTTTCGGAACGCCGGGATTAACGTGCCGAGCCATCTCACCATCGTTTTAGATCCGGAATGCACGATTAAAGTGGCGCCGAACAGCTCCTGGGGCTACTCGGCTTTCTATATAGGCAGGCGTGAAAATGTCACCATCACCGGCGGCCGGATCATCGGGGAACGGGATGAACACACGTATACCAATGTCCCTTTGCGGTCGACCCATGAATGGGGGTTTGGAATCTGTATTGAAGGCAGCAGCAATGTGCTGATCGAAAATGTGAAGATTTCCGATTTTACGGGAGACGGCATTATTGTCAGCCCGCTCGGGTTAAAAACAAACAGTGATTACGAAACTTCAGAACAGGTGACCATCCGCCGCTGTGAGATCAGGCAGTCAAGGCGGAACAACATTTCAATCACCGGCTGCCATACCGTTACGGTGGAAGAATGCGTGATTGAAGACGCCGGGCAAGGGAACGGAACGGCTCCGAAATTCGGAATCGATATTGAATCGTACGGAGAAGGCGATATTGATTATGAAGAAGCTCTTCATATTACGGTCCGCAACAACTTCTTTTCCGGAAACGCCGCAAGCTCAGTCACCAATTTTAACGGATATCATGTGTTAATTGAAGGAAATCATTCCGATAACACAATCAGCTACGGGTATGGGGCACATACCGTCATTTCGGGGAATGTCTTCTTTCGGTCAGACGGCGGCTCAAGAACCGCAGTCGCCGGACAAGGTGTGTCACAAGGGCAGGACAGCAGCAATGCCGTCATTTCCAACAATCTGATTACCGGCTTTTCCACCGGAATAGATGTAAGGGGAAAAAGCGTCCTCGTCACCCATAACAAAATCAGTCAATTTGAAAATACGGGCATTTCCGTCTATCAGGCGGAAGATGTGACCGTTGACGGCAATGTCATTGAAAACGGACGTTCCGAAACGAGACGAAGCACGGGGATGCGGGCGACGCTGTCGGAAAACGCCGTCTTTATGAATAATACTCTGAATCAGGTAACGGACGGGATCAGCATGTCGGCCGGCAATATCACCGTAAAACAAAATGTGCTGAAATCGTTCAGCCGGGGCATATGGGTCACAGGCGGAAATGCCGTTATTGAAGGAAATACGCTGATTCCGAATGCGTATCAAGGCGCCGCGGAGTCCTATGCCGTATCTGTGACAAATGACGCCAGGGCTGTCATCAAGGGAAATCTCTTCAAAAGCTACAAAAACTATCCCATTTTCAGTTCAACATCCTCGGGAACCTCTGTCATCAGCAACCGCTTTGAATCATCACCGCTTATCGTTACCGTGTATCTGAATTCAGGCACGCATGAAGTCCTAGACAATACGCTCACGATCAACCGAACGGCGGGCAGCCCGATCGGCATCTATCTGAACGGAACCTCAAATTCCCTCGTGTCGGGCAATACCATCAACAACCTTTCCGCCACTTCTGCTTCCGCCATCCAAACCAATTCCTCCGCAAGTACTAAAATCATCGGCAACCGCATTATCAGAGGCGTCATTGTGAAACACGCGACAGATACGGACAGCGGAAATATCGTCATCTGAAAACGGTCCCGCCGGAAAAATAAAAAGAACACATGAACTCCGAAAGAAGGAGGGATGTGTTCTTTTTTGACACAATACAGCCGTGCGCCTGTCAGGCATCTTTTTTACCTGATTTATATAAAACGATCATTTCTCTGATTAAAAAGAGGGCGAATAAAAACAGCATCAGCCATTCTGAGAAGGTGGTCAATTTAAAAGCGGACAGGTTGTTTTGGACCGCTCCATAGAAACTGAAACCTTGCAGCATATCTATCGTTACTGAAATGATCAGACAGGCAGCAAGCAAAAAAAATGAAACCCCCAATATTTTCATGCGCATCACTCTCCCTTTTTATCCTTTTCGATTACGCAGAACTTATACAGACTTTCCGCCGTGCATAATCTTTTGCCGTACAGGAAGAATATGAAAAAAACGAGGAAAGGTTTTTTGCGATATGCCGCCATTTTTTAAGCAGAAGAAACAAAAAAAAGCCGATCAAAACGACCGTGACAATGAAGGCAGAAAAGAAGCGGACAGCCAGCCGGACAAAGAGCGGGATGAGCCGATCTCCCTCAGCTTAAAGCAAAATATGAAGAAACTGTCTGAGAGGTTCGGCAACAGTGCCGATGTCGTCATCCGCCGGCTGAAAATCGGAAAAGAAGAGCTTCCGGCCGCAATTGTGTATATCGCCGGTTTGGTAGACGAACAGCTCGTCAGCCAATCCCTTCTGGAGGATTTAATCGACATCCCGTCCGTTCAGCCGGAACAAGCAGTCTGCCTGATATACGATAAAACGCTTGCGATCGGCGGGGTGAAAGAGGAAGAAAAATGGAAAAGTCTTTATGCCGGGCTGGTGGCGGGCAGCACGCTCATTTTTGTCGACGGGGCTGACAAGGCGCTGATCGCCAGCACGGAAGGGGGAGAGCACCGGTCCATTCAAGAGCCGAGCACCCAGGTCTCTTTCCGCGGCCCGCGGCAGGGATTCACTGAATCTCTGCAAACCAATATTTCCATGATCCGCAGGTATGTAAAAACGCCTGATGTATGGGTTGAAAAAATGGAGATCGGACACGAAACGAATACGGATGTCGCGCTGATGTATATTAACGGAATTTGCGATAAAAAGCTGATTAAGGAAGTCCGCAAGCGGCTGAAGCACATTGACATCGACAGCATTCTGGAATCCGGCTACATTGAACAGCTCATTGAAGACGCGCCGTTTTCTGTGTTCCCCACCGTATATCATACGGAGCGGCCGGACGTCGTGGCGGGGAATCTGCTGGAAGGACGATTTGCGATTATCGTGGACGGAACGCCGTTCGTTCTCCTCGCGCCGGCATTATTTATTCAATTTTTTCAATCCGTTGAGGATTATTATTCACGATTTGATATCGCCACCAGCATCAGGGTGCTGCGGGTTTTGATCTTCTTCATTTCACTGGTGGCGCCGGGGATTTATGTGGCGGCGACGACTTTTCACCAGGAAATGATTCCGACGCAGCTGCTGATTGTCATCGCGGCTCAGCGGGAGACGGTGCCGTTCCCGGCCGTGATTGAAGCGCTGACGATGGAAGTGGCCTTTGAGATTCTCAGGGAGGCGGGTGTCCGGCTTCCGAGAGTTGTCGGCTCCGCCGTTTCCATCGTCGGAGCGCTTGTCATCGGCCAGGCCGCCGTGCAGGCCGGCATCGTCTCCCCGGCCATGGTTATCGTCGTCGCGCTGACGGCGATTGCCAGCTTTGCGACCCCGGCTTTTGACATGGCGATATCTGCGCGGCTGATCCGGTTTCTCTTTATTCTGTCAGCGGTGGTTATGGGATTTTACGGACTGATTCTGGGCATTATCATGATGTTTGTCCATCTGTGCGGCCTGCGTTCATTCGGATTTCCGTATATGTCCCCGCTCGCTCCTTTAACCCCGGGCGGACTGAAGGATTCCCTCCTCCGCGCTCCGTTATGGGCGGATGAAAAAAGGCCGGGACTGCTCGTGCAGGAAAACAACAGGCGCCAAGGGGAACATCAAAGACCGAAACCGGAGACATCCAGAGGAATGGTTAATAAAGATGTAGAAGAGGGCGACGGTAATGAAAAGACGTAAATGGATGCTTATCCTTTGTACGATGGTTTCCCTTATGTTTGTATCCGGATGCTGGGATAAAAGGGAGCTGACCGATTTAGCGGTGATCTCCGCCATCGGTATTGACCGGACCGAAACGGGAAAATACGTCCTTCATTTCCAAATTATCAATCCGGGAAATGTGGCCGGCGGTCTGCAGGGCGGCGGAGCGGGAGACCGGCCTCCGGTTTCCGTCTATTCGGTGTCCGGAGACAATATGACGGAAGCTTTGAGAAAAGGCTCGATGAAAGTGTCCAGAAGGCTCTATTTTGCCCATACGAATCTCGTGGTGTTCAGTGAAAAACTGGCGAAAGAGGAAGGGCTCAGTTTTATTCTGGACAATCTTGACCGCGACACCGAATTCAGGAGGACCGCAACCGTTGTGATCGCGCATAATTGCAAGGCTGAAGACATTATTAAAGTGCTGACGCCGATTGATAAAATCCCTTCCAATAAAGTGAACAAGACGCTCAGCTTCACGCAGGAACAATACGGCAGAGTCATTAAAACCAGCCTTCAGGATGTTCTGATTGATCTCGCTTCTCCGGCCGGGTCTCCGTTTATTCCGGGTTATGAAATGCACGGAGACGATAAAGCCGGTCCTACGATGGAAAATACGCAGACAACTGAACCGAAAGCAGTGCTGTCAGCGGACGGACTGGCGGTGTTCAAAAAGGATGGGAGGCTGGATTACTGGATTGAGGATGACGACAGTGTGGGGGCTGTATGGCTGCTCAATAGGATCAAGCATACGTTCATCAATGCGGATTGGAAGAACGTGAAGCATGCAATCAGTCTGCAGGTCACCCGCCAGAATACAAAGGTGACGGCCACTTTTCCGAACGGAAAACCGCATATTCACGTGCATGCTCAGGTCGAGGGGCTGGTGGACGCTGTCAGATACCCTTTCCATCTGTCTGATCCGCAAGTGCTGATGACGATGCAAAAGGCGCTCAGCGTGCAGCTTGACAAAGATATCACCAAATCAATTGAAGATATAAAAGCCCGTAAGAATGACTTCGTCGGCTTCGGAGACCTGATCTATCGGAAGCATCCGGACAAATGGAAAAAGTTCAAAGGGAAGTGGGAGGAAGAATATTTCCCCAATCTCCCCGTAGATGTCAAAACGGAAGTCATTATCAGAAGAACGGGCTTGCGGAATAATCCTCTCTCAGACAAGCTTGAGCATAATTGATGTGAGGGGAAAGGAGCGAAGCGTATGGAAAATGCGAAAATCGGCACGCGTCAGCTGTTTATTATGATCATTTTGTTTGAATTGGGCAGTTCGTTATTGATCCCGCCGGGCACGATGGCCGGGCGGGATGCGTGGCTGTCCGTGCTTCTCGGGTGCGTTACCGGTCTCGGACTTTTCTACGTTTATCAGGCGCTGTATCAATTTTTTCCTGAGTCTTCTCCGAGAGATTACATGAACGAATTGATCGGCAGACATCTGAGCTGGGCGGTCTCGCTTCTTTATATTCTCTATTTTTCTTATATCGCGGCCCGCGTATTGCGGGATTTTGGCGAAATGCTTGTCACCTTCGCCTACCAGGACACGCCGCTTTTAATTGTGAATGCCATGCTGATGATCGCCGCGATATTTGCGGTCAGAAAGGGTATTGAAGTGATAGCGAGAGCCGGCGAGCTGCTGTTTGGCATTATGTATTTTCTGACAGCCGTCGGGCTGATCCTCATTATCAGCTCAGGCACGATCAACCTCAGATTTCTCCAGCCCGTTTTAGCTGAGGGTGCAGGAACGGTCATTTATTCCGTGTTTAAACAGACGATGTTCATCCCGTTCGGTGAATTAATCGTGTTTGTCATGATTTTCCCTTATTTAAAAGATCGGAAAAAGGTGAAGAAAACCGGATTTCTGGCGATTATCATCAGCGGCCTGTTTTTGGCAATGTCAGTGGCGATTAATATTTGTGTGCTGGACGTCAACTTAATGCTCCGCTCTCAATTTCCGCTGCTGAGCACCATACAGACAATTAAAGTGGAAGAGTTTTTAGACCGGCTGGATGTTTTTTTCATGCTCGTGCTCGTCATCGGCGGTTTTTTCAAAGTCAGCCTTTTTACATATGCGGTTGTCGTGGGCGTGTCCACGCTGTTTAAAGAAAAAAATCCGTCCCAGCTGGCCTTCCCGGTCGGATTGGGGGTGCTGATTCTCTCCATCAGCATCGCAAGCAATTTTTCGGAACACATGAATGAAGGCTTAAACATTGTGCCGATCTATATTCATCTTCCGTTTCAAGTGCTGTTCCCCGTTTTGCTGCTTATCATTGCCGTTATTAAGAAAAAGGTCAAAGGGACCGTCTATACAGTTTCGAAGAAATAACCCGGCCGGTGCGCCGGGTTATTTTAAAAATCATGATTTTTGTCTTAATGCATTGACAAACTTGCCTGACAATTGTACATTTTGATTTATTCTTATAAAATTACTAGGAAATATAGGTTTAATGGTGTTAATATGTTCCGAACCGTATTTCAGAATAGAAGGAGATCCATCATGACAAAGAAAAAAGAAATCAAACTCGGTGTGTTTCTCGCGGGCACCGGCCATCATGTCGCTTCTTGGAGACATCCTCAGGCACCGGCGGACGCGAGCATGAATTTGGATTATTTCAAAGAACTGGCGAAAACGGCTGAGCGGGGGAAATTGGACATGCTGTTTTTGGCGGACAGTTTATCAATAGACGGCAAATCACATCCGAATGTGCTGACGCGCTTTGAGCCGTTTACGCTGCTGTCGGCGCTCGCTCAGGTCACATCCCGCATCGGTCTGACGGCGACCGCATCTACCACATACAGCGAACCGTTCCATATCGCGAGACAATTTGCATCGCTTGATCATCTTTCCAACGGCCGCGCGGGCTGGAATGTCGTCACATCATCGATTGAATCGACCGCGCTTAATTTCAGCGGCGAAAAGCATCTTGAGCACCATCTCAGATATCAGCGCGCGGAAGAATTCGTTGAAGTCGTCAAAGGATTATGGGATTCGTGGGAGGAAGACGCCTTTATCCGTGACAAAGAATCAGGAGCATTTTTCGATAAAGACAAAATGCATGAATTGAACCATAAAGGAACATATTTCTCCGTGAGAGGGCCGTTAAATGTCGCCCGCACACCTCAAGGGCGCCCGGTCATTATTCAGGCCGGATCATCAGGAGACGGAAAAGCGCTGGCCGCCAAAACGGCGGAGGTCATTTTCACCGCGCAAAATCATTTGGAATCCGCGCAGGAATTCTATCAATCTATTAAAGAACAAGCGGCTTCTTTCGGCCGTGATCCTGAAAAAATCGCGATCATGCCGGGAATTTTTCCCGTTATCGCCGATACCGAAGAAGAAGCAAAGGCAAAATATGAAGAGCTCCAAGACCTCATCATTCCGTCTGTCGGCCTGAACATTCTGCAAAACTATCTGGGCGGCGTCGACCTTTCCGCCTGCCCGCTTGACGGCCCGCTGCCTGAATTGGATGCGGATGCGTCGAATGCCGTTAAAAGCCGGTTCAAGCTCGTTCAGGAGATGGCCAAACGCGATAACATGACCATCCGCGAACTTTACAAATATGTGGCGGGTTCAAGAGGCCATCATATCTTTGTCGGAACGCCGGAACAGCTTGCCGATAAGATGGAAGAATGGGTCGGAAAACAAGCTTGTGACGGTTTTAACATCATGCCGCCGCTTTTGCCTGAAGGTCTCACTCTTTTTGTAGACAAAGTGATTCCGATTTTACAAGAACGGGGCGTGTTCAGAAAAGAGTATGAAGGAACGACGCTCAGAGAACATTTCGGACTGGAAAAACCGGCAAACCGATATGCCGGCTAAAGGAGGGCTCATCATGTCAAGACAATACCGGCTCGCAACGGAGGCAGACGCTGATGAGCTGCTTTCACTGACACTGCGGGCGTATGAACCGATCCGCAAGCTCGGTATCAATTTTGCCGCTGCCACGGCGGATAAAGAACTCGTTTTGAATAACATACAAAAAAACGCCTGTTACGTTTTGGAGGAAGACGGCCGGATTCTGGCGACGATTTCTCTGCGGATGCCGTGGGGGCCGAATCCCGGGCCGTACGGTGTTCCTCATATTTGGTGGTTTGCCGTCGATCCTGAAACCGGAAAAAAAGGGACGGGCTCAGACATGCTGGAGTGGCTGGAGAATACAGTGCTCCGCGACACATTAAAAGCGCCTTTCGTGTCACTGGGCACAGCGGACAAGCATCCGTGGCTGATCGGCATGTACGAGCGAAAAGGCTACGTCCGTGCAGGCGAAAAGGATCTAGGAAAAGGGCACATCACCATCTATTTAAAAAAACAATTGCAGGATTAACATTTTAATAGGAAAAGGCGGGATTTCAATGAAGAAGAAAACATGGGCTTTACTGCTGTCTGCCGCACTTTTGGCGGTCTTATCAGCATGCGGAAACGGAAAAGAAAGCGAAGGCGGCGATAACGTACTGCATGTTGGCGCCACGGGACAAAGCTATCCGTTCGCATATAAAGAAAACGGCAAGCTGACCGGCTTTGACGTGGATGTCATGGAAGCCGTTGCAAAAAAAATCAACATGAAACTGGACTGGAAGCTGCTTGAATTCAGCGGTCTGATGGGAGAGCTCCAGACCGGCAAACTCGACACCATCTCTAACCAGGTCGCTGTCACGGACGAACGCAAGAAAACGTATAACTTCACAGAACCGTATTCGTATGCGGGCACTCAAATCGTCGTCAAAAACGATAACAAAGACATCAAATCAGTCAACGATCTAAAAGGAAAAACAGTGGCGGCCGTTCTGGGCTCAAACCACGCGAAAAACCTTGAGAGCAAGGACTCGGATAAAAAAATCAACATGAAAACGTATGAAACACAAGAAGGCACGCTGAAAGACGTGGCTTACGGACGGGTTGACGCTTATGTAAACAGCCGCAGCGTCCTGATCGCCCAGATCAAAAAGACCGGTCTGCCTCTGAAATTAGCAGGAGACCCGATTGTCTATGAAAAAGTCGCTTTCCCGTTTGCGAAAGATGCGGCTCACGATAAGATTCGCAAAAAAGTAAACAAAGCCATTGAAGACCTGCGAAAAGACGGCACGCTGAAAAAGCTGTCTGAAAAGTACTTTAAAGAAGATATCACAACGGAAGCAAAGCATTAAGAAACGGCGGTGAAAATCGAGAATGAACAGCATTGATTGGGGATTTATGTTTTCAGCTTTTCCCGCGTTAATCGAAGCCTTGCCGATCACATTACTAATGGCCGTCGCGGCCATGGTATTTGCCGTGATCGGCGGCCTTATATTAGCGCTTATCACAAAAAATCGTGTTCCTGTGCTTCACCAGCTGTCAAAGGTGTATATTTCATTTTTCCGGGGCGTGCCGACGCTCGTCCAGCTTTTCTTAATTTATTACGGCCTGCCTCAGCTGTTTCCCGGAATGAGCAAGATGACGGCGTTAACTGCGGCGATTATCGGGTTAAGCCTGAAGAATGCCGCCTACTTGGCTGAAATCTTCCGCGCGGCGCTCAACTCAGTAGATGAGGGGCAGCTTGAAGCCTGTCTGTCTGTCGGAATGACAAAATCCCAGGCGTACAGACGGATCATTTTCCCGCAAGCCGTCAGAAACGCGCTTCCCGCGACGGGAAATACGTTTATCGGCCTGTTAAAAGAAACATCGCTCGCCTTTACATTAGGAGTGATGGAAATGTTCGCCCAAGGAAAAATGTACGCATCAGGCAACCTCAAATATTTTGAGACGTATTTAGCCGTCGCGGTCATGTACTGGATTCTTACGATTATTTACAGTGTGCTGCAGGATCTGCTCGAACGGGCGATCAGCAAGCCTTATCGCACATAGGAGGAGGCTCAGGATGATACAAGTCAGACATATTCGAAAAGCATTTAAAGACCTTACCGTACTTGACGGGATCGACCTTGAGATCAAAAGCGGCGAAGTCACGGCCATCATCGGCCCGTCAGGCTCGGGAAAATCAACGCTCCTCCGTTGTTTGAATCTGCTGGAGCGCCCGGATGACGGCATCATTGAAATCGGTGATGCAAAGCTGAATGCAGCGTCCTATTCGCGCAAAGACGTTCATAAGCTTCGCCAGCAGACGGCGATGGTGTTTCAGAATTACAACCTGTTCAAAAACAAAACCGCCCTGCAAAATGTGACAGAGGCGCTGATCACCGCGCAAAAGAAACCGAGAAAAGAAGCGGAACAGATCGGTATGGATCTGCTGCGGCAAGTCGGTTTAGAACACAAAGCGGACAGCTACCCGATTACGATGTCAGGCGGACAGCAGCAGCGGATCGGGATTGCGCGCGCCTTGGCCGTTGATCCTCACGCGATTTTACTGGATGAACCGACTTCGGCCCTTGACCCTGAGCTTGTAGCCGGGGTGCTCCAAGTCATCAAATCAATTGCCGAAAAACAGACAACCATGATCATCGTCACGCATGAGATGGCTTTTGCTCGTGAAGTGGCCGACAAAGTTATTTTTATGGCGGACGGACGCATCGTCGAACAGGGAACGCCGGAAGAGCTGTTTGACAATCCGCAGAACGAACGGACGAAAAAATTCATTAAGCAAGTGGGAGAGCCTGCCGAACTTGTCTAAGAAGGGAAGAAGAAGAAATGGCAAATGAAACGTATGAATCATTAAACAAACGTTTAATCAATATCCGCCGCGACCTTCATGAACACCCTGAGCTGTCAGGCGAGGAATTCGAAACGACGAATAAAATCCGCCGCTGGCTGGAGGAAGAAGGAATTACGGTTCTTGATATGCCGAAACTTCAAACCGGAGTGATCGCTGAAATCAAAGGAGACAAAAGCGGCCCCGTCATCGCCGTCAGAGCGGACATCGACGCATTGCCGATCGAAGAGAAAACAAACCTTCCGTTTGCTTCGCGCAACAGCGGCGTGATGCACGCCTGCGGCCATGATTTCCATACGGCATCTATCCTCGGCACGGCTTTTTTATTAAATGAGAGAAAGCATGAGCTGAAAGGAACGGTGCGGTTTATTTTTCAGCCCGCGGAAGAAATTGCCGCCGGAGCAAGACAGGTCATTGAAGCCGGCGCGCTTGACGGTGTATCGGCGATATTCGGCATGCATAACAAACCTGACTTCCCCGTCGGCACGGTCGGTCTGAAAGAAGGCCCGCTGATGGCGAGTGTCGACCGCTTTGAAATCACTGTTAAAGGAAAAGGCGGCCACGCCGGAATCCCTGATAACAGCATTGATCCGATTCAGGCGGCAGGACAGATCATCGGCGGCTTGCAATCAGTTGTCAGCAGAAATATCAGCTCGCTTCACAATGCCGTCGTCAGCATCACAAGAGTTCAGGGCGGCAGCTCTTGGAATGTCATCCCGGACCATGTTGAAATGGAAGGCACCGTCCGGACGTTTCAAAAGGAAGCGCGTGACGCTGTTCCGAAACATATGAAGCGGGTTGCCGAAGGAATCGCGGCAGGGTTCGGGGCAGAAGCCGAATTCCGCTGGTATCCTTACCTTCCGTCAGTGATGAACGACGCCCGTTTCATTCAGGCGGCGGAACAAACGGCTGAAGATCTCGGGCTTCAAACCGTTCGGGCAGAACAGTCGCCCGGCGGCGAAGACTTCGCGTTATATCAAGAAAAAATCCCCGGCTTCTTCGTCTGGATGGGAACAAACGGAACAGAAGAATGGCACCATCCCGCCTTCACACTCGACGAAAAAGCGCTCCCGGCAGCGGCTGAGTTTTTCGCCCGGCTGACCGTCAACGTATTGGAGCAGACGGATTGAATACGGAAAATCTGACGGCCGGGCTTGCTCAGGCCGTCATGTCGTCTGTGCCGGAAACATCCGCTGAAGCGATGAAAGAAGCGCGCAAAGGACTGCTTGATTTTACAGCGGCAGCCTTTGCGGGGAGACGGGATAAAGGAGTTGAAAAGCTGGTAAAACTGGCCGAAGAAGAAGGCGGGGTGCCGATAGCGCCGCTTATCGGCAGAAATCAAAAAACCGCGCCGTCCCAATCCGCGCTCATTAACGGCTTCATCGCACATGCGCTTGATTTTGATGATGTTCATTCTGATGTAAGAGGACATCCGAGCGCAGTCATCCTTCCGGCTTTGATTGCAGCCGCATCAGCCGGCCGTATAGACAAAAGCCGTTTTCTCGGTGCTTATGTGACGGGAATCGAAGTGATGGCGCGGCTCGGCGAGTCAGCTGGAAGGCATCATTACGAGAAAGGCTGGCACAATACAGGAACGTTAGGTGCCATTGCGGCCGCATGCGCCGTCGGATTCGCGGAGAATCTGAATCAAACCCAATTGCAGAAAGCAATCGGGTTTGCGGCTGCCCGCTCCGGAGGCATGAGAGTGCAATTCGGGACAGAAATGAAGCCGCTCCACGCCGGACTGGCCGCTCAAGCCGGGTTGTTCGCCGTAAAGCTTGCAAAGGCCGGTTTCGGCGGCTCAGTTCATGCGCTCGACGGGGAGAAAGGTTTTTTCGGACTGTACGGCGATCTTGAACGGGCAGAAACCCTGCTTGTAAACGGGTGGGGAAAACCTTGGCGGATTGTGAGCCCGGGACTTTGGTTTAAGGTTTATCCGTTTTGCTCGGCGGCTCATCATGCGGCGGACGCCATTCTCAAGCTGAAGGCCGAACATGGTCTCACTTTCGGCCAAACGGAACGGATCGAAGTGATTTATCCGCCGGGCGGGGACGCCGCATTGACAGAACGGCGTCCGAAAACAGGCGAAGCGGGACGGTTCAGCGTGGAATATGTGATCACCTTAGCTTTGCACGGTAAGGATTTTTCAGTTGAACATTTCACATCCGAGCCGATTCCGGAATCCTTTCAAAAAGGATTTGAGCGGATTCACCGCAGCTGCGATGACCAAATTCAGCCGGCTGAAAACGCCGTTCCGAAGGGCCGTTTTACAATTGTACGGGTTACGGCTTCCGGCGGTCATGTCTATGAAACACGTATCGACTGTCCGAAGGGAGCGCCGGGAAACGGCCTTTCTGAAAAAGACATTGAAGACAAACTCCGGCTCGCTTTGCCGGGGGAAGAGGAAAAGGCGGAAGAATTGATCAAAGCAGCCCGACAATCAAATATGGACCGTTATTTACAGCTGATATAAATAAAAAGAGCGGGGGGATGCAGCCCTCGCTCTTTTTACGTTCACTTCTATTGAATAGGGGGATATAGGGTGCGCCCCTGTCTGCGCTGGCAGGGGCGCGGTATCAGGAAACGGCCGTGCCGTTTTCTTTTACCGTGAAACCTCCTCTTGATAAGCGGATGTTGATATCCGAAACTTTGGCAATTTGTTCGTCGTGCGTAACCATGATGACGCATTTGCCGTCTTTATGCGCCAAGTCCTGAAAGAGCCGGACGATTTCCTTTGACGTATCCTCGTCGAGATTTCCCGTCGGCTCGTCCGCGCAAATCAAATCCGTGTCACAGCAGAAAGCCCGCGCAATTGAAACGCGCTGCTGCTGTCCGCCGCTTAATGTCAGCACCCGCTGACGGGCCTGCTGTTCGGTGAAGCCGACTTTTTTCAGCATGCTGAGCGCGAACGCATCTTTGTTGTTCTCCTTAGAGCCGGTGATCTCCATCGCCGTTGTGACATTCTGGAGCGCCGTCATATACGGGATCAGATGATAAGATTGAAAGACGATAGAGACATATTGATTTCTGAATTTGGTTAATCCGATTTTGGAGATGTCTTCTCCGTTATAAAGGATGCTTCCCTCTTTAGGTGTGTCAAGGCCGCCCGCCAGAGACAGAAACGTTGTTTTTCCCGTTCCGGAGGCGCCGACAATTGTATAAAACTTCCCTTTTTCAAAGCTGATCGTTATATCCTGAAACAGCGGCTGTGATTTGTCTTGGTACCAGTAGCCGGTCTGTTGAAAGGTTAATAGGCTCATTATGCTGCCTCCTCTTATTCCTGCTTGGTCAGGATCGTTTTAGGGTGAAGCCGCATGACTGATACAGACGGCAGTAATGTGGCAATGACGGCAATTGCGACGCCGATCCCGCCAAGAATCAGAAGGTCATTCAGCGAGACGTTTACCTGCATTGTACTGATGACATCCGCGCCGGATGAATGCTGACCGAACATGCCGCCTCCCCGCAGCATTTCTCCTCCGCCCCAGCCGCTTGTTTGCTGCGAATCACCGGCTGAGCTGACCTGCTGGGAAAGAAGCTGATTTCCGAGCTGATTCGCCACAAGGCTGCCCGTGACGGATGCGATCCCGATGGCAATAACGGCGACAACCAGAATTTCCGTTAAGAATTGTCCGATGAGCTTCCAGCGCTTTTCGCCGATCGCCATCAAGACACCCATTTCATACTTGCGTTCCCTGATCGACATCATCACGATCAACCCGAGAATGACCGCGCCCGCGATGGATACAAGGTATACTACGTTTTTAGAAAATGACGCGACATTTTCAATCGGGCCGGCCATTTGCTGATACACCTGATCATTTGTCGTCAGCGCGTAGGTTTTATCATCTACAGATGTTTTTTTCGCAGCCGCAACGAATGAGTCAATATATTTGGCATCATCCATATAATAAACGGCTGAGCTGATTTTGTTTTTGTTATCAGACCCTTTTAACGCCGCCGCGGCGGTGTAAGGCGTATAGATTTTATTGTCAGGATTTAAGAATGAAAAATGCTGTGCCTGATCGTCTCCTGAGGATGTTGTTTTATAGATTCCCACAATTTTAAGCTTCGTTTTCACAGAATCATCCGCTGCTGAGGAAACGGTAATGGAGCCGCCGACTTTCAGCTTGTTTTGATCTGCCAGCGTTTCATTAATCACGGCGACTTTTGCGTCCGCATCTGTTTTTGTGATGGCGCGGCCGTCAGTGATTTTTGAGCTCCCGCCTGTGAAATCGTCAAGCAATGCCGTAGAGAGCACGCCTTCGATCGAGATATCAGCTGAAATCATCTGTCTTCCGCCGCCTTGAAAACGGCCGGCGCCGGAACGGTTATCTGCTGATTCGCCTGAGCTTTTTATCGCATCAAAGCTTTCTGCATTTGCTGACGCTGTCGTGAGGAAGTTGTAATTTTTAACATGCTGTAAAGATGTAAGCTTCTTGGCATCTGAGACGGAAATCGGCGTTGATTCAAACGTCCGCTTTTCACCGTCTTTTTGCTGCTGCGCCATTTGCTTTTGGCGGTCAGCCTGGAGTGTGACGCTCCCGCCGAGCTGCTGCCTTGCCAGTTCGCTTGATTTCTTTGCCGCTGACTGGATCGTAAGACCGGACAGGACAAAAATGCAAATCACTGAAAACACAACCAGCTGCAAAAATGTTTTTCCCTTTTTTGCCTTCATGCTCCAAAAGGCTCTTTTTATAAAGTTCATGTCTGTTCCTCCGTATGGATGTCAGATCTTGTGAAACCGGCCTCCTTTAGCACCGGCCATCCGATATGTATATAGTAGGAGAAATGTATGAAAAAAATATGAACAAACTATTTCCGGGTGATGAAATAAAAACTAACATTTGTGAAACCCGAAAACATCCGGGTAAAATGGTGCTATTATAAGAAAAAGCGTCAAGATAAGCGGAGGAACAAATGAAGATATTAATGATAGAAGATAATATAAGCGTATGCACCATGACGGAAATGTTCTTTTTTAAAGAAGGATTTGAAGCCGAATTTGTCCATGACGGAGTGGAAGGCTATCAGCGGTTCACGGAAGAGGACTGGGATTTGGTCATTCTGGACATTATGCTTCCATCCATGGACGGAGTGACGATCTGCCGGAAAATAAGAGAGACGAGCAGTGTGCCGATTATTATGCTGACCGCAAAGGACACGGAGTCTGATCAGGTGATCGGGTTTGAAATGGGGGCCGACGACTATGTCACCAAGCCGTTCAGCCCGCTGACACTAGTAGCGCGGATTAAAGCGGTGATCAGAAGATACCGGGCGACGGGGCAGGCCGTAAAAAGCGACGACTTGATCGAAACGGCGTGTTTTTCAATCAATAAGAAGACGCGGGAAGTGTTTCTGCACGGAAAACCTGTCGAGAATCTGACGCCGAAGGAATTCGATCTGCTCTTTTATCTCGCACAAAACCCGCGCCAGGTTTTTTCGAGAGAGCAGCTGCTTGAGCAGGTGTGGGGCTATCAATTTTACGGCGATGAACGTACGGTTGATGTTCATATTAAACGGCTGCGCAAAAAACTGTCCAGTGTCGAAAAACCGTTTTTATACACGGTGTGGGGGGTAGGATACAAATTTGATGAGGATTAAATACTTATATCAGCTGCTGTTAAGCCATGTCAGCATTTTGATTTTGGCCTTTTTCATCATCATTTCCCTGTTTTCGCACTTTGTGAAAGATTTTGCGTATCAAAATAAAGTGGATGAGCTGTCATCTTACGCCCAACAGATCACAAGTGAGCTGAACAGCCGCGATCTTGATCTGCGCCGCCTGTATCCGTATCAGGACATGTTAAAAACGCGAGAGACCAGGTTTATTATTTTTGATGAACATCAGCAGCCTTACTTTTTTCCTGACGATATGCCGCCGCGCGAGAAGCTGAAAAGTAAAGAGTGGCACATGCTGAAGCAAGGGAAAACCGTTCAGATCAGAGCGGAAATGAACCGTTTTAATACGGAAGGCTTGGAAGTATCGCTTGTCGCAAAACCGCTTTTTATCAACGATCAATTTAAAGGCGCGGTGCTGCTCGTGTCTCCCGTCAGAGGGGTCGAGCAGATGATCAGCCAGGTCAACCGCTATATGATTTACGCGATCATCAGCACCCTTATCATCACGATTCTGCTGAGCTGGCTTTTATCTAAATTTCACGTCAAGCGGATTCAGACATTGCGGGATGCGACCGGAAAAGTGGCATCCGGTGATTACGATATTTCGCTCAAGAACAGCGGCGGCGATGAAATCGGCATGCTGGCGTCCGATTTCAACATCATGGCCAAAAATCTGAAGCAATCGAGAGAGCAGATTGACCGCCTCGAAAAACGGAGGCGCCAATTTATCGCCGATGTCTCCCATGAGCTGAGAACGCCTTTGACGACCATTAACGGACTTGTGGAGGGGCTTAACAGCAACACCATCCCGGAAAAAGATAAAGAGAAATGCTTCTCGCTGATCAGCGAAGAAACGAAGCGGATGCTCAGGCTCGTGAAAGAAAACCTGGATTATGAAAAAATCAGATCCCAGCAAATCAAACTGGACAAGCTCAGCCTGCCGCTCATCGAGGTGTTTGAAATTATTAAAGAGCATCTCAATCTGCAGGCGGAGGAAAAACAAAATCAGCTGCGTATTCAAGTGGAGGACGGCGTCAAAGTGTTCGCCGATTATGACAGGCTGATCCAGATTCTCGTCAACATCACGAAAAACAGCATACAATTTACGCAAAAGGGAGACATCACGCTGCGCGGGTATGAAGGCTATAAAGAAACGGTGATTGAAATCGAAGACACCGGGATCGGCATCTCCAAAGAGGAAATTGAGCATATATGGGAGCGGTTTTATAAGGCGGACGTGTCCCGGAGGAATACGGCATACGGCGAATACGGACTCGGCCTGTCCATCGTCAGGCAGCTCGTCGAAATGCACAAGGGTACGATAGATATTAACAGCGAAAAAGGAAAAGGCACGACCTTTACAATCCGCCTTCCGCTGAATACGAAAAATGAATAATCTTGAAACCGGCGGTCTCGTCTGGCCGCCGTCTGTTTTAACTCCACTCGGAAAATTGCGCTCTGCCGAAACAAAGTTTGCGTGTTTTTCGGGATGGAAAGAGACGGAAACGTGATAAAATAACTGGTAAACAGGTCTTGGATGGGGAGGGTGAAGGAATGAAGAGCGGGTTAATTCCTTCTTCAGCAGTCGGGCAGAAAATTAACGAGTGGTATCGATACATCAGAACATTCAGCGTGCCGGATGCGGAGATCTTGAAAGCCGAGATCAAACAAGAGCTTGACCGTATGGAGCCTGATTCGAACTTAGTGCTTTATTATTCCCTCATGGAATTTCGCCATCAGCTGATGCTGGACTACTTGGAGCCGCTGGAAAAATTGAAGATAGAAGACCAGCCGACCCTGTCGGAAATTCTTGATAACATTGATAACAGCCAGGCCGGCCTCAAAGAGCTTCTCGATTATTATGTCAACTTTTTCAAAGGCATGTTTGAATTTGATAAAAGAGAATTTATCTCAGCGATTACATATTATAAACAAGCTGAGAAAAAACTGGCCTTCGTATCGGACCACGTGGAACGGGCGGAGTTTTATTTTAAAGTGGCCGAAGCTTATTATCATATGAAACAAACGTATTTTTCTTTGATACATATAAAAAACGCTTATGAAATTTACGTAGAGCAGGACACATATAACGTCCGGATCATTCAATGCCATTTTGTATTCGGCGTCAATTTAATGGATGAAAGGCGCTTTGAACAGGCGGCCAAACATTTTCAGCACGCTCTGCAAATGGCCGAAAAAGAACAAAAAGCGCAGCTTGTCGGGAGGGCGCTGTATAACCTCGGACTGTGCTACTACAATCAGGACCGCATCGGTGAAGCGATTCCGTACTTTGAACGGGCGGTCGATACATTTGAATCACAAAGAATCGTCAATTCTCTTCCTCAAGCATATTTTCTAATCACACTCATTTACTTTAAACTCGGAAAAAAAGAAAAAGCGTCGGAATATCACAAGCGGGGATATGAATATGCTAAAGAAACAGACGATCCCGTTTACACGGTAAAATTCGAATGGCTGCAGGCTCTGTATCAGGCGAAACCGGATGAGGAAACAATCAGCGCGTGTTTCCGTTACCTGGAAGATAAAAATTTATACGCCGATATAGAGGATTTAGCACTAGAAGCAGCTAAATATTACTATGAACAAAATTGCTTTAAAATTTCTTCTGACTATTTTCTGAAAGTCGAAGAGGCAAGGAAACAAATACAAAGGAGTGAGGGTTTGTATGAAATTGAAATCTAAATGGTTTGTTATTTGTTTAGCAGCCGCCGCGATTTTTACAGTGACAGGTGCAGGCCAGACAGATCAGGCTGAATTCCATGTAGCTGAAAGAGGAATGACGTGAGAAGAAAATAACCTGAACAAAGGAAAAGACTGCCTGGGAATATTCCCGGCAGTCTTTTTTTTGCGCGGCCGGGCTCGGACAGCGGCGGAAAACAAAAGAAAACGCCGCAGGTCAAAACCCGCAGCGTCCTCATATAGACGGAGTGATGCTTAGAAACCGCCAACGAAGGCAGTACCAACAATAATCAACAGGATAAATAAAACAACGATCAAAGCGAAAGAGCTGATTCCAGAATATCCTGACATGAGCTTCACCTCCATATTGTCTATACCATACAATATGTAAAAGAAGCTGCTTTGTAAGGGATATTAGTGGACAAGAGAAAAAAGAGGCGGTGTCCTATGAGAGTAAGACTCCGGCGAAAAATTCGTCATACAGCGCCCGCACCGCGTGTTTTTCCTGTTCTTCTTTCACTCCGAACATCATGCTGGCTTCCGATGACCCTTGATTAATCATCTCGATGTTGACGCCGGCTTCAGACAGTGCTTTGGATGCCCTGGCGGTTGTGCCGACATTATGGCGCATCGCTTCCCCGACGACCATAATCAGCGCCAGATTGTGCCTGACTGTGACTTCATCTGCTTGAAGTTCCTGCTTCAGACGGGTGACGAGCCTGTGTTCCAGTTCTGAGTCCATCTGATTGTGCCGAAGGATGATCGTGATGTCGTCAATGCCGGATGGAACGTGTTCATACGTCAATCCTTCTTCCTCCAAAATGTGAAGGGCTTTGCGGCCGAAACCGATTTCCCGGTTCATTAAATATTTGCTTATGTAAATGCTGCAAAAGCCCGTGTCGCTTGCGATGCCGATGACTGGACCGTTCGTATTGTCACGGCTGCTGACGACACGTGTTCCTTTCGCATCCGGATTATTCGTATTCTTAATCTGAACGGGGATGCCGGCCCGAAATGCGGGAATCAGCGCTTCATCATGAAAAACGGAAAATCCGGCATAGGAGAGCTCACGCATTTCCCGATACGTCAGTTCGTTAATTTCTTTCGGATGCTGCACGATTGACGGGTTGACGGAATAGACGGCATCCACATCAGTAAAGTTTTCGTACAGGTCGGCTTTTAAGCCGCTGGCGAGAATGGAGCCGGTAATATCAGAACCGCTCCGGGAAAACGTCACAATCTCATGCTCCTTCGTGTAACCGAAAAATCCCGGAAAAATGATCAAGCCTTCCCGGTTTCTCAGGCGGTACAAATGATCATAAGACTCAGGGAGCACCTGCGCGCTTCCGGGTTCATTCGTCACAAACAGCCCCGCTTCTTTCGGACTTACGTATTCCGCTTTCACGCCCTGCCGTCGGAAGTAGGCTGCGATCAGCTTCGCGTTGTTGTCCTCGCCGCTCGCCTTCACCGCATCCATATATTGTTCAGGATTGGTTTTACAGCTGTTTAAGAGAGCGAATAGGTCACTGCGGATTCTTTCTATAATAGAGAAATCCAGGTTCAGCTCACGCGCGATGGCGGCGTACCGTTCAATGACCGTTTCGGCAAGCCCGGGTGCTGCACCTTTTTGTAAATAATGCTCCGCACAGCGGATTAACAGATCCGTCACCTTTGTATCGTCCGAGAAGCGTTTTCCCGGTGCCGATACGACGACGGCTTTCCGCGCGGGATCAGCCGTCACGATTTGAAACACTTTCTCAAGCTGGGCTCCTGACGCAAGAGAGCTGCCTCCGAATTTTACAACTTTCATGATTTACATCCCCTAATATTTAAATTTTCTCACAAATTTAATTTTTATTATCTCTCTTTCAAACATGTAAATCAAGGATTTTTTCTACGTGGGGAGAACATTTGTATTTTCATGGAGGAATTTTGCCGCTGTTTGTCAGATTTGTTTCCCTCAAGCGTGTCATCATGTGCAAAAAATGATAAGCAGCCAAATGAAGGTTATAGAAAATCCTGCAAATTCTTGATAGACTGATTGTAAGACAATTTAGTGTACGGCCCGCGGATGACCGCTTTTGAAAGCAAAACTGTATTGACTGCGCTTGGAAAGATGATAAGATTATAATTGTTGTTGATAATGATAATCATTACGAGTGGGATATATGGGAGTTGTTTGGCAATCAGTCATACCGTTTGTGATGGGTGCAGGGAGGCAGCATGAAGCTACGTTACTTACTTTTGCTACTGGCGGTTTTGGCGTGTACTTCTATATTTATCGGTGTAGAAGATTTGTCGCCGCTGGATATTTTTCATTTAAATAAAGAACAGGCAGGTACATTATTTGACAGCCGGCTGCCGCGTTTGGTGAGCATTATCATCGCCGGCATGAGCCTGAGCATCTGCGGATTAATCATGCAGCAGATCAGCCGGAATAAATTTGTATCGCCGACGACTGCGGGAACGATGGACTGGGCAAGGCTCGGAATTTTGATTTCATTAATGCTTTTTACGTCAGCGAGTCCGCTTGTGAAAATGTCTATCGCTTTCGTTTTCGCGTTGGCGGGAAATTTCCTGTTCATGAAAATCCTCGAGAGAATCAAATTCAATGATGCGATTTTTATTCCTCTCGTTGGTTTAATGCTTGGGAACATCGTCAGCTCAATCGCCACGTTTATCGCATATAAATACGATCTGATCCAAAACCTGTCATCTTGGCTGCAGGGAGATTTTTCACTGGTCGTCAAAGGCCGGTATGAGCTTTTATATCTGAGTATCCCGCTGGTGATCATCGCTTATGTGTATGCGGATAAATTTACGGTGGCGGGAATGGGAGAGAGCTTTTCCGTCAATCTCGGCCTGAAATACAAACGCGTCGTTAATATCGGTCTGATTATCGTGTCGCTCATCGCTTCACTGGTGATCCTGACCGTCGGGATGCTGCCGTTTCTCGGTTTGATCATTCCCAATATGGTGTCGATTTACAAAGGGGACAACCTGAGGAGCAGCTTGCCCCACACCGCTCTGCTGGGCGCTGTTTTTGTGCTGTTTTGCGACATTTTGGGAAGGGTGATCATCTTCCCGTACGAAATTTCCATCGGCCTGATGGTCGGTGTTATCGGCAGCGGCATCTTCCTGTATATGCTGTTAAGGAGAAAAGCATATGAGTCATAATAAAAAAATTACGCTGCTGGCGGCGCTCGCCATGATATGTATCGGATTCTTCCTGTTCTACGGACTGGGCAATTGGGAATACTCCCTGCCGAGACGATGCTTCAAAGTGCTTGCCATGATGCTTACCGGAGGAGCGATCGCGTTTTCAACGGTCATCTTCCAGACGATTACAAATAACCGCATACTGACACCGGGCATTTTAGGCCTCGATTCCCTGTATATGCTCATTCAGACCGTCATCGTGTTCCTGTTCGGTTCAATGAATATCGTCATGATGAACAAAAATCTTAATTTCGTCATCTCCGTCGGGCTGATGGTGCTCTTGTCACTCGTTTTGTATCAGCTCATGTTTAAAGGCGAGGGGCGGAACGTGTTTTTCCTTCTGCTTGTCGGCGTCGTGTTCGGCACGCTGTTCAACAGTCTGTCATCCTTTATGCAGATGCTGATTGATCCGAATGAGTTCCAGGTTGTTCAGGACAAAATGTTTGCCAGCTTTAACAATATCAACACCGATCTTTTATGGTTTGCCGGTGCTGTCTTTCTTCTGACGGGCATTTATGTCTGGCGGTTCACGCGGTTTTTTGACGTGCTGTCGCTCGGCAGGGAGCACGCCGTCAACCTGGGGATTGACTACGATAAGCTTGTGAAACAGATGCTCATTGTCGTCGCCATTCTTGTGTCTGTCTCTACGGCTCTTGTGGGGCCGATTATGTTTTTAGGACTGCTTGTCGTCAATCTGGCGAGAGAGTTTTTAAAAACCTACAGGCACACGTATTTAATCGCGGGTTCTGTCCTGATCAGCATCGTCGCGCTCGTCGGAGGCCAGTTCGTCGTGGAGAAAGTGTTCACGTTTTCCACGACGCTGAGCGTCATCATTAATTTTGCCGGCGGGATTTATTTTATCTATCTGCTGTTAAAGGAGAATAAATCATGGTAGAGGTCAAAAATGTAAGCAAACAATACGGAGGGAAAGTCGTCCTTGAGAAAACGTCTCTATCCATTCAAAAGGGCAGGCTCACCTCATTTATCGGTCCGAACGGCGCGGGAAAAAGCACGCTGCTGTCTATCATGAGCCGGCTGATTAAGACGGATTCCGGGGAAATCACGGTCGACGGGCAAGAGATCGGGGCCTGTAAAAGCAACGATCTGGCGAAAAAAATCAGCATCTTGAAGCAGACGAACCAAATCAATATCAGACTGACAATTAAAGACCTGGTCAGCTTCGGCAGATTTCCGTATTCCCAAGGGAAACTGACGGATGAAGATTGGGTGCATATCAACCAGGCCCTCAGTTATATGAAGCTGGATGATTTAAAGGATAAATACCTCGATCAGCTCAGCGGAGGCCAGTGCCAGAGGGCATTTATCGCGATGATCATCGCTCAGGATACCGACTATATTTTTCTCGATGAGCCGCTGAACAATTTAGATATGAAGCATTCCGTTGAAATGATGAAGCTGTTGAAGCGGCTTGTGGAAGACTTCGGAAAAACGGTCGTCGTAGTGATTCACGATATCAACTTCGCATCCGTATATTCAGACCATATCGTCGCACTGAAAAACGGCCGGATCGTCAAAGAAGGGCCGGCGGAGGAGATCATTGAAACCTCCGTGCTTGAAGATATTTATGATATGACCATCCCGATTCAAGAGATTGACAGTCAGCGGATCGGTGTGTACTTTTCTTAAAAACCAGATGAGGTGAAAACCATGAAAAAAATCGCATTGCTATTCATTGCGCTAGTTACGATTTTTGTTGTTTCTGCATGCGGAAACGGGGACAAAACATCAGGCAAATCAAAAGAAACAATCACAATCAAAGATGACCTGAACAAAGAAGGAGTCAAAGTGCCGAAGAATCCGAAAAAAGTCGTCGTATTCAACTTCGGAATGCTGGACACGATGGATGAACTCGGTTTACAGGATCACGTGGCGGGACTTCCGAAACAAAACCTTCCAAAATACTTATCTTCATATAAAAGTGATAAATACGCCAATACCGGCGGTTTAAAAGAACCGGATTTTGAAAAAGTCGCGGATATTGATCCGGATTTAATCATTATCGCCCACAGACAATCTGATTCTTATAAAGAGTTCTCAAAAATCGCGCCGACGATTTATCTTGATGATGACTATACAAACTACGTTGACAGATTCAAGCACAACACCGAAGTGATCGGCAAAATCTTTAACAAAGAAAATGAAGTGAAAGATAAGCTTGCGAAAATTGACAAATCTATTGCGGATCTGAAGAAAAAGACAAGCAGCACGGATAAAAACGGGTTAGTGGTGATGGCGAACGACGGCAAAATCAGCGCGTTCGGATCTAAATCAAGATACGGCTTCATTCATGATGTGTTCGGCGTCAAACCGGCTGACAAAAACATTGAAGCCTCACTGCACGGACAAAGCATTTCCTATGAATATATTGCCAAAACAAACCCTGATTACATGTTTGTCGTTGACCGCGGAACAGCGATCGGCACAAAATCTTCAACAAAACAAGTGGTTGAGAATGATTATGTAAAATCGGTGAAAGCCGTGAAAAACAACCATGTTGTCTACCTTGATTCAGCTACATGGTATTTATCAGGAGGCGGCCTGGAATCCATGGCGCAAATGGTGAAAGAAGTAAAAGACGGAATCGAGAAGTAAAAAAAGAACCCGGTCACATACGTGATCGTGTTCTTTTTGGTTTACCGCGTAACGGCCTGCTGCTGCTCGGGCTGACGCGGTTTTTTCTTCAATATAAAAGATAGGAGGAAGCCGGCCAGCGCGATGCAGGCGGCTACGACAAATGCCGCATTCATGCCGTGCAGGGCGGCGTTTGCCGGAGTTGACGCATTTGCGTGCGCGGCCTGGCTGCTCATCACGGAAACTAAAAGCGCCGTACCGATAGAACCGCCGACTTGGCGGACGGTATTGTTCATGGCTGTGCCGTGCGGAATTAAGTGGCGCGGCAGGGCGTTGATTCCCGCTGTCGTTACCGGCATCATAATCATGGCTGTTCCCAAAAGCCGCGCGGTATAAACGACGACAATCCAAATGAGAGACGTCGAGTCCGTCAGATTCATAAACGGCAGGGACGTGAGCAGGATGATGAAGAATCCGGTCATCGCAAGGCCTTTTCCGCCGATTTTGTCAAACACCCGGCCGATAAACGGAGACATCATCCCCATCACAATCGCGCCCGGCAAAAGCATTAATCCGGTATCAAACGCGGATACGCCCCGGACTTTTTGCGTGTAAAGCGGGAGAATGGTTTCCGTTCCGATCAGCAGCGCGAAAACAAGCGTTCCGAGCAGGGTGGTCAGGCTGAAAATCCCGAAAGAAAACACGCGGAATTCCAGCATCGGTTTTTTGAGCTTCATCTGTCTTGCGATAAAGAAAATCAGCGCGACCGCTCCGACAAGCAGCGAAGTCAGCACTTCAGTACTGGTCCACCCTGATGAACCGGCGCTTGAGAAGCCGTAAAGCAGACCGCCGAATCCGAGGGTCGATAAGATCACAGATAAAATATCAATCTGTGTTTCTCGTAATGTCGTGACGTTTTTCATCAGAATAATCGCTAAAAGCAAATCGATGACTGCGATCGGGAAGATAATATAAAACAAAGACCGCCAAGAGAATGCTTCGACCGCCCATCCGGAAAGCGTCGGGCCGATCGCCGGCGCGAACGAAATAACCAAGCCGACCATACCCATGGCGCGGCCGCGCTTTTCCATCGGGAAAATCGTGAGAAATACCGTCTGCATGAGAGGCAGCATAATTCCGGCGCCGGCCGCCTGAATAATCCGGGCCGTTAAGAGCACCGGAAAGTTCGGGGCGAATGCGCCGACAATGGTGCCCGCCGTGAAAATACTCATGGCGGAAATCAAGAGGGTGCGGCTTGTAAATTTCTCTATTAAAAACGCGGTAATCGGAATCAAAATCCCGTTCGTCAGCATAAACGACGTTGTCAGCCATTGCGCTTTGTTGGCGTCTATATTGAAGTCATTCATAATGTGCGGCAGCGCCGTGATAAGCAGTGTCTGGTTCAAAATGGCGACGAACGCACCCGCCAAAAGAATCCCGACGATGACAGAGCGGTTGTATGGTGCAGTTTTAATACTCTTATTCAAGCTGATTCCTTCTTTCTTTATAGTTTGAGCAATGTTTTAACGGCTGCAAGCGGCTGGTGCAGCGGTCCGGCCTGCTCCAAATAACCGATGAGCGCTTTGATGAGAAAATCCCGCGGCTGTTTGTCCGCTGATTCTTTCTCCAGCATAGCCGCCGCGGAAGCGAGTCCTGCGGCGTCATATTTTTCCTCCGGAAGGGCTGAGACGGCTTCTTTCAGTTCCTTCAGGCTTTCAGCCAGCAATACGGTTTTGTCTTTCGGCTCAAATGAGGAAGCGGAGGCGATATAAAGGTCAATCATCTCCTGAGGCAAAGCGGTTTCGGTTGTCCTGTTTTCGACGATGAGATTGAGATGGCGGATGATAAACTCCGTGAGCGGCTCCAGGGCGAGCGGTTCTTTTTCCAGCTTAATCAGCGTGATGCACTCTCTCAGGAGCCCCTGCAGGACGATCACCAGCTCCCATACATAAGGAATAATGTCATCGCCGTACGTCTGAATCAGTGAATCGCGATGCCAGCAGATAAAGGTGGAGCGGGCCCTGTGAATATGCCGTTTTACCCGCTCATTAATGGAAGAGGGGCTTCCGTACATCAGCATATTAAAAAACTGCTGATTGCGCCTGAAGCCTTCAAGCTCAGCCATCAGTTTTTTGGCAAACCGTTCCTCAGGGGAGAGGCTTGTTTCTTCATTCAATAATGAAGCGGCGGCTACCATCTGTTTCTGGTTAAAGTCGAGCAGCTCCAGGAGCAGGTCTTCCTTTGATTCAAACAGCTTATATAAAGATGCTTTGGAGACTTTGCACTCCTCTGCGATCGCCTGCATCGAAACTGACGAAAAGCTTTTCCCGGAAAAAAGCTTTCTTGCCGCCAGCAGAATATCCGTTTTCTTATCATTCATAAGCCCAGATTCCTTCTTTCGTCACAATAGAAAACCCATCGGTTCACAGAAAACCAATGAGTATATGATGAAAATATTAACAAAAATTTTTACACAGTGTCAACGCTTTTGTTTGTGAAAAAGAAAAAGCCTGCCGGAGTGTTTCCGGCAGGCTGATGCGCTTATTTATCCGTTTTAAACCCTTGTTTTTCAAGCATTTCACGAATGTGAGGATAATAAAGCTGTTTATAGTAGGAGGTAATGCCTTGTGACCAGTTTCTTGTTTCCTGTCCGCCGGTGCGGTTTTGCATGTATTCGGACATCTGCTTGTCATAAGCCTCAATATGTGTTCTTAAACCTTCCTCTTGATACGTTTCATGATGAAGAACGGCTGCTTGCGGCAGACGCGGTTTTTTCGCGGAGCGGTCTGCCGGATGGCCGATGACGAGACCGGAAACCGGGAAAACGTATTTCGGGAGTTTCAGCAATTCAATCAGTTCATCCGGCTTGCCGCGCACGGCGCCGATCGGCACAGTGCCGAGTCCCATTGATTCAGCCGCAGCTGTTGCCGTACCGAGCGCAATCCCGACATCTACGGCTCCGACAAGAACGGACTCTAAACCGTTCGTCACCTCAAGCGGTGTATCATTATATTCTTCAAGCGCAATTTTGGCGCGGTTAAAATCGGCGCAGAATAATAAGAAAACCGGCGCTTGGTCAATCCACGGCTGGCCGCCAGCCAATTCGGATATTTTTTTCTTTCGTTCTTTATCCTTTACCGCAATAACGGTAAATTGCTGGCCGTTAATGGAGGTCGGCGCTGCTTGAGCCGCTTGGATGATAAGATCCAGCTGTTCATCTGATACGGGCTCATCGGTGTAGCTCCGGATGGAACGGTGGTCTGTTAATATTTGAAGGACTTCATTCATGTCATTCATCCTTTCGTTACTCTGATAGCTCTGTGCGGACGACGTCAAGCGGCGCACTCAGCAGGTTTTTGGCTTTTGCCACGAATCCTTGGAAGTGGTCAGTGGCGTTGTGGGATTTCATCGCTTCTTCATCTTTCCATTGTTCAAGCATGACGAAAGTATTTTCCTCACCGACTTTTTCGAAAAGATCGTATTGCACATTTCCTTCTTCCGCGCGTGAATGCTGAACAAGTGATTGCGCTTCTCCTAAAAATTCCTCGCGTTTATCCGCTTTTACTTTCATGTAAGCCTGTAAGACGATCATTGTTATTCCTCCTGATTGAGTTAATTTGTTATAGTTCGAATATTATCGAACTAACTGTAACATGTATCATTGCGAATGGTAAAGGAAAAACCCTCACCGCCTAAATTGTCACCCGCCGCTTTTATGTGTTACATTTGACTCATGAACATTCCAAACCATCCTGAAACCGAACGCTTACAGCTGACAAAGGTTCTTCATGCTCTGAGTGATCCGCTCCGCTTAGAGCTGGTCAAACAATTGGCGGAAACAACAGAAAAAACGTGCGGAACCTGCGCTGATGTCCGGGTCGCTAAATCAACGCTGTCCCATCACTTCAAAGTGCTGCGGGAAGCGGGGATCGCCCAAGTGCGCATAGACGGGAAGCACCGTTATTATTCCCTGCGCAAAGATGATTTACAAGCGGCGTTTCCCGGCCTGCTGGAGGCGATTTTGCAGACAGAACCGGACCGCTGGTAAATAAGTCCCCGAATTCCGGGGGTTTTTTTATGCGCCGAAAACTGCCCGGTAAAGTCTGTAGACGCCTTCTTGAATATCGCTCTCCTTCAGGCGGGCGAATCCCAGAATGAGCTGCGGCTTGTTTGAATCGCCTCCCGCTTTCAGACGGAACCGGCTCATCGCAAACAGATCGAGCTGTTCTGCATCCGCCCGTGCCAATATCTCTTTTTCTGAACGGGCGCAGTCAAACTCAGTGACAAAATGAAGCCCCGCATTGGCGCCCTTTACACTGATTCTATCTCCGAATGTTTCTTCCAAAGCCGAAATGAGGCGTTCCCGCATGTTCTTATAATGCTGCTTCATCTTTTTAATATGTTTCTGATATTCACCTGAATCGATAAATTCTTTCAGCGCGAGCTGGGCAAGCGTACTGCACGTATGCAGGTCATACGTTCTCTCTTTGAACGTCCGCAAAAGCCCGGGCGGCAGAACCATATAGCTGATGCGCAGACCTGGGAAAAGGGATTTTGAAAAGGTCCCCATGTAGATGACATTTTGAAACCGGTCAAGGCTTTGAAGCGCCGGTATCGTATCGGCGTCATATTTAAATTCACTGTCATAATCATCTTCAATGATGAAGCGGCCGTTCTGTTCGGCGGCCCAGTTTAAAAGCTGAATCCGCCGGGAAGCCGGCATGATCACGCCTGAGGGGAATTGATGGGAAGGCGTGGTGATCAATACAGAGGGCCGGCGCTTTTCGATTTCGGCCATGGACATGCCTTTCTCATCAAGGCCGGTCGTTGCTGTCTTTTTCCCGAGGTTTTGCAGCAGCCGGTACATCCTCATATATCCCGGGTTCTCCATGGCGTAGAGCGCGTCTTTTGGCAGCAGTTCCGTCAGCAGCTGCACCAGCATTTGCGTGCCCGCTCCGAGCACGATTTGTTCCGGGCGGCATGTAACGCCCCTTGTCAGGGAAATAAGGCGCGAAATTGTTTCACGGACTTCATATAAACCTTGCGGATGGACGAGTTCTCCGAGTGTGTGAAATGAACGGGCGGCTGCTTTATGCTCACAGCGGAACCAGCTTTTCAGGGGGAAATGCGCCGTATCCACGCTCATATGAGAAAACGAAATTCAGCCGCTCTTATCCGGCTCCCGCTCTTTCAAATCATCAGGCAATAGGAGCGAAGGCGCTTCTTCATGATAAACCGTATCAATTTCCTCCACGAAAAAGCCTTTTCTTTCGACCGCATATAAATAACCTTCTGAAAGCAGCTGCTGATAAGCTGAATTCACTGAATTCACGCTGACCTTCAGCGTCTCGGCAAGCTCCCGTTTAGACGGCACCTTTGTGTGAGGCATCAGGCTGCGCTTCAAAACGGCCGCTTTTATGTGCTGATAGATCTGCTGATAGATATAATCCGCCGTTTCCGAATGATCAATGGAAATCGTCAGCATCCAGACCCTGCTCCTTTCTGATACCATGGATAAATTGATTTTGGTACTTTTCATCATACCAAAAAGAAGTCAGAATGATAAGAAAACAATGCAGGGGGATGGAATCTATGAGTCGAACAGCATCATCGGAAGTGACAACTGCCCAGTGGCAGCAAAAACGGGATCAATTCGTTTCCAAGGGGGTCGGCAACGGAAACCGCGGCATGGCGGTAAAAGGGGAAGGGGCGCTTTTGTACGATTTGGACGGCAGACGATTCATTGATTTTGCCGGAGCGATCGGAACGCTGAATGTCGGCCATTCCCATCCGAAAGTGGTGGAGGCCGTGAAGAAACAGGCGGAGGATCTGATTCACCCGGGTTTTAACGTTATGATGTATCCGTCTTATATTGAGCTGGCCGAAAAACTTTGCGCCCTTGCGCCGGGAGATCATGCGAAAAAAGCGATTTTTCTCAATTCGGGGGCGGAAGCGGTGGAAAACGCCGTGAAAATCGCCAGAAAATATACGAAGCGCCAGGCTGTCGTGTCATTTACAAGAGGGTTCCACGGCCGCACGAACATGACGATGAGCATGACGAGCAAGGTGAATCCTTATAAATTCGGTTTCGGCCCATTTGCCTCAGAGGTGTATCAGGCGCCGTTTCCTTACTATTATCAAAAGCCGGCCGGCATGAGCGACGAGCAGTATGACGACTTTATCATCAGCGCTTTTGAGGATTTCTTTATCGCCGCAGTTGCACCGGAAACCGTCGCCTGTGTCGTAATGGAGCCGGTTCAGGGAGAAGGCGGCTTCATCATTCCGTCAAAACGTTTCGTGCAGCACGTCGCCGCTTTTTGTAAAAAACACGGCATCGTTTTTGTAGCGGATGAGATCCAGACCGGTTTTGCCAGAACGGGAACATATTTTGCGATTGAGCATTTCGGAGCCGTTCCTGATTTGATCACCGTATCCAAATCACTTGCGGCCGGATTGCCGCTGAGCGGCGTCATCGGCCGGGCGGAAATGCTTGATGCCGCCGCGCCGGGTGAACTCGGGGGCACATATGCGGGAAGCCCGCTCGGCTGTGCGGCTGCGCTTGCGGTCTTGGATATTATTGAAGAAGAAGGGCTGAATCAGCGTTCCGAGGAGATCGGCCGGATCATCGAGCATCAAGCGCGCGAGTGGAAAAAAGAGCATGCCTGCATCGGAGAAGTGCGCAGACTCGGTGCGATGGCGGCCATCGAAATTGTCAAAGATCCGGACACGCGGGAACCGGACAAAGCAAAAGCCGCGGCGATCGCTAAAACGGCGAACGAGAACGGACTGCTGCTGCTGACGGCCGGCATTAACGGCAACATTATCAGATTCCTGACGCCGCTTGTCGTGACGGATGAGCAGCTCAAAGAAGGCCTTTCCATTATCGAAGTAGCTCTGTGAGTTCAATTATTGGAATGCCGGCGGATGTGTCTGCTATCATGAAAGTGTGAGATACATCAACTAGCATTCAATGGCTTTACTATAGCAGAGAAAGGAATGTTCAATATGCCAGAACAATTAACAGTGTACAACCCGGCAACGGGAGAGGCGATCGAAAGCATCCCCCAGCAGACGGCCGAAGATGTTGAAAAAGCGATTGAACGTTCACATCAAGCGTTTCAATCATGGTCCAAAACATCAGCGGGAGAACGTGCCTCACTTTTGAGAAAATGGTATGAGCTGATTGTTGAAAATAAAGAAGAACTTGCGGAGTTAATTACGAAAGAAAACGGCAAACCGTACGAAGAAGCGGTCGGAGAAGTTTTATACGGCGCCGGCTATATTGAATGGTTCGCCGAAGAAGCAAAACGGATTTACGGCAGAACAGTACCTGCGCCGACAACGGGCAAACGGATTGTCGTCACCCGTCAGGCGGTCGGCCCGGTAGCCGCGATCACGCCGTGGAATTTCCCGAATGCGATGATTACAAGAAAAGCCGCGCCCGCTTTGGCGGCAGGCTGTACGTTCATCATCAAACCGGCGGAGGATACGCCGCTTTCCGCTTACGCCCTTGCGCGTCTCGCATATGAAGCGGGAATTCCGAAGGACGTGCTGCAAGTGGTGATCGGTGACGGAGCCGAAATCGGAAACGTCTTCACCAGCAGCCCGAAAATCCGCAAAATTACCTTTACCGGCTCAACGCCTGTCGGCAAAATCCTGATGAAAAACAGCGCCGACACCGTAAAACATATGTCAATGGAGCTTGGCGGACATGCGCCGCTGATCGTGGATGAAGACGCTGATCTTGATCTGGCGGTAGCCCAAACAATGGCCTCTAAATTCAGAAATGCCGGCCAAACCTGCGTCTGTGCGAACCGGCTGATCGTACACGAATCCGTAAAAGACGAGTTTGCGAAAAAACTGAGTGAAGAAGCTGCGAAACTCAAAGTCGGAAACGGTCTTGAAAAAGGCGTAAACGTCGGCCCTGTCATCAACAAAAAAGGCTTCGATAAAATCGTCGGCCAAATTAATGACGCCGTGGAAAAAGGCGCAAAAGTGCTGACGGGCGGAACGTATGACCAAAACGATGAAAAAGGCTGCTATTTCGTGACACCGACCGTGCTGTCAAATGTAGATACATCCATGAACATCATGCATGAAGAAACATTCGGCCCGGTTGCGCCGATCGTTACGTTCTCAGATATTGATGAAGCGATCAAGCTTGCGAACGATACGCCGTTCGGGCTTGCGGCTTATTTCTTCACAGAAAACTACCGCCGCGGCATCTATATTTCTGAACAGCTTGAATACGGTATCATCGGCTGGAATGACGGCGGTCCGTCCGCGGTTCAAGCGCCGTTCGGAGGAATGAAAGAAAGCGGCATCGGCCGTGAAGGCGGTACGGAAGGCATTGAACCGTACCTGGAAACCAAATACATGTCTATCGGACTTTAATGAGCCGAAAAGAAGTGGCTGGGACAAAACTAGCTTCAAATAATGAGAAAGGTGAATTTGGGGGTACTCAAATTCATCTTTCTTTATTTTTATGTATAAATTCTTCTATTACCTTAGAAGTTGGCAGTGAATTTTCTTAAATTCACTGCCATTAATGCGAGACCCATTTCGTTTGCTACCTTCGATTTTCCTCGTACAGAAAATCGAGTGAAACGCAAATTAGCCTTCAAGAATCCAAAAACTGGTTCCACATCGGTTTTACGTTTTCGATAGATGGCACTCGTTTTCTCTTCTGAAAGCTTCGCTCTCACATATTCTTTTTGCTGTTCCCATTTTTTGTTCACCATTAGTTTTCGATTGTTTCCTTCTTTTGCCTTGGTACATGATGAACGGAATGGGCATCCTGAACAGTCTTCGCACTCGTAGACTTTGAAACTCCTTTGGAAACCTGTAGCGTCCGTTCGGACAGAATGATATTGAAATTCTAAACGTTTCTGATTAGGGCACGTATATGTATCGGTTTCTTGATCATATACCCAGTTATCAGGATTAAATGTATTTTGTTTGTACTTTTTCTTTTGTTCCTTCAAAAACATGTTATATGTTATCAGTGCTTCTCGGTTTCTGTTTGAGAGAATATCACTAAAGTTTTGTTCACTACCATAACCTGCATCTGCAACTATATGTTTCGGTAACTCGAAATAATGTTGCTCGATCTCATCTAAAAATGGAATTAACGTACGTGTATCTGTTGGGTTTGGAAATAGACTATAAGCAAGCGCATATTGACCTTCCGTTGCGATTTGTACATTGTAACCAGCTTTCAATTGCCCGTTTTTCATATAATCATCTTTCATTCGCATAAATGTCGCATCTAGATCTGTTTTAGAATAGCTATTACGTGGTCCAAAGATTTTAAGATCCTGTTGGTACTTCCGTTTTCTTAGGATAAAATCAATCAACTGTTTACGCACTTGTTTCGGGTATTTTCGTTCCCTTCGTAAGGCTTTTCGTTCCGTAACGTCTGAAGATGCTTCTATTTGTTTATCATATTCGGTCACTACTTCGTCTACTTTTTGAACCATTTGAGTGAGCTCTCCAAATGATAGCTGTTCATCACTTTCCCGTTCCATTTGGGGTATGATTTCGTTCTCAAGCAACTCATTGTACAACTGGTTTGACTTATCAATTAAACGCTGATGAAATTTCTCAATCGCTTTCTTCCAGACAAACGTAAATTTATTCGCATTCGCTTCAATCTTTGTACCATCGATAAATATCGCTTCTTGATCGATCAGTTTTTCTTCAATCAATTGGCAGCGAAATTGGATGAAACATTGACGGATTAAATCTTTCACTACTGGTTGAACACGAAATCGGTTAATTGTACGGTAGCTTGGTTCATACCCTTGAGCTAACCACATCATACGGATACTGTCTTTTAATAGGGCCTCTATTTTACGCCCTGAAAAGACAGATTGAGTGTAGGCACATAGAATAATTTTAAGCATCATGCGTGGATGATAGGCAGGACAACCTTCATTTCGAAGAAATGGTTCAAACGCTTCTTGAGGGATACTTTCCACTAAATGATGGACATGGTAGGCAATATCATTATTTTGTAACTTTACTTCTAAATCTAAAGGCAAAACGATTTGATTCATGGTATAATCTTTAAACATAAGGACACTTCTTTCTGATTAGATTTTGTATGGTAACTTAATTTTATCAGAAGTTGTCCTTATTTTTTATTGTAAAATAATCAAAAACGGTGAAAGTTTACTCGTCGTAAAATTTCACCGTTTTTTTCGTCTTAGAGGTGGGTTTTGTCCCAGCCCCGTTTTTATTGAGCAGTCTGCCGGTGAATATCGCCGGCAGGCTTTTTTGATCTTGCGGGAATAATCGGTTCGATTCCAGACAAAATAACAGCAAATACGATTGAAAGAAGGTCGCCATCATGGATATATTACTGGCTCTTCTCCCGGCTTTATTTTGGGGGAGCATCGTGTTATTTAACGTCAAATTAGGCGGCGGGCCTTACAGCCAGACGCTGGGAACGACAATC
Organism: Bacillus sp. EU55; assembly: GCF_038005925.1. NCBI lineage: Bacteria > Bacillati > Bacillota > Bacilli > Caryophanales > Bacillaceae > Bacillus > Bacillus sp. EU55. The sequence goes on from NZ_JBBOUE010000001.1 coordinate 412,138, forward strand.
GGGGCGCTCATCGTTTCGTTTGTGTTGTATCTGTTTGTCCACCCGGTGCTGTCTGGGCGCATTTTTATTGTCGGCATCATCTCGGGGCTGTTTTGGTCGCTCGGCCAAAGCAATCAGCTTAAAAGCATACAGCTGATGGGCGTTTCAAAAACGATGCCGATATCAACGGGAATGCAGCTCGTCTCGACTTCTTTGTTCGGTGTGATCGTATTCAAAGAATGGTCAACCCCGATCGCGATTACGCTGGGTATTCTCGCCCTTATTTTTATCATTATCGGGATTGTGCTCACATCTTTAGAAGATAAAAAGGGGCGGGCGGACGGAGAACCGGGAAACTTAAAAAAAGGCATTGTCATCCTGCTGATCTCCACGCTCGGTTATTTGGTCTATGTCGTTGTGGCCCGGCTGTTCGGCGTATCCGGATGGTCAGCGCTCCTGCCGCAGGCGATCGGGATGGTCATCGGCGGACTGCTCCTGACGTACAAGCATAAACCGTTTAATAAGTACGCCCTCAAGAACATTCTGCCGGGAATCATCTGGGCGCTCGGGAATATGTTTCTGTTCATCTCACAGCCGCGCGTTGGAGTTGCGACAAGTTTTTCCCTCTCTCAAATGGGGATCGTCATCAGCACGCTCGGCGGAATCTTTATTCTCCGTGAGAGCAAAACGAAGCGTCAGCTGGTCGCCATTGCCATCGGGATTATCCTGATCATTGTGGCCGCGGTATTCTTAGGCGTTGCGAAATCAAATTCATAACAAATGCAGGAGGTTTGAACATGTACACGGATTTAAAAGGAAAAGTCGTTGCCATTACGGGAGCTTCATCAGGATTAGGAAAAGCGATGGCGATCCGCTTCGGACAGGAGCAGGCGAAAGTCGTGGTTAACTACTATAGTAATGAAAAAGACGCCCAAACCGTTAAAGAAGAGATTCAAAAAGCGGGAGGCGAAGCGGTCATCATTCAAGGCGACGTCACAAAAGAAGAAGATGTCAAAAACATCGTGCAGACCGCGGTGAAGGAATTCGGGACATTGGATGTCATGATCAATAACGCCGGCATGGAAAATCCGGTTCAGTCACATGAAATGCCGCTTAAAGACTGGAACAAAGTCATCAATACCAATCTGACCGGCGCTTTCTTAGGAAGCCGCGAAGCCATTAAATATTACGTAGAGAATGATATTCAAGGAAACGTCATTAACATGTCAAGCGTACATGAAATGATTCCATGGCCTCTGTTTGTTCACTACGCGGCGAGTAAAGGCGGCATCAAATTGATGACGGAAACGCTGGCGCTTGAGTACGCGCCGAAGCGCATCCGTGTCAACAATATCGGACCGGGAGCCATCAATACGCCGATCAACGCGGAAAAATTTGCGGATCCCGTTCAGAAAAAAGATGTGGAAAGCATGATTCCGATGGGATATATCGGTGAGCCGGAAGAAATCGCGGCTGTCGCCGTCTGGCTTGCTTCAAAGGAATCAAGCTACGTAACCGGCATTACGCTGTTTGCTGACGGGGGAATGACCAAATATCCGTCATTCCAGGCAGGCCGCGGATAAGAAAAAAAGCGATCGCAGGCTCTTTAGAGCCGGATCGCTTTTTGCTTACGCGCGTTTTTTCTTTACAAGCGCCGTGATGGAAAGGATAATCGCCGCAGCTGACAGAACGATGGCTGCAATATCAAGCGCTGATACGCCGGATTTGCTTTCTTCGTTTGACTGTTCAGCTCCGTGCGCATCCGTCACGCTGGCCGATTTCGTGATTTTCGTAATCGAGTGAGGCGTGTCGGCTTTCTCATCACCCGTCCATTCTACAATGCTGCCGTCTTTGTAATATTGGTAAGCGTCCCAAGCGGCATCTCCGCTCTTTTCAGGATTTTTCGCAACGAACGTGAACTGCTGGAATTGGCCGGGCTGAATGCCGCCGTCCTTTGCTTCCCAAGTGACGGAGACCGCTTTGTCATCATGTTTGGATACGGATGTTTTCCAGCCCGGAATCGGCTGATACTGCTGAAATTCAACGCCGGCGGGCATTTTCAGCACGACTTTCGTTGTCGGGTCATTCTTTTCCACAGGCACTTTCATCGTGTACGTTTCCCAAGAACCGGCCGCGGATTCCGCCGGTTTGACTGAGACGTGGGCGCTTGCTGTCGCCGTAAAACCGACGAGTGACAGGGTCACAGCGGATATGAATAATAAAGCCTTTTTTTTCAACATGAGATACACTCCTTAGTTTGTCGTTGAGAATATTTGGTTGATTTCATTAAAATCGTTTGTCAGCCCGTGGACTTTGATCTTCCAGTTTCCCTTTTCGGTGATGGACAGGTTGGCGGCTTCGAATGTGCCTTCTTTCGTCTTCTTCAAATCAAAGGTGCTTTCATGCTGTTTGCCGCTGAAGCCCGTCTGGTAAACAGTGACCGTAAATTGCTGAATGTCTTTTACCAAGCTGCCGTTGTGATCGGTGACAATGACTTGAAATTCATTTTTACCCGGCTGGTTCGGCGTAATGTGCAAGGACAGGGTTTCCCCGTTTCCGATCGTTTCTGAGCCGTTAAAAGGCAATGGCGCAGGCGGCGGCGGGCTGGGCAGGCTTGTGAAGACGGCGGTTGTAAATAATACCGCGATGCCTAGTGCCCATTCAGCCTTTATCGTTGCGCTGATGCTCCTTTTTCTGCTGAACTTCGTCATCCATACGTGAACGGCGCCGAGCGCAAGCATGATGACAAACAGTCCGATTTTCAAAAGGAGCGTCTTACCGTAAGCGGTGTGAAAGAGTGAATCAAACGTGCGGATAATGAAAAATCCGTTCAGCACACCTGAAAATAACAGCACACCGACAGAGGCGAACGCCCAAGGAGAAAACCGTCTGACCGTTTCCCAAGCGATGGTTTTATCGGGTTTTCTCCACTCTGATGAAAGAAGCAGCACAAGCGCGGCGATACCGCCCATCCATACAGAAGCGGCCGATAAATGGAGAAAGTCCATCGCGATGCCGACCGCTTTTTCGTCGATAACCGCCGCATGCCCGGCGAATGCTTTTGCCAAAAGCGAAGCGAAGAAGAACAACAGCGGCGCCGTCCAGTACGCAAATGACCGGAATGCTTTCTTCTTCAACAGCGGGATCATGGACAGGGCGAGCAGGATAAATAAGCTGATCTGGATCATCCAGACGTACCCGCCTGCCGTTTTCAGAAGCGTTTCTTTTACATAGTCCGGCTGGAACGCGGCGCTCCAAGCGCCGCCCGCGTTTTCTTTCGTCTGGATCGGGAGCTGGCAGATAAGTGCGAGCCCCGTTACACATAAAGAAATCACGAGCAGCTTTACAGTTCGTTTTGCTTTTGATGAATCTTTATTATTTCTGTACCAAAACAGATGGAAAAAAGCCGTGCCGATAAACAGGGAGAGAGCGGTGTACAAAATACCGCGGTCGATGGCCGCTTCGGGATGAAGCGCCGCTTGCGATGATGTCTGCTCCTGAAGTTCTCCGCCGGCTTTTCCGACACTGAAAGGGATGACGCCGGATACCGGATGTCCGTCGGCCGATACCGCGTTCCATTCCGCTCTGTAAATATCATGCGGCAGATTTTTTTTCAATGCCGCGGTCATGATGCGGGCATCATTTTTTTGAATCACCGTTTTGCCCGCATCGACCCGTTCGCCGGATGAATTATAGACCTTAATGGAGTGGAAGCCTTCTTCAATCTGTTCATTAAACTCAATTTCAATCTGCTTCGGCGCTTGTTTTAATTCGCTGTTCTCACCCGGATTTGAGTTTGTGATGTAGGCGTGGGCGAAGCTTGTTTTCGGAATCAAAACAAGGAACAGCAAAAAGATGAGCCAGCGTTTGTTCTGTCTCATGGATGATGACACCGCCTTCCGGTTGGTTGTTGTTATGTCTTGCTGCAGGTGCATCCCTTCTGCCTGTCGTGTAAGATGATGTCCGCCGCCTCGTCAAAGGTGCAAATGACCCCGCCGAATCCTTTTTGAAACCGTTCTGCGTAATCAAGCGTTGAGAAGGGAATCGCCTGAGGCCGGCAGCAGTGAAGGTCAATATCGGCATGGACTAAAAAGTATGCGGAAGCGGCCGTCAGCGTCGTCTGGAGAAGAAAATCTTTACAAATGACGTGGGACACTTCTTCCTTTTTATCCTCATACCGCAAAATCGCGCAATGAATGCAGCACATCTGCTCAACGGCTTGTGAAACGGTAATAAGCTGAACAGAATACGAATGCTGAATCGGCCGCAGGCAATAGCCGCATTGATTGGCGCTTCGTTCTGAAGCGGGAGGGAGCGTAATGCCGCCGGGTGTCCGGATAATCCGGTTTGCATCCGCCAGCTGATTGACGTCTCTGTACACGGTCATCTCGGAGACGCCGAATCTCTCGCTTATGTCAGAGATTTTCAGCGCGCCCTCTTCTTTCAGCCATTCAAGCAAGGTTTGCTGTCTGTGAATCGGAAGCAATTCTTCATCCTCCTTTTTATGCGAATGAGTGATGAACCTCCCTCTAAGAGTAGATGTTTTCACAAATGCACACAAGAGCCTGATGATAAAATATGTGAAAAAATGTTGAACAATCACAAATGTAAAAGACGTAGTCAGACTCTGTTATAATAGAAGAGTTGAATGGAGGAATAAACATGAAAGAAACGACCTGCCCGAACTGCGGCAAGCCGATTACAGGCGACATGGTCAGATCATCCATGATCCCGTGCCAGTTTCAGTGCGGGCATTGCCATGTGAAATTGCGTGAATATAAAGTATCAGCTCCGATTATGGCTGTGGCCATTGCGATTACGGTGCTTTTGATTTATCTTGTGCAGATGGCCAGAACCGCCGTCATGCCGATGTTTCCGGCAGCGCGGTATGTGCCGGCCGCCATTTTCGCGCTCGTATGTGCGTATCCGGTGTTTATTGTCAGTGAGCGGCTCATTGCCAAACTCGTCGTCACAAAAGGACACATTATATACAGAAAGCGGTAAGACACCTTTGATGAGGTGTCTTTTTTTTGTTAAGGAGTTGTCACAGTCTCTGTGCCAAACTCCTCTTTACTTTTCATTGAATGGGGATTGTAAGCGTTTTATGATGAAGACACAGGGGAGAGAGAGAAACCCCGTGTCTTATTTATTTTCATCTGAAGGCAAGCAAACAGGGAGGGAATGAACATGCAGCAAGAACAGCAAGCTGGCATGAAAGTGAAGATACAGCGGTTCGGCAGTTATTTAAGCGGTATGATCATGCCGAATATCGGCGCATTTATCGCATGGGGAATTATCACCGCGCTGTTTATTCCTGCGGGATGGTTTCCGAATCCGCAGCTGAATACATTGGTAAGCCCGATGATTACGTATCTACTGCCGCTTTTAATCGCATATACGGGCGGAAAAATGATTTACGATCACCGCGGGGGAGTCGTCGGAGCGACGGCCGCCATCGGAGTCATTGTCGGAGCGGACATTCCGATGTTCTTAGGGGCAATGATTATGGGGCCTTTGGGCGGTTATCTCATTAAACAATTAGACCGTGTGTTTAAAGATAAAGTCAGACAGGGTTTTGAAATGCTGATCAACAACTTCACGGCGGGAATTATCGGAGCTGTGCTGACGATTATCGCGTTTTATGCGATCGGCCCGGTTGTCCTGTCTCTTAACAAATTGCTGGCGGCGGGTGTGGAAGTCATTGTCCACGCGAATTTGCTGCCGATTGCAAGCGTTTTCGTAGAACCGGCGAAAGTCCTGTTCCTGAATAACGCGATCAACCACGGCATTTTAAGTCCGATCGGAATCGAGCAGGCCGCCAAAGCGGGTAAATCCATTCTGTTCTTAGTGGAAGCAAACCCCGGGCCGGGACTCGGTATTTTACTGGCATATATGTTCTTTGGGAAAGGCTCTTCAAGATCGACGGCTCCGGGAGCGGCGATCATTCATTTCTTCGGGGGGATTCATGAAATCTATTTCCCTTACATTTTAATGAAACCGATGCTGATCCTCGCGGCGATCGCCGGGGGAGCGAGCGGACTGCTTACATTCTCGATCTTTAACGCGGGTCTTGTCGCCGCATCATCTCCGGGAAGCATCATCGCCATTTTAGCGCTGACGCCGAAAGGAAGCTACCTCGGCGTGCTGACGGGCGTCAGCGTTGCCGCGGCCGTATCGTTTATCGTCTCGGCGCTTATTCTGAAATCGTCTAAAGCGGGCGAAGAAGATTTGACAGCCGCGGCGGAAAAAATGCAGGAAATGAAAGGCAGGAAAAGTGAAGCGGCGGCCGCATTGGCGGACAAAGAGGAAGAGCCGGAAAACAGCGCCGCTGATATTTCCGCCGACCAAGTCAGCCGCATTATCTTCGCGTGTGACGCGGGTATGGGATCGAGCGCAATGGGCGCCTCCATTTTAAGAAACAAAGTGAAAAAAGCAGACCTGGATATTGATGTGACAAATACGTCGATCAATAATCTGCCGAATGACGCGGATATCGTCATTACGCATAAGGACCTGACTGACCGCGCGAAAGCGAAGCTGCCGCAGGCGGTGCACATTTCGGTTGATAATTTCTTGAACAGCCCGAAATACGATGAACTGATTGAAAAGCTTAAAAACTAATCAAACAGAAAGAGGGATTTTCATCATGGAAGTATTGGCTAAAGCGAACATCAAACTGAACCAGACGGTGAACTCAAAAGAGGATGCCATCCGCCTCGCGGGACAGACATTGATTGATAACGGCTACGTGAAGAACGGCTATGTGGAAAAAATGTTCGAACGTGAAGAAACATCATCCACGTTTATGGGGAATTTCATCGCGATCCCGCACGGCACGGAAGATGCAAAGGATGAGGTGCTTCATTCAGGTATTTCCGTCATCCAGATTCCGGACGGTGTGGAATACGGTGAAGGCAATACGGCAAAGGTCGTTTTCGGTATCGCCGGAAAAAACAATGAACACTTAGACATCCTGTCAAACATCGCCATCATCTGCTCAGAGGAAGAAAACATCGAACGGCTGATCAGTGCAAAGACGGAAGAAGAACTGGCCGCTATTTTCAGCGAGGTGAACTGACATGATTGCCCTTCATTTCGGAGCGGGAAACATCGGGCGGGGCTTTATCGGCGCCCTGCTCCATCATTCCGGCTATGACGTAGTTTTCGCTGATGTGAATGAAACGATGGTCAGCCTTCTCAATGAAAAGAAGGAATATACCGTGGAGCTTGCCGACGGCGGCCGGCAGACCGAAATCATCGGCCCCGTTTCAGCCATCAACAGCGCGGTGCAAGAACAAGAGCTGTACGGGCTGATCAATGAAGCAGCGATCATTACGACGGCGGTGGGCCCGAACGTTCTCAGACTCATCGCCCCGTCCATCGCGGAAGGGCTGAAGCGCAGAACGTCCTCTGAGCCTCTCAATATCATTGCCTGTGAAAATATGATCGGCGGCAGCAGTTTTCTGAAAAAAGAAGTTTTCGGACATTTGACGGAAGCGGAGCGGGAACTCGTGAACCGGACGGTCGGCTTCCCGGATTCTGCGGTGGATCGGATTGTGCCGATTCAGCACCATGAAGATCCGCTGAAAGTATCCGTAGAACCGTTTTTTGAATGGGTCATAGACAGAACCGGCTTTGCCGGCGGCCAGCCGGTACTGGAAGGTGCGTTGTTTACGGATGATCTTACGCCTTTCATCGAGAGAAAGCTGTTTACCGTCAATACCGGCCATGCCGTTACGGCGTACGTCGGCTATCAGCGCGGATTAAAAACCGTCAAAGAGGCCATCGGCCATCCGGAAATCCGGCGTGTCGTGTACGATGCACTTTCAGAAACGGGCGAGTACTTGGTGAAAGCGTACGGCTTTAAGCAAGCCGAACACGAGCAGTACATGAAGAAAATCATCGGCCGCTTTGAAAATGAATACATCACGGATGATGTGACAAGAGTCGCCAGATCACCGCTTAGAAAACTCGGAGCGAATGACAGATTAGTAGGGCCGGCCAAAAAAATAAAAGAACCGAACGCGCTGGCAGAAGGCATCGCCGCCGCCCTGCGCTTTGACTATCAGGATGATCCGGAAGCGGTTGAGCTGCAAAAGCTTATCGCGGAAAAAGGCACGAGCGGCGTTCTTCAAGACATTTGCGGTATTCAGCCGCATGAGCCGCTGCACGGCATCGTGCTCAAAAAGCTCAATCAATAAAAATGAACCCGCGTCGGGGGACGCGGGTTTTTTCTTACGTTATAATGAGAGGGAAGGGAGGCTGCGTGATGAATCAGAAGCTATTGCCCCATCGTTTTCCGTTTCTTTTGATTGACGGCACGACGAACAGTGAAGCCGGAAAATGGGCGGCTGCTTACAAAAACATCAGTGAAAATGACTGGTTTATAACTGAATCCCAAAGAGAGATGCCATTTTCGCTCGTCGTTGAAGCAATGGCCCAAACGGCGGCTTGCGCGGGAATTACCGGCGGTGACGGCCTCGGTCTTTTATCCGCGGTGAAGAAAGCGGAAAGGTTAGGTGCCGCTTTGCCGGGAGACCGTCTGGATCTTTTTTTTGAGGTCACGCGAATCAGGCGCGGTTTTGTGTTCGGCCGGGCGAAAGCGTCCGTTGCCGGGAAGCCTGTGGCGGAAGCTGAGCTCAGCATATTTATCCAGCCATCGTAAAAAAAGCCGCCTCCAGCGGCGGCTTTCGGACAAGTCTGTTATTTTGTATCATAATCTCTTTCACTTTGTGAATTGTCCCTTTGGTCATGTTTGTGTTTTTCGTCATTGGCGTTTTCTTTCAGCTCTTCCAGCGGAATCGGATCGGTTAAATCATGATGTTCAGGATTTTCATTCGGTTTGTTCTTTTGTTTTCTTTCTTTCTTTCATCCTCCATCACCTCAATATTTCTTTTCCTCAACGTTCTCCCCGCCAAACGCAGGAAGCGGTTTTTTGTTCCTGCGGGTCATATGTATTAAAATAGAGACGACTACATTATAAAAAGTGAGGTACATATATGCCGATACAAAGAGAAGACGCAGATATTAAACTGATCGCGATTGATATGGACGGAACTCTGCTCAATGACGAGCAGCTCATCCCGGAGGAAAACCGGCGGGCGATCAAGGAAGCGGAGGCGAAAGGAATTCACGTCGTCATCAGCACAGGACGCACGCTGATGACCTGCCGCGAACTGGCTGAGTCTCTCGAGCTGTCATCCTTTTTAATCACGGCAAACGGCAGCGAAATCTGGGATTCCAACTTTGAGCTGGTTGAGCGCAAGCTTCTTCATACCGATCATATTCAAAAATTATGGGATCTGAGGAATAAGCACAACACGAATTTCTGGGCCTCTACCGTCGATAGAGTGTGGAGAGGGGAATTCCCGGAAACGATTACGGATCATAAGTGGCTTAAGTTCGGATTCGAAATCGAGGATGACGAAGTGCGGAATGAGGTGCTGAAAGAGCTCAAAGAATACAAGGAGCTCGAGATCACAAACTCAAGTCCGATCAACATCGAAGTCAATGCCCTCGGTATCAACAAAGCGGCTGCGCTTGCGAAGGTATCGGAAAAACTCGGCTTCACGATGGAAAATGTGATGGCCATGGGTGACAGTCTGAATGACATTGCCATGATTGAAAAAGCGGGTGTCGGCGTCGCCATGGGGAATGCGCAGGACATTGTGAAAGAAACAGCTGACTGGGTGACTGATGTCAACACGGAAAACGGGGTCGCCAAAGCGATCCGCCACTGGGTGTTATAATAGAAAAAAGAGAGAGTCTCGGTATGAGACTCTCTCTTTTTTGTTTTGTCAGATTTGTGACTAGGTCCATGGTAGGTTTTCTGACAAAAGGATGTTCAAACCTGTCAGAATTAAATATAATGAAGAGAAATCCAACAATTCGGAATAGTCATTCCGAATAGCGGAATGATAATAATATAAAACGTTTACAATACAGGAGGGATCTTATGTTTCAGATTGACATCAATTGTGATTTAGGAGAGAGTTTCGGTGCTTATAAAATCGGGCTGGATGAAGAGATTTTGGACTATGTGACATCTGCAAACATCGCCTGCGGCTTTCATGCGGGTGATCCCAGCGTGATGCGCAAAACGGTTGCGCTTGCGGCGGAAAAAGGCGTGAAAATCGGCGCTCATCCCGGGCTGTTCGATCTGCAGGGATTCGGGCGGCGGCAGATCGCGATTACACCCGAGGAAGCGTATGATCTGACGCTGTACCAAATCGGCGCGCTGTCAGGGTTTTTAAAAGCAGAAGGTGTCGAAATGCAGCATGTGAAGCCGCACGGCGCTTTATATAATATGGCCGCCGTCAATCCCGGCCTGTCAGAAGCCATCGCTCAGGCGGTCTGTCATTTTGATCCCGGGCTTATTCTTTTCGGGCTTTCCGGAAGCGAGCTGATTAAAGCGGGAGATCGAATCGGACTGAGGACGGCAAGCGAAGTGTTTGCGGACCGCACCTATCAGGAAGACGGCACGCTGACGCCGCGTTCAGAGCCGGATGCGCTGATTCAGGATGACAAAAAAGCGGTCGGTCAAGTGATTCAAATGGTGAAAGACAGCACGGTGACATCACGTAAGGGACAAGCTGTAAGCCTGAAAGCGGACACGGTCTGCATTCACGGAGACGGAGCCCACGCCCTCACATTCGCAAAAACAATCAAAAAAGAATTAAAAGCGGCAGACATTCAAATCAGCGCGCTTGCAAAAGACTGAGCAGCAGAGGGAGGAAGACAGCATGGAGCAAAAGAAAAAAACAGCCGGAAAGGCTTCCGGCAAATGGTCGCTTCTTTTAGGCGCGACATTTTTGATGGCGACATCATCAATCGGGCCCGGCTTTCTGACGCAAACGGCCACGTTTACCAATACATTGGCGGCAAGCTTCGGCTTTATCATTTTAATTTCTATTATTTTGGACATTTTCGCGCAAACCAATGTATGGCGGATTATCGCGGTTTCCGGAAAGCGCGGCCAAGAGATTGCCAATATGGTGCTTCCGGGCGCCGGTTATGCCATTGCTTTTCTGGTCGTGCTCGGCGGACTTGCATTTAATATCGGAAACATCGGCGGCGCGGGTCTCGGTCTTCAAGTATTATTCGGGATCAAACCGGAGATCGGCGCTTTAATCAGCGCAGCGGTCGCGGTGCTGATTTTTGTCATAAAGGAAGCCGGAAAAGTCATGGACCGTTTTATGCAGATCGCCGGAATCGTCATGATCGTATTGACGGTGTATGTTGCCGTAACGACGGCTCCGCCGGTCGGACACGCCGTTGTGAAAACTTTTATGCCTGATCATATCAGTGTGCTGGCGATCGTGACGCTTGTCGGCGGCACGGTCGGCGGGTACATTACATTTGCCGGCGGCCACCGTTTGCTTGATTCAGGCATCCAAGGGAAAGAAGTCATTCCTCAGGTCACGAAAAGCTCCATCACAGGCGTTCTGATTACATCGATTATGCGGATTGCCCTGTTTCTCGCCGTGCTCGGCGTCGTCTCAAAGGGCCTGAGCATTGATCCTGATAATCCTGCGGCTTCTGTATTCCGGCTTGCGGCGGGAAATGTAGGCTATAAAATTTTCGGCGTCATCATGTGGTCTGCCGCTATCACGTCTGTCATCGGCGCCGCCTATACATCGGTGTCATTCTTCAAATCGTTTTCAACAAAAATCGAAAAGCACTCACATGGCGTAATTATCGGTTTTATCATCGTATCCACTCTTATTTTTGTCACGATCGGCCAGCCTGCTAAAATTTTGGTCGCGGTCGGTTCGCTTAACGGCTTAATTCTGCCGCTTGCATTAGCGATGATTCTGTTGGGCGCTTATAAGAAAAAAATCGTCGGCGATTACAAGCATCCGATCTGGCTCACGATTGCAGGGGCGATCGTAGTGGTTGTCATGGCGGTTATGGGTATCTATACATTATTCACGCAGATGCCGCAGCTATGGAGCTGATGATATGAAAAAACATATGAGAGACATGAGCCCCGAAGAAATCAGACAGCTGATCAGGAAGGGGCAGATGACCGGGCCGACGGCGGGGGTGGCCGCTTCTTACGCACAAGCCAATCTCGTCGTTTTGCAAAAGGATCTTGCCTTTGATTTTCTCTTATTCTGCCAGCGCAATCAAAAGCCTTGTCCGGTGCTTGACGTGACGGATGCGGGTTCACCCGTTCCGGCAATAGCGGCGCCGGGAGCTGATATCCGGACGGACTTGCCGAAATACAGGATTTATCGGCATGGCGTGCTTACTGAAGAGGTAACGGATATTACGCCGTATTGGAAGGATGATGATGTCGGGTTTTTGATCGGCTGCAGTTTTTCATTCGAGCAAGCCCTTATCAATCAGCAAATTCCAATCAGGCACATCGATGAGGGTTTGAATGTCCCCATGTATAAAACAGACATTGACTGTGTTCCCGCCGGCCCGTTTTCGGGAAAGATGGTCGTCAGCATGAGACCGATTCCGGAAAGGCTTGCAGTCCGCGCGGCGCAGGTCACGTCACGTTTTCCCGCCGTGCACGGCGCCCCCGTCCGCATCGGAAATCCGCAAAGCATCGGCATCAGCGATTTGCATCAGCCGGATTTCGGAGATGCCGTAACGGTGCGGGAAGGTGAAGTTCCCGTATTCTGGGCTTGCGGCGTTACACCCCAGGCGGTGATCATGGAAGCAAAGCCTGACATCGTAATAACACATTCACCGGGGCACATGCTGATCACCGATATACGAAATTAATCGCTTGCTGTCCTGTAAAGTGAGAAAGAATACAACGAGGTGATGACAATGATGCAGTATAGCGGAAATACAGCGCTTGATATACAGCCGTACGGTGATTCCGCCGTTATCATCCGCTTTGGCGGGCACATCAGCGAAGAGGTCAACAGCCGGGTGCATGCGGCGGCAGCCTGTATGGAAGAACGGCCGTTTCCGGGCTTCGTTGAATGTATTCCGGCATTCACAAGCTTAACGATCTTTTATGATATGTATGCCGTCTCAAACATAAAAAAAGGCGTCTCTCCTTTTGCCCTGGTCAAGAAAGAAGTGACAGAACGTCTCAGTCATATAATGACCGACCGCCAGGAAGAGCGCCGGGTGATGGAAATCCCCGTTTGCTACGGCGGTGATTTCGGTCCCGATTTAGAAGAGGTCGCTGAGATGAACGATCTGACCCCGGAAGACGTCATCCGCATTCATACTGAAGGCGAATATCTCGTTTATATGCTCGGATTTGCGCCGGGATTTCCGTTTTTAGGAGGAATGTCTGAGCGGATCAGAGCGCCGAGAAAGGCGTCGCCAAGGCCGTCCATCCCGGCCGGTTCAGTAGGAATCGCGGGAATGCAGACCGGTGTGTATCCGATATCCACTCCCGGCGGCTGGCAGCTGATCGGCAGCACCCCGCTCCGGCTTTTCAGGCCGGAAGAACATCCGCCGAGTCTTTTGAAAGCGGGCGATACGGTGAAATTCGTCCGGATCACGGCAGAGGAGTACAGCCGCATCAAGGAGGGAGCCGAATGAGTATGAAAGTGGTAAAACCCGGTCTCTTGACGACGGTTCAGGACACGGGGCGGACGGGGTATCAGAAATACGGTGTACTGGGAAGCGGCGCAATGGATACGATCTCTCTGCGCATCGCCAATCTTCTTGCCGGAAATCAAGAAAAAGAGGCGGGGCTGGAAATTACGCTTATGGGGCCCGGGCCTTCCTTTGAATTTTCAGAACCTGCGGTTATTGCCGTCACGGGAGCTGATTTCGCCCTTCATATTAATGGGGAGCCCGCCCCTCTGTGGAAACCGGTTTTGATAAAGGAAAACAGCGTCGTCTCGTTCGGGCCGTGCAAGATGGGGAGCCGCGCTTATCTCGCCGTCGCGGGGGGATTTGACGTGCCCGCCGTCATGGAAAGCAAAAGCACGTATGTCAGAGCGGGGATCGGGGGCTTTTGCGGAAGAGCGCTCCAAAAAGATGATGAGCTGCCGCTCGGCCGTATGACGCCATGTTCGGAATCAATCGCGTACCGTCTGAGCGATTCTTTCGGACAGCATGGTTTCTCAGCGCCTGATTGGTCTGTCAGCAGCAGGGGATTTCTGCCGCTGAAAAAAAATCCGGTCATACGAGTGCTTGAAGGCGCTCAATTTCACGCTTTTACAGAAGAAGCAAAATTGCGTTTTTATCAAGAGTCATATACGGTCACGCCTCAATCCGACCGAATGGGCTACCGGCTGAAGGGCGCTCCGCTTGAATTGCGGGAGCCGCTGGAGATGGTATCTGAGGCCGTGACGTTCGGAACGGTGCAGGTGCCGCCGGACGGCAATCCGATTATTCTGCTGGCTGACAGACAGACGACGGGGGGCTATCCGCGGATGGCGCATATCATATCCGCCGATCTTCCTCTCGTCTCCCAAACGATGCCGGGGGAACATATCACGTTCCGGGCCGTTTCGCTGGAGGAAGCGGAAATGCTGCTTTTGGAGAAGGAACAGCAGCTGAAGGAGCTGAAAGCAAGGCTCAAAATGGAATGGCTGATCTGACAAAGGGGCTAAAGACCATGGAAAACAAAAACAAAACCGTTATCAAATCAATGGAACTGCTTCATTTGTTTCTGACTGAACCGAGTCTGAGCTTAAATGAGCTGGTTTCTCTATCGGAAATGCCGAAGACCTCGGTTCACCGGATGGCAAGCTCACTGGAGGAAACGGGGTTTCTCACCCGGGCGGCGGACGGCCGTTATCAGCTTGGTCTGATCTTTTTACAATTCGGCCAGCTCGTCTCTGAACGTCTGGATATCAGGAAAATAGCCAAGCCGATTATGGAAGAGCTGTGCGGCGAAGTGGATGAGGCCGTTCAGCTGATCATGAGGGACGGAGATGAAGCCATTTACGTCGAGAAAATTGAAGGCACCCAAACCGTCCGCCTGTATACGGCAATCGGCCGCCGGTCGCCGCTGTACGCGGGAGCGTGCGCCAGAAGCATTCTATCGTTTCTGCCAAAAGAGGAGATTGACACATACATTCAGAAGACAAAGCTTGCCGCAATCGCCTCAGGCACGATGACGGATCGGGCTGAACTTCTTCAATCCATTGAAAGATCCTTGCAATCAGGGTATACGATCAGCTATTCGGAATTAGAAGATTACACGGCGGCGATCGGAGCGCCGATTTTCAATCACGAAGGTAAGGTGGCTGCCGGAATCAGCATCGCCGGCTTCGAAGCCCGGTTTTCAGAGGACAGGCTGCCATATTTAACCGAAAAGGTCAAAAACGCAGCACAGCATATTTCTGAGAAATTGGGTTATTGACCGAGCCAATTTTTCTTCACTCGCGTACATTACAATATCGATAGTAACGAGTGGAGGAAAGTAAATGGGACTTGTTTATACGGCGCTGGGGGATTCTTTGACGACGGGGAGGGGGGCCGGACCGTTTTCCGCCGGTTTTGTCCAGCGGTTCGGGCGTATGCTGGCAGAAGATTTACAGACAAGAACTGACGTATCCATCTTTGCCAAATCAGGCCTTGAGACGGGAGAAATTCTCGGGCTTATGTCCTTGCCGTACATTCAGAGGCGGATTCAGGCTGCTGATATGATTACGATTACAGGCTGCGGCAACGATTTGATCGATTCGGTTCAGGCATATCAGCAAACATCGGACGCTTCGGTGTTCACCAGCGTGTCCAGTCACTGCCATGAGAACTTTGAAAAGATGATAGCCAAGATCGCTGCCTTAAAAGGACCGCACCCGTCTCCTTATGAGATCCGCGTCTTTAATTTATACAATCCTTTCCCGGGAATCTCCATTGCAGAAAAATGGATATCCTCTTATAATGCGCACCTCAGCACACTCGCATCGGCGCCGCACGTCAAAATCGCCGACGTCCACAGCGCTTTCAAAGGAAAAATGAATGAATATCTCTCTCATGACCGCGTACACCCCAACAGCAAGGGATATGAAGTCATGGCATGCGTCCTGCGGGGGCTCGGATACGGAAGCCTCGCCCGCTCATAACGCGCGCTCCTTTTCATCGGGAGCGCGCTTGTCGTGCTCCTTAAAACAAACTTAAAATTGTCCGACTTTCGTTCTATCCGCGCAAAAAATACGCTAGAATAATGGGGGATAAAGACAGAAATAGAATTGTGTTCAAAAAATGATAACAGAAAGGATGGATTGCTTTGCTGCGCGCCTTAAAACTATCACTCGCGATGCTGATTATTATACTTGCGGCCGCCGCATTTACGTATGCGGAACATACCTCTGTCATACAGCCGGTTATGCTCGTGTTTCTCGGTGCGGTCATGTTCATTCAGGGGCTGGAGGAAAAACGGAAAGAAAACGACGGTTCCGGGAAATTCAATATCTATACCGCCGTTTTTGTATGGTCAATCTCCTTAATCGGTTTTACGCTTCACGCGATCTGAGTCTGATAGATCCTGAAAATGCTCCACAACGGGAAATGGTGAATAAAAACGGTGCAGTAAGGCTTTCCATTCCTGATATTCCGGCGATCCGCGAAAGCCTTTTGTATGATCTTCCAATGTCTCCCATTCCACAAGCAGTAAATATTTATGCGTCTTTTCCATACATTTGGACAAGGAATGGGACAGATAACCTTTCATGCCCGCTATAATCGGCTCCGCCCGGCGGAATGCCTCTTCGAATTCCCCCTCAAGACCTTCTTTTACATACAGCATGGCTGCTTCTCTGATCATCTGAAATTCCCCCTTTTTTTAATAGATACATTGTATAAGAATATGGCCCGTGACGGCAGGAAAAACAAAAAAATTTTAAACAATATGAGAAAAAAATCCTTGCCAGCCTGATTTGGTTTAGGAGAAAATAACAGTTGGAAGGCAGGGGAATAGACAGTGAAAAAAGGGTTATACCTATTACTTTTACTCGCAGGAATCATA
Source organism: Bacillus sp. EU55 (assembly GCF_038005925.1). Classification (NCBI taxonomy): domain Bacteria; kingdom Bacillati; phylum Bacillota; class Bacilli; order Caryophanales; family Bacillaceae; genus Bacillus; species Bacillus sp. EU55. The sequence continues at coordinate 429,020 of NZ_JBBOUE010000001.1, forward strand.
GGTTTGATCGGCTGCTCAAAAACGGAATCGGCCGAAGACAGAATGAAAGATTTCGTAAAAGACTGGAACGGCGGTCATTACGATAAGATGTACCAAAGCCTCACCCAGGATGAAAAGAAAAAGCTATCCAAAAAGGATTTTGTAAAACGATATGAAACCATTTATGAACAAGCAGGGGTCAAAAATCTGAAAGTCACTGCCGAAAAACAGGACGAAGACGACAAGAAAAAAGATGACCTCCAGCACATCGATTATAAAGTCAGCATGGATACAAAAGCAGGGAAGGTCGCTTTTGAAAACACGGCCGTCCTGAAAAAAGAAAAAACAGACGATGGAGAATCATGGAACATCGACTGGAATCCTTCTTTTATTTTCAAACAGCTTTCCGATGACAAAACCGTGCAGATCGCAAATGAAGAACCGAAGCGCGGACAAATTTACGACAAAGACGGAAAAGGTCTCGCCGTGAATACCGAGGTGCCGGAAATCGGCATTATCCCTGGAAAACTCGGCAAGGATAAAGACAGCGTGATCAAAAAACTGTCTGAAAAACTGGACCTTTCTGAAGACGATATCAAAAGCAAACTGAACCAGGGCTGGGTAAAAGACGACTCCTATGTCCCGCTTCAAAAAATCAGACCGGATGATGAAAGCAAGGTCAAAAGCCTGCTCGCATTAGACGGCGTGACGAAAACGAAAGTCAGCTCCCGCTACTATCCGTACGGCGAAAAAGCGGCCCATCTGACCGGTTATATTAAAACCATCACAGCGGAGCAGCTGAAAAAAGCGAAAGACGGCCAATACAGCGATACTTCCAAAATCGGCATCGCCGGCCTTGAGAATGTATATGAAGACAAGCTCCGCGGCACGACCGGCTGGAAAATTTACGTCCCGCAAACAGGTGAGGTCATTGCAGAAAAGAAAGCCGAAAGCGGGCAGGATATTCATGTAACGATTGACATGAAAACGCAGACGAAGCTGTATGATTCTATGAAAGATGACAGCGGAGCGGCAGTCGCCCTCGAACCGCAAACGGGAGAGACCCTCGCGCTCGTCAGCGCACCGTCTTATGACCCGAACGGCTTTATTTTCGGCTGGAGCGGCAAAGAATGGAAAAAGCTGAATGAAGATAAAAACAATCCGTTTTCAGCGAAATTCAACAAACTTTATGCGCCGGGATCAACGATTAAACCGATTGCCGCGGCAGTCGGCCTGACAAACGGCACATTGAAAGCGTCAGAAAAGAAAAAAATCACCGGAAAAGAGTGGCAGAAAGATTCAAGCTGGGGCGGTTACCATGTCACACGCGTATCAGAGCGCCTGAATGAAGTGGATCTCGAAAACGCGCTGATCACATCGGACAACATCTACTTTGCGCAAAATGCCATAGATGCCGGAGCGGACGCGTTTACAAAAGGATTAAAAACATTTGGCTTTGATGAAGAGATTCCGTACCAATTTCCGATTGAAAAGTCTTCAATCGCTAACGGCAAGCTTGATTCCGAGATCCTTCTCGGAGATACGGGCTACGGCCAGGGGCAGATGCTGATGTCTCCGCTGCACTTAGCGGCTGACTATACCGCATTTGTAACAGACGGAAATCTCGTCAAACCGACATTGATCAAAGACGGAGAAAAAACACCGCAAATCTGGCATAAGCAAGTGGTGTCGGAAGCCAATGCCGAAGAAATCACAAAAGGGCTGAGAGGCGTCGTTGAAGATCCGCGCGGCTCTGCATATCAGCCGGCCGTAAGCGGCATTACCGTAGCCGGGAAAACCGGTACAGCCGAGCTGAAAACGTCTAAAGAAGATAAAGACGGCAAAGAAAACGGCTGGTTTGTCGGTTACGATTATAAAAAGAAAGACCTCTTGATCGCGATGATGATTCAAGACGTCAAAAAACGCGGCGGAAGCCATTACGTCGTTGAAAAAGCGAAAAAGCAGTTTCAGAATCATTAAATGACGATTTTTTGCGGGCTGAAAGGAAAATCGGCCGCCGAAGCAGAATGAAACAGCATGGGCAATTCCTGAAAACAGAGATACAAGAGGCTCTAAGAAAAAGGGGGATTTCACATGCAGCGCATTCAATTGGCTGAAGACCTGGAATTTTCAAGAGTGATACACGGGCTTTGGCGTCTGAACGAATGGAATGTTTCAGACGGAGAGCTGCTGAATCTGATTGAATGGTGTATCAGCCAAGGCATCACCACCTTCGACCATGCCGATATATACGGCGGTTATACGTGTGAAAAGCTGTTCGGCGGCGCTTTGTCCCTTTCGCCTTCAATAAGGGAGCGAATCGAAATCGTCACAAAATGCGGGATTGTCATTGAATCACCGGAACGGCCCGGAAACAAGTCGCATCATTATAATACGTCGAAGTCTCACATTTTAGCGTCGGCGGAGCAGTCGCTTTTGAATCTGAATACGGATTATCTGGATGTGCTGCTCATTCACAGACCGGACCCGCTTATGGACCCGGAGGCGGTGGCTGAAGCGTTTCACGCGATGAAAAGCTCGGGAAAGGTCAGATATTTCGGGGTGTCGAATTTTAAAGCGCACCAGTACAGAATGCTCGAATCCTATTTGGATGATCCGCTCATCACAAACCAAATTGAAATCTCGGCGTACGAGCTGGAAAATATTCATGACGGCACGCTGGATTTCTGTCAGGAAAAACGCATTCCGCCGATGGCGTGGTCACCGCTTGCGGGCGGGAGCGTCTTTACCGGACAATCAGATAAGGACGTCCGTATCCGTGCCGCGCTTCGATCCGTACAGGAAGAAATCGGCGCCGCTTCCATTGACGAAGTCATGTACGCATGGCTGTTCACTCACCCGGCGGACATCATGCCGATTGTCGGCAGCGGAAAAGAGAACCGCATTTCCGCCGCGGTGCGTGCATCCGCGTACAAACTCAGCCATGATCAGTGGTTCCGGATTTATACCGGTGTCCAAGGCTGCGATATTCCATAAACAGAACAAACGCCCGGAAGCTATCTTCCGGGCGTTTGTTTATGTGGTGTGCAATGTCTAAAAATAAGTAAGGTCACTTTGAAGTATAGCCGTGCGGACCAAGAGTAACAAGCGTCATGGCATATTATCTGACACATTTTTCTTTTTCAATACTGTCACACGGCCCAGTGCCAAATTGCCATTTGAAAATGGTTGAATAATCATTGAAAGCGTTTTATATTATAACTTACACCACTTTCCCCGGCAGCACTCCCCATATGCCATACTTCTCACAACTAGAAAATCTGGAGGCGCGTTTCATGTATATGACAGCGAGAGAACAAAAATTAATGAAACATCTATTACTGCAGAACCGGTACGAGACAGTGCATGAACTGGCGGAAGCTTTACAAGTCAGCACAAGAACCGTTCACCGCGAGTTGAAAACAATCAAACCGATGATGGAATCATTCGGTCTGGCACTTGATAAACAGCCCGGCAAAGGACTGAAAGCGGTAGGAAACCCGGAGGACAAACAAAAACTCCTGTCAGACCTGTCCTATGAACAGCATGAATACAGCGCTGAGGAGCGGAAACTTTTAATTCTATATTCACTATTAGAGTCTCAAGAGCCGATCAAGCTCTACAGTCTGGCGAACGAACTGCAAGTGACAAACGCGACGATCAGCTATGACCTGGATGAGCTGGAGACTTGGATTGCGCCCTTCGGCTTGACGCTGATCCGAAAAAGGGGCTTCGGCATTCAGCTGACGGGGCCGGAAAATGCGAAACGGAAAATCGTCGGCAATCTCATCGTCAACCGCCTTGATATTCAAAGCTTTTTGGAAGCGGTTGAATTGAATATTAAAGGAAAACCGGACGATGCTGAAAAAATGTTCGGCGTCGTAAATAAAGCGGAACTTTTGAAAATGGACCGGCTCTTAATTCAGCTCAAGGAAAAAATCGCGATCGCCTTATCTGACAGCTCATACATGGCGCTTGCGGTTCATTTAACCTTTGCGATGGACCGGATCAGGCTCGGAGAAACCATCACGATGGAGGCTTCGGAACTAAAAGCGCTGCAGCAGACGAGGGAGTACGGCTCTGCGCTGGAAATGGCAAAAGAGCTTGAAAAAGCGTTCGGCGTTTCAATTCCGGAAGCTGAGATCGGATATATCACCATTCATTTGCGGAGCGCCAACCGCAAATACAAAACGGAATTCAAACCGGAAGACATAGAGGTTGAAACGGCCTTGCAAACGAAGCAGCTGATCGGCTTCATTTCTGAAAAAATTAAAATTGATCTGACGGAAAATGGCTCTTTATACGACGGTTTAATCGCCCATCTCGAGCCTGCGATCAACCGGGTAAAAGAAAATATCGACATGTACAACCCGATGACCGAGCAAATTAAACGCGACTACTTTCTGCTGTACATGGCCGTAGAAGAAGGAATGGAAAAATTCTTTCCGGGGCTTCTTTTCTCTGATAATGAGATCGCTTTCATCGTTCTTCACTTCGGCTCCGCTTTGGAAATCAAACGGGAAGAAGCGAAGATCAAAGCGCTGATCGTCTGTTCAAGCGGCATCGGGTCGTCCAAAATGCTCGCATCCAGGCTGAAAAAAGAGCTTTCGGAAATCCGTTCCTTTGATATGTCTTCCCTCATCGAACTGAAGGACCGAGACACCGCTGCGTATGACATGATCGTATCCACTGTTCCGATCCCGTATGAAAACATTGATTACGTCATGGTCAGTCCGCTTTTAAACGAAGAAGACGCTGATCAGGTCAAGCAGTACATCAAAAGAAAAATTCCGCTGATTCATGACAAAAAAAGAAACGGTAAAAGAGAAGAGAAGCAGCCGGAGACGCCTGATATGCTGGAAGCGGCCGGCCGTATGGCGCATTACGCGGCGGTTATCCAAAGCGTGCTGCGGAACTTTTCGATCAAATCCATTGATTCAAACACGGCGTATGAGCTGTTTTTGAACCGTATGTTTGACATGCTGGAGCAAGAAGGATTGGTTCATAATGCCCAAAAAACCGCACAGCGCCTTGCTGAGCGTGAACGACAGGGCGGACTCGGCATTCCGGGAATGGCGATGGCCCTGTACCATCTCAAAAATGAAGAAATTGTCACGCCTTTTTTCAAAATTTATGATTTGACAGCTCCATGCAGTGTCAAAGGCATGGACGGAAATTCCCTGACCGCCGACCGCGCTTTGGTGATGATGGCGCCGGCTGATATGCCCGCTGAAGGGTCGGAAATACTAAGTGCGGTCAGCTCGGCCATTATCGAGTCTGAAGACAGTATAAAAGCCTTCCAGACGGAGGATGAGGCCGATTTATACAAACGTTTAAACAAGCTGTTTTATCATTTCATTCAGGAGAAAGGACAGCGGTAAACAGGAAGCGCACACCTCATGTGGGGTGTGTTTTTTTGTGCATGTATGAGGGTAAGGGGAAGGGAAGAAACTAAAAACACGGGACTATTGTATCATTCACTGATGGAATAGTTCTAAAACAAAATAGTTTTACAAGTTATATTTTTTGGTTTAAAATGGGTTGCGTGAGAAAGAAAATCTGACAGAGTTTTTTTGTGATTTATCATTATGGGAGATGAAAATATGGAGACATTACAGCATCTGATTCTGCATGACATTTCAAATAGCGAAGAGATCGAAGCTGTAAAAAGCGGTGCGTATACCCTGACCTACGCGGAATATCGAAAACGAATCAACCAGCTTGCACAAGCGCTTCTTGATAAAGGAATAAAAAAAGGCGACAGAGTGGCGATGCTTTGCAAAAACGGCCACGCGGCATCCATTGTCATGTTTGCGGCACTCGAAATCGGCGCGGTGGTTGTGCCGGTCAGCTGGCAATTAACACCTTACGAAATGAAAGGCATTTTAGCAGCCTGTGAACCGAAAGCTGTTTTTTACAGCACTGAATTTAAAGAGATCATGGAAGAAGTGCTTCCTGCGCTTGCATCTTCTCTTAAACTGAAGGTCGTAACAGGAACAGCTACGGAGACAACGCCTGAGTTTGACGCTTTATTGACAGGCTCCGGTGATACACCGGATGTCGAAACGGTGTCTGAAAACGATACGGCATTGCTGATGTTTACCTCAGGTACAACCGGCAATCCGAAACGCTGCATGATCACTCACGGCGGCATATACAACTACGTAAACGCGACATTGGCATACACGGGGAGAATGCAGCATGTCCGCTTCTTAGCATGCCATCCGAATTACCATACGAGCGCGATTATCTGCCAGATGGTCGGCACGATGAGCGGAACGACATTCATTATGACAGACAATCAGGACCCTGTGGAAAACTTGAAGCTCATCGAAAAAGAGAAAATTCAAACCGTGATGGCGCTGCCTGTCTATTACACATACCTGCTGAAAGCATGGGAAACGCATCAGACTGACATGTCTTCTATCGTTTATATGATGACGGGAGGCACAAAGGTGCCAAGCAGTCTGATCCAGCAGTATCTCGACATCGGCATCCCGCTCATGCACGGATACGGAAGCACGGAAGCGTGGGGCATCAGCTCTTGGAATCCGCAAATGGGAATGGATAAAGCCGCTTCCGCGGGTAAACCGATGGAAGAAGTGGACGTCCGCGTTGTAGATCCGGAAACAGGCGAAGTCCTTCCGCAAGGCTCAATCGGAGAAGTCGTTGTGACAAGTCCGTTTTTATTCAAAGGCTACGAAGGTAACGAAGAAGCGACACGAAAAGTGCTGAAAGACGGCTGGTTCCATACCGGCGATTCCGGCTATGTGGATGAAGACGGATTTATCTTTATCACCGGACGTTATAAAGATGTCATCATCTACGGCGGGGACAATATTTATCCCGACCAGATTGAAGAGGTCATTCAGCAAGTGCCGGGCATTCTCGAAACGGCGGTTGTCGGTATCCCTGATCCGCTCTACGGCGAAAAGCCGAAAGCGTTCATCGTGACAAACGGCAGAGAAGGCCTGACAGAAGAAGAAGTGACCCGATTCCTTCAAGAACGTCTTGCCGCCTTTAAAATTCCTGAAATTGAGTTCGTCAGCGAACTTCCGAAAAACAACCTTGGAAAAGTGAGAAAAGACGTGCTCCGCAAACAAGCGGTACGTTCATAATAGAAAAAAAAAACCCGGCTGCCGGGACTGACCCCTGTTTTTGAGACAGGGATCAAAACACCTTCATACAGCCAATTGCCGATATTGTATCGGCGATTGGCTGTTTAGTTTCGTTTGAATACGAATATTGTTATAATAATGAATGTATTCTATGGCAGTGCGTTCTACGATGGTCGTCGTAGTTCGATCAATGCTGTTAAGATAGAACGTTTCAGACTTTAGTGAGGAATGAAACGATTCGATGGAGGCATTATCAGCGGGCGTCCCTTTGCGGGACATGCTCATGGTAATGCCTTTTGTTTTAACAGCTTTCTGATACTCATAAGATGTATAAACAGAACCTTGGTCACTATGTAACACGCAGTTCTCTGGCAGTGCGGGCAGCTGATCAAGTGTGTGTAAGACAAAGTCTGTGTCCTGTCTATCGCCAATTGTAAAAGCAATCACTTCTCCATTGTATAAATCCAATATACTGGAAAGATACAATTGTTTCTGCCCATAAGGCAAATATGTGATATCCGTTACTAGCTTTTCCAGAGGGCGTTCAGACTGAAAGTTTCGATCCAATATATTCTCGGCCACGGCATATGGCTGCCCATCTTTCTTGCGCTTTTTCACCTTAACCCGGCATTGCCACTGATTCTTCTGCATAATGCGCTGAACCGTTTTATGATTCACACGCATTCCCTTTTTTAATATGGCTGTGATTTTCCGATAGCCATATCGAAACTTGTGTTCTCGGCACAACGTGCCGATTTGTTTTTCTAAATGGTATTTAGGGTTATCTTTCATCAGATTCTTCTTCCAACGATAATAAGATGCTCGTGAGATACCTAAATGAATACAGATATCCTGTATGGTCATTGTGCCGCGCAATGCTTCTACAAGCTCGACTGGCGTTTCGCTATCAGCTTCCTTTCCAATTCGTTGCACTTTTTTAAAACTTCATTCTGTTGTCTCAGATAACGATTTTCTGCCTGCAGTTTCTCTAATTCGGAAGAATACTCCGGGCCTTTTCCGTAAGTGTATTGCTTTCCGACAGGCTGTTCGAATCGATGTGTATCCCCAGTCTTATGCCATCTAACCCATGTCTGAACCTGTGTCTTATTCTTAATATTCAATTCCTGCATGATCTCTTTCATAGGCACGCCTGCCAATCTCATTTCTACAGCCTTCTGTTTCACTTCAACCGGATAACTCACTCTTGTCCCCATAGAAAAAACACCTCCAAGTCTAATTTCGGCTAACAATCATCCGTTTTCAAACTTGAAGGTGTTTTTTGTTTGTCTCATCTTATGGGGTCAGTCCCGCCAGCCGGGTTTTTTTCTTGCGTTCCATGTGAAACATTTTTCTCCGAAAACGTTTTGAACTGTCTCATTCATGTTTATCCAAAAGACAGCCGAGGTAGACAAGAAATATGAGATCGAACAAGAAGGAGGAACTTGACATGGAAAACTATCCGAAGGAATTCCCGGCGGAATCACAAAACCGCCAGCCGGGCATTGAGAGCGAAATGAATCCGGCGCCTGTTTATGAATACAAAGAATATAAAGGCGCTGATAAATTAAAAGGGAAAACCGCACTTATCACAGGGGGCGACAGCGGTATCGGACGCGCCGTAGCGGTTGCTTACGCGAAGGAAGGCGCAAATGTCGCGATCGTCTATTTTGATGAACACGATGATGCGAAAGATACAAAAAAACGAGTGGAAGAAGAAGGCGTAAAATGTCTGTTAATCCCCGGCGATGTCGGTGAGGAAGACTTTTGTAATGTAGCCGTTGAAAAAACGGTTGAAGAATTCGGGCGTCTTGATATTCTCGTGAATAACGCCGCGGAACAGCATCCGAAAGAAAGCATTAAAGACATCACAAGCGAGCAGCTTCACAGAACCTTTAAGACAAACTTTTACTCACAATTTTATTTGACTAAAAAAGCGATTGATTACATGAAGCCGGGCAGCGCGATCATCAATACGACATCCATTAATCCTTACACAGGCAATCCGCAGCTGATTGACTACACGGCTACGAAAGGCGCGATTAACGGTTTTACGAGATCCATGGCGCAAGCGCTCGTCAACGACGGTATCCGTGTCAACGCCGTGGCGCCGGGTCCGATCTGGACACCGCTTATTCCGGCGACATTCTCAGAAGAAACAGTCGCTTCCTTCGGTCAGACTACGCCGATGGGCCGGGCAGGCCAGCCTGTTGAACATGTCGGCTGCTATGTGCTCTTGGCCTCAGACGAATCATCTTATATGACCGGGCAGACGCTGCATGTCAACGGCGGCAAATTTGTAACCACATAAGGGGGCTGAAGCATGACGATATCGAAACATGACGTGAATGCATACTATCAAAAAGCGGGAATCGTTCTGACTGATGATGAAGTCGAAGACATTCAAATCATGGATTACGGCTTAGACAAGCTTGAGGAAACCGGGCTTCAGCTGTTTATTTACGTGAATACTGACCGCTACTGTTCGAAAGAATTGGTGCTCTTCCCGGGCCAGACGTGTCCGGAACACCGCCATCCGCCGGTCGGCGGCGAGAAGGGAAAACAAGAGACATTCCGCTGCCGCTGGGGGAAGGTGTACCTCTACGTAGAAGGTGAAAAGACAGAAAACCCAAACGTCCTCCCGCCGGAAGAAGACAAGGAATACTACACCGTCTGGCATGAGATTGTGCTTGAGCCGGGCGGACAATACACCATTCCGCCGGATACGAAACATTGGTTTCAAGCGGGAGAAGAAGGGGCGGTCATTACGGAAATGTCATCGACAAGCACGGATGATCACGATGTTTTCACCGACCCGCGCATTTAAGGATGAGGCTGCACGCCTCATCTTTTTTTGTATGGAAAAAAATGAATTTACCTGTATAATGGCTAATAAAGGAAAGAAGGTGTGGTCGTGTTTTCCTGTCAAATCCGGGAACATCTGACGATCAGATTGCTTGCCAAAGAAGATACGGACGAATTGTATTCTGTTATGAAGCGAAATCAAAACCATCTCAGCGAATGGCTCAGCTGGGCGGAAGAACTGGCTGATATCGATACGTACCGAGATGTGATCATCCCTGAATGGCGTTATAAATACGCGGAAGAGAATGGGTTTGACGCCGGAATTTTTGTGAAGGGCCGGTTTTGCGGCATGATCAGCATCCATAATGCCGATCCAGTCAATCAAAAAGCAGAGATCGGCTACTGGCTGGATCGAGAGCATGAAGGATTCGGCATTATCACCGCAAGCTGCCGGGCGGTCATCACCCATGCATTTCAGGATCTCGGCCTGAACCGCATCATGATCAGCGCGGCTGAAAAAAACACGAAAAGCAGGGCGGTGGCAGAACGGCTCGGATTTCAGAAAGAAGGACTGACGAGAGAAGGCATTTTCGTACAGGGCGCCTATCATGACACGGTGACCTACAGCATGCTGAAGCGGGAATGGAGCGAAGATCGGCAGAAGAGCACATTTCTTGGTTTAAATGTCTCCCCAATGTGGAAAAGTAACAGCGGAGACGTTAAAAAGGAGTGATTCTTCATGAATCAAAATGAAATCAAAGAAAAAGTGCTTGAAGTACTGGATCATCATAAAGTCGGTTCGCTTGCGACGGTAGAGCAAGGCAAACCGCATTCACGCTACATGACATTTTTCCATGACGGCTTAACGATTTACACGCCGACGAGCAAAGACACTCATAAAGCGGAAGAAATTGAAAACAATCCGAATGTTCATATTCTGTTAGGGTATGACTGTGAAGGATTCGGAGACGCTTATGTGGAAGTGGCCGGAACCGCCAAACTGAACAACTCAGCAGATTTAAAAGAAAAGCTGTGGGATCCGAAACTGGAACGCTGGTTTGACGGAAAAGACGATCCGAACCTGGTGATTCTTGAAATTGAACCGAAGCAGATCAAGCTCATGAACGCGGGTGAAAAAACGCCGGCCGAGCTGGAACTTTAAAAATCATTTGATCATTCAGGGGCAATCTGTTATACTTAATTGCTAAGTGACAACATGCAAATAAAAAAGAAAGTAAACTTCTTTTTTCTGTTTTGATATAGAAGCTTCAGGCTTCAACGGACAGCTTGAAAAAAAGCTGAGCTTATTCTTTTCCTTCTGACATTCGCCCCTAACGAAGAGATGGAAAAAAGACTTTTTGTTTTACAATTCACACCGGCGCGGCTTCGGAGCCGCAGTGACGATTGAGAGGTAGGGCTTTCGTTGTCTTGTGTTCAAGAACTTCCATGGTGTTTACTTTCGAAGAATGATTCTGTCGGAACTGTTAATACGAATCACCCGCGGGCTAAGGCGGGCAACCATATATTATTTATTTGCGTAAGAAAAGAATAAGACAAGACCGCGCCGGACATCCGGGCGGTTTTTTTATGCAACCGGCCGAAACCTCGCCGCAGTCTGCAGAGTCTAATCAGTAGAAAAGATTTGGAGGAATCATACATTGCACGTTATTACTTCACAAGTACTGTTTATCTTCTGTTTTCTGCTGCTGATACATTCGATTGAAACGCTTGCCTATGCAACACGGCTTTCCGGCGCGAGAGTCGGATTTATCGCGTCCGCGCTGTCATTATTTAATGTCATGGTCATCGTGTCGCGCATGTCAAACATGGTCCAGCAGCCGTTTACCGGACATCTGATTGATGCCGCCGGATCAAACGCCCTGTCTCTTGTGGGCGCCCAGTTTCGATTTTTAATATTCGGCTCCACGGTCGGAACGATGCTCGGCATCTGTCTTTTGCCGACATTCGTCGCGTTATTCTCCAGGGCGATTATACACTTGGCGGACGGAGGAGGCTCCGTCATGCAGGTATTTAAAAAAGGATTTTCACTGAACGGGCTGAAGCATGCGCGTTCTTATATCAGACTGCCGTCAGTCTCCTATTTAAAGGGGCTTCAATTCCGAATGATCCCGAAACGCTTGTTTGTCATTAATATGGTCATTACGTCTATTTACACGATCGGTGTTCTGTCCGCTCTGTACGCCGGCCTTCTGGCGCCTGAGCACAGCACGACCGCCGTGATGGCATCAGGCTTAATCAACGGAGTTGCGACTATGCTGTTGGCTGTGTTTGTTGACCCTAAAGTATCCGTACTGGCAGACGATGTGGCGAAGGGCAAGCGCAGCTACGTCTCCTTAAAATGGACATCATTGACGATGGTCACATCAAGGGTCGCGGGCACGCTTCTCGCCCAGCTCGTATTCATCCCCGGCGCTTATTATATCGCCTGGGTGACGAAATGGATGTAACGCATGAAAAAAGCTCCTCTGCAGAAGAGGAGCCTTTTTATTGATAATTTCTCAGGCCGCGATCATAAATAAAATTACCGAACGGAATAAAGGCCGCGATAAAACCGGCGGCTGACCATTTCACATGCCATTTGACAGTAAACGCCGCATACGCCAGCACCGCCAGATAAATGATAAACAAACCGCCGTGAATGGAACCGGCAATGGTGACGGCGAGCGGATGATGAGCCCAATACTTCAGCGGCATCGCGATAAACAGCAGCACCAAAAGCGACATTCCTTCAATAAACCCCATCGTGCGAAGTCTGCCGATAGGCGTGTGTAACATACAGCTCCCTCCTGTCGGACATCTTTTTTCCTCTATACTATAAGCAAAGGGCAGTCCTAATATGACCATTTCGCGTCTGTTCCTGAAAAAACCTTCATGATTTCAGCCTGTTGTTCTTGTCATTTTTCGGATTTCTCTTGATAATATAGCCAAAAGGGTAAGGAAGGACTACAGTCATGAAACTAGATAATGTGGATCTGAGCATCATAAAAGAGCTGCAGCGGGACAGCCGCCTGTCTATGCGGGAACTGGGCAGAAAAATCAAATTGTCAGCTCCGTCCGTCACAGAGCGTGTCAGACAGCTTGAATCCTTCGGCGTTATTAAGCGCTATACATTGGACATTGATCAAAAAAAGATCGGACTTCCCGTTTCCTGCATTGTCGAAGCGACGGTGAAAAACGGAAAATACGATCAATTCAAAACCTACATTCAATCCATTCCCAACATTGAATTTTGTTTTCGGGTCGCCGGCGCGGCGTGTTATATGCTGAAGATGAACGCGGACAGCCTGGAAACGATCGAACACTTCATTAACCGCACCTCTCCGTATGCCCAAACCGTGACCCACGTCATTTTCTCAGAAATTGACACAAAAAACGTCCTCGATTAGAGAGAGCGTGAGGAAGTCTGTTATAATAACAGGATGATTGTGAAAGAAAGAGAAGTGAAAAGCATGTCAAAAACAGTTGTATTAGCTGAAAAACCTTCAGTCGGCCGGGACTTGGCCCGCGTGCTGAAGTGTCATAAAAAAGGAAACGGATATCTTGAAGGCGACCGCTACATCGTCACATGGGCGCTCGGACATCTGGTAACGCTCGCTGACCCTGAAGGATACGGCAAAGAATTTCAATCATGGCGGCTTGAGGATCTGCCGATTATTCCGGAGCCTTTGAAGCTCGTCGTCATTAAAAAAACAGGAAAACAGTTCAATGCGGTCAAAGCTCAGCTTGTCCGAAAAGACGTCAGCCAGATCGTAATCGCTACAGACGCAGGACGGGAAGGGGAGCTTGTGGCCCGCTGGATTATCGAAAAGGCAAACGTCCGCAAACCGATCAAGCGGCTGTGGATTTCCTCTGTGACGGATAAGGCGATTAAAGAAGGATTCCAGAAGCTCCGCAGCGGCAAAGAGTACGAAAACCTGTATCATTCCGCGGTTGCCAGAGCGGAAGCGGATTGGATCGTCGGCATCAACGCGACCCGCGCCCTGACGACGAAATTTAACGCACAGCTGTCATGCGGACGCGTTCAGACTCCGACACTGGCGATGATCGCCAAGCGTGAAGCGGATATTCAGGCGTTCAAACCCGTTCCTTATTACGGTCTCCGCGCGGCGGCTGATCAGATGACGCTGACATGGCAGGATAAAAAAACAAAGCAGACAAGAACGTTCGATCAGACGGTGACCGGCCGTTTGACAAAAGATCTGCAAGGAAAGCCGGCAGTCATTTCAGAATTGAAAAAAACGGCGAAGAAAAGCTTCGCTCCCGGTCTTTACGACTTGACGGAATTGCAGCGGGACGCTCATAAGCGCTTCGGTTTTTCCGCAAAAGAGACGCTGTCCGTGCTTCAAAAGCTGTATGAACAGCATAAGCTTGTCACTTACCCGCGGACAGATTCCAGATTCCTTTCCGCAGACATCGTGCCGACTTTAAAAGACCGTTTAAACGGCATGGAAGTTAAGCCGTACGCACAGTACGTCAATCAAATACTGAAGCGGGGCGTCAAAGCGCATAAAGGATTCGTCAATGATGCGAAAGTATCGGATCACCATGCCATCATTCCGACAGAGGAGCCGCTGATCCTTTCAAGCCTCAGCGACAAAGAACGAAAGCTTTACGATCTGATTGCCAAACGTTTTCTCGCCGTGTTAATGCCGGCGTTCGAATACGAAGAAACAAAGGTTACAGCCGATATCGGCGGCGAAACATTTACCGCAAAAGGGAAAACGGTTCAATCGCCTGGCTGGAAAGCCGTGTATGATATGTACGAGGATGACGACGATCACGAGGAAGACAAAGACCAGACGCTCCCGGATCTTCAGCAGGGTCAGCGCCTCACTGTCTCATCATTGAAAGAAACGAGCGGACAGACGAAACCGCCGGCGCGCTTTAATGAAGGCACGCTGTTATCCGCAATGGAGAACCCAAGCGCCTTTATGCAGGGAGAAGAGAAGAACCTAGTGAAAACATTGGGTGAAACCGGCGGACTCGGAACAGTCGCCACCCGGGCTGATATCATTGAAAAACTGTTCAACAGTTTCTTAATCGAGAAAAAAGAAAAAGATATTTTCATTACGTCAAAAGGGAAGCAGCTCTTACAGCTCGTCCCGGAAGATTTAAAATCGCCGGCCTTAACCGCTGAGTGGGAGCAAAAGCTCTCCGCCATCGCAGCGGGCAAACTGAAATCCGCCGTGTTCATTAAAGACATGAAAACATATGCGGGCAAAACGGTGAAGGAAATCAAAAACAGCAGCCAAACTTTCAGACATGACAACATTTCAGGCACCGCCTGCCCTGATTGCGGCAAAATGATGCTTAAAGTCAACGGCAAACGCGGCACGATGCTCGTATGTCAGGATCGTGAGTGCGGCAGCCGGAAAACGCTGGCAAGAAAAACAAACGCCCGCTGTCCGAACTGTCATAAGAAAATGGAGCTTCGCGGCCAGGGCGAAGGCCAAACCTTCGCATGTGTATGCGGCCACCGGGAGAAACTGTCCGTCTTTGAAAAGCGCAAGGCGAAAGATAAATCCGGACGCGCATCCAAGCGGGACATCAACTCTTATATGAAAAGCCAAAACAAAGAGGAGCCGATGAACAACGCGCTGGCAGAACAGCTGAAAAAACTCGGCCTGGATAAATAGATCAGAGAAAGGCAGCATTTGTAACGAAATGCTGCCTTTTGTTGTGTTTTTAACTGTAAATGGGAATGCGATCCAGACGAAGAGGGAAAAGGTGAGCAGACGGCGCCCTCATTTAAAATTTCCCAATGTGAAAAAATGCTAGTATTCTTTTATCGTTTCCTATATAGTAAAAATACTTTGTGAAAAAATAAGATATGGGTCTAAAAAAGGATTTATAAAATAGGAGGATGGACTGTGAAGCAATTCGTTTTTCGTCTGATGATCCTTTTGATTTCGATCGTTCTGACGGCGGGGTGCGCGGAGGCCGGTACTGAAAAACAGGCGGCGGCCGAACCGTCCGGACCGCTTCAGCCCGCAGAGCATTTTATTTATCATAAGTTGATGAACGGGCGGGGGATGATCCGGACGAACATAGCCGGTGAGCCGGAATATTTATCTGAGTCTCTCGGACTATGGATGGCATTTTTGCTGAACAGGAAAGATGAACGGCAGTTTCAAGCGCAATATCAGCTTCTCACCGATTCGTTTCTGACGAAAAACGGGCTCGTGTCGTGGAAGATTGACGGGAATAAAGCGAGCGGCACCAATGCCTTAATTGACGATTTCAGAATTATGAACTGTCTGAATGAGGCCGGAACCCTGTGGGGTAACAGTGAATACGGGAAAACAGCGGTGCAGATCGGGAAGGCGCTGGAAAAATACAATACGAATGACGGGTATTTTACGGATTATTATGATGCCGCTTCAAATGCCGCATCAAAGACCGTGACGTTGTCCTATGTCGACCCCGGCGCCTTACAGATGCTCAGAGAAAAGGGGATTATCGATGAGAAAACGGAAAACCGGAACCTTGATGTTCTCAATCTTGCGCCCCTGAAAAATGGTTTTCTGCCGAAATCGTTCAATACTGAAACAAAGGAATACAAATATGACAGCGAAGTGAATGTCATCGACCAGCTGTACGCCGCCGTGAATCTGAAGCGGGGCGATGACAAAGCCGCCGTGCTGTCAAAATGGATCATAGAAGAATGGAAGTCGCGCGGACAGCTGTACGGACGGTACATCGCAGACACGAAGAAGCCGGCGGTTCAATACGAATCACCGTCCGTTTACGCCCTGGCCGTTCTTTTTTTAGCAGAACAAAAAGCTGATCCGGCTGTCATCAAGCCGCTTTATGAAAGAATGACTTCATTTGAAACACTGGACACGCTGAAACCCGATTACGGCGGCTATATGAGCGGGAGCGATACACATTCTTTCGATAACCTGCTGCCGCTTCTGGCTGAAAGGAAATTGTTTAATGAAAATATCATTCAATGAATCACAAAAACTGTGCAGCTACACAGCAGTTATGTTAGCGCTGCTGTCTTTTTTTATTTACTATGCGTCTCAGCAATCCGCAGGGCTTCTGATAACCTGCATCACATTGCTTGTTGCGGGAGCCGGCATATGGTTCGGGGCAATCTACGCGCTCGTCATCACCTTACTCGTCTTATTTGTTCTCGGCAGCCTGCTCCTGTGGTTTCAGACCGGGAGCTTTATGGCGTCTGCCGGTGCCGAAAGTCTGCAGGTGCTGGTCATTTGGGGGATTGCGCTGCTCGTCTTTTCTTACATAGCGGGAAGGATTCACGAGTTGGCGAAGGGGCTTGAGCGCTCAGTGAAACAGCTGCGTGAAGAGATTACGAGCTTTGTCGCCGTCGACAGGGTGACCGGCTTTGACAACCATCTGCGGATGAAGCTGGAGCTTTCTGAGGAAATCAAGCGGGCGGAACGCTACGGCAATTCCTTCGTCTTTTTGCTGCTGCACATGCATTATTTCAAGGAATTCAAATCCCTCTACGGAGAAAAAGAGACCGACCGCCTGCTGGCATTTATCAGCCGCCAAATCCGGTCAAGCGTTCGGGAAACAGACAAAAAATTCAGGCCGTCCGCCGAACGGTTCGGCATCGTGCTGACCCATACGCCTGAAGAAAACATGCCGGCCGTTCTGGCGAAGCTGAAAAAGGAATTGGATACGTACCGGCTGCAAAACGGTAAATACGTCTCCATCACCTTCCGTGTATGTTACTTGGCGTACCGAAAGGATTTACAGACGGCCGAGCAATTTTTAAATGAACTGGAAAACGAGATGATGATGAATGAACTCTAAATGGATACGTCTCTTACTCTCGGCGCTCTTCATGATTTCGGCGGTCTATATTCCCTGTACGGCGGGAGCAATAGACAAAAAGGACGGCATTCTCATTATTTATACAAGCGCGGACGGCGAAGAAACCGCTGAAGTCAAAATGCTTGATTTGATCGCGGGCCATTTCTCATCCGCCGTGACCGTGAAAAGCGACGGAGATATCACAGCCGCCGACCTCAAAAAGAATCGGCGCGTCATCTATTACGGCGTCACGAAGAAAAAGCTCAGCAAACCATTTGTGTCGCTGATCGGCAGCATGCCGCAGCAGCTTATCAGCATCGGCTATAACGCCGGACAGTTCCGCCAATTTGCGGGTTTGTCCCTGACAGAGAAAGAAACGGTATACCGCATTTACGGCAAAGAAGAAAAAACAGACATGCCGCTTGAAAAAGGGATGTCCGTGCTCGGCGTATCGGGAGTAAAAGGAAAGCCCCTTTATACATACCGGTCCGGTGACGGCAGCACCCGCCCTTTTATGTGGAAAACGGCGCGCTCTGACTATTATTTCGGTGTGACGAGCCTGTTAAATGATTCGTTTCTGACGGCGAAAGCGCTGCGCAGCGCTTTCGGAGAATCAGAAGGCGGCACCCTCCTTTACTTGCGGCTTGAAGACATCAGTCCGATGTCAGATGAAACATTGCTTTACGAAGCGGGCGCTTACCTGCATAAAAGACACATTCCGTTTATTCTGGCAGTCATTCCGGTCTATCTCAATCCGGAAAACGGAGAAAAAGTATACCTGGCGGACAAGCCGAAAATGGTAAGTGTCCTGAAAAAACTTCAGCAAATGGGCGGCAGCATCATTATTCACGGCTACACGCACGCATACCGGTACAGCGAAACGGGAGAAGGCTTTGAATTTTGGGATGCCAAAGCGGATCAGCCGATTACGTCAGAAAATGCGGATGATACTCCGGTCAAGCTTGAAAAGGAACAGGATTTTCCGAATGAAAAAGCGTACCGGGCGTATGTGAAGCCTTTTTGTGAAAAAGAAAACATCTACACGAGAACGAAGCTGGAGCAGGCGATTGACGATCTGACAGAACTCGGCCTTTACCCGCTGTCATTCGAAGCGCCGCACTATACGATGTCTGAAGAAGGCTACAAAATCGCATCTTCTTATTTCTCCAGCATTTTCGGACAAGTGCAGCTCAGCGGCACGACGTGGAAAACCTCGGGCGCCCCTCCGTTCGTCTCAAAGCCGGCTATGCTGGACGGGATGACGCTGTACCCTGAAACAATCGGTTATGCCGATAACTCAAAGGAAAATCCGCTCGGAGATATGGAGAATCATATTTCGCAGATGATTGATTTCGGCGGCGGAACGGCGGGCGGTTTCTACCATCCGTATCTCGGCATGAAATACCTCCCCGAGCTCGTCAATCAGATGGAGCGGATTCCCGGCGGCGAGTGGCTCGATCTGAAGAAAACGAAGCAAACGGTAACGTCGGACAGCGTCAGGATCAAAACGGATGGAGACGGAACCATTCATGTGGAAAACAAGATTCATCCGATAACGGCCTTTTTCAATCACCATCAGCAGACGCCTCTGGAAAAAGCGCTTTGGATTCTCTCCGGCGTGGTGTTATTGTTTATCATCATGTTCGCCTGCTACGTTCTTTATTTGCGCGCCACATTAAAAAAACGAATCTTTAAGGAGAGAAGAAGCCTTGAGTAACATTCTGTTTTTTATCTCATTAAGTTTAATATGGGTGATGCTTCTCTATCACATGTTTCTGATGCAGGGCGGATTCAGGCATTATATGACCTTCGAACGGAACATTCCGAAATGGCGCGCAAAGATGGGGGAGCTCCCGAAGGTCAGCGTGCTCATTCCCGCGCATAACGAGGAGGTCGTCATCAGGCAGACGCTGAAGGCGATGGTGAACCTGTATTATCCGAAAGACAGGCTTGAGATCATCGTCGTTAACGATAATTCCTCCGACCGGACGGGAGACATCGTCAATGAATTTTCCCGTCAGTATGACTTCATTAAAATGGTCATCACAAAGCCTCCGAACGCCGGAAAAGGAAAATCTTCGGCGCTGAACTCAGGGTTCGCGGAATCGAACGGAGACGTGATCTGCGTGTATGATGCGGACAATACGCCGGAAAAAATGGCGGTGTACTACCTGGTTCTCGGTCTGATGAATGATGAGAAAGCGGGAGCGGTTGTCGGGAAATTCCGTGTCATCAACGCGGCCAAAACGATCCTGACAAAGTTTATCAATATTGAAACCATCTGCTTTCAGTGGATGGCGCAGGGCGGCAGATGGAAATGGTTCAAAATCGCCACCATCCCGGGGACGAACTTCGCGATCAGGCGGAGCATTATCGAACAGCTCGGCGGCTGGGATGATAAGGCGCTGGCGGAGGATACCGAGCTGACCATCCGCGTGTATAATCTCGGCTACCATATCCGCTTTTTCCCGGCGGCCGTGACATGGGAGCAGGAGCAGGAGCCTGAGACATGGAAGGTGTGGTGGCGTCAGCGGACAAGATGGGCGCGCGGCAACCAATACGTCGTTCTCAAGTTTTTATCCCAATTTTTCAAGCTGAAACGCAAGCGGATCATCTTCGATCTGTTTTATTTCTTTTTTACGTATTTTTTGTTTTTCTTCGGTGTGATCATGTCAAACACGATTTTTATCATCAATCTTTTTTACGACCTGCATCTGGCAGTCGGGTTTTTGGCGATGATTTTGTGGATACTGGCCTTTTTCCTGTTTATGACTGAGGTCATGATTACTTTAAGCATTGAAAAAACAGAAATGAACAAACAAAACTTCTTTATCGTATTTCTGATGTACTTTACATACTCTCAGGCTTGGATCGTGCTCGTCATCTGGTCATTATTCACAGAGATCAAGCACCGCTTGTTCAAGCAGGAAGTCAAGTGGTACAAAACGGAGCGATACAATCAAAATAAAAGCGGGTGACCTTTTTGAAAAAAGCGATCATATTGATAACCGGCCTTTTGCTATTGATGTATAACGGGCAGGCGGCCGCGGCCCGGGAACTGAAAACGGACGGTTCCGCCCTCGGAACAAGCGCCGGCGCAAAAGAGCAGCAGGCGCTGACTGGCGATCTGATGACACTGTACGGGGCGAAAGACAGCGCAGAGCTGACCTATCAGATTCCTGCGGGAGCTTCGAATGCCGATCAGTCGCTTCTGATTGATTACGAGGCGTCAAACTTATTAATTGCCCCGTCTTCTTTAACCATCGCCATTGATGATGAACCCGTCAAATCTATAAAGCTTGACGGCAGTTCCAAGCGGAAAACGGTGAAGCTCAATCTCAGCAAAAGCCAATCCGCCCAAGGCTATCACAATGTATCATTACGATTTTACGGCGTATTAAAAGAGGGCGTCTGCGTCAGGCAGGATACGTCAGGCAACTGGATAAAAATTTATCCGGACAGCCGCCTTGTACTTTCAGAAGCAAGCAAGTCAAAGGGAGCGGATCTCGGCCATTTCCCGTATCCGTTTGCCCAATCAGGCAATACGGGTGAAGAAACCGATATTATTCTTCCTGACAAACCGACCTCGGCGGAAGCTGAAGCCGCAGTCAAAACAGAAGCATTTCTGAAAACGGCAGACAGCAGGCTGAAGGTATCCTATGTAAAAGAATCCGACGCCGGCAAAATCAGCAATCCGTCAATTGTCATCGGCGCTGATCAGCATTGGAACGGGAAAATAAAAGAACTTTTCGAACAGGGGAACATCAAAGCGGAAGACAACAAACTTCTTCTCGCTGAACGGGTTCTGACATCAGGGGACAAACGGCAGCCCGTCCTGTTTGTCACGGCGCAATCAGACAAAACGCTGGCGGATAAAATCCGCGTCATCACAGACAGCGCTTATTCAGCTCAGCTGGGCGGAGATACTTTGACAATCGGCCGCCTTCAGCCCGCTGCGGAAAAGACAGGCAATAAACTGACATTAGAGGACTTCGGCGCGGGAAATGTAACGATCGGATCAAACAAAACGGCGTCAGAGCACTTCTTTTACCCTGCGGCGGCCGCTGTTGATAAAGACGGTAAGGTCAAGCTTTCACTTACATTAAAAACGTCGGAATCGATCCGGACGAAGGCGGATTCAGCAAATGACGCCGAGAGAGCGGAGCTGAACGTCATGGTCAACGGACAGCCGAATGCGGTGCGTCTTGATGATCTCGGCAATAAAGATAAAGACGGCTTTTACCACGTCTCAATCCCGATTGATCCGAAGCTTTTGCGAAGCAGCAGGTACATTGATCTGCAATTTGTCACATCAGGCTTGAAACATAACAATCCGTGTATCGACCGTGACGAAAACAAATGGGTCTATATTGATAAAAGCAGCACGCTGACGTATCCGGTAAGCGATGCGGCGCAGAAAGCTGATTTCGGGCAATGGCCGCTCCCGTTTGCGGGCGGCGGGAAAGAGAAAACAGTGATCGTCATCCCGGATGACGTAAACATGCAGACACTGAAAGAGCTTTCTCTGGTGGCGGATTCATTCGGAAACGGCTTTACCGTAAAGACGGCATCAGACATGAAGGAAGCGGACGCCAAAGGCCGGAATGTTGTGTTTATCGGAGGCCTGCCGCAAATTCCGCTTTTGAAATCAAACGCCTCTAAGCTTCTCGTGCCCTCAGACCGCAGCGGAGCTTACGATGTCTCTTCGTTTCAAATGCTGAATGAGACAACGAAACAAGTCGCGTTTACACAGGAATCACCTTGGGACTCCGGCCGGAGCATCGCTGTTTTTGCTCCGTTATCAGGAAGCGGCGCGTCTGTCACAAAAGAGCTGATCAGCTTTTTAGACAGCACAAGCGATGCCGCAACCGTCATTAACGAAACGGCCGGCCGGCAGCTGTTTTCGAATCATCAGCAAATCAAGTCCGATGACAGCAGTCCGGCGGCTGATACGAAAAGCGGGTCCGCAGCACTGAACGTTACGTATATCGCTGTTTTCGCGGCGCTTATGATCATTGCGGCCGGTCTGATCTGGCTGACGGCAAGAAGGAAAAAAAGAAAAACGGATCATGAAAAAAGCGAAGAGTAATGAAGGAAAAAGAGGCCGTTAACAGGCCTCTTTTTTTGTATTTTTATTTCCATTTCTGGCGGCGGTTTTTTTATTTTTGAAACAGCATAAAAGCCCCTTTACAACTGAACGGGACGGGAGTATGATCTCTTTTATAATCTATATCGCTTAATCTGTAATCAGAGCGGGGGAACCAATTTGCGGCGCGTGATGCCGCTTGGGGTGAATCCTTTTTCAGGTAGGGCCAACTCTCATCAGCCCGAATCCGACAGCTAACTTCGTAAGCGTTCATGAGAGGAGATGAATGAAACCTGTGCACGATTATGGCGCAGGGGCATCCGTTTGCCTCTGTGTCTTTTTGCTGTGCTGAAATAAGGCATGCAATCAGCATTCGGAGACATCATAGCAGTAAGGGTTTGTAAATCAAACGGAAAATGAAAAAAAGGGGAAGACAACAAATGTACCATTCAATCAAAAGATTTTTGATTGGGAAACCGCTGAAATCACAGGCGGCCGGAGAGCAAAAACTCACGAAACTCAAGGCGCTCGCCATGCTTTCTTCAGACGCGCTGTCATCAGTTGCTTACGGAACGGAACAGATTCTGATCATTTTGGCTGCGGTAAGCGCGGCCGCGTTTTGGTATTCCATTCCGATCGCAGCCGGCGTTCTCATTTTGCTGCTTGCTTTGATTCTGTCCTACAGACAGATTATTTACGCTTATCCGCAAGGCGGGGGCGCTTATATGGTTTCAAAAGAAAACCTTGGTGAGAAGCCGGGTCTGATTGCGGGCGGCTCATTGCTTGTTGATTATATTCTGACGGTGGCGGTAAGCATTTCTGCCGGAACTGACGCCATTACATCGGCATTTCCGGCCCTGCACCCGTATCATTTGCTCATTGCTGTTTTGCTTGTAATTCTGATTATGATTTTAAATTTGAGAGGACTGTCAGAGTCGGCGTCCATTTTGGCGTATCCCGTCTATCTGTTTGTGGCGGCGCTTGTCCTTTTGATCGTCGTCGGACTGTTTAAGCTCATGACGGGCCAGGTTCATCCGGCCGAGCATACACCAATCGGCACACCCGTGGCGGGCATCACGCTGTTTTTGCTGCTGAAGGCCTTTTCATCCGGCTGTTCGGCACTGACCGGTGTGGAAGCCATTTCAAACGCGATCCCGGCCTTTAAAAATCCTCCGGCAAAAAACGCGGCCCGCACTTTGGCCATGATGGGGATTCTGCTGGCGATCTTATTTACGGGGATTACGGTGCTGGCGTACGGATACGGCACGGGACCGAAGCATGACGAGACCGTTATTTCGCAAATCGCCGCGGAAACTTTCGGACGGCATACGGTGTATTATTTCATTCAAGGCGTTACATCCTTGATTCTCGTGCTTGCGGCGAATACGGGCTTTTCCGCTTTTCCGCAGCTGGCGTTTAATTTAGCGCGCGATCAGTATATGCCGAGAATGTTTACGGTACGAGGCGACCGGTTAGGATTTTCAAACGGAATCATCTTTCTCGGTATCGCATCCATCTTGCTCATTCTTTTATTCGGCGGCCGCACGGAACATTTAATTCCGCTTTATGCCGTCGGCGTGTTCATTCCGTTTACGCTGTCGCAGACGGGAATGTGCATCAAGTGGATCAGGCAGAAGCCGAAGGGCTGGGCGGTAAAAATGCTGATCAACTCATGCGGCGCCGCCATTTCATTTATGGTGCTGTGTATTTTATTCGCGACGAAGTTCAATCTTGTCTGGCCGGTGCTGTTATTCATGCCTGCTGTCGTCATGCTGTTTTTCGTCATTAAAAATCACTACACCGCGGTCGGCGAACAGCTGCGGGTCGTTGATCAGCAGCCTGAGGAAATCAGGGGAACCGTCGTCATCGTGCCTGTCGCCGGTGTCACCACCGTCGTCCAAAAATCGATTCAGTATGCGAAATCATTATCGGATCAGGTCATTGCGGTTCATGTTTCCTTTGACAGAGAAAACGAAAAAAAGGTGGAAAAGCGCTGGGAAGAACTTCATAACGGCGTCCGCCTCGTCACCCTGCATTCCTCATACCGCAGTTTGGTTCACCCGTTTGATAAGTTTTTAGAAACGGTCGAACAAAAAGCGAAAAAAGAACAGTTCTCCGTGATGGTGCTGTTTCCGCAATTCATTACGAAAAAACGCTGGCAGACCATCCTTCACAACCAATCAGCCTTTTTACTCCGAGTCCGGCTGTTTTGGAAGAAGGACATCATCGTCGCCACCCTGCCGTATCATTTTAAAAAGTAACGGCAAAGACCGCAGGCTGAAATGCCGCGGTCTTTTTTGTAAAGGAGGACGCCATGGCTCAAGGCGCTTTTGTCATCATTCAAAATGACGGGCGGGACATATTGCTCGTAAAACGAAAAGACATTCCCTTATGGGATTTGCCCGGGGGCAGGATCGCAGAAGGTGAAACACCTGAATCCGCAGCCGTAAGAGAGGCCTTCGAAGAAACCGGTTATAACGTGACCATCATAAAAAAAGCCGGTGAGTATGAAAGGCCGGCATTTGAAGATACACAACATGTCTTCATCGGAGCCATTACCGGAGGAACACCGCTGATGAACGGGCCGGAAACCGCCGCATTACGCTGGTTTTCCCCAAACCGGCTGCCGCTGTTCATGGTGCCGAACAGGAAACTCCAAATAAAAGACGGACTCAATGGGGCGGCAAATCGTAAGGCAGTCCTTAAAGACCGAAATCTGTTATCCATCCTTGATCTGCTGAGAAAAAAGCTGAGAGTATAGCCCGTGTTTCAACCCGTATGAAAAAGGGGATGAATACAGGTAAAAGGAGGATGCAGTATGCCAAGTAAAACAGCAGGACACGTAATGACGGAGCTGCTTGAACAATGGGGAGTCGGTCATATATACGGCATTCCCGGAGACAGCATTAATGAATTTATCGAAGAACTGAGACATGAACGAAATAACCTGACATTCATCCAAACCCGGCACGAAGAAGTCGCAGCCCTGGCCGCCGCGGCTGAGGCAAAACTGACCGGGCAGATCGGTGTCTGCCTTTCAATCGCAGGACCGGGGGCCGTTCATCTGCTGAACGGTTTATACGACGCCAAAGCGGACGGCGTTCCGGTGCTGGCGATTGCGGGACAGGTGGCTTCCGATGAAATCGGCCGTGACAGCTTTCAGGAAATCAAATTAGAGCAAATGTTTGAGGACGTGGCGGTATTCAACCAGCAAGTACATACGGCAGAAGCGCTGCCCGATCTTCTGAATCAGGCGATCCGCACGGCTTACAGCAAAAAAGGCGTTGCCGTTTTAACCGTTTCTGATGATTTATTCGCGCAAAAAATCAAACGGGAGCCGGTTTACACATCGCCGATATACCTCAAAGCTGATATAGAGCCGAAAAAAGAACATCTCGTGACATGCGCGCAATATATTAACAACGCAAAAAAACCGGTCATTCTCGCCGGCCAAGGGTTAAAATCAGCAAAAGAGGAGCTGCTCGCATTCGCCGATAAAGCGGCCGCTCCGATTGTCATTACCCTTCCGGCAAAAGGCGTCGTGCCTGACAGCCATCCCCACTTTCTCGGGAATCTCGGACAAATCGGCACAAAGCCCGCCTACGAAGCAATGGAGGAATGCGATCTGCTGATCATGCTCGGCACATCGTTCCCATACAGGGATTATCTCCCGGATGATACGCCTGCCATTCAGCTTGATTCGGATCCGGCGAAAATCGGCAAGCGCTATCCCGTCAATGCGGGAATCGTCAGTGATGCGGCTCTGGGGCTGAAAGAGCTGACGGAATACATTGAATATAAAGAAGACAGAAGATTTTTGGACGCCTGCACCGAGCACATGAAGCATTGGTGGAAGGAAATCGAAAAGGATGAAACCGAAGCGACTCATCCGCTCAAGCCGCAGCAGGTCATTGCCCGGCTTCAGGATGCGGCCGCAGAGAACGCCGTCCTGTCAGTGGATGTCGGAACGGTTACGGTGTGGATGGCCCGCCATTTTAAGATGAAGAAGCAGGACTTTATCGTCTCAAGCTGGCTCGCCACGATGGGATGCGGGCTTCCGGGAGCGATTGCCGCAAGCCTTGCCGAACCTGAGCGGCAGTCCATCGCCATTTGCGGAGACGGCGGATTTTCAATGGTGATGCAGGATCTGCCGACGGCTGTTAAATATAAACTGCCGATTACAGTTGTCATTTTAAACAACGAAAATTTAGGCATGATTGAATATGAACAGCGAGTCAAAGGCAACATTGACTACGTCACCCAGCTGCAAAATGTGGATTATGCCGCTTTTGCAAAAAGCTGCGGGGCAAAAGGGATCAAAGTGACGAAACACGAAGAATTGGCTCCCGCTTTTCATGAAGCGCTCAACTCAAATGAACCGGTCGTCATTGACGCCGTCATCGGCGACGAGCCGCCGCTTCCGGGAAAAATCACTTACGGCCAAGCGAAAGGCTTCAGCAAATACATGCTGAAAAACTTCTTTGAAAACCAAAAAATCGAAATGCCGTCACTCAAGAAAAGCTTAAAACGGCTGTTTTAAGAAGCCGGCGGTTATAAAAAAATAAACAGGCAGCATGCCTGTTTATTTTTTTAGGCTTTCTTATTGATGATTATTTCTTTACTGACCCCTTCCATGGTAAGGAAGTGGTCAGCAGTTTGAACCCGCTTGGAAGCTTAGAGGACGGGAACCGTAACCGAAAGTATATCGTATTAAAATCTGCGGAAACGGTAAAGAAAATCGTAAAATCTGCAGCTAGCAAGCGACGGCTGATAAAAAAGCTTTTGGAGGGCCAGGACAGTTCATAACAAACGTGGTTCGCACATTAGCATCGCACAGCCCTTATCAGCAAAAACAGGAACAAAGACTGGCGTGGCGACGTACACCGTCAAGAAGGGAGATGTCCTCCCTGTAATTGCACAGAAAACTGCCGTAAACATGGCCACCATCCAGAGATTGAACAGTATCAAGGACCCGAATTTTATCAAAGTCGGCCAAGTATTAAAGCTGACGGACTCGGCCAGCTCTCCAACAAAAGGAAAAAAATCATCTTACACGCTGCCATCGGGCGTTTTTAAAGTGACAAGCCCCTTAACTAAGGGAACGGCCGTGAAACAGATCCAGACAGCTTTGGCAGCTCTCTATTATTATCCGGACAAAGGGGCAAAGAACAACGGAATAGATGGCTATTACGGTTCGAAAACAGCAAACGCGGTCAAACGATTCCAGTCCATGTATGGACTGCCTGCTGACGGCATTTACGGGCCGAAAACGAAAGCAAGGCTTGGAGAAATGTTAAAAAGGGAATAAAAAAGCAGGCTCTAAATTGCCTGCTTTTCTTTTTATTAGCCTAATTTCTCTTTTGAGATCTTATCCAAATTAGTAAAAAGTATATCCAGGCCCGAAAATAAGAAAGTTATGAAGAATGAAAGAAGAATTTCTCCACCTTGAAATATAGATATGTTTTCAATGAAATTACTGGAAACATATTTAATTGAGAAGTAAACAGCAGCCCATGCAAAAATGAATTCAAGTATATAGGCTAACCAAGCAGGTAATTTAAAAATATGAGTAATTCCTTTTACAATTGCCATAAGGATTAGCATATAAATTAAAGCTAAAATACTTACGACAACAGAAAATATGTATAAGTCTGAAAGTGAACCATAGATGATATACTCTCCGAAAAAATGATTTACAGTTATAGCTACAAAATAAATAACTAGGCTAGGTACAGTTATAGCGAAGAACAGGGAGAATCCAATAAGCCCTATGAATGCTACATGAGCTAAGTGGTTGGGTGGTGTATCCACAATCTCCTTTTTTAATAGAATCATAAAAATAAGAGATGAAATAACAAGACAGCATAGTATGGTGAGCAATACGGTAATAAAGATAGCCATGTTAACCTCCAATGAAAAAGTGCTATTAGAGTGAATCTAACAGCACTTTAAATTTTAAATATGTTAAATCAAAGCAACAATGAATTTAGCTAAAGTGGTAGCTACATCTGTAGGAGCTCCGATAGCTTTAAAAGCTTTTGTAAATTGTTTTACACCCCAATTTTCACCTTTATCCATAATGTCGGCAACCTTCTTAGAGTTTTTTCTAATCCATGCCGCAGCTTTAGGGGAGAATGGCTTTAAGGCTTTTGATAAAAGCCATCCACCTGAACGGCAGGCAGCTCTGAAAGCCTTATAGGACCACGAAACTACACCTTGGGTTTGGTAGTCACCATTGAGAGCCGCTTTGGTTGGAATAGTGCCAGGCATTCCAGTTGGAATAGTACCTGGTGCAGTTTTCGTTACCGGTACAGGAGTTGTGGTTCTGTTTTCAGCTGCTAAAGCACCTGAAGTACCCAAGAATGATGTAAGTAGAGTTGCGCTTAAAACTACAGGGATTACTTTCTTCTTCATATATATTTTCCTCCTAATAATTTATGAATAACAATAAAATGTTTCATCGCTAACGTTGTCCAATGAGCGAGGCTTTTAGCCTTGTCAGAAAGTCCAGACTTTTTAAGTGAAAGATAAAGATTCTCTCCACGTCAATACAACTCAAGGCAACATATTCGTTTAATAGCTTCTTTAAAACCAGTTTAAGCTAAAAGGAAAACGGCTTATCAATTATTATAAAAAATTGGTTTGGTAATTCCAGTGGCATTAGTAGTGATATCTCGGTTTTCTTCAGCTCAGGATGTGGGGACAAAAGAAGCAGTTACAAGGGCTAAAGATGTGGCGAATAGAATACCGTTAGCTACGTGTTTAATGAAAAATCCTCCTTTAGGAATGTAATCTGCCAGCGAAATGAAAGACTATGTATTTAGGATAGTCCTATATTATTCGCTTTGAATATTTTTCCACCTCCTTCAGAAACCATTCTATCAATAGGTATTTTTTGGGTAAATAGTATTTTTATACAGTATTTTTATGTTGAGGTATAATTTCCCTGTGTCTTAAAAACAAGTTAATCAGGTGAGTATGACGCAAAAGTAAATTGCGGTTTTTTTTCGTTTTCACTTTATGTTCAAATAGTTATAATATTGCAAAAATAGTGATTAGAGGGAGAGGTATATATGGATCAAGTTTTGCCGTCGTCCCAAGTTGGTGTCAAGATCAATGAATGGTACAAAATGATTCGCCAGTTCAGTGTGCCTGATGCTGAGATTTTAAAGGCTGAGGTCGAACAGGAAATAGAGGAGATGGAAGAGGATCAGGATTTGCTTGTTTTTTATTCATTGATGTGCTTTCGTCACCAATTGATGTTAGATTCCTTGGAGCCGGAAGACAGATATCGAGATCGCCCCACAGTCGACGAACTGCTTGAAAAAATAGAAAAGCCGCAAAAAAGACTTACAGGCCTCTTGAAGTATTACTCATTATTTTTTCGTGGAATGTATGAATTTGATCATAAAGAGTATGTTGATGCGATAAGCTATTATCGCAAAGCAGAGAGAGAGTTGAATGCTGTATCAGATGAAATGGAGCAAGCTGAATTTCATTACAAAATAGCTGATGCCTATTATCAAATTGATCAGCACTTTGTTTCCCTCAATCATTTGAAAAAAGCCAAGCAATTGTTTGAAAAAAATCAATTATACAAAGTGAAAGTGATTGGCTGTAATATGATGGTCGGTGCTAACATGTACGATATGTACAGGCTGACGGAAGCAGAATCATATTATCGGGAAGCATTAAGTATCGCCCGTGGGTTGGAAGAGGAAAAAGTGAAAAGGATTATCGGGTGATCTTTCATAACTTAGGCTTAGTTTATTTAAGAGGGGAAAGTTTGAGTGCCGCTGAAGAGAATTTTAAAAAGGCAATAGACGCTACTTAGAAGAGAAGCGCCTTTGGTCTGATTTCGCAGAGCTGACTGAAAAATTAGGTGACTTTCATTTTGAAAAGAGAAACTATGCAGAGGGAAGAAACTTTTTAAAGAAAACCATACATGCCCAAACACAAATCCTTAAGGTTACGGAGGCTATATCATGAAGAAGGTTATAATCAGCTCCGCTTTAATTGGTATTCTTTTTACTGGATTATTAAGTGTAACAAATGTTTATACTGCTGAAATGAGTGATTCTGGAACTTTCCACATCGCTGAAAAAGCTATAAATATTTAAGTGTTCTCCAATTTTTGACCTCCACCTTTTAAGACTGGGGGATTTCTTTTTCTTATCCAGTAATCAACATACGCAGCTTCATAAGGTTCTTAACCGCTGCGTGTATTGCGTTCACCTTTCCGTTTTGCTGTGAAGTGTTTTCTTGAACTATGCATGCATGAGAAAGACGCCGTCCATTTTTAAGCCTTTCTTCAATCATTCAAGGAAAAACAAAGGAGCTATCGAGAAGATCTCGACAGCTTGATAAACAGGCAGCATGCCTGTTTATTTTTTTGTTTGTTGAGCGGCTTGCTTGCATATAGCCGTCCTAAACGAAAACGGAGATTGTGAAAAGCCACGGCTGGCGAGCGATGGCTGATCAAAAAACTTATGAAGGACCAGTGCAATTCATCTCAAGAACAGCCAGAGAGCGGTCACAACAGCGATCATAAAGTAATCTCCATCATTCAGTGTAGTTCCATTTTTGACAAACATACGTGCCGTCCGGTTTGTCTTTGTCCCTTTCGGGGTTTTAAGCGCAATGTTCTTCCCTATATTGTAATAAACAATTTTAAACAAATAATATGCCAGCGAACAGAATAAAAAGAGCAACATGAACTTGCCAATAAACAATATCATGTTTCATTACTCCCTTTTGCAGTTTTTTCGTTTGAATATATGACGGAAAGGTCAGGATGTTATATAAAAGGAGAAGTATTTTACAGAGGCTGGTGTTATTCATTAATGAACGGTTCGCCGCAACATCCCCAGATCCGGATTTCAAAACGAAAGAGAAGCCCGAGGATTATTAAAAAACAGTCCCTAATGTGTCCGCTTTTTTTTGAAAATTTGATCCAAGATGAACATAAAGAGAGTGAATAAAAAGGACACCGTAATCATATCTATCAGAAATATATTAGGAGTATCTTTTATTAATAGCAGCCATACCACCTGCAAAACTAAAGAAATAGAAAAATAAGATATATATGTCATGATCCTCATATTTGTTACCCCCTTAGCCTAATTTCTCTTTTGTGATCTTATCCAAATTAGTGAAAAGGATATCCAATCCCGAAAATAAGAAAGTGATGAACAATGAAAGAAGAATTTCTCCACCTTGAAATATAGATATGTTCTCAATGATATGATTGGAAACGTATTGGATTGAGAAGTAAACAGCAGCCCATGCAAAAATGAATTCAAGTATATAGGCTGACCAAGCAGGCAATGTCAAAACATGAGTCATTCCTTTTACAATTGCCGTAAGGATTAGCATATAAACTAAAGCTAAAATACTGACGACGACAGAAAATATGTATAAGTCTGAAAGTGAACCATAGATGATATACTCTCCGAAAAAATGATTTACAGTTATAGCTGCAAAATAAATAACTAGGCTAGGTACAGTTATAGCGAAGAACAGGGAGAATCCAATAAGTGCGATGAATGCTGCATGAGCTAAGCGGTTTGGCGGTGTATCCACGATCTCTTTTTTTAATAGAATCATAAAAATAAGAGATGAAATCACAAGGCAGCATAAGAAAGTGAGCAAAACAGTAAAAAAGACAGTCATGTGACATCTCCAATGAAAAAGTGCTATTAGAGTGAATATAACAGCACTTTGCATTTACTTCATACGTATTTTTCTGACGATCATTTATGAATGATTTTAAAATGCTTTCATTGCTAAAGTTGTCAAATGAGCGAGGTTTTTAGCCTGACTGTCAGAAAGTCCGGACTTTTTAAGTGAAAGATAAAGATTCTTTTCCACGTCAGTCCAGCTTAAGGCGACATACTCGTTCAGCATTTTCTTTAAAACCGGTTCTATGTGTTGATTGAAAACGGATTCGAGTTCATTTCTTATTTTCTTTCCTGCTAATTTTTCAACAAGATTGAATAATTTTGTTTTATTTTTCAGCACTTCTCTGATTACATCTTTGACTGGTTTTGACACAGATGCATCGCTTTGTGCTTTAAGTCCGTAGGAAAATTGCGTATCAGTCTGATAAAAAAATGATTTGGTCGTTCCAGTGGCATTGGCAGTATTATTATGATTTTCTTTAGCTAAGGATGCGGGGACAAAAGTAGTAGTTACAAGGGCTAAAGATGCGGCAAACAGAATGCCTTTAGCTGCGTGTCTAATGGGAAATCCTCCTTTAGAAATGTAGTGTAGAGAGAAATGAAAGACTATGTATTTAGGCGGGACCTTTATTATCCGCTTTGAACATTTTCCCCTCTCAGATACCATTCTATCAATAGGTATTTTTGGGGTAAATAGGATTTTCATACAGTATTTTTCTTATAATTCAAAATCTTCTTTAGCAGGATTCATTTTGGCTGCAGTTTCGACGATGGGACATGTGCTGAAGCCTATATAACACATGTACAGGCTGTTTGAGGTGGAATCACATTATCGGAGCGGTTTTATAATTTAGGGTTAATGAATAAAAATAAACAGGCGGCATGCCTGTTTATTTTCGTTTGCGTGAAAGAGCGAAGAAAAATGGGAAGGCGGAGCCGGCCAATAACGTACCGAATAAAAACATGCCCCCGATGAACACATGATAGTTCACCCCGCCGATCCAAAGCCCCGTGATTAAGGAAACGATGCTTAATGCGATCATCAAAAACCCGGGAATCAGACGTTTCTTACCCGTTGTCCGATAAGCAAAAAGAGAACAGAAGATGCCGATGACAATCGGCACAATCCACAGATAAAAAAGGATAAATACTGACATAAGCAAAACTCCGATTTTTCTTCTATCATACCAAAAACGCCCGGAAAAAGATACGAACGGCACCCGGCGTCAAAAGAAAAACCGGCCGCTATGGCCGGTTTTTTTAACGAAATGAATCGTAGATCACAAACAGATTAAGCGCGATCACCAAAACCGCAATCAGCCAGGCGAGAGCCGTCACCCATTTTCGGTTCGTCAGGGCGCCCATCAGGCGTTTGTTGCTTGTAAACATAATCAGCGGCACGAGTGCAAAGGAGATGCCAAATGAAAGAACGACCTGGCTCCATACGAGCGCTTCTGTGGCGTTGACCCCCGAGATAATGATGATCATCGGCGGAATGATGGTAATGAAACGCCGCAAATAAAGCGGGATACGGTAACGGATGAAGCCCTGCATGATAATATCGCCTGACAATGTGCCGACAGAAGAGCTTGAAAGCCCTGCGGCCAGCAGCCCGATCCCGAAGAGAATGGCTGAAGCCGGTCCGATATAGTGGCCGAATTGCTGATAAGCCACGTCTAAATCTTCTACATACAGCCCGTTCTTGAAGAAAAGCGCGGCAGCGACGATGAGCATGCTTGCGTTAATCGCCCCGGCGATCACCATCGCGATGAGAATGTCAATCGTCTCAAATCTAAAAATCTTTTTCCGCTCACTATCCGTTTTTCCGACGACACGGCGCTGTGTCAGTGCGGAATGTAAGTAAATGGCATGCGGCATCACGGTTGCGCCGAGTATACCGGTTGCCAAGAGCACACTGTCCATTCCGTCAATTTTCGGGATAAACAGCCCTTCGAGAACGGAGGCGGCGTCAGGTTTGGCAAAGAAGGTTTGCAGAGCGAAGGCGATCACCACGACAAACAGAAGTCCGGCGATGCCCGCTTCCAGCGCCCGGTAACCCCGGCGCTGCAGCTCTAAAATCGCGAATGATCCGATCGCCGCGATAATGGCCGCTTCAACCATCGGTATGCCGAACAGCAGGTTGAGCCCGAGCGCCGCCCCGATAAATTCTGCCAGATCAGTTGCCATAATCACCAGTTCACCCTGTATCCACAGCCCGGCGGATACCCATTTCGGATACCGGTCTCTGGCGATTTCCGGAAGGTTTTTACCCGTGGCAATGCCGAGCTTCGCGGAAAGAACTTGAATTAAAAAAGCCATCAAGTTTGAAAAGAGGATGACCCACAGCAGCATATACCCATACTTCGAACCAGCTGAGATATTCGTAGCGAAGTTTCCCGGATCAATGTAGGCAATCGCCGCGATAAAGGCGGGGCCTAAAAAAGGCAGAAGCCGCTTGAATCCCTTGCTTTTGCCGTCAAGTGCATCCTGCACGGCTTTTGCTTGCAGTGATTGTGCTGAGATGTCTTTGCTCATTATGTCTCACCTAAATTCCGATAGATTTTTAGCTAAATAACAAAAAGTTTCCTAGATGCAAATTATTTTATCTACATCATAAATCCGCTATTATAAGATGTCAAGTTCTTTATGTTCAATAAACCGGCACATTGATGCCCTGTTTTATCTATGATATGTATCCCGCCGAAGAAAGATCCGAAAATGAAAACGACATCGTTCCGGGAAAGAAGCGATGCCGTTCGCAAAGCGTGTTTCCGCGTCGGATCATGCGCGGATGCGTGGAGCGTTCTTTTAAAAAGATGAAAAGAGGACACTTGCTCATATCACTTCACAACTTTCTGTCCGGTGCAACTGATCCTGAGAAAAAGACGCAGTATTTCCTCCGTTTTCCCGGGTAAAGAGAATAATAATGTTTCTTTCCATTGGAAGATAAAACCTTTCTGTACCATTCAAATGACCTCCGGAAAAACTCCGGCCGCTCTGAATAAACGTTTGAATCAACGATATATCAGTGATTCCAGTCCAATAAACCGCTGTTATCTATCAAAAATGAATCGTCATGGTCACTTGCGAAGAAAAGAAGTTGGAGCATTAGACTTATTTCAGTCTCCCGGGCGAAAAAGTATAATAACGTCAGGAAAGCTTTCCGGCCATATGATAAAAGAGGGGGAATTTTCTTGGTACGTCGTTTGTCGATCATTTCTTTAGCCATGATTTTTGCTGTTTCTTTATTCGCTTT
Source organism: Bacillus sp. EU55 (assembly GCF_038005925.1). Classification (NCBI taxonomy): domain Bacteria; kingdom Bacillati; phylum Bacillota; class Bacilli; order Caryophanales; family Bacillaceae; genus Bacillus; species Bacillus sp. EU55. Next base: position 464,747 of record NZ_JBBOUE010000001.1, read on the forward strand.
TGGCGGCTCTGCATCAGCAGCAGCTTTCAAACCTAAAGCTGAACCGGACGTTTCCATTTTAGCCAGCGGGGGCACAGTCGGTATTTACGGTGCTAATATGCGCTCATGCTCTAAGGTCAGCTGTTCAACGATCACAACATTCTCAAGCGGTAAAAAAATTACAGGTTCTTGGGTAACCGGAGAATATGTTCAAGGCCACTACACCAATTCTAATAAATGGCTGAAAGTCACGTATGCAGGAGCGACAGGCTACGTTTCAGTCACCACGCTATCTTATTATTACGGTTTATAATCAGAAAAACCTCGTTCTCTTGAGAGCGGGGTTTTTCCTTTATTCCGATTCAATTTCCGCGTTTCGTTTCATCATCGTGTTTCATCAGCTGATCGATTTCTTCCTTAGAAGCGTTTTTTTTCCACTCTTTCGCCTGACTTGTTGCAATGGGAATGGCCCGTCCTTCTTCATAACCCTCATCTACCATCGCATTCGCGATTTCGATCGCTTTTTTCTTCACAGGTTCCTCGAGATTCTTCAATGATTGCGGATAATCCTTCATAGACCAAGGCATGTCTATCACTCCTTTATGAAAAGTGTTTCCCGCCTGAAGAAAAAGAAAACCGCCTCATCAAAAAGAATGACAGCTATTTTTACGAGAGACCAGCAATTTCTGAATAAAATATAAAGGATAAAGAAGCAAGTACAGATTGAATGCCCACCACATAAGATCAAAATCACCGATAAATACCCAAAAGGCTATCGCTTGCAGGCCTGAACAAAAGGTCAGCACAAGTGATATTAATGCGAAAGAGCGCCATAACGCATGTTTCCGTTTATAAAGAAACAAGCTGTACAGCCCGGTTATCGAAATGAAAATATCTAAGGGAAAGAATGACCAGTTCCAGGCCATGATCATGGCGTTATCATAATCTTTAAACACCATGTTTTTTGGAACCCACTCAAAAAAAGTAACAATCCAATAAACGATAAATCCAATATCTGTAATGAGGAAGAGAACCTTTAACCCTTTCATCATCTGTTTCTGTCCGTATGAACGCTGATGCCGTTTGATGACGTTTCACTTTCAGAAATAAAGTTTAAGGAAACGACACCGATGATGATCAGAAGAACAGAGACGGCTTTTATGACAGAGAACTGTTCATGAAAGAAAAAAATTCCGATCACGGAAATCAGCACGATCCCCATCCCCGACCAGACCGCATACGCGATGGAGACACTTATATATTTCAAAGTCAAAGTAAGAAAACAAAGGCTGCCGATATAAAACAATAATAATAAAATACTTGGGACAAGTTTTGTAAATCCATTTGATAATTTCATGCTGACCGTACCCAATACTTCAAAAATGATCGCTAAACTTAAATAAATCCATTGCATTCAACATTCTCCTTCAATCGTATTACTCAAAATTATACAATATACAGAATTTGAAGAAAATTAAACAATGGGATGTTTTCCGGATAAAAAATCCGTCCGGGTGTAAAAAGAAAACGCCATAAAGGTATACTATGAACAAAGAAATCAGAAAGGACGTGCAGGACGGGTGACAGAAGAGCGGACAGACCTGGAAAGACAACTGAGAGACATTCAAAAATGGGAAAAGGCGCAGCAGAGGGTGATGTTCTGGCAAACATTCACCCGCTTGCCGTTTCAGCTTTTGGACAAGCTGACACCGCAATTTATTCAGAGGAAAATCGGACTCATTCTCGATGAAACGGGAACGTTTATTCAGTCAGGCGGACAGTACCTTACATCAGAAAAGCGCATCATGAAAAAGTTTCAAAAACGGCTGCCGCACGGTACATGTCAAACGCTTCACGACATCCGCAATGCGCCGCTTGCCGTCATGGACGAAATCGCAGAAGCCATAGCGCGTACAAGCGTAAAGGCCGCGACGGTGCAGGGAGCCGCAACGGGAGTCGGCGGCGTATTCACGCTGGCGGCAGACATTCCGGCGATGCTCGGCCTGTCCTTAAAGACGCTGCAGGATATCGCGGTTGCTTACGGCTTTGATCCGAAAGACAAAAAAGAACGCGTGTTTATCGTCAAATTGCTCCAGCTTGCATCCAGTGACGTCATCGGAAAAAAAGCGATCCTGCAAGATTTACGGCAATATGATCAAAACGACCGCGCCTATCAGCGCGTCGCCTCGCAGATCCAAGGCTGGCGGGAAGTCGTTTACAGCTACCGCGATACGTTCGCCGCGAAAAAACTGCTGCAAATGGTTCCGGCCGCAGGCATCATCTTCGGCGCGTCCGCCAACCGTTCAGCTTTAGAAAGCATCGCGGAAACAGGCATCATGCTTTATAAAAAACGCCGGATTCTAAAACGCATGAAGGATACAGAATAATAAAAAACCACCCGAAAACACATTCAATGTGTTTTCTTTGTTTAGCAGTTCTGAAATCGGGAAACCAACAACCAACACCAATTAAAGGAGGAATTCAAAAATGGCACAAGATAATAACAAAATGAGCAGAGAAGAAGCAGGTAAAAAAGGCGGAGAAGCGACAAGCAATAACCATGACAAAGAATTCTATCAGGAAATTGGTCAAAAAGGCGGAGAAGCCACAAGCAAAAATCACGACAAAGAATTCTATCAGGAAATCGGTGAAAAAGGCGGAGAAGCCACAAGCAAAAATCACGACAAAGAATTCTATCAGGAAATCGGTGAAAAAGGCGGAGAAGCCACTAGCAATAACCATGACAAGGAATTCTATCAAGAAATCGGCCAAAAAGGCGGAGAAGCCACAAGCAAAAATCATGACAAAGATTTTTATAAAGAAATCGGCCAAAAAGGCGGAAACAGACGAAGCAGCTAATAAAAGCATAAAGGCAGACAACCTGCAGATCAAAAGTGATCCGGCGCATCAGCTGGATCGCTTTTTATTTTGGGGAAATCTTGATCTGAGCCGCCGTTGCGATACAATTAAATGAAAAAGGGGTTTTTCACTCGTGTCTGACATGCTGAATTTGCTCGCTATCGCCAATAAAGTCAAAGAAAAACACGACAATTTTTCAATCGCGGAGATCAATGACCACTGTGTGCGCCTCGCAGTGTTTACGGGAGAATATGACTGGCACCATCACCCTGACTCAGATGAATGGTTCATCGTTCTGGAAGGGGAGCTGCTGATTGATTTTAAGGACAAAGAAACCGCAGTGCTCAAAGCAAATGACAGCCTGCTCATCCCGAAAGGCACGATTCACCGCACCCGCTCTTACGTCAGAACCGTGAATCTCTGTGTTGAGCATACGCATGCGAAAACAGTCATCACAGAGGGACTGCCATGCTGATCAAAAAGATTGTATGTGAAACAGACGCCGCAAACGCTGAAGCATTTGCGCAAGCACAGTCAAGGTGGGGAGCATTATCATGTGTAAATGGCTTCGTCAAACAGGCCGGCGGCTGGCGGAAAAACGCAGACGGCCTGTTCATTGCAGAGATCATCAGCGTTTGGGAGAACAGACAAGCCTATGATGATTTTATGGAGAACGAACATGACCGCATATACGAAGAAAACGAGCAGAAGGCTGCGATTCTTTCAATAGAAGTGATGCTGTACGAAGAGGATGAACCTGTCATTTATAAGCTGTTACATCATCCGGACATCCGATACGAACCGGACTGGACGGTTCTGAAGGCATAATGAAAGCCCAAAACAGTTTGTTTTGGGCTTGTGTCTTTACTCGCGTCCGGGAAGCGTGTTATGGACATACGGCGGGACGGGATCCAGCTTAGCTATTTCGCCGTGCGCTTTCGGTTCCTTTTCGTATTCGAATGGTTCTCCGTCCGGCGCTGTTTCCTTCAGCCAATTTTGTTCAGCGCTTTCTGCTCCATCTGAGAAATGAATAAGCTTATGGGAGAATGACTGTTTTTCCAGCGCCTTCGGGAATGTGGAAGGAACGACCGGACCTTCCTGTTCTTCTAATTCTTTAATGGCCGCAAGCCATTGGTTTTGATGCATGGTATCGCGGGCCAATAAAAAGCTGAGCATATCTTTCACGCCTTTATCATCGGTCATTTCATACAGGCGTGCGACTTGAAGCCTTCCTTGTGATTCGGCGTTCAGATTGGCGCGGAAGTCTGCCAGAAGGTTTCCGCTTGCGACGATATAGCCTGCGCTCCACGGAACGCCCGTGCTGCTCTCCGGCATTGCGCCGAGTCCTGACACGATCGCATGATGCGGATTCATGCCGCCTAAAATGGACCCGATGACCGGATCATCAGCCGCTTTTTCCTGCTCTGCCAGCGGGGCGTCTTCTAACAGTCTCGCAATCATCGTCGCGATCATTTCGACATGGCCGATTTCTTCCGTCGCGGTATCCATCAGAAGATCCTTATATTTTTCATTGCCCCGTGTATTCCATCCTTGGAACAAATATTGCATGGCGACGGATATTTCCCCGTATTGTCCCCCTAAAATTTCCTGCATCTTTTTTGCGAACAGCGGGTCAGGACGATCCGGTTTAGCCGGATGCTGCAGTTTTTTCGTATGTGTAAACATGTCTCCATCTCCTTTTTTGATCTGTCCCTATTTACTTCCCCGGCGGGAAAAGGGATGAAACGGAGATGGGCGTATTGGTCCTGCTAAGGCTCGCGGCGCAAGGATAACAAATCCTGCACAAGCCCGCGGCCGATCACCTGTTCATATTGTCCGTAAATCGGGTCGAGGCGTTTCATCCATGTGTTCTTTTCCGCTTTGCTCAGCACATGAATATGAATGGATGAATTCTTCTTTATCTCTTCAAGCTGGTCTTTATTCATTTTCTCAGCGGATGCCTCGTTCCACTCCGTCGTTTCTCTCATCGCCTCCGTTAAGATGGTTCTCGTTTTTTCTGTCTGCGAATTCCAGAAATGCTCGTCGGTCATCACGGCATAACCGAGGTACCCGTGATTGCTGATTGTCAAATAATCTTGAACATTATAAAATTTTTTAGAATAGATATTTGAAATCGTATTTTCTTCTCCGTCTACGAGATTGCTTTCCAAGAGCTGAAACGTGGAATTAAAGGAATCCTGCCGCGGGTGCGCGCCGAGCAGACGGTACTGGTCTTCGATCACGCTGCTCGGCATGATCCTGAGCGCCTGTCCTTTCAAATCGTCCGGAGTGAAGATCGGCCCTTTATTTGACGTGAGCTGCTTAAACCCGTTCGTCCAGTACGCCAGTCCTTTCAAATGATGCTTTTCTAATGAAGCGAACAGGCGTGTGCCGATTTTGCCGTTGAGGCCTTCTTGCACGGCTTTATAGTTTGTAAACGCGTACGGCAGATCCAAAACACCCCATTCGGGAGACAGTGATCCGAGCTTTGAGGTGGAGGGAGCGATGAATTGCACGTCCCCGTTTTGGAGGGCGTTTATTTCTTCATTATCTGAATAGAGGCTCCCGTTTGGAAACACCTCTACTTTAATGGTGCCGCCGGACTTTTGATAGACAAGGTCCGCAAACTTATTCGCTGCCCGCCCTTTAGGCGTGTTCTCAGCAACGACATGGCTGAATTTGAAAACGATTTGATCTTTCAGGCCTTCCTGTTCGTCATCATAATACGGTTCTTCCGTTGAGAAACGATCATGAAAGCCGATGAATAAAGCGGTTCCGATACCGAGTACCATCAGGCTGAGACAAGTCAGCAAGCTTTTCATCGAAAACCCCCTCCGCCATTTTCTATAACAAGCATAATCGGGCGGGCCGTTTTCGTAAAGAGACGGAAAGGAAGAGGCCAATGACGAAAAAAAAGCTCACCATCCGCTGGAAAATCACCATACTTTCGTATATCGTCGTGCTTTTTACCTTTTTGATCGTCGGCATCGTGCTGATCGGCAATATTCAGCATACAGAGGAGCGCGAGCTGAAAAAACGGCTGATGAATACCGCGCGGACGGTATCTGAGATGACCGATGTCAAACGCGCCCTCGAGCAGAAAAAACAAAGGGAAGACGTGCGCCATGCGGTCGAAGAAATAAGGATCATCAATGAAGCGGACTACATCGTCGTCATGGATATGGATCATATCCGCTATTCACATCCCGTCAGCACAATGATCGGAAAGCGTTCAAGGGGTGAGGACGAAGCCGCGGCGTTCGCCGAGCACATTTATTTTTCCGAAGCAAAGGGAGAGATCGGCACCGCCGTTCGCGCTTTTTATCCCATCAAAGACCGGGATTTGAATCAGATCGGCGTCGTTCTGGCCGGTAAAACGCTGCCCGGATTCGGTGAAATTCTTCTTCAGCTGAAACATGAAATACTGTTTATCGTTCTGCTGGCGCTAGGGTTCGGACTGGCCGGCTCCTTTTTGCTGGCCCGCCACATCAAAAAACAGATGTTTTGGCTGGAGCCCCATGAGATCGTGAGAATGTATGAGGAACGGACCGCTACGTTTCATTCGATGAATGAGGGCGTCATCGCGATCGATAATCAGCATCACATCACCATTTTTAATGAAAAAGCGAAGCAGATATTCAATGTAAGACAAGAGACCGATGGCAGGCTGATCTGGGACGTGTTAAAAGATTCGCGGCTCCCTGAGATCGTCGAGCGGAACCGAGCCGTATATAATGAAGAAATCCAAGTCAGCGGAAAGGTGATCATGAGCAGCAGAATTCCGATCGTCATGAAAAAGAAGGTCATCGGAGCCGTCGCCATTTTTCAGGACAGGACGGAAGCGGCGAAAATGGCGGAAGAACTGACAGGTGTGAAAAATTTTGTCGATGCGCTCAGAGTCCAAAATCATGAACATATGAACAAGCTTCACACCATCGCGGGACTCATTCAGCTCGGAAAATCAGAAAAAGCGCTCCAGCTTGCTTTTAAGGAATCATCAGAACAAGAAAGCGTCACCGATTTTCTTCATCAGGCCATTCAGAATGACGCTGCGGCGGGGCTGCTGTTAAGCAAAATCAAAAGAGGAAAAGAGCTTGGCATTTCTGTGAAAATTGATGAAAACAGCAGTTTCTCGGCATTTCCGGAGCATGTCGACCAGCATGACATCGTCGTCCTGCTCGGCAATTTAATCGAGAATGCGTTCGGCGCATTCGAAACAGCGGACACGGAGGACAAACATATTGACATCAGTATCGAGCAAAATGATGAGGTGCTTGCTATATTAATAGAAGACAACGGAAGCGGGATTTCCGATCAGCACATCCCGCGCCTTTATGACAAAGGGTTTACCGTCAATAAAACGGGAGGAACGGGATACGGCTTGTACCTCGTCAAACAAATCGTCGACAAAGGGATGGGCGTTATTGAAGTCGACACACGGCAGGGACAGGGAACGGCATTTTCTATTTTATTTCCGATGAAGGGGGAGGAATCATTCGATGGACATCAAGGTGCTGCTTATTGAAGATGATCCGATGGTGCAGGAGGTGAATAAAGAATTTATCACCGGTGTTTCGGGGTTCAGCGTCATCGCCACAGCCGCTGACGGAGACGAGGGAATCAGGCTTATTAAAGATCTGCGGCCCGGGCTCGTGGTATTAGACGTATATATGCCGAAAAAAGACGGAATTAAAACGCTCCAGGAAATCAGAAAACAAAAGCTCGAAGTGGACGTCATCATCGTCTCGGCCGCAAAAGACAAAGAAACAATCCAGCTTATGCTGCAAAACGGTGCGGCCGACTATATTTTGAAGCCGTTTAAGCTGGAGCGGATGAGACAGGCGCTCGAAAACTATAAACAATATAAACGGAAAATTGAAGAGCATGACACCATGTCGCAAGAGCAGCTTGACATGCTGCTTAAAATTCCGCAAAATCCGTCCCGGGATCTGCCGAAGGGGTTAAATCATTTTACGATGAATGAAATTTTGACCTATATGAAACAGCAGACGGAGCCGCTTTCAGCTGAAGAAGCCGCCAAAGCGCTCGGAATCGCCAGGGTGACGGCGCGGCGTTATCTTGATTTTCTTGAGAAAGACGGCCAGATTAAGCTCGATATTCAATACGGGGGAGTGGGCCGGCCGGTTAACCGCTACAAATTCGTCCGCTAGCCGAGACCAAAAAGACCAAAATGTCCGTTATGATCATAAGCTTCCCCCCTTCGTTTGAAAACGCTATCATTTTCATATAGACGCAGCGAGAGGCAAGGGGGAGCAGGGATGAAAATTTTCAAAAATCTTACGGTGCAGGTCATCACGGCGGTTATCATCGGCGTCATTGTCGGACTCGTATGGCCTGAGGCCGGGAAGCAGATGAAGCCGCTCGGCGATACATTTATCAATGCGGTAAAAATGATTATTGCACCGATCATATTCCTGACGATCGTGCTTGGCATCGCCAAGATGGGAGACATGAAAAAAGTCGGCAAAGTCGGGGGAAAAGCATTTATTTATTTTGAAGTCGTGACCACCATCGCCCTTATTATCGGACTTCTGGTCGTCAATATCATGAAACCCGGTGAGGGGCTTGATTACAGCAAGCTTGAAAAAGGGGATGTCTCTCAGTACACGCAAAACGGGGGACAGGGGATTGACTGGATTGAATTTATCACTCACATCGTTCCGTCAAATATGGTTGACGCTTTCGCAAAAGGCGACATTCTTCAGGTCTTATTCTTTTCTGTTTTATTCGGTGTCGGCCTGGCGGCGCTCGGTGAAAGAGGCAAAAGCATTATTGATTTCTTTGATAAACTGTCGCATGTTTTTTTCAAAATCATCGGCTACATCATGCGCGCGGCGCCGATCGGCGCATTCGGGGCCATGGCCTATACGATCGGGCACTTCGGCCTTGATTCCATCAAGCCGCTGGCGAGTCTGATGCTGTCTGTATACGTTACGATGTTCCTGTTTGTATTTGTCGCTTTGAATATCATTTGCAAACTATTCGGTTTCAGCTTGTGGAACTATCTCCGTTTTATTAAAGATGAACTGCTCATCGTTCTTGGCACAAGCTCTTCTGAGTCCGTCCTTCCGCGGATGATGGATAAAATGGAGCGCTACGGCTGTTCCAAATCGGTTGTCGGCCTTGTCATTCCGACGGGATATTCTTTTAACCTGGACGGCACCTCGATTTATCTTTCCATGGCGACGGTTTTTCTGGCGCAGGTGTTCGGCGTTGACCTTACCATCGGCCAGCAGGTTACGATCATTCTCGTGCTGATGCTGACATCAAAAGGCGCGGCGGGCGTAACCGGAAGCGGATTTATCGTGCTCGCCTCCACTTTATCGGCGCTTCAGGTTATTCCGCTGGAGGGGCTGGCGCTGCTCCTCGGCGTCGACCGCTTTATGAGTGAAGGAAGGGCGATCGTCAACCTGATCGGAAACGGAATCGCCACCATCATCGTAGCCAAGAGCGAAAATGAGTTTGACGAAGTGAAAAGCACACAGGCCGTAAAAGAAATGAAAACGGCGGTATAAAAGGAAAGGAACGGCATGCATCGGGCATGCCGTTCTTTTTTTCGGCTGCCATGAGTAAAAAAGATAAATTTGTTTAAATTTATTAGGAGGTGGACAAAGACCTTAGCGTCATTTTGTTATATAATTTACAATTAGAGAGTGAAAGATGAAATCTAAGGGCTTTTTGTCCTAGCAGGAGTGTATAAATGGCGGCTATTTTTAAATTTTTTCAGCATCCGGGTGTCAGACGTTTTTCGGTTTTTCTTGTTTTGACTGGGGTGTTAGTTGTATTCCGAAGTATGATTAATTTGATTTTGCTTACGTTTATTTTTACTTTTCTGATGGATCGGCTGGAGACTGTCATCCGGCACGTGTTGAACCATTTTTTCCGGATCAGCCAGAGGGTGGTCATCACCATTTTATATATTGCGCTGGCTGTCGGGGCGACTGTCGGAGGCTTTGTCTTTTACCCGATTGTTGCCAAGCAGATTGAACAGCTGATTAAGCAGATCAAGCACATCGCGTATCATCCCGATGTCATTCCGTTTTATGATGAGATATCGAGCGTGTTCGGCGATATCAATATCGGTTCCTATGTAAAAGAAGGTTTTAATGTACTGTATACATACTTGGCCGATATCAGCACTTTCGGTTTGCAGGTCGTGATGTCACTGATTCTCAGCATGTTTTTCCTGTTCGAGAAAAAGCGGCTCACGGAGTTTATGAAAAAATTTCAGCACAGCAAGCTGTCTGTTTTTTACTACGAACTTGCTTTTTTCGGCAGCAAATTTGCGAGAACATTCGGCAAAGTGCTTGAAGCCCAATTTATTATCGCGCTGGTGAACTGTATCCTCACCTTGATCGCATTGGCGATTCTGCATTTTCCGCAGCTGTTCGGCCTGTCAATCATGGTCTTTTTCCTCGGGCTCATTCCCGTGGCGGGTGTGGTGATTTCGCTCATTCCGCTCAGCATCATCGCGTATACGACGGGCGGCGCTGCGTATGTCATCTACATCGTGCTGGTCATTTTCGTCATCCATGCGATTGAGACGTACTTCCTTAATCCGAAACTGATGTCAGCGAAAACGGAACTGCCGATCTTTTTTACCTTTACGGTTCTGATTTTCTCGGAACATTTCTTCGGCATTTGGGGCTTGATTATCGGAATTCCGATTTTTGTGTTCCTGCTTGATATTCTGGATGTCGTCAATAATGAAGAGAAGGAAAAAAAAGGACCGGTCCCGGATAAGACATAACGTCGGCTCCGGCTCTTCACGAATATATGACTAATGTTATAATGCAGACAGTGCCTATATACGGGCACTGTTTATTTTTTGTGAAAAAGGAGGAAGGCTGTATGACTGAGCCGATTTTACATATTGAAGGCCTTGACAAAACAATAGGCAAGAAGCACATTTTAAAAAACATCAGCATGGATGTCAGGCAGGGCGAGATCATCGGTTTGCTCGGTCCGAACGGGTCGGGAAAAACCACACTTATCCGAATCATCGTCGGTCTTTTAAAGAAAAACAGCGGCACGATTACAATTAACGGCTTTCAGCATGATGCTGATTTCGAAAAAGCGCTTGAATCCGTCGGAGCGATCGTGGAAAATCCTGAATTCTACCCGTACCTGACGGGGTGGGAAAATCTGAAGCACTTTGCCAACATGCACAAAAACATCAAAGAGGACAGGCTTCAGGAAGTCATCGAGCGGGTCGGGCTCACAAATGCCGTTCATGACAAAGTTAAAACGTATTCCCTTGGTATGCGTCAGCGTCTCGGGATTGCACAGGCCATTCTTCACCGTCCGAATCTGCTCATTTTAGATGAACCGACAAACGGGCTTGATCCCGGCGGAATGAAGGATTTCCGCGATCACTTAAAGGAACTCGCGGAGTTTGAAGGGACGAGCATCCTTTTTGCGACGCATTTATTGCGTGAAGTGGAGGACCTTTGCGACCGTGTCATCATCATTCAAAAAGGTGAGATCAAAACAGAGGTTGTTCTGCGCGGCGCTGAGGAAAAAGAAGAAAAAGCCGTCCTCGACATTCAGCCGGCTGACGAAGCCTTCGAATGGCTGTCCCAACAGCAATTTGCTCCGGAGAAAAACGGCGGGGGCATTACCGTCACCGTAGCGAAGAAGGACATCCCGGCATTAAACCGTGCGCTCGTCGGACAAGACTTTCTCGTGTATTCCATCATGCCGTATGCGGAATCGCTGGAGGATGAATTCATGAAAGTGACGACGGCGCTTCAAGAGGAGGGAGAGACGAATGTTTAAATTGACAGCGAATGAGCATATGAAACTCTTTAACCGAAAAGTCTCATTGGTGGCGCTGATTCTGATGGCCGTTCTCCAATTTATTATGGCGCTTGTCATTAAACGGCTTGTCATCAGTTCCGGAACGGATGAGAATTTCATCGGCTATATGGCGTACGCGCCCGGGCTGAATATTCTGCTTGAGGCATTAACGATCGTGATCGCGGCAACGATCATTTCCGCTGAATTTGATAAGAAAACGATCAAATTTTTATTAATCCGCCCGGTAAAGCGGGAGCGGATTTTTGTATCTAAACTCATTACCGTATTTTTGGTCAGCTTGTACCTGTATGCGGCGTACTATATTCTGTCTCTGCTGTTCGGCATGGCTTTCTTCGGCGTGTCGGTGACATCTGAATCAGGGACGCTTCTTATGAACACCCTGAAAGTAATCGGCACGAACTGGGTCGAGGCGTTTGCGATGGCATGCTTTGGCTTGCTGTGTTCTTCTGTATTCCGAAACAGCGCAACGGCCGTCATTTTGTCATTTATCGTGCTGTACGGCGCAAAATCACTCGTGACGATTATGTCGCTCTTCCAAAACAAATGGGGAAGTTTTCTGCTGTTCGCAAATACTGACCTGACGCAATATATGAGCGGGGCAAAACCGCTGTTTGCGGGAATGACGCCGTTATTTTCCGCAGGCATTATCATTATCCATATCGTATTCTTCTTAGCCGTCGCTTGGTGGAGCTTTTGCAAACGTGATGTTCGGGTATAAAGTAAAGGAATGACATTTTTGTGAAAAAGATCACGATAAATCAATAATTTATGCTATTTTGATTTATAATAAAGGTAATGACGGAGGTGCTCACTTGAGAAATTTTATTACCGCATTACCGATTGTGTTATTGCTTGGTTTTTCCTTTGTGTCATTCATGTTCCAATTCGAACATCTTGTTTATTTCAGGCTTGCGCTGGGTTTGTTTTCTACAGTGGGGCTGTTTCTCTTATATAAAATGAAGTCGGGATTCCGTTATTTCATCATCTACCTGTATGCAAGCTGGATCGTGCTTGCGGCGGTTACCGCGTTTGAAGAGCCGATTTTTTCAAGCTTTTTCTTTGGCGGGCTTGTGATGACGATGGGTTATCTCACATATATGCTGATTTATCTCGGGCTTAAGCAGGACCGCGGCCCGGAAGCAGCCTGAACGCGCTATTCCATGGAATAGCGTGTTTTTTTTGTACAGCCTCACAGTTGCGAAACGAGACTTGAATCTCTATAATACTTATTAACTTTATCGGAATTATAATGGGGGGATTCCAGTGTCTTTATGGATACAGAATGAACGGCAGAGGGAATGGGTGGAAAAAATCGGCCTGCTTGCAGACGAATTTCAAAAAACAGCCGCGCTTGATGATGAGGCGGGCCGTTTTCCCGCGGAGAAAATTCAAAGACTGCGCGACGCGGGATATACGGCGTTAACGGTACCTGAGGCATTCGGCGGTGCAGGCATTTCCGTTTATGATATGGTGCTGTTTCAGGAACGGCTGGCGCGGGGAGACGCGGCCGTTGCTCTCGGAATCGGCTGGCATTTATCCGTCATGGGTGAGCTCGGAGAAGGAAACAGCTGGGATGAAGGTGTCTTTTCATTTATCACAGAAGAGGTGAAAAAGGGAGCCGTCCTGAACAGGGCAGCGACGGAACGGCAGACCGGCAGTCCGACGAGGGGAGGAAGACCCGGCACCTCCGCTGTCAAAAAAGACGGAAAATGGGTGCTGAACGGCCGAAAAACCTTTACAACCCTTTCGCTGACTTTGGATTATATGCTTGTGACGGCATGGATTGAAGAAAAACAAACGACCGGTGTTTTTCTCATTCATAAAGATCAGGCAGGTGTTTCAGTCGAAGAAACATGGGATATGATTGCCATGAAGGCGACCGGAAGCCATGATCTCCTTTTAGATCATGTCACGGTCAGTGATGAGCGGCTTGTGGAGCTTATCAGCGGGCCGAGAGCGGCGAAAGTGAATGGCTGGCTGCTTCACATTCCCGCTGCTTATCTGGGTATCGCTCAAGCGGCAAGGGACTATGCCGTCCGGTTTGCATCCGAATATTCGCCGAACAGCCTGAACGGACCGATTAAAGACGTGCCGGCCGTTGGGCAGCGTGTCGGGGAAATGGAGCTTGAATTGTTAAAAGCGAGACAGTTTCTCTTCACGGCGGCGCAAATGTATGATGACCCGAAACGCCGCCCTTTCATCAAAAGCGAGCTCGGCGCGGCAAAACATATTGTGACAAATGCCGTCCTTTCTGTTGTTGATAAAGCAATGAGAATCACCGGCGCAAAAAGCCTGGAGCGAAATAATCCGCTTCAGCGGTATTATCGGGATGCCCGGGCCGGCCTTCACAATCCGCCGATGGACGATGCGGTCATCGGCAAATTAGCGGCGGAAGCCTTTGAGCAATAAAAGGGGCTGGGACAAAACCCACCTCTAAGACGAAAAAAACGGTGAAATTTTACGACGAGTAAACTTTCACCGTTTTTGATTATTTTACAATAAAAAATAAGGACAACTTCTGATAAAATTAAGTTACCATACAAAATCTAATCAGAAAGAAGTGTCCTTATGTTTAAAGATTATACCATGAATCAAATCGTTTTGCCTTTAGATTTAGAAGTAAAGTTACAAAATAATGATATTGCCTACCATGTCCATCATTTAGTGGAAAGTATCCCTCAAGAAGCGTTTGAACCATTTCTTCGAAATGAAGGTTGTCCTGCCTATCATCCACGCATGATGCTTAAAATTATTCTATGTGCCTACACTCAATCTGTCTTTTCAGGGCGTAAAATAGAGGCCCTATTAAAAGACAGTATCCGTATGATGTGGTTAGCTCAAGGGTATGAACCAAGCTACCGTACAATTAACCGATTTCGTGTTCAACCAGTAGTGAAAGATTTAATCCGTCAATGTTTCATCCAATTTCGCTGCCAATTGATTGAAGAAAAACTGATCGATCAAGAAGCGATATTTATCGATGGTACAAAGATTGAAGCGAATGCGAATAAATTTACGTTTGTCTGGAAGAAAGCGATTGAGAAATTTCATCAGCGTTTAATTGATAAGTCAAACCAGTTGTACAATGAGTTGCTTGAGAACGAAATCATACCCCAAATGGAACGGGAAAGTGATGAACAGCTATCATTTGGAGAGCTCACTCAAATGGTTCAAAAAGTAGACGAAGTAGTGACCGAATATGATAAACAAATAGAAGCATCTTCAGACGTTACGGAACGAAAAGCCTTACGAAGGGAACGAAAATACCCGAAACAAGTGCGTAAACAGTTGATTGATTTTATCCTAAGAAAACGGAAGTACCAACAGGATCTTAAAATCTTTGGACCACGTAATAGCTATTCTAAAACAGATCTAGATGCGACATTTATGCGAATGAAAGATGATTATATGAAAAACGGGCAATTGAAAGCTGGTTACAATGTACAAATCGCAACGGAAGGTCAATATGCGCTTGCTTATAGTCTATTTCCAAACCCAACAGATACACGTACGTTAATTCCATTTTTAGATGAGATCGAGCAACATTATTTCGAGTTACCGAAACATATAGTTGCAGATGCAGGTTATGGTAGTGAACAAAACTTTAGTGATATTCTCTCAAACAGAAACCGAGAAGCACTGATAACATATAACATGTTTTTGAAGGAACAAAAGAAAAAGTACAAACAAAATACATTTAATCCTGATAACTGGGTATATGATCAAGAAACCGATACATATACGTGCCCTAATCAGAAACGTTTAGAATTTCAATATCATTCTGTCCGAACGGACGCTACAGGTTTCCAAAGGAGTTTCAAAGTCTACGAGTGCGAAGACTGTTCAGGATGCCCATTCCGTTCATCATGTACCAAGGCAAAAGAAGGAAACAATCGAAAACTAATGGTGAACAAAAAATGGGAACAGCAAAAAGAATATGTGAGAGCGAAGCTTTCAGAAGAGAAAACGAGTGCCATCTATCGAAAACGTAAAACCGATGTGGAACCAGTTTTTGGATTCTTGAAGGCTAATTTGCGTTTCACTCGATTTTCTGTACGAGGAAAATCGAAGGTAGCAAACGAAATGGGTCTCGCATTAATGGCAGTGAATTTAAGAAAATTCACTGCCAACTTCTAAGGTAATAGAAGAATTTATACATAAAAATAAAGAAAGATGAATTTGAGTACCCCCAAATTCACCTTTCTCATTATTTGAAGCTAGTTTTGTCCCAGCCACTATGTATGGCTGTTGTGCCGGAGCAGTTTTTGATGCTTGCGGTCAATTCTGTCATAGATCACATTCATCAGCTTTTGATTATTCATAATGGCCGCCTTGTTTTCTTTTATCAGCTGTTCGTATGTTTTTATTTTACGTTTCGCCATGAGCCCGCACCTTCCTTATATATTTGTATTCGCTTTCTAATTCTCCGAGCGATAATTCATATAAATGCCGTTCCGACTTTTTGTATATTCCGTTATTGATCAGCAAATGGATCAGATGTTTTTTTCGTCCTTCAACTGATGATCTGAGCTGAGGAGAAGACCTCATGATTACCCTCCTAATCAAATGATATTGAGAATCATTATCAGTTAATGAAAGTATACAATGGGCATATTCATATGTAAAGGAAAAATACCGCCAATTTTTCGACAAAAAGTTTCCCGGGGAATAATGCTGTCGAATATTGCATTTGCTCAGATCAAAGCTGCTATTTTTCCGCTTTTCCATCCATACTATGAATGAGAATGGAGGAGTCCTTACATGAATGATCAAACGGCAAACTTAAAACGGGGCGAAAAAGGCGCGATTCTTAATATCGCCGCGTACCTCATCCTTGCCGCCGTCAAACTGGTGATCGGTCTTATTTATCATTCCGAAGCGCTCAGAGCGGACGGATTAAATAATGCCACGGATATTGTCGCATCACTGGCTGTGCTGATCGGGCTCCGGATTTCCCAGCGCCCCGCGGACAGTGATCATGCTTACGGACATTATCGGGCTGAAACAATTTCTTCATTAATTGCGTCTTTTATTATGATGGCGGTCGGTATTGAAGTGCTGATCGGAGGGGCAAAGGCGATTGTCAGCGGAACGAAGGCCGAGCCGAGCTTCATTGCGGCATGGACGGCGCTCGGGAGCGCGATTGTAATGTACGGCATGTATGTATATAACAGCCGACTTGCGGATCGGGTTAAAAGTTCTGCGCGCGCTTCATGCGGCGGCGAAAGACAGCCGTTCTGACGCCTATGTCAGTATTGGGGCGTTTATAGGCGTCTTAACGGCCCGGCTTCATCTGCCGTGGATTGATCCGGTCATTGCTTTTCTGATCGGAATCATCATCTGTAAGACGGCATGGGACATCTTCAAAGATGCATCCCACTCATTGACGGACGGATTTGATCTGAAAGATTTGGAGCCGTATAAACACACAGTGAAAGAAATAAAAGAGGTCAGCAGGCTGAAGGATGTGAAAGCAAGGTATTTGGGGAGCACGGTTCATGTGGAAATGGTCATTACGGTAGATCCGGGACTGTCTGTGAAAGAAGGCCATGAAGTAGCCGATGAAGTCGAATATGCAATAAAACATGAACATGATGTGACTCATGTCCATGTTCATGTAGAGCCTGAAGTCATAAACAAAGATCGTGAAACGAATTAAATATGCTGTGATAAAAACTCTGTGACTTCTTCGGGCGTTTTCGCGTTTGCGCTGTGAAGATGCGCTTTCTTTTCGCCGTTTTTAAAGATCAGAAGGCTCGGTATGCCCATTACCTGATATTTGTCGGCAAGCTCAGGGAGCTCGTCTCTGTTCAGCTCATACCAATCATTTTGATTATATTCTTCCAAAATATCGCCGATGAACATATTCATGCGCGTGCAGTCAGGGCACCAGTCAGCGAAAAATTTCACGATGATTTCCTTGTCGGATTGAATAAGTTCATTAAATTGTTCTGTTGTACTGATTTTTTTCATATGACACATCTCCTTTTCCATGCCATTTTAATATAAAATAAAAAGGAATTACATACAAATGCTTTCATATTCAGAATGCCCAAAAATAATTAGATCATTTTCTGAGGAAAGTGATAAGATAGTAAAGATGAATTGTTGTGGGGGGAATATCCATTGAAAACAAGTCTAGGATTGGTGTACGGCGGAAAGTCAGCCGAACACAATGTATCGCTGCAGACAGCATTAGCTGTAACAAAAGCGCTTAATACTGAGAAGTTTGATATACATCCGATTTACATCACTGAAAAAGGAGAATGGCAAAGAGGCCCGCTGCTGACTGAGCCGGTTTCCAACGTGAAAATGCTTCAGCTGGAACAAAACGGTGAAAGTTTCGCTCTATCAGCATTGAACCGGGAAATGTTTCCTGAAGCGTCGCCTGACGAAAAGGCGCCGATCGATGTCGTATTTCCGCTTCTCCACGGACCGAACGGTGAAGACGGCACCATTCAGGGTCTGCTGGAATTGCTGAACGTTCCTTATGTCGGCAACGGGGTGCTTGCATCATCAGCCGGCATGGATAAAGTCATCATGAAGCATTTGTTCGCTCAAGCGGGGCTTTCGCAGGCGAAGTACGCCGCTTTCTTAAAAAAGGACTGGAAACAGACGCCGGACAGCTGCTTACAGCAGGTTGAAGAGGAGCTTGGGTATCCATGCTTCGTCAAACCGGCGAACCTCGGATCAAGCGTCGGAATCAGCAAATGCAGAAACCGTGAAGAGCTTGAAAAAGCCTTCGAACTGGCTTTTGAGTATGACCGGAAAATTGTGGTGGAAGAAGGAATCGCCGGCAGAGAAATCGAAATCGGCGTACTCGGAAATGACGAACCGAAATGCTCCGCCGTCGGTGAAATCGCGCCGAAAACCGACTTTTACGATTACAAGGCGAAATATGAAGACGGCGACACGGATTTAATGATTCCCGCGCAAGTGACGGATGAACAATATGCGGAAATCAGCGAGATGGCGATTAAAGCCTTCAAAGCGATTGACGGATCAGGCCTTGTCCGCGCCGATTTCTTCCTGACCAATGACGGTCAAGTGCTCATTAACGAAGTGAACACAATGCCGGGCTTTACGCCATTCAGCATGTTCCCGCTGCTTTGGAAAGAAGCAGGCGTAGATTACAGTGATCTGATCGAACAGCTGGTTGAGCTGGCAAAAGAACGCCATGCCGAAAAACAGCTGATTAAACATACATTTTAATGAAGACGGACACTGCCTGAAGGGGCAGTGTCTTTTCCCGTAACAGACAACATTTTCAGAAAGCGAGGTGCCACCTTTGATAAAGCGAACTGTAAAACGAATCGCAGATATGGTCAAAGGCACACTGACAAATCCCGTATTTGAACAAACAATGATTGAGGGCGCCGCAACCGATACGCGGACTTTGGAAAAAAATCAGCTGTTCATTCCTTTAAAAGGCGAGCATTTTAACGGCCACACCTTTGTGCCGCAAGCATTTGAAAAAGGCGTTTCCGCGGTGTTGTGGGACCGCTCTGAACCGAATCCGCCGGAAGAGCGTGCTGTCATCCTGGTCGATGACACGCTGGAGGCGCTGCAAACATTGGCAAAAGCTTATTTGAAAGAGCTCGGCACACGGGTTATCGGGGTGACCGGGAGCAACGGAAAAACGACAACGAAAGACATGCTTCACGCCGTTCTCGGCACGCAGTACCGCGTTCACAAAACCGCCGGCAATTTCAACAATCATATCGGCCTGCCGCTGACCGTGCTTGCCATGCCTGAAGATACAGAAATCGCCGTTTTAGAAATGGGAATGAGCGCGAGAGGCGAAATTGATTTTCTGAGCCGTCTTGCTGAACCGGAAGCGGCCGTCATTACCAATATCGGCGAATCCCACATGCAGGATTTAGGCTCAAGAGAAGGAATTGCGGAGGCGAAACTTGAAATTATAAACGGACTTCGGGAAGACGGCGTTCTGTTTTATTTCGGGGATGAGCCGCTGCTTCGCGAAAAGACGTACACTTGCCGGACAACGACATACGGCGCAGGCGCGGACAATGATCTCCGCCTGAAAGAAATAAAACAGGCGGAAGAAGGCACGTACTTCAATATCGACGGAATCGACCGTTCTTTCTTTATTCCGGTTCTCGGCAGACATAATGTGATGAATGCCATGTCCGCATACGCCGCCGGCATCTATTTCGGCATTACGCCGGAAAATGCCGCTCTGGGACTGAGCCGCCTGAAGGTGACGGGGATGAGATTGGAACTGGTCAAAACGGACAACGGCATCTCGATCGTAAACGACGCGTATAATGCGAGCCCGACGTCAATGAAAGCGGCGGTCGAATTAATCGAAACGATGAAAGGCTATCGGAAGAAAATGCTCGTGCTCGGTGATATGCTTGAACTTGGTGATGAAGAAAAAGCATTCCACGAAGAATGCGGAGCTGCGGTCAATCCGGCGGAAATCGACCATGTATTTACTTACGGCACACTCGGCGCATTCATCGCTGACGGAGCGCGCCGGCATTTTGAAGAAGGGCGCGTCAGCCATTATCTTGACAAAAAAGAACTGCTTCACGCCATACAGAAAATGGCCGATTCCGGCGATCTCCTTCTGTTTAAAGCATCGAGAGGTATGAAGCTCGAAGAAATCGTTAAAGATTTATTAGAGAAGAACTGAAAAAATACTGATCAGCATTATAAAAATATACAAAAATGAAGAAACTAATTCAGGGTGAAATAATTCTGTCCGTATGAAAAAGAAAGACCGCCGGCTGGGAAATCCCGTCCGGCGCGGGGTCCGGCCCCGTTCGCGGGAAGAATCCGGTCAGGCCGCTTCCGGCCGCCTGACCATCTCGCCTTATTGAAAAACACATAGTGTAATGGTAAGATTAAACGTAAAGTAATTCGGGCTTTGTATACGTATGATCCTGTCCTTTGGATGAAAGGGCGGTTTTTAGTGGTAAATCACGACATTACTGAAACAGCAATCAGAAGGAGTTTGAATAATTTGACTATAACGTTTCAAGATTTCCAATTAAGTTCTGATCTCATGAAATCAATCAATCGTATGGGATTTGAAGAAGCAACACCGATCCAGGCACAAACGATTCCGCTCGGACTTTTAAATAAAGATGTCATCGGACAAGCGCAAACAGGTACAGGTAAAACAGCTGCGTTCGGTATACCCCTTGTTGAAAAAATGAACCCCGAGTCTCCTAATATTCAAGCAATCGTAATCGCGCCAACCCGTGAATTAGCCATTCAAGTATCTGAAGAGTTATATAAAATCGGACAAGATAAGCGTGCGAAAGTACTGCCTATTTACGGCGGCCAGGATATCGGACGTCAAATCCGCGCATTGAAGAAAAACCCGCATATCATCGTAGGTACGCCGGGGCGTCTTCTTGACCATATCAACCGCCGCACGATCCGTTTAAATAACGTGAACACGGTTGTCATGGATGAGGCTGATGAAATGCTGAACATGGGATTCATTGATGACATTGAATCCATTCTCTCAAACGTGCCGAGCGACCACCAAACGCTCTTATTCTCAGCAACAATGCCTGCGCCGATCAAACGGATCGCAGAGCGTTTCATGACTGAGCCGGAACACGTAAAAGTAAAAGCGAAAGAAATGACTGTGTCCAACATTCAGCAGTTCTACTTGGAAGTGCAGGAGCGCAAAAAATTCGATACGCTGACTCGTCTTCTTGACATTCAGTCTCCGGAACTTGCGATCGTATTCGGACGTACGAAACGCCGTGTCGATGAGCTTGCTGAAGCCCTGAACCTTCGCGGATATGCGGCTGAAGGAATTCACGGCGACTTAACGCAGGCGAAACGTATGGTTGCGCTCCGCAAGTTTAAAGAAGGTGCGATCGAAGTGCTTGTAGCGACTGACGTTGCCGCCCGCGGACTTGATATCTCAGGCGTTACCCACGTTTACAACTTTGACGTGCCTCAAGATCCTGAAAGTTACGTTCACCGTATCGGAAGAACGGGCCGTGCAGGAAAAACGGGTATGGCGATGACGTTTATCACACCGCGTGAGAAAAGCATGCTTCGCGCGATTGAACAAACGACAAAACGCAAAATGGACCGCATGAAAGAGCCGACGCTTGACGAAGCATTAGAAGGACAGCAGCAGGTGACGGTTGACCGTCTGCGCACGGCGATCAGCGAAAACAACCTGAACTTCTACATGACGGCAGCTGCGGAATTGTTAGAAGATCATGATGCAGTGACAGTTGTGGCTGCAGCCATTAAAATGGCGACAAAAGAGCCGGACAGCACGCCTGTACGCCTCACTGATGAAGCGCCTATGGTCAGCAAACGCTATAAAAACCAGCGTACTTCTAAGCGCAGAGACGGCCAAGGCGGCGGCTACCGCGGCGGCAAAGGGAAAAACAACAACCGTTCTTCCTACGATAAAAAACGCTCAAGCGACCGCCGTTCTTCAGGTGACAGACGCCAGAAAAAATCATACTAAAACACAGGAAGCGGACCCTTTTACGGGGTCCGCTTTTTTTTTGATATGCCGGAAAGTGAATCTTTTTTGCAAATCAGCCGTATTTGTATGTATGATAAAAAATGGGAGGTAGGTATGTTGAGAGCACAGCCAAAAAATCGAATCAGTCCAAGCGGCTTAAAAGTCTGGCGTCTTCAGGAAATCATCCTGTCCGCCTTCTGTCTTCTGGCCGTTATAGCAGCAGCTGTTTTAAGCCATTTCTACCATTGGCCGTATTGGATCACCGGAGTCCTCGGCATCATTTGGGTTATCGGTTCAGTAATATCCGTCTATGCCATACCGAAAATCAGGCACAGGATCTGGCGCTATGAAGTCCATGAAAATGAAATTGATATTCAATCCGGCATTTTTATTATCAAACGGGTCATTGTGCCGATGGTGAGGGTGCAGCACGTAGATACTTCACAAGGCCCGCTCCTCAGAAAGTACCGTCTGGCCTCAGTCAAAATCTCCACGGCGGCAACCGTTCATTCCATTCCGGCGCTTGATATGGAGGAAGCTGACCGGCTGAGGGATTCCATTTCCCGTCTGGCAAGGGTGACGGAAGATGATGTCTGAGCCGAAACGTCTGCATCCGGCGGCCGTGATTTTGAACTTATTCCATATTATTATCGAAACCATTAAAAACATTATTCTGCCATTTTTTCTCGTCTATATTGTAAACTCCAACCACTTCATCCGCTTTTACGGAGGCATTGCGCTCGCCGTCCTGCTTATCTGGCTGATTACGGCTAGTGTGATTGAGTGGAGAAAATTTACATACCGGATTGAGGACGGAGAATTCAGAATTGAAGAAGGCTTGTTTTTTACGAAAAAGAGATACATCTCCATTGACCGGATTCAATCAATGAATACGAGTGCCGGCATCATTCAGCAGCTTTTTAAGCTTGTTAAGCTTCAAATCGAAACGGCCGGCGACGGGAAAAACGCCGAGGCCGTCTTATCCGCCATTACTGTGGAAGAGGCGGAACGGATCAGAGCGGCTGTTTTTCAGCAAAAAGCGGAGCAAGAAGAACGAGGGGAGACCGCAGCGGAGCAGGAACCGATGCGCGGGGAAGATGTGCAATCCGTTTACCGCCTGTCTGTAGGTGAGCTGCTTATGGCCGCCTCAACATCCGGGGGAATCGGTGTCATCATCTCAGCGGTATTCGCCCTCTTTTCTCAGATTGATGAAGTACTTCCGATGGACTGGCTCTATGACAGGTTTTCCTTTCTCAAGCATGCGAGCATCGGCATATACGCCGTGATCATTTTCATAGGATTGTTCATCGCCTGGCTGTTAAGCATCGCCGGTATGATGATCAAGCATGCCAACTTTAAAATAGAAAAAAAGGAACACGAATTGGTCATTACCAGAGGAATTATTGAAAAACATCAAGTGACAATCCCGCTCCGTAAAATCCAAGCCATTAAAATGAAAGAAAATGTGATCAGGCAATTATTCGGATACGCGACGGTGGCGATTGTCAGCGCCGGCAGTGCGGGGAATGAGAAAGAAGGAGCTCAGACGATTCTGTTTCCGATCATCCGCAAATCAAAGCTCGGAGTGATGCTGAACGGTTTCACACCGGATTACGTGCTGGAAGAAAACCGAAATCATTTGCCGAAAAGGGCGCTGCGCCGGTATTTATTCCGATCCATAATCTTCTCGGTTTTCGTGATCATCCCGCTTTGTATTCTGTTTAAACCGTGGGGATATGCATCGCTCCTTGTGCTTCCCGTCGAACTGGTGCTTGGATATGCCTCGTTTAGGACAGCGTCATGGTGCATAAACGGCGGCAGGCTTCAGATCACCACGAGGCTGGTCGGGAAGACGACCACGATTATGCTGAGAAGAAGAATGCAGATGTTTGAAGTCAGCCGCTCCTTTCTGCAAAAAAGAAGGCGGCTCGCATCTGTGGCTACCGCAGTGAAATCAGCTCACCACATGGAGCATGTCATGCTGAAGGATGTCAGCGAGGAAGATGCCGAACGCATCGGGCGCTGGTATTCATATGAAAAAGCGGACGGTTAATACCGCCGCTTTTTTTGCTGCACGCATAAAAAGGAAAGCAAAAATCCGCCTGCCAGTCCGAACAAATGCGCCATAATGTTAATATTAGAGTTGATAAACGTCGACAGCACCGCGATGATAAGCAGGGTCATAATCATTTTCGACTGATCCCGGCCGATCAGCTCCTTGCGGAAAACAGTCAAAAACACATACACGCCGAAAAGTCCGAAGATCGCGCCGGATGCGCCGACATGCACATAATCAAGCGGTTCGGCAAGATACGTGCCGATATTGCCGATGATGCCCGATACGATGTACACAATCAGAAAACGGACTTTTCCGAGCATCTGCTCAAGCGGGGGCGCGAATAAAAAGAGAGACATGGAGTTAAACAAAAGGTGAGTGAAATTCGCGTGTAAAAACATCGGTGTCACCAGCCGCCACCATTCTCCCGAGGAAACGCCGTAATTATAGCCTGTCACAGCATCTGACCACATCATGACGGAATGAAGCGGCATACTGAAAAACAGCCACAAGAACGCCTGCAGCGCCAAGATACAGCTGACGGCCGGATAACGTCTGATAAAAGTCTGGAAATTTTCCGTTCGTATAAACATCGCAAGCCCCTTTGCATCTGATTTGTTACATATATAGTAACACGTTTATGACATAAACCGTTTTTTAGTACGGACTTTTAGGAGGAATTCACATGATTTTCGGAATCGGAATCGACATCGTTGAACTGCACAGAATTGAAAACATGCTCAGCCGGCAGGCGAGGTTTCCGCAAAGAATATTGACGGAGGCTGAATACGCCCGTTTTACATTGCTGTCGGACAAAAGGAAAATTGAATTTCTCGCGGGAAGATTTGCGGCAAAAGAAGCCTTTTCGAAAGCATACGGCACAGGTATCGGCAAAGAGCTCAGCTTTCAGGATATTGAAACCGGAAACGACACGGCGGGAAAACCAGTGCTGACCTGCGCCAAGCTTGACGGCGCGGCGGTTCACGTTTCCATTACCCATACAAAAGAATACGCCGCGGCACAGGTCGTGATTGAAAGGTTGTCACGCTAGTCTGCATATTAGCCGAAACCCCTTCATATATTTGATAGTGCATTAAGGGAGACAAGTTGTTTGAGGCTTTTATGGTACGCGTCCGTCCGTTCAGGGCGTACCGTTAAAGTCAAACAAGCGATTTCTTCCCTTTACATCAATTGAGAAGAAGGGGTTGAAAAAGGTGAGAAAAAGCTTTGTTTTGCTTTTAACGGGACTGCTTGCCGTCCTTATTCTTTCGGCCTGCGGCCAAAAGTCACAGGAAGATATCGTGAACGGTTTAGATAAGAAGGCGAAAGAATACACCTCGTATAAAGCGAAAGCCAAAATGACCATTGAAACGGGGAGTGATCCGCAAGTATATAATGTGGAAATCTGGCATAAAAAACCTTCCCTGTACCGGGTCTATCTGGAAAATCCGAAAAAAGACCAAAACCAAGTCATTTTACGGAACGCCAACGGAGTCTTTGTCCTCACGCCGTCTTTAAATAAGAGCTTCAGATTCCAAAGCGACTGGCCGAATAACAGCAGCCAAGTATATTTGTTTGAGTCACTTATAAAGGACGTGCAGCATGACAAAGACGCCGTCTATTCCGCCAAAGATAAAAAGTACACGTTTGAAACAAAAACAAACTATCAGCACAACAAAATGCTGCCGACTCAGGAAATCACTTTCAACAAAAAGGACATGAGCCCGTCGCTCGTTAAAGTTATGGATACAGACCGGAAAGTGATGGTAAAAGTCGAATTCAAAAGCTTTGAATTCAACAAACCGTTTGATAAAGACTCTTTTGACGAGAAGAAAAATATGACGCTTTCCCAGATGGACGTCGCCACAAGCGCCAAGCCGTCTGATTCATTTGCGGTCAAAACACCGCTTCAAGTGCCGGCCGGCGTCAAAAAGCTTGAAGAGAAAGATATTTCAACTGCGGACGGCAAACGGATCGTCATGACTTACGGCGGAGAAAAATCCTTCACCCTTATTCAAGAAAAAGCCCATATCGCAAAAGCCGCCTCTGCCGTCACGCTGAAAGGCGAACCGGTTAATCTCGGCTTCACGGTGGCCGCATTATCTGATACGTCTTTAACGTGGACATATGACGGAGTGGATTATCTTCTGTCATCACAGGATCTGACAAAAGATGAAATGGTGGCCGCCGCCAAAAGCATGCAGGGACAGTCGTCAAAATAACGTCAAAAAAGAGGCCGCCGCTGTCGGTCTCTTTTTTGATTCCATTTCACTTTGCAGAATAATTTTAGTATGATAATAACAATATGAATCGAAAATAATGCTAGGAAGTGTATCGAATGAACACAGCATCCTTTTACAGAGAAACGTGGGCGGAAATCAACCTGTCCGCGATTAAAGAAAATGTCACGCATATGAAAAAACACATCGGGCAAAACGTCCATCTCATGGCGGTTGTAAAGGCGAACGCTTACGGTCACGGAGATTTGGAAGTTGGGAAAGCCGCGCTTGAAGCGGGTGCCTCTTGTCTTGCCGTAGCCATACTGGATGAAGCGATTTCATTGAGAAAGCGGGGCATTACAGCGCCGATTCTCGTGCTTGGCGCCGTGCCGCCCGAATATGTACAAGCAGCTGCCGAGTATGACGTAACACTCACGGGATATTCTGTTGAATGGCTTCAGGAAGCTGCGCGCCACCTCGGAAGTGCAACAGTGCCGTTTCATCTGAAAGTCGACACCGGCATGAACAGACTCGGAGTCAAAACGGAGGAAGAAATCCAAAGCGTGTTAAAAATCCTCGGTCAAAATCCCGGTTTAGTCTGTAAAGGCGTATTCACCCATTTTGCTACCGCGGATGAGAAAAACAGAGATTATTTCCTCTTCCAGTTTGACCGCTTTAAAAAATTGATCGCTCCGCTTCCTTTAAAAGAATTGATGGTGCACTGCGCGAACAGCGCTGCCGGACTTCGTCTTAAAAAAGGCTTTTTTAACGCGGTTCGTTTCGGCATCAGTATGTACGGGCTTCGTCCTTCTGCTGACATCCAAAGCGAAATTCCGTTTCAATTAAAACCGGCTTTTGCGCTGCACTCTGTTTTATCCCATGTGAAAAAGATCCGCAAAGGGGAAAGCGTCAGCTACGGCGCAACATATACGGCAGAGAAGGATCAATGGATCGGAACGGTTCCCATCGGCTATGCAGACGGGTGGCTCCGCAAGCTGAGCGGCACGTCTGTGCTGATCGGCGGCAAACGGATGAACATCGCGGGAAGAATCTGCATGGATCAATTGATGGTCGAATTAGATCAATCTTATCCGCCGGGCACCAAAGTCACCCTGATCGGCAGCCAGAAGGGAGAAACGATCACGATGGATGAAATCGCCGGGCGGCTTGGGACGATTAATTACGAGGTCCCTTGTACCATTAGTTCCCGCGTTCCCCGTATGTTTTTGGAAAATGAGAGTATAATGGAAGTAAGAAATCCTTTACTGCAAGATAATACAAGCAAGTAGCCGTCATCCGGAAAAAGAGAATTTATAAAACAGCTTTGCTTGACGTTTGAATAATGGTATCATTATGTCTGGATGGATGAATTGGTCGTATCCGTAAGTTTGGTGGAGGTGTATGTTTTTTGTCTGAATCCAGCGCAAGAACCGAAATGAAAATCAGCTTGCCCGAAAACTTAGTAGCTGAATTGGATGGTGTAGCGATGCGGGAGAAACGAAGCAGAAACGAACTGATATCACAAGCAGTGAGAGCGTATGTCAGCGAACGGACAACTCGCCATAACCGTGATTTGATGAGACGCGGGTATATGGAAATGGCGAAAATCAACTTGAATATCTCTTCTGAGGCTCACTATGCTGAGTGCGAAGCAGAAACGACCGTTGAGCGCTTAGTCAGCGGAGGATAATCATTTTGATTGTAAAGCGCGGCGATGTTTATTTTGCTGATTTATCTCCTGTTGTTGGCTCAGAGCAAGGCGGCGTACGCCCGGTTTTAGTGATCCAAAATGATATCGGAAATCGCTTTAGCCCGACTGCTATTGTTGCAGCCATAACAGCCCAAATACAGAAAGCGAAATTACCAACCCACGTCGAAATTGATGCAAAACGCTACGGTTTTGAAAGAGATTCCGTTATTTTGCTGGAGCAAATTCGGACGATTGACAAGCAAAGATTAACGGATAAAATAACTCATCTGGATGATGAAATGATGGATAAGGTTGATGAAGCCCTGCAAATCAGTTTGGCACTCATTGATTTTTAGTCATATTTTGGTTGCTCATATAGAGCAACTTTTTTTGTTTTCGAAAAACATAAGCGCTATAATAAAGAGATAATCAAACAAAATTTGTTGTTTTGTGTCGGGAGGTCAGTGAAACCCATGTCGAATCAGAAAGTGTATCAGTTCATCATTGATCAGCATGATGAACTGCTTGATACTTGGACAGCCAAACTAAAAGAAGTAGGCAATCAGGAAGACTATCAGCTTACGAATCACATATGTGAAAATATTTGTAAAGACTATATAGACATTCTTTTATTATCGACTAAAAATGACGAGGCTACGGAAGAGCAGATCAGTGAGCTCGCACTGCGCGCCGTTCAGTTCGGTCTGTCACTGAAACTTCTTTCAGCCACCCTGTCAGAGTTTTGGAAACTGCTTTACGAAACGATGGTCGACCTTAATATGGCCGATCAGGACAGAGCAGATTTGATTTTGGAAATAGACAGCTTTTTCAATCCGATCAACACGGAAATTTTAAATCAGTATTCTATCTCCTGGGAAAAAACGGTTACTTTGCAAAAAATCGCGCTTCAGGAATTGTCGGCTCCGCTGATCCCGGTATTTGAGCATGTAACGGTCATGCCGCTTGTCGGGACGATTGATACGGAGCGTGCAAAGCACATTATGGAAAATCTGTTAAACGGCGTCGTGAAGCACCGTTCACAGGTTGTATTAATTGATATCACGGGCGTGCCGGTCGTTGATACGATGGTGGCGCACCATATTATCCAGGCGTCAGAAGCGGTGCGGCTTGTCGGCGCGAAATGCCTGCTCGTCGGAATCCGTCCGGAGATTGCGCAGACGATCGTTAATCTGGGAATTGATTTGTCGCAGGTTATTACGAAGAATACCCTTCAAAAAGGAATTCAAACAGCGCTTGAAATGACAAATCGAAAAATCGTTTCATTGGGGGAATAACATTGTGAGACATCCAAAAATCCCGATCCTGAAACTGTATAACTGCTTATTGGTATCCATCCAATGGGAACTTGACGACCAGACAGCTTTGCATTTTCAAGAAGATCTGCTTAACAAAATCTATGAAACCGGCGCAAACGGGGTCGTCATTGACCTGACATCCGTTGACATGATCGATTCATTTATCGCGAAAGTGCTCGGCGATGTCATCACCATGTCTAAATTGATGGGCGCAAATGTCGTATTGACGGGAATTCAGCCGGCTGTGGCGGTCACATTGATTGAACTCGGAATCTCACTTGAGGAAATTGAAACGGCGCTCGATTTAGAGCAAGGGCTTGAGACATTGAAGCGGGAATTGGGGGAATAGCGATGAACGACCAATCCTGTGTGAAAATCATGACAGAATGGGATATCGTAGCCGCCAGACAGCTTGGCCGCAACGTTGCGAAGGAATTAGGCTTCGGCACGGTGGACCAGGCCAGAATCACGACGGCTATCTCAGAATTGGCCAGAAACATTTACTTATATGCAGGCAAGGGCCAGGTCAGCATAGAACAAGTAAACGACAGAGGGAAAAAAGGCCTTAAAATTATAGCAGAAGACAAAGGACCCGGAATCCCCGACATCCGTAAAGTGATGGAAGACGGCTTTTCAACGTCAGGCGGACTGGGAGCGGGACTTCCGGGCGTCAAAAGGCTGATGGACGAATTCAGCCTGCAATCTGTTGCAGAGGAAGGAACAGAGATTCAAGCCGTGAAATGGCTTCGGTAGGAGGTTAGAACGTGGATTTCAGGGAGGTTATAGAGCAGCGGTATCATCAGCTGCTTAGCCGATATATAGCCGAATTAACAGAAACATCTTTATATCAAGCCCAAAAATTCAGCCGAAAAACGATTGAACATCAGGTTCCTCCGGAGGAGATCATCAGCATCCACCGAAAAGTAGTAAAGGAACTGTATCCGGATCTGCCGGAAGATGTTTTTCATTCGCTGGATTTTTTAATAGAAGTCATGATTGGCTACGGGATGGCTTATCAGGAACATCAAAGTCTGAGAGATATCCAGCAGGAGCTTCGTTCAGAAATTGAAATTGCCGCAAATGTTCAGCAGACGCTGCTTGGCACAAAAATTCCTGAAGAAGAAGATC
Source organism: Bacillus sp. EU55 (assembly GCF_038005925.1). Lineage (NCBI taxonomy): Bacteria > Bacillati > Bacillota > Bacilli > Caryophanales > Bacillaceae > Bacillus > Bacillus sp. EU55. The sequence continues at coordinate 495,309 of NZ_JBBOUE010000001.1, forward strand.
TGGATATCGGGGCAATCAGCGTCCCCGCCAAACAGATGAGCGGGGATTATTATCACTTTGTCAAAGACAAGGAATCGATTAACATCGCGATAGCCGATGTCATCGGAAAAGGAATACCCGCCGCATTGTGCATGTCGATGATCAAGTATGCCATGGACTCTCTTCCGGAGACCGGCATTCACCCCTCCCAAGTGCTGAAAAATCTTAACCGCGTTGTAGAACAGAACGTGGACTCAAGCATGTTTATCACCATGTTTTACGCAAACTACAATACGAAAAATCACCAATTTACATATGCTTCTGCGGGGCATGAACCGGGCTTCTACTACTCTGAAAAAGAAAAAAAGTTTTATGATCTGGAGGCAAAAGGATTGGTGCTGGGAATTTCTCAGGATTTTGATTACAGCCAATATGAACAGCACATGGACGAAGGAGACATGATCGTTCTTTTTTCTGACGGCGTCACCGAATGCCGTACCGAAAACGGTTTCTTAGAGCGCAGCGACATTCAGCGCATGCTGGAAGAACATATGGACTGCTCCGCGCAGGATATGGTCAAAAATATTTACGACAGCCTGCTGAGACTCCAGGACTTTCAGCTTCATGACGATTTTACGTTAATTGTTTTGAAAAGAAAGGTTTAAAAAAACAGCAGCACGGGTAAAAAGCCATTAGCACGAGTAAGGATAACTTTCAGAGGTGATACGATGAATTTAACGGTAGATATAAAGGAGAATCTTTCAGATATACAAATCAATATCGCTGGAGAAATCGATGTATACTCAGCTCCGGTGGTTCGTGAAAAGCTGATGCCCCTGGCAAACGAGGGGAAGGACATGAGAATCTGCTTAAAAGATGTAAACTATATGGACAGTACGGGTTTAGGCGTTTTTGTAGGCGTGTTTAAAACGGTGAGCAAGGAAGGCGGCTCTCTGAAGCTTGAGAATCTTTCCGACCGGCTCGTCCGTCTGTTTGAAATTACGGGGCTTAAGGACATCATCGACATTTCGGCAAAGTCAGAAGGTGGCGTGCAATGAGTACATCAGTTGATTATATAGAGATGAAAATTCCGGCCGAACCGGAATATGTAGGAATCGTCAGGCTTACGTTATCAGGGGTCGCAAGCAGAATGGGCTATACCTATGATGACATTGAAGATTTAAAAATCGCTGTCAGCGAAGCTTGTACAAACGCTGTCCAGCATGCATACAACGATGAAAATAAGGGAGAAGTATCCGTGCGGTTCGGTGTGTTTGAGGATCGGCTGGAGGTCATTGTCGCCGATCAGGGAGACAGCTTTGATTTTGATCAGAAGCAGCAGGATCTCGGGCCGTACACACCTTCGCACACAGTCGATCAATTGTCAGAAGGAGGGCTCGGTCTGTATTTAATGGAAACGCTCATGGATGAAGTCAAAGTTCAAAGCAACTCTGGCGTAACCGTGGCGATGACAAAGTATTTAAATGGGGAGCGAGTTGATCATGGCACAACCATCAAAAACTACGAAACTAACTAAAGATGAAGTTGATCGGCTCATACGCGACTTTCAAACACATGATAATAAAGAAGCCCAGGAAACACTCGTCGAGGTGTATACCAATCTCGTCGAAATGCTGGCAAAGAAATATTCAAAAGGAAAAAGCTTTCACGAAGACCTCCGCCAGGTCGGAATGATCGGACTTCTCGGAGCCATTAAACGGTATGATCCCGAGGTCGGCAAATCCTTTGAAGCATTTGCGATTCCGACCATCATCGGCGAGATCAAACGCTTCCTCAGAGATAAAACATGGAGCGTACACGTTCCGAGACGGATTAAAGAACTCGGGCCGCGCATTAAAATGGCGGTGGATCAGCTGACGACAGAGACGCAGCGGTCGCCGAAAGTCGAAGAAATCGCAGCCTTTCTCGATGTGTCAGAAGAGGAAGTGCTTGAAACGATGGAGATGGGAAAAAGCTATCAGGCGCTTTCTGTCGATCACAGCATCGAAGCGGATGCGGACGGAAGCACCGTCACGATTTTAGATATCGTCGGTTCGCAGGAGGAAGGATACGAACGCGTCAACCAGCAGATGATGATCAAAAGCGTGCTTCATGTGCTGTCCGACCGCGAAAAACAGATTATCGATCTAACATTTGTGCAAAATAAAAGCCAAAAAGAAACAGGGGACATTCTCGGAATATCTCAAATGCACGTCTCGCGCCTGCAGCGGAAAGCGGTGAAAAAACTGAGAGAGGCCTTGATTGGAGATCCCTCCATGGAGCTAATGTAATGATTCAGGTTGAAGAAAATGAACATGTTCAAACTCTTGTATACCAATTAAATAAAGAAGGCAAGTCCATATGCGGCGACAGCTTTTTTATGAAGGCGAATGAAGAAGAATTAGTTTGCGCGGTAGCGGACGGTCTCGGCAGCGGATCTCTTGCCAACGAATCCTCGTCAGCCATTAAAGACATCGTGGAAACGTATGCGGATGAGGATGTGGAAAGCATCATTGAGCGCTGCAATCAAGCGATGAAAAACAAAAGAGGGGCGACTGCCTCCATCTTAAAAATCAATTTCATCAAAAGGGAATTGACATACTGCTCGATCGGCAATGTCCGTTTCTTCCTGCACTCCCCATCAGGCGAAGTCTTTCATCCGCTGCCGATTTCGGGTTACCTCTCAGGCAAACCGCAAAGATACAAAACGTATACGTCATCATACGAAAAAGGGGCGAGGTTCATCATCTACACGGATGGGCTTGAGGTCCCGCATATCCGCACCTACTTAAAGCAGGGACACTCAATAGAAGATATATCAAAATCACTTCATCCGTACACAACATCCAGACGTGATGATTTGACCTATATTCTAGGGCAGCTTTTATCGTAAGGCTGCTTTTTTTATGTTCCGCCGTTTTTTGATACACTAGAGAAAGAATGAAGAGATGGAGGCTTTTGTGATATGGAAACGTTAGCCCTTTTGAAAAAACAAATTGCTGAAGAAACAGCGTTATCCCAAAAACATGTCGAAAGTGTCATCCGCCTGCTGGAAGACGGCAATACCGTCCCGTTTATTGCGCGGTACCGAAAAGAGCAGACCGGCTCAATGGACGAGGTGCAGATTCAGGCAATCTCCGAGCGGTGGCAATACATACAAAACCTGACGCAGCGGAAAGAAGAAGTCATCAGATTGATCTCTGAGCAGGACAAGCTGACGGAAGGGCTGAAGCAAAAAATCGAACAAGCGGTCAAGCTTCAGGAAGTCGAGGATTTATATCGTCCCTTCAAACAAAAACGGAAAACAAAAGCCACCGTCGCCAAAAGCAAAGGCCTTGAACCGCTTGCGGACTATATTCTTTCTCTCCCGAAAGAAAACCGCCTTCCCGACATCGCTGATCAATATATCAGTGCAGAAAAAGAAGTCGCTTCAAGAGAGGAAGCCATTGAAGGCGCGAAGCACATCATAGCCGAACAAATCTCGGATGATCCTCATTTCAGAAAGTGGATTCGCCAGGAAACGTATAAAAAAGGAATTCTCACTTCCGCGGCAGGCAAGTCAGCCGCAGATGACGAGAAAAACGTCTATGAAATGTACTACGAGTACGAAGAGCCGATCCAAAAGGTCGTTCCACACAGAGTGCTTGCGATGAACCGCGGTGAAAAAGAAGGAATTTTAAAGATTGCGATCGAACCGCCCGCCGATCAGATAAAAACTTATTTAGAAAAGCAAATCATCAAACACCGTGAAACGCCTGTGAAAGAAACGCTGAAAGAAGCCATTGAGGACAGTTACAAACGTCTGATCCAGCCGGCTATTGAGCGCGATATCCGCAAAGAGCTGTCAGAAAAAGCAGACGCGCAGGCGATTCATATTTTCGCTGAAAACCTGCGTAAGCTCCTGCTGCAGCCGCCGATGAAGGGAAAAGTCGTGCTCGGCGTCGATCCGGCCTTCCGTACGGGGTGCAAACTGGCAGTTGTTGATGAGACGGGAAAAGTGCTGAAAATCGACGTCATTTACCCGCACGCTCCCGTAAAAAAGACAGCGGAAGCCCGGAAAAAAATCAAAGAATTGCTGGACCGGTACGAAGTCGAGGTTGTGGCGATCGGAAACGGCACGGCATCACGGGAGACAGAGCAATTCGTCGTTGATGTGCTGAAAGAAACAGAGCGTGACATTTATTATGTCATCGTCAATGAGGCCGGAGCAAGCGTGTATTCCGCGTCAGAAATCGCCCGTGAAGAATTTCCGGATTTTCAGGTCGAAGAGCGCAGCGCCGTCTCCATCGCGCGGAGGTTGCAAGACCCGCTGGCCGAGCTTGTAAAAATCGATCCTAAATCCGTCGGCGTCGGGCAATACCAGCATGATGTGAGCCAAAAGCATTTAAATGAATCACTCCGTTTTGTCGTAGAGACCGTCGTCAACCAAGTCGGGGTGAATGTCAATACAGCATCAGCCGCGCTTCTTCAATATGTAGCCGGGTTATCCAAAACCGTTGCCGGCAATATCGTTAAAAAAAGGGAAGAGCTCGGCAAATTCACAAACCGCAAAGAGCTGAAAGAAATCCCGCGTCTCGGCGCAAAAACATATGAACAGTGCATCGGCTTTTTGAGAGTGCCCGGAGGACCGGAGCCGCTCGACCGCACCGGGATACACCCGGAAAGCTATAAAGAGACAAAGGCGCTGCTCAAAAAACTGCAGCTCACTGCGAATCAGATCGGAAGCGCGGACGTAAAAGAGAAAATAAGCGCACTGCCGCTGTCTGAAACGGCTGAAGAGCTCGGTATAGGGGAAATTACACTTACGGATATTTGCGGGCAGCTGACAAGGCCGGAGCGAGATCCTCGTGACGAAGTGCCGAAGCCTTTGCTGAAAAAAGACGTTCTGCAGCTTGAGGATTTAAAGGAAGGAATGGAATTGCAGGGCACCGTCCGCAACGTTGTAGACTTCGGCGCTTTCGTCGATATCGGCGTCAAACAGGACGGGCTTGTGCACATTTCAAAACTGAGCAATCAATTCGTCAAACATCCTCTCGACGTCGTATCGGTCGGAGACATCGTCACCGTATGGGTCGAAGGGGTGGACGTGCAAAAAGGCAGAGTGTCGCTGTCTATGGTAAAATAAAAGCACTGCTTACGAGCAGTGTTTTTTTCTGTAGAAATACCAGCACTGATTCAGCAGTTTGATTTGGTAATTGTCCTTTTTTAAAAACGCTTTTTGCATTTGTTTCATCAGCCAATTCGGCATGGCTCATTCCTCCTCAGCTTTTAGTTAGAGGTCGGTTTTAACTCATTGTATGCGAACGGTGAATTGTCCCGTTCAATGTTTTTAAAGCGGGGTGCACTTATGGATAACGAACAACTTCAAAAGCTGACGGAAGACATCTCTGCACAAGATTTCGGAAAGCCGTTCCGTCACAGAGCCTTCTTCAATGACCGGCTGAAAACGACAGGCGGCCGGTACATGCTGTCTTCCCATAACATCGAATTAAACCGCAAATATCTGATCGAACACGGGCAGAGCGAGCTGGTAGGAATCATCAAACACGAGCTGTGCCATTATCATCTTCATCTTGAGGGAAAAGGGTACAAGCACAGAGACAAAGACTTCAGAGACCTGCTTCAGAAAGTCGGAGCGCCGAGATTCTGCACGCCGCTGCAAACCAAAAAGCCACAAAAGAAAACATATATGTATAGATGCGCGGCTTGCGGCCAACAGTATATAAAGAAGCGGGCAATGAACCCGGAAAGATATGCCTGCGGAAAGTGCAGAGGAAAAATCAAAAGAATTTTTTAAAAAGGCTTGACTCATTTTAATGTTCTATGTTAAATTATAAAAGTCGTTGAGAGACAATGACACTTTCTTAAAAAAATAAATGTTGCTTCTTGACACAATATGCCGCATCATTTATAATAAAGAAAGTCTGATTATTCCACAGTAGCTCAGTGGTAGAGCTATCGGCTGTTAACCGATCGGTCGCAGGTTCGAATCCTGCCTGTGGAGCCATATGGAGAAGTACTCAAGTGGCTGAAGAGGCGCCCCTGCTAAGGGTGTAGGTCGCGTAAGCGGCGCGAGGGTTCAAATCCCTCCTTCTCCGCCAGATAAGTTCTCAACCAGACGGCCCGTTGGTCAAGCGGTTAAGACACCGCCCTTTCACGGCGGTAACACGGGTTCGAATCCCGTACGGGTCACCATTTACCTTCGTTGGGCTATAGCCAAGCGGTAAGGCAACGGACTTTGACTCCGTCATGCGTTGGTTCGAATCCAGCTAGCCCAGCCATTTTATTTAAAATTTTTGAATCACTTTTAGAGCGAGCCATTAGCTCAGTTGGTAGAGCATCTGACTTTTAATCAGAGGGTCGAAGGTTCGAGTCCTTCATGGCTCACCACTTGTCACGCGGGTGTGGCGGAATTGGCAGACGCGCTAGACTTAGGATCTAGTGTCTTACGACGTGGGGGTTCGAGTCCCTTCACCCGCACTTTCTTTTCAAAGTGCTGATCACTAGCTTACATGCTTAGTGGAAAAACAGCTTCATAACACGCGGTCGTGGCGGAATGGCAGACGCGCTAGGTTGAGGGCCTAGTGGGTGAATAACCCGTGGAGGTTCAAGTCCTCTCGGCCGCATCAATGATACCAAGGGTTTTGACGCCCTTGGTATTTTTTATTTCTTTTAAAAAAATGTGTTTTGTGACCAAAAGTGTCCACTAACTTATAGTAAGTCGTCTAATTTGTCAGCCATCTCTTTCTGTTTGTTAGGATATAAATGGCCATATACGTCAATCGTTGTTTTCACAGAAGCGTGACCTAGACGTTCTTTTATTGTGATGTAGTCTTCACCTTGATTTATTAAAAGAGCAACATGTGAGTGTCGAAAATCATGTAATCTGATTGGTTCTAGGTCGGTGTCTCTGCAAAAATATTTTATCTTTCGGCTGAAAATATCCTTTGATGATGGTGTATCCTTATATTGAAATACATAAGTGTTTTCTGAATGAGGAATCATCAATGATTTGAATAATTCTTTTTGGTGTCGTTTCCAATGTTCTAATAGCTGTAATAATTTTTGGTTTATACTTATGCGCCGGAAGCCATTCCTTGTTTTTGGTTTAGTAACAATAAATTCACCTTTTATAAGAGTGGCTGACTTTCGAATATCCAGTTCCATTATGTAGGGGTCTATATCGTTCCATTGCAAAGCTAACATTTCGCCGCATCTTAATCCTGTCAGGTAAGCTGTTGTATAAAATGTTTTAAACAATAGTTGATCGTCAGGAATGAAACTGATAAATTTTTTGAATTCTTCAGGTCTCCAAAACTTCATTTTTTTATGGTTTAGAGGTAATCTCTTTACTTTGCCACAAGGGTTTCCTTTTATCACATCTTCATTTATTGCTTTTTCAAATAATTGGCTCAATGTAGCTAAAAGGTTATTTACTGACTTGTTACTCAATTTTTTTTCAATAAGATGTTTTCTGAATTCAATGATCTCATTGTGTGTAATTCTTTTGATATCTGCATGTTCAAAATAATCTCGTATATGTTTGTTGATTGTGTATAACTGTACACTATGATAACCCGGTTTACTTGAAGTTTTACATTCATCTAAGTACAACTCTATTAATTCTGGAAAACTGATTTTTTTATTTCTTATCCAGTCTTTTGATGCGTGTTTACTTCTAAAGTTGGCCTCTAATGTAAGGGCATCCTTTTTTGTTGGGGCAGTTGGTCTTTTTCTTATTCTTTTTCCAGTTATAGGATCATTACCTAAACTTACATCTACTTTATATTTTCCACTCTTTGTTTTTTTGATCGGCATTACTATCTCTCCTTACCCAAACGCTTTAAGCTGGTTATTCCAGAAATTGAATACACTGTTCAGGGTGTTGCCGGGCTGCGCGAATTTATAATCGACAACCGCAGATAAAGGCACTTCAAAATAAGACGCCACTTGCTCTTGAGTGAATTCTCTAATGATGGGGATGGCATCATGAATCATTCTGTCTGTGAGTAACAGTTCTGAGGCAAAAAGATTTGCTTGATGTTCAAGTTTATCTTTCAGGGCACTTGAACAGTTCAGAATCTTAAAAGTATTGAGATTTTTGTGTAGGTAATAATGCCCTAACTCGTGGGCAATTACAAAGTGTTCGTATTTTAAATTTTCATTGATATGAATTAGATATTGATTTGTGGGTTCATCAAATTGAAGAAATCCATTTGCTTGTCCTAGATTATTTTTTAAGATGTAAATACCCAAAGATTCACATATTTGATAAACGTTATTTGTGCCATATTCTTTTATTACAGCTAACGATTTATGTTTTATTCTTCTACTTGTATAAATGATAATCACTCTTTCTTTTTTAACTCGTCTATGAATTTAATTCCGTTTTTTAATGCTTTCTTAATTAATAAAGCAGTTTCTTCATCGAATTCACCGTTATTCATAAAAAGGAGTGTATCTTCATCCTTTAATTCTTGGATGGCTTCGTTAATTGTTTTGTTAAGCAGATTATTGTCATTAGATTCTTTGTTTTGGTTCACCTGTTCTTTTCCTAATAAATAATCTGTTGTTACATTGTAAACGTCACTTATCTTTTTCAAAGTGGATGTATCGGGGTCTCTGTAATCTCTTTCATAATTAGATAATGTGTTTTTGGATATTCCGATTTTATTAGCAGCTTGCTGTTGATTCCAACCTAAGTTTTCTCTACATATTTTTAGTCTTTGACCTAATGTCATATTGTTTTCACTCCACGAAAAGTTGATTATGAAAAGAATGATACCACTATAAGTGGATTTTTTCATTTTAGTTAACGAAAAGTTGATATATAATATTGACATCAACTTTACGTTGTTTTATTCTTGTTATACAAGTCAACTAAACGTTAACTTAATCATTATTATTTACGTTAAATGATAAAAAAATACACAAAAAGTTGATTTTTTCATTGACGAACACGTAACGTTGATTTATAATGAAATTAACCACGAAAAGTTGATTAGGAAAGGAGAAAATATATGAAACAGTTTTTAACTGCTAAGGATATTCAAGATATTCTAGGGGTTAAACAAGCCAAATCATATGAAATTATTCGTCAACTGAATGCTGAAATGTTAAGAGAAGGTTATAAGGTCATTCGGGGGAGAGTTAATAAACAGATATTTGAAAAACGTTACTTTTATGAAAGTAATGAAAGTAAAACGGGCTGATAATATGAGTTTAAGGCAAACAAATTCATTCATGAGGGATGCTGTACCGTTGGCTAGGCAGATGGAAGGTCATTGGTCGGTGAGAATGAAACTGGCGCTAAATCAAGTTATTATAAAGCATCTTTTGAATAGGCCACTTTCATCGAATAATATTCAGGTGCTGCTTAAAAAAGGCGTTTCATATCGCCGGATTTGTAAAAATTACGGTATCGGCAGAAAAGACCTTTCTGCACTTCAACAAAAACGTATAGTGTGAAGTCATATACCACTATCGGTATTGTTGGAAAAATTGAAAGGGGGAATGCGATGAAAGTAAAAGTGAATGCAACGATTGTCATGGACCTTGAAGCCTTGGAAGCTGATAAGAATTTCGAACATTTTGCCGATTATGCAATTTCGGAAACTTATGTAGTGGAAGCACCAACTTATGATTTAGCCAATGTGGAAGTATCAAAACAGCTTAAAGGATGGCATTGGTGGTGTATATGGTCGGTTGAGCCAACAGGTAAGAAAGATAGCCGAGTGTTCACCTTGTACAATGATGCATTGTACGAAAAATGTCGGTAGAAAGGATGCTGCTCTTTGAAAACTACATATAGACAAAAAAAGCGCCTTGACGAATGATCATCAAGAACGCCGTGTAAAAGATTAGACACCTTTATTATACGGCAACTTTATGGAAATGTCATGCGTGAGTATTTGAGTGATGAACAGCAATCACTTTAAATGCTGTAGCAGGCTAGAATAAGCGTGCGGCATGGCTGTAATCAGCCTGATGGCTATAAATAGCCTACTAGGTCGCCATGAAGGAATTTCCCGTTAGCGACTGACAAGCGCCACGATGGAGACAGTACCGGAGCGAATCTGTAAATATAAAATTGAAATTTAACTAACCGAATAAAAATAACGGAATGGAGATGTAAAAAAATGAACTTTAACTTTATTGTACCTGACGAAAAAATGACTTTTGGTGAGCTGAAATTCTTGGGGTTGAACCGTGAGCGTTATGCCTATGTGGATGGGAAAAGAACGGATACCCTTGAGTCACGTATTTATAATTTAGGATCAAGCGTTCAAGGTGGGCAAATTGAGGTAACTGTACCGGCTTATGTTGAATTAAAGGAATATGGCTTCTTTCAAGATGTTGAATTGAAAAATCCTAAAATTTCAGCCGGAGCAAGAGCGAATGGAAATTTCGCAAACGTAAACTGGACAGTTGAGGTTGAGGATATTCTTATTAAAGGCGGTTCTTCTGTAAAACCTGCGGCGGCAACCAGTGGCAATGATAAGAAGTAAAAAGCTCCCTATAAGCCGTAAAACGGGTGATGTATATGATTAATTTATTACGGAACCGTGTTTGGAAGTATAGGGGCAAACGTATACGTCCTTATATGAGGAATAACGTAAAACTGGCAGGCGCAATTATTTTTGTGCCTGTTTTTTTGTTATCTATGTTCATCTTCTGGAAAGATCAGTTGATTCACTTGGATGTTATGGAAACTGTAAAGCATTTTGAGTGGAATGTACCTCTGATGATCAAAAGTGTACTGTGTTCTTTTTTGGCTGTGGCGGCGTTTGCTGTTATGGCTTATTTTCTGTTTTATGATGCGTATAAAAAGCTGTATCACAGGCAAAAAATTACGAGGATGATTTTTTCGAATAAATTTTATGAAAAGGAAAGCGTTCAGGTGAAAAAGCTGTTTTCGAATGATACGGCTGCTAAAGAAAAAATCACTTACTTTCCAAGAATGTATTATCAAGTCAAAAACAATCACATTTATATCCGTATAGCTATGGATATGAGCCGTTTTCAGAATCGCTTCCTAGACTTGGGAAAGGATTTGGAGAACGGCTTATTTTGTGACCTGGTGGATAAAGAAATGGAAGAAGGCTTTGTCTGCTTCAAACTGCTTTATGATGTGAAGAAAAATCGAATTTCAATAGATGACGCAGTGGCGAAAGATGGTGTTTTGCCGTTGATGAAACATGTGTCATGGAAGTTTGACAAGTTGCCGCATATGCTTATTTCTGGTGGTACAGGCGGAGGGAAAACCTATTTCATGTTAACGATCATAAAAGCGTGTGTAGGGCTTGGGGCAGATGTGAAAATCTTAGACCCGAAAAATGCCGATTTAGCCGACTTGGAAGAGGTGCTCCCTAAAAGAGTCTATTCGCAGAAAAATGGCATCCTTATGTGTCTGAGAAAGTCGGTTGATGGCATGATGGAGCGAATGGATGAAATGAAGAAAATGCCCAATTATAAGACGGGTGAAAACTATGCCTATTTAGGGCTAAAACCTGTTTTTATCTTCTTTGATGAATACGTGGCATTTATGGATTTGTTGGATATGAAAGAAAGGAATGAAGCCTTATCCTACATGAAACAATTGGTTATGTTGGGTCGACAAGCTGGTTATTTTCTTGTTTTAGGGGCACAGCGCCCGGATGCAAAATATCTAGCGGACGGGATACGAGATCAGTTTAGTTTCCGTGTGTCGTTAGGCTTGATGTCTGACACAGGGTACGGAATGATGTTTGGTGATGTGGATAAAGCATTTGTGAATAAAAAAGTGACGGGGCGAGGATATGCCAATGTAGGCACAGGTTCGGTTTTAGAGTTTTATAGTCCAATTGTGCCGAAAGGGTATGATTTCATGTCATCTATTAAAGAATCGCTGGTTGGAGTCACGGGAGCGCAGGCGACGGCAGTCGCCAGCGGCAGCGTAAGCGACCAGACGGCCAGCGGTGAGCGAAGGAGCGAAGCGAGTGAGTGAACTACAAAACCCCCCCCACGCTAACAGGGGGGTAGTAATGTTAAAAGAAGAAAAAGAGAATGTTGAAAATCCTTTAGTATCAATGGTTGATTACATTCGTGTGACTTTCAAAACTCATGATGTTGACCACATTATCGAGAATATTCTTCACTTGAACAAAGATTTCATGACAGAAAAGCCGAACGGCTTTTACGGATATGTCGGAACGTTTGAACTGGATTTCATCAAGGTTTTTTACTCTTCGCCCGGAGATAATAGAGGTATTCTGGTCGAGTTATCGGGTCAAGGCTGTCGACAATTTGAGTCGTTCTTAGATTGCCGGAAGAAAACATGGTTTGATTTCTTTCAAGACTGTATACAGAATGGCGGTTCATTTACTCGCCTTGATCTGGCAATTGACGATAAAAAAACATACTTTTCAATCCCGGAATTGTTGAAAAAAGCCCAAAAGGGCGAATGTATTTCACGATTTAGAAAATCAGATTATAACGGTTCTTTTGATCTCTCGGATGGTCAAATGGGTGGAACAACAATATACTTTGGTTCAAAAAAATCAGAAGCTTATCTATGTTTCTATGAAAAAAATCATGAACAGGCTGAAAAATACAATATTCCGTTAGAGGATTTAGGTGACTGGAATCGCTATGAAATTCGTTTGAAGAACGAACGAGCACAAGTAGCCATTAAAGAACTGATTAAACGACAGGATTTGACATATATCGCATTGCAGATTATTAACAACTATGTGAAATTCGTTGATCCGAACGAAAGAGAACGCCGATACTGGGAAACAAGTGATTTTTGGCAAGCTTTTATAGGTGATGTAGGGAAACTGCAACTTTACATGAAGCCGCAAAGAGACTTTTACCAAAAAACAAGGAACTGGTTGAAAAACTCATGTTCCCCCACCATGAAAATGGTGCTGGAAGCTGACCAACACTTGGGACGCAATGATCTTTCGGACATGATTATGGAAGCTGAGCTGTCAGACAAACAAGAAAAGATGCTGGATGTGTTTCTTGCTGAAGTGGCGGACATGGTCGTTTAGCGTTTTAAATAGACTGCTATCGCTCTTAAACACAGGTGATGCGATTAAACGTATGTGTCAACGGTACCGGAACGAAGTGAGGATAAGGAGTTGACATATTCAGCGCCACTAAAACCCTCTTGGCATTGAACAAACAACCGTTTGTTCCTGCCTACCGGCGAGGGAGTCCCCCGATGATTCGGGGGAATAGGGGGATAGATTATTAGCGATCCAACGGGCTTCCGTTGGTGGGGTTGGGCAAAGCCCAAGAAAGGAGAAGTTTTTGAATGGCGATTGGATCTATTGATTTTGCTACTTCTACTGGAGGAAAATATGCTGACCCAATGAGGGTTTTTCTAATTGTGCTTGATGAACATGTTTTTATTCTGAATGCCTGTTCTTTGGAGGACGTTAACAATTTCTTAAAAAAGGAGTTCCCCCAAAATATTGAAAAGCCATTTGCAATTATGGAGTTAACCAATTATCAGCTTAAAATATTGGATAAACCTTATATCGAGAAACTCGTTGATGATTGTAGAGAACTTTTTAATACTCGCTTTTCTAAGAGAACGTTAAGGGAGGAATAAATATGAATGGCGTTAATCTCCTTAATCCAGCTTTGCTGGAAAGGGAATTAGAGTCAATTGGTCATTTGGATTTGTTTGATGAAATTGTTGAACAAATGAAAGAAGTCGCTCCTCATGAAGAATCATTTATTGTTCAGGTGACTGCTGAGGTGAATGGTTTTTACCAGAAGGTATATGCAGTGTTTTCGATTGTCGAGGAAGATGAATTAGAAGAGCAGCACGAAAAAGATGTTCAATTTGAAGTTATTGGCTATTCCAAACCAGTTGCGCAGTAAAGTGAAGGGATGTGTTCTTTCGTGATCGTTCATCATCTAAAGATACTTCCGGAAGAGTTTGAAGCTATTTCTAAAGGGGCTACAGAGGTTACAGTCAGCGAAAATATTTATAAGGCTAAAGATGTTTTGTGCCTTCATGAATGGAAGGGCGAGTGTACGAAGCGAGTCATAGAAGTGCTTGTTTTGGATAGGCGTCAGTCTTTGACTCCTGGTCTTATAGTGTTAAGGGTCGAAAAAATTAAGGAAGGAGAAAATAATAGCGTCTTATTCAAATAATTCATGCATGGGGAGGAATAAAGGTGAATAATGTCAATCTTCTCAATCGGGCGGCTTTGGAAAGTGCATTGGAGGCAATTGGATGTGTGCATGATACTGAAAGTATAGTAGAGAAAATGCAGGACTACGTCATTTATTACACAAGAGAAGCTGAACGATTTTTAGTTGAAATCTTAACCGTTGTGGAGAATTACACAAGGAAGCTTTTTGTAATGTTCAACATCTTAGAAGATGAAGATGGTGAAACAGAAGAAAAAAACGTGGAATTTGAAAGTGCTCACTTGGATAAGGGGTGAGTAGTTTTTCTACTGTTAACGATCAATTCGAGGGTATCGGTTATTCGGAATGAGGAGGACTTTATGAATTATAAAATTGTTAATGAGTCTACTCTTATAGATACATTGGAGCGACACCTAAATGGTCATCTGTTAGATGATGTTTTAGAAAGGCTGAGTGATGAAATTTCAACTAACTATGAACAGATGATTATTGTTCATGTTCGTAAGGATGATGGCGGCGAAATGGTGGCGAATTTGTACTTTCATTTTCGAGTCATGGAAGAATATGAGGATGAAATTTGTTATGTATGACCCGCATGTTATTAGAAAAGATTATGAAGCAACCTACTTAAAGAATGGAGGACGATGATAGAAGGAGTGGTTATGTGTCTGCTGTTGACGATCAATTCAGGAGCTTGGGGTTTAACGTAGGCATCCCGTCGTTGGTTTTTGTAAGGAGTCTAAGCAGAGATTGTATGTTGGTTGTGGAAGGTCAAAGGGTCAAAGGTTTTTCTGAGTACAGATACACCTTTTATAAAACGAGGTATCTACCGGATGGACGAATGACAAGTGTAAAAGTGTATATAGAGAATCAAGCCATAAAAAGGGTGTTACTTCGTGTAGCATCCTTTTTATCTTTCCTAGAGAGTACAAGGCAAATAGAAAGCGAGGTTTTAAGATGAGGGAAGTCTTGAAAAGTATTAATGGTAAGCCTGTAAAGTTCCTTGTGGGAGATGTAAATGAGCCGAATTATGAAAAAATCGCTCGTTCTATATTAAGACTATCCCGAAAAATAAAACAGCCTGAAAGTGAGAAAGGCACAGCTTAAAGGGGTGAAAAGATGCTTCAAAAGGAAAATGAAAACGAGAAAAAAGAAGAATCATTTTTTAAGGCTGCTATCCAAAAAATAAAACAAGTCCGTCGGCCTGAGAAAACAAATATAAAAGTGCCGCGAGATCGTACCCGATTGGTCGCAGGGACGTTGTGGACGTGTGTAGGAGCGTTACTTCTCTTTTGTCTCATGTCTGTTTTGTTGTCTGTTAACACTCGATCTGCTGTGAATGATATAAGGAATCAATCCAGTAAGCCTGCTGAAAGCGAAAAACAGAAAATGTCTACAACGGCGGCTGAAAATTTTCTGTCAGGCTTCATCAATGAATATATCAACGTGAAAAATGATCAAGATGCCATTGACGAACGAAAAAAGAATCTTGAGAGTTACATGGTGAAGCAGACACAAACGAGCTTTGAAGAAGGCGAACGCTTCGATATGGATGGCTTTAAGGGTGATCGTCAGCTAAATGATTACAGCTTGTATAACGTGAAAGAAGGTGATAAAGGGAAGCTTTTTCAGTACAAAGTGACATATACGAATCTCTTTCTGGTAGAAAAAGAAGTTGAGAAAAAAGTAAAGGATGGGAAAAAGGAAAAGAAAGTGAAGGAGAAAGTTACAGAAAATGAAAAAGCTGAAAAACAAGTGCTATTAAATATTCCTGTAGTCAATAAAGGCGATGCGTTCGCTGTCTCTGCTGTCCCGTACTTCACTGAGATATACGACTTAAAGGGCAGTGTATCAGCTTCTGAGAAGGAAGAAACGAGGGACGAATACGCAGGAAATAAAAAGGAAGCGATTGAGTCATTTCTTACATCTTTCTTTGAAAAATATGCTTCTGAAAAACAAGAGGAAATGGTGTATATGATGAAAAAGCCGGAAGCGCTTCAAGGAAGCCTTGTATTCGGTGAAGTGAAAAGCGCTAAGGTCTTCGGGACGAAAAAAGGTTTCGAGGTTATTTGTGCTGTCCAATTTAAAGAAAAAGAAAACGAGATACCTGTCAATGAAAGCTTTACGCTCGAATTAACAGAAAAAAGCGGTCAATTTTATGTGAATGAATTAAAACACAATTAGAAAGGGGAAAACAAAATGGATTTATTCAACCATTTGATTATGGGGGCTGGCCTCCCTACTCTTAGCGGGGTTAAAGGCTGGGTTTTGGACATTGTCTCGCAGTTTATTGTGATTGTTGTCGTGGCTTTGGCTGCTAAGCACTTCGTGAAATTGAAAATAGGCGGAATTGTGGCGGCTTGTGTTCTCGGAAGTGCTGTTACATGGACTATTCGTCACTGGTCGCAGTTCTCCGGCTGGGTTGACGCACTCATGAACAAATTGTAAGGAGTGGTATTGTGGGGCGTCTAGTTTTTAATTATCGGAAGGCAATGCGGGAGCCGAAAAAAATTCAACAGCTTACCGAGAATTTTTCATTGCCGTTTGCTATTGAGTTGATACCTGCAATCAACTACTTTATTTTTGTGGCTCTATGCTTCGGTTTTTGGTACGGCGTGAGGATGATTTTCCCTCACGCTTTTGAAAATACATTCTTTATCGTGATTTTTGGTACCCCGGTATTGTTAACCATGCTTGTAACGAAAATTAAACCGGAAGGAAAAAACATCTATCTGTATTTCTTTGACTTTGCAAAATACTATTTTCTGATTAAGCTTCCTGAAAAGAAGTTTTGTAATGACCGTAAGGTGGATTTAAGTAATGAAAAGCAAATTGAGTTCCGAAAATTAGTAGAGGTGGTGGGAAAATCGAATGAAATTAAGAACACCGATGAAAGCCATATACAACAACCTGTTGTTGACAAGAACGGGAGACGTTTGGGCGTATTACCGCATAAAAAGCAGTTCCATCCCAATGCAGAATAAAGAAAAAGTCGAGAATTACAAACAAAAATGGAAACACTTATTCGAAGAAATTACTTCATATGATGACTTTCATTTAATGATGTATCCAAGTGAATATGAGTTGGAAAAACGATTTGAGGATTTAGAATCTGATCTTGCCGAAGATGCTTTGGATGTGGCTCGTTATTACAATGAGGAAACAGTAAGACTCTTGGAACAACGTTTAGGGCGGCTTACCAAGTATGATTTTATCTTCGGCATTAAATTGAAAAACAGCCTTGTTAACATCAGCGTTGAAATGAAAGACAATGTATTGTCATTGTTCAATACGGCGACTGATACAGTCGTCAAAATGTTGGGGTGGGAACAAAATGTTCCGACCTCCTTTTTTTATAAGTATGAAGAAGTTGAAGAGACATTAGCCAATGTAATGGCGTCCATTCGGGGCGAACGGCTGACGAAGCAGGAAATGACGTACATGAATCGTTATCATTTTGTGCGTGGCTTAAAGCATCGAATCGAAGAGGAAAGCGAGATTAGAAACGTCAGATCAATCACGAATACACTTATTGACCCTACAAATCCTTCTGTATTACATCTCCATAGTGATCAAGATGAAGGCTTCACTTCTTTTGTTGTCGTTGATGAATTTTTGCACAATATGTCTGAAAGTGATTTGTTTTATGAAGCGCAGGCTCTTCCGTTTCCAGTAGAAGTACAGATCAAGGCACAGACAGAATCGAAGTCTATCACTAAACCAGCCTTAAATATCAAGAAGCAACAATTGAAAGAGGAACAGCGTGAACAGCATAGCACAGGTGACCGCAGTGACGTTTCAACTGTGACCAGTGCGACGATGGTGCGGCATCTGCAAGATGAAATAAAAAAAGAAGAAGTGTACTTGATGAACTGGCTGGCCGTCATTGTGGTTCATGGCAAAGATAAAAAGGACTGTACCCGAAAGGCTACGATTGTTAGGCGTCATTTAAAAGGGGCAGGCATCACATGCAGGCTTCCTGTGGCGGATCAATTGAAACTGTTTTATAAGATGCTGCCCGGCGAAAAGTTAGATATAACGGATAAAAACTGGATTCAAAAAACAACACAAGATGGGCTGGCTGAAGGTTTGTTTGCTGTTAACTCTGATATAGGTTCAAAAATAGGATTCTTTCTTGCTTGGGTAGATCGCTTTATAGAGCACACCGATTTAGAAAGCGCCATTCTATCAAGTCGTGATTTTGTCTTGTTCCATCCATTCTTAGCAAATCAGCAGTTAAAAGGGTCGAAGACACGTTCACCTCACTGTCTGATTACAGGAGACACAGGAAACGGCAAGTCTTATCTCGCAAAATTGATTTTTAATTATATCAGCATGCTGAACGTTAAGGCGCTTTATATTGACCCGAAAAAAGAAATGAGGAAATGGATACGCCGAGTTTTAAACGATCAAGAGATCAGAGAAAAGTTCCCTCTGTATATCGCTCATTTAGAAAAATACAACTATATTACGTTAGATCATGAAGATAAAGGAAACTGGGGCGCATTAGACCCGATTTCCTTCCTCCCGCCTATGAAAGCGAAAGACCTCGTTCAAGTCATCTTTGAGCAAGTCTATGATTTTAAAGGAAAAGACGATGTAAATACGGCGTTTCTACGTGCGACATCAAATCTCATTGAGATGAAACAAAAAGGGGAACAAGTTGGCTCCCTCCATATTGTGAAGGAAATGCAGAATCATCCGGAAGAAGCCGTGAGAAAAGCAGGCGATTATTTAAATGAAGTTGTGGCGGACTCCATCCTGAAATTATGTATTCATGATGGATCAAATCCGGCTCTATCACTTGAAGAGAGAATCACAATTTTAGAAGTGGAAAATATGGATTTGCCGGAGCACTCGGAGCGATTTGAGAATTATACAACCACACAATTAAAATCAAGTGCGGTTATGTTTGCGCTCGGTAAATTCTGTGAGCTGTTTGGAATGAATCAAGATGAACAGACAGTTGAGTTTATAGATGAAGCGTGGATATTCACCACTTCCCAGCAAGGGAAAAAAGTCGAACGTCAAATGCGGCGTATAGGTCGCTCTTATAATAACGCTGAGTATTTTATCTCACAGTCTACAAAAGACGCATTGAAAGAAGAGGACAACGGTAACTTTGGTGTTGCTTTCGCTTTTGATGAACCGAACGAACGTGAAGACGTGTTGAAATGGATGAACATGGAGGTCACAAAAGAGAATCTAAAAATGATGGAATCCATGTTTCAGGGGCAATGTCTCTTTAAAGATTATTATGGCCGTACTGCCAAAATATCAATTGAATGCCTGTTTGAAGAATGGGAAGGTGCATTGAAAACAGTTGAGAAAAAAGCTGTCGCATACGCCGAGGAAAAATATTTATAAAGGGGATGGAAAAATGGAGGTTGCGCTCTTGAATTCTTTGGTTCTGACCAGCCCGGGTTGTTATAAGGCTGACAAAATCACGATACAGGAAGTTCATGATGTACTAGGGTGTTACGGTTGGCGCTATAAAAGCTTTATTGGGCACAGGTCAACGGCTCTATTTATGCAAGCGCTGCTAGGAATCAGAGTGGAGCATAATCGCAAAATGTTCAGGCACATGAAGTATCAAAAAGCAATTTGTTTTAAATTGTATGATCGTTTTCCTGAATGGAAGGTGCTGACCGAAAGGGATTTAGCGAACGCAAAATATCAGTTCTATTTACTGACAAGGCTAGATTAGGAGGAACGACATGAAAAAGAAAAAAATTCTTATAGTGTCAGCTGTCATTTTGCTGTTTCTCACCATTATTACAGCAGTGTCTACCATTGCGGCGGATGGAGACACAACTACACAGCCCAAAATTGAAAAGTCGGGAGGCGTTGAATTAGAGTCGAAACGATTTCCGATTTCCCGGTATCAGGCGAATAATGAAGCATCTGATAAATTTCTTGAAGGACCATTTGTGGGGATGACAAATGTGACATTCTCTTTTGCCGCAAATATCGTTCGCGTGGTCGATGCGGGTATGGATGTCATGTATAACCTTAAGCCGATAGATAAATTTGCGGACAGCATCACGAATGTATCAAAAACGGTATATAAATCGCTGAAAAAGAATTTTGGGGAAGCGCTTTTTATCTTTGTAGGCGGTTATGTTGTGTATCTATTTTTTGTAAGAGGAAGTGTGAAGGATGCTATGAGACGTAGCATTCTTTTTATTGTTGTATTAGTTATTGGGGGCTTATGGGTATCAAACGCTGGTTATTACATGAAGGGATTGAATGCCCTTTCTGTTGAGATACAAGGGAAGCTGTTGAAAGCAGGAAACGGTTTGATTGGAATAGTAGAAAATGAGGGCATTTATGCTGATGCTTCAAAAATAGAGAAAGGTAAGGAAATGGAAGGAACAGTCGCTGTAATGCGTAATGTGTACTTTGAAATTGCCTTGAAAAAGCCCTATCTCATTGTGAATTATGACCAAACAAGTGCGGCTAAAATCAATGAGAAAGGAGACAGCAAAGAAGAATTAAGTCGTGTTGATAAGCTGTTGTCCTATAAATTGTCTGATGAAGGACAGAAAGAGAAGATGAAATATATAAAGGAATATGAATCGGATAAATATAAAAATGACGCAATGACAATAGGAAATGTGTTTAACCAGTTGGGGGAATCGTTTATAGCTGTTGGGGCGGCAATAGCGATTGGAATCCCTTTTCTTGGTTTGGCGTTTCTGAGTTTCTTATTACAGATTATCGCCTTAGCGATTGTATTTTTTTTTCCGTTTGCGTTTATTATTGCCTATGTCCCGCAACTTGCTATGTCGGGCTTTGTTGCTTTAGGACGTTTGGGAAGCGTTTATCTCTTAAAAGCAATGTTGGGCATTTTAATACTTTTTGTATATGTTCTCTGTTTCATGGTTGATACACTCATCCCTCCTAACGGTTTTGGAATGTATCTGTTAAATACTGTTGTATTGGCGGCTATAATGTGGATTGCAATTAAGAAAAGAGATTCGATTGTTCAATTTGTGACTGCCGGAAAAGTTGTATCTGTTGATAATAACATGGTAGACAACATGAGAAAGGAATATGTACAGCCTTCTTGGGAAGCCGCAAAAAAAGGTGCAGGCAGACTATCTGGGGCAATTGGGCAAATTGGAAAGGTGTTTGGCAACAGAAAAGGAAAAGGCGGATTCGAAGATCAAGAATCGCCATCTCCTGAGGGAGCGAGTGCAGGCGGAAGCAGTCCGGGGATGGTGACTGGATTCAACAAGGGAGCTATTTCGAGGACGCCGCAACAAAATGAAAAAGCATCTTTATCCCCGTCTTTTGACCAAGAGAGAAAAGCACTTGAAAGAAAGCCGCAAAACATGAGAAAAGAAGAGCCTAGATTAACGCCGAGTGAATTGCAGAAAAAACAACAGCTTAATTCTTTTACAAGAGACTGGCGGCGAGAAGGTGTTAAAGCTCCTATGATGGATGATGTTTTGAAAGAAGAGCAGGAAGGAGCTTATAAGCGTGCACCAATGCTTCAAGAGAAGAGGGATGAAAAAGACCGGTCTGACCAAAGGGAATTTGTTGAGAATCACGATGTGGCTTCTCCTGAGACAAACGGAAATCTTCATCATCAGCAGGAAGAAGAAAAAATAAAAAGAGCACCTTTATATCAAGAAGCGATGACGGAAGAAGAAAGAACAGACCAACAACAATTGAGTGAAAGAGAGCATCGGGCAAAGGGTTATGGTCATCAAGTAGCAAAAATGCAACGGGAGAACGTTTCTCCGGCTTATCAAGAGGTTCAGACAGAAACACAACACACTCCGCATTCAACTGTTAAGCAGGAGAATAAACAGCCGAATCAACCAGTTATAAGACCATCTGAGACACCTTCAAAAGTCCGAACAGATGGTTTTTCTATGGAGAAAAAACAGTCTGTTTCTTCCAGCAGTGAAAATCGATTCGTAAATCGTGAAGTTCCGAAAAAGATCACTGAAAAGCCTGTGACGCTGAAACGTAACAGTCCAAAAGTGATGAATAAGGTGGAGACCCTTCCCCTGCATGATATTGTGGGTCGCTCATCAGCAAAAGGCATAGATAGATTAAGAGAGGATGAAAGGACATGACAGTTTTAAGTAAGCCGAAGCCGAAAACATATCTTTGGATATTCATATGTTCAACTCCTGTCATCCTCTTCTTTCTTTTGGGGGTGGCTGCTGTCATGTTGATTTCGAGAGAACATGACATTGGAAACGATGAAATTGGGGGCGGAGATGGGGAATTTGAGACGATCGGTATTGCCCCGGAGGTTGAACGTTTCCGATTTGCGTTTGAAAGATACGCTCGTCAAGAGGGCGTATATGATCAAGTAAATGTGATTATGGCGCTCACCATGCAGGAAAGTGGTGGGCGTTCTTTAGATATTATGCAAAGTTCTGAAAGTATAGGATTGCCACCAAATACCATTACAGACCCGGAATATTCTATTGAAGTCGGTATCAAACATTTTAAAAAAGTGTTTAAAGAAGCTGGCGGAGATGTCCGGCTGGCTTTACAATCGTATAACTTTGGCTCTGGTTTTATCGGATATGTAAAGAAGCACGGGGGCAAATACACAAAAAAACTGGCTTTAGAGTTCAGTCGTCTTCAAGCCATTAAGATGGGCTGGAAAAGCTACGGTGATCCGAGTTATGTAGATCATGTGATGCGCTATCTCAAAGGCTCTAATAAGGATGTGAAGCCAGTTGATGGCGCAATAGATGGCTATGAAAACATTATGAAAGAAGCTCTGAAATATGAAGGACAGCCATATGTATGGGGCGGTTCAAACCCAAAAAGCGGATTCGACTGTTCGGGACTTGTTCAATGGTCATATGCAAAAGCTGGCATCACTCTCCCACGAACAGCACAGGAACAGCACGGAGCAACGAAAAAGATCAGTGAAAAGCAGGCTGTACCGGGTGACCTCGTGTTCTTTGGCGGCACATATGAAGGAAAGGCAATTACTCATGTCGGCATTTATGTTGGTGAAGGTCGAATGTTCAATTCGAATGACAGCGGTATTCAGTATTCTGATCTAAAATCCGGCTACTGGCGCAGTCATCTGGTTTCATTTGGGAGAATAAAATTTTAAGGAGTGGAAGCATGAAAACACATATTTCATGGATTTGTGTTTGTTTCTTTGTAGGCTTGGTAACAGCGTATTGGTTTCATGGGGCACAGTATTCTAAAATTGACCAACTCAATAAGAAAAATGATGCGTTAATAGAGAAAAACAAGGAATTGAGTCAGATTCAGAATGGGGGCAGCGCAAAAAAGAACAAGGCATTTTTTGAAGCGTTTCTGAATTACAGTGATATTGATAAGCGATACGATGCGGTAAAAAAATACACAACGGAAAAAGGTTTTGATTATGCCTTCCCTTCCCGATCTGACAAAAAGCATTCTATCAGTGTACAAAGCAAATTACGTTCATTGGAAAGCTATTCAAAGCCGATTGATGATTCGACTGAATTGTTTTTGAACATTGTAGAGGTATCAACTACTGCGAATTCAGTAACCAGTCAGCAAGTGTTGATTGTCCAAACAAAGATGAAGAAGGAAAAGAACAAGTGGCTGGTAGATGATGTACAGGTAAAAGGAAATGGGTGAAAAGTGGAAAAACATCTATATTTTGAGTATAATGAATATTGAAAAAAGAGGAGGTGCATACTTTGAAGAACCTTTTTATTTTCCTTAGTATATCCGCCATTCTACTGTTAACTGCATGTGGTGGAAATAAATATGATGATGCGATTAATGATGTAATAAAGCAGGAGAAGAAAACCAGGAAAGAAACAAATATAGATTCGGATGAGTATAAGAGGGAGAATTCTATAGTTCGTGTATATAATAACGGAAAGTATATTCAATTGGCATTTTATAAGCCCGAGGATAATTATAAAAAGCTCACCGCATTTTCGTATTATGAGAAGCTTGGTGATTCATATGAAGAGCTGACCCATATGCCTGTCGACGGAGATCAAGATCGTCTAGGCTTGTATAAAAAAACGCCAGATTATGAAGAGGATAAAGGTAAAAAAACGGAGTAGGCCTTGTACCTGCTCTTTTTTTTGATGAAAAAATCACCGTTTTTCAATAAAAGTTCCAAAAAATGTTTTTTGTAGAAGGAATTATTTAGATATAAGGAGAAATGAAAAAACACATTAATAAAAAGGAGAGTTTAAAATGAAAAAGAAAATTTTAATTATGATGGTGGTTTTTATTACATGTTTTGGTCTCTTTACTTTCAAAAGTAACAATGCTGAAGCCGCTGTGAAAAAACATGGACCGTATAAAGTAATGTCTTATGTGAAAAATGATTATGATAGTGTTTCTGTACATCTAGGTTCTAAAGTGAATAAAATAGTGGTGAATCTAAAACAATGGGGTATCCATAGCGGAGAGAAAGCTGATATTACTTGGAGTATCTCATATTTTAACGGTGGCGAAAGAAAAACTTGGCGAGTACAAGGAGATGGGACTAACACATTAACATATTATGTGAAACACCCTGGCGGAAGTTATCACGTTTCCTGGATGTCAAATAACAATAATGATATGCAAG
Source organism: Bacillus sp. EU55 (assembly GCF_038005925.1). Lineage (NCBI taxonomy): Bacteria > Bacillati > Bacillota > Bacilli > Caryophanales > Bacillaceae > Bacillus > Bacillus sp. EU55. The sequence continues at coordinate 520,009 of NZ_JBBOUE010000001.1, forward strand.
GTTGGTATTATGTCACGGTGGATGGTCAAGTGCAAACATAGGGGCTGGGACAAAACCCACCTCTAAGACGAAAAAAACGGTGAAATTTTACGACGAGTAAACTTTCACCGTTTTTGATTATTTTACAATAAAAAATAAGGACAACTTCTGATAAAATTAAGTTACCATACAAAATCTAATCAGAAAGAAGTGTCCTTATGTTTAAAGATTATACCATGAATCAAATCGTTTTGCCTTTAGATTTAGAAGTAAAGTTACAAAATAATGATATTGCCTACCATGTCCATCATTTAGTGGAAAGTATCCCTCAAGAAGCGTTTGAACCATTTCTTCGAAATGAAGGTTGTCCTGCCTATCATCCACGCATGATGCTTAAAATTATTCTATGTGCCTACACTCAATCTGTCTTTTCAGGGCGTAAAATAGAGGCCCTATTAAAAGACAGTATCCGTATGATGTGGTTAGCTCAAGGGTATGAACCAAGCTACCGTACAATTAACCGATTTCGTGTTCAACCAGTAGTGAAAGATTTAATCCGTCAATGTTTCATCCAATTTCGCTGCCAATTGATTGAAGAAAAACTGATCGATCAAGAAGCGATATTTATCGATGGTACAAAGATTGAAGCGAATGCGAATAAATTTACGTTTGTCTGGAAGAAAGCGATTGAGAAATTTCATCAGCGTTTAATTGATAAGTCAAACCAGTTGTACAATGAGTTGCTTGAGAACGAAATCATACCCCAAATGGAACGGGAAAGTGATGAACAGCTATCATTTGGAGAGCTCACTCAAATGGTTCAAAAAGTAGACGAAGTAGTGACCGAATATGATAAACAAATAGAAGCATCTTCAGACGTTACGGAACGAAAAGCCTTACGAAGGGAACGAAAATACCCGAAACAAGTGCGTAAACAGTTGATTGATTTTATCCTAAGAAAACGGAAGTACCAACAGGATCTTAAAATCTTTGGACCACGTAATAGCTATTCTAAAACAGATCTAGATGCGACATTTATGCGAATGAAAGATGATTATATGAAAAACGGGCAATTGAAAGCTGGTTACAATGTACAAATCGCAACGGAAGGTCAATATGCGCTTGCTTATAGTCTATTTCCAAACCCAACAGATACACGTACGTTAATTCCATTTTTAGATGAGATCGAGCAACATTATTTCGAGTTACCGAAACATATAGTTGCAGATGCAGGTTATGGTAGTGAACAAAACTTTAGTGATATTCTCTCAAACAGAAACCGAGAAGCACTGATAACATATAACATGTTTTTGAAGGAACAAAAGAAAAAGTACAAACAAAATACATTTAATCCTGATAACTGGGTATATGATCAAGAAACCGATACATATACGTGCCCTAATCAGAAACGTTTAGAATTTCAATATCATTCTGTCCGAACGGACGCTACAGGTTTCCAAAGGAGTTTCAAAGTCTACGAGTGCGAAGACTGTTCAGGATGCCCATTCCGTTCATCATGTACCAAGGCAAAAGAAGGAAACAATCGAAAACTAATGGTGAACAAAAAATGGGAACAGCAAAAAGAATATGTGAGAGCGAAGCTTTCAGAAGAGAAAACGAGTGCCATCTATCGAAAACGTAAAACCGATGTGGAACCAGTTTTTGGATTCTTGAAGGCTAATTTGCGTTTCACTCGATTTTCTGTACGAGGAAAATCGAAGGTAGCAAACGAAATGGGTCTCGCATTAATGGCAGTGAATTTAAGAAAATTCACTGCCAACTTCTAAGGTAATAGAAGAATTTATACATAAAAATAAAGAAAGATGAATTTGAGTACCCCCAAATTCACCTTTCTCATTATTTGAAGCTAGTTTTGTCCCAGCCACTTTATTTCATTGATTGTGCTAACTGGACCATTTCCGTATCCTTTAAGTTAGAGCTATCCATTTCTACATAGGTTCCGTTTTGTACCCATCTTAAAATGCCGCCTTTTGTTCCGTCAGCCCATCTTTCAAATATACCTTTCTGTCCATTAATAGTAACGTTTTTAACGTTTTTTCCATCTGAATAACGTAACGGTTGATTTTTAAATTTGCTTTGTGCAATTCCGACCATTACATAGTTTCTGTAAGCATGGTCTTCATAATTAAGTCTTGTCATACTTATTTTTTTGTCATGATTTGGATAATTTTTTATGGTTAATTTCCAATTTGAAGAAGTGTCTTTAGGTACTAAAACGTGAAAATTTGCATGTTCTTTTAAATAAGATAAATCTTTTCTTGAAGAATTCCCCACCCCCAAGTCTGAAGTTGCAGTAACTTTAAGATTTGACCAAGGATTTAAAAGGAAAACAAGGGAAAGTGATATTCCAATCATAAATCTAAGAGGATATTTCATTTTAATTGCTCCTTTTCTGTTAATAAGCATCTTAAGGACAGTATCCCAATTTTGATATGTTAAATACGTAAAATTTTAAATTTTTTTTGTGCATAATTTGGATTGGTGAAGGTATCAATATAAAAAATATCTTTTGTCTGTAGCGATCAACGAATAAAGAATGAGTAGACATAGTATCTACTCACTTTTTGTATGTGCAGGAATGTGCTTTAGTTTTGAAACCAAGTATAACTTAAGTCGTAATTTTAGATATAAAGTACCTTTTTGCATTTTAACTTTGTCAAAAAATGTTGAATCTGACATAATACAATTAATGTAAATATTCCAACAATTTAGTGGAGATGGGGGAGCTTTCTTGCAGCAGGGTTTTTTAAAGAGAAGCAAAATTCCATATGATTTGGTGACAAAAAAACTAAATGCTTGGTACATGGCGATAAAGAGTGATTTGGTTGAGGAAGCAGAACGAATTAAAGCTGAAGTTGAAGCTGAACTAGCTAATATGGAAGAAAATCAAGATGCTCTATTATATTATCAGCTGCTAGAATTCAGACATGAAATCATGTTGAGCTATATGAAGTCAAAGAATATGGATAGCTTGGAAAATGCATATGAGACGCTAAGGGAAATTGAATCCCAAGGTCAATTAACCGGTATGTTGGAGTATTATTTTTATTTCTTTATGGGAATGTATGAATTTAGAAGGAAAGAACTGACTACAGCAATAAGTGCTTATCGAATCGCGGAGAAAAAGTTGTTTGAGGTGGAAGATGAAATTGAAAGGGCGGAGTTCTTCTTCAAAGTCGCCCATGTGTATTACTATATGAAACAAACTTATTTTTCTTTAAATTATGCCAATCGGGCGCTTAAAATTTTCAAACAGTACGATGCGTATGCAGTTCAAACCATAAGATGTCAAAATATAATTGCTGGTAATTTAATTGACTCTTTGGATTATGAAAGAGCACTAGATGTGTTTAGAGACACATTGCGTATAGCTGAATCAGTTGGAGCGGATTACTTGATTGGTATGTCTCGAATGAATATTGGTATTTGTTATGATTATATAGGTGAATATGATAAAGCAGCTGAGTATTTACAAACGTCATTAGAATTTTTTGAAAAGACTGAACACGTCTTTTTGACAAAAACATTGTTCAATATTGTAAATGTTAAAACGAAACAGAAAGCTCTGGCTGAAGCCTTACTTTATTTAAAAAAGGGGCAATCTGTCGCAAAGAAATACGGAGATTCAGAATATGAAGCAAAGTTTAAGATTATAGAAGGACTTTATTTTAGTGATGATGAATATTCTTTAATTGAAGAGGCCTTTTCGTATCTGAATGAAAAAAGAATGTTCGGAGACATTGAAAATTTTGCTATCAGAGTAGCGGATTATTTTTATGAAGAAGGGGATTTATCACGTTCCAATGAGTATTATCGACTGAGTATTGAAGCAAGACGAAAAATAAAAAAAGGGGAGATTATTAATGAAAATCAGCCGGACTTTGTTTACAGTCATTTTATTGGGTAGCATTGCAGGAGTGGTTTTAACAAATGATGTCCCTGTTATCAAAGCTCCTTTTCACGTTGCTGATGACAGAGTAGGTGCTTAATGATTTGGACAAAATATACGCTAAAAAGCTCTAACTAGACCCTTTGTGGACTAGTTAGAGCTTTTTTATTTGACCATGTTACCCAGTGTACTCCTCCATGGTGTGATTTAATACGCTATGGTTTAAAAATCCGAAATTACTCGTGAAGCACTAAAATTTCTCCTAAGCGCATTCCAGTCAGATAATCGGTCGTATAAAATAATCATTGTGTTGTTTATTGTTTTATTTTCAAGTCCTTTATCTTTTGAATTTGAAAGTGAGTGAGTGTCCATTTTGTGCCCAAAATTAATATAAAACGGTGTAAATGAATGTAATGAATAGCTTCAAATGCTTGAAATGACGGGGTTTTGTAACTAGTGATAAGCTATCACTTTATTGAGGGACCAGCGGGTGAATGACCCGTGAAGGTTCAAGTCCTCTCGGCCGCATCTCAAAAATACCAAAGGTTTAACCACCTTTGGTATTTTTTTGTGCTTATTTTTAAATGATCTACTATCCACAAACTGCCCACTTACCTAAAGTAAGTCATCTGCAGTAGACATCGCACAAATATTTTCATCATTATAGGTAGTTACTAATGCCTCAAACTCCAATTTGCAAAAGCAGAGAAAGTATTGCTAAGCATGGAAGAAAACCAAGATTTCGAGGAAAATGTTTCTGATGTTGAAAATTTTTCGATTGAAGTCGCTGATTATTTTCATGAACGAGGAAGCTTAATGCTCTCTACGAAAATTAAAAAAGGGGAGATTATTGATGAAAATCAGCCGGTGTCTATTGGCTGCAGTGATTTTAGGTAGTGTATTTTCAATAACTTATTTGCAAAGTGATCAAAATACTCAAACTATCTGGACAATACTTTGCTTGGTTCTTATTTGTCGATAGTCGCCGTAACGAAAGCACTAAACAACACCTTAAAGAGATTCTTTTGATATGACGGACACATATGACAGTTTGTGATTGTCAAAATTCAATGTTTAATCCTTGTTCAACTTACCCAGTTCAGTTAAAAGTTTGTTAAAATTGTGATAAATGTATGAAAGGATTAAATGTTCATATCGAAACATTTGGATTACAGGGAAGGGGAAACAAATACATGTCGATTTACCAAAAATAAAACCATTACCTAAGAAATGTTTCTTTATTTACAGCTGGATTTAAAAAATAATTTTGTTAGGTGTCATGCAATAAATTCAATTGTCGGTGATTGGCCTGATTATATGCATCCATTATTTCATACCCGGTGCTACTTATTTCTGTTGTAGTCTGTATACTGATTAATAGGTAAAGAAAGTCGAAAAGGTATACGACATTCTTCATACAAATTAAAGTTTTGAATGAAAGAGCAGGATTACTCCTGCTCTTTTTCTTTCTAATTGGGCTAGATTAAACGCAGACTGTTATTCCTTGGGAAAAACAAAAAAAATTTCTTCTATCCATTGACTAGCTTGGCTTTAGCCGGGTTTCTATCACCCTGTTGGGCTTGTCAGATTTTAAAAAGGTATGCTACGTTTATAGTGTTTTGTTTCACCTGATTGCGGGGTAATAAAGATAGAATCAGTAAATAAAGACGTAATGGAAGAACTAAAATATAGGTTTAGGATCCTTTGAAGAAATAAAAGTTTTTTTTCGATTGTGATAATATTCACAATAGAGCTGTATGAAGGGGAATCATTTCTCCAAATAGTCTGCAGAAAATACCAACCACAGCCCACGGATATATCACTAACCGCTTTGGCTGGTATTATCTGTTGGATGTTTCTCTTTTTGTTGCTTTTTGTATTATTTTTAGTCCAATCGGCAAAAATAAGTTAAGGAAACCAGCGAAAAAACTGAATTTCATCCTTCTTTCCTGGTTTACAATGTTATTTGGCGCTGATATGGATATTCGTCTAGTCTTTTAAGGTACAGTTGAACCAATCATCCACTATGCCGTTAGCTCTCCATCAGGTGAAACAGAAACCCCCAGACTTTAGAGAAGCATTACGCTATACATTCTGGGACTGCATGCTTGGACCGTTTATACGCTTGTATAATGTGGATTTGATAATTAAGGAGTCGATATTATTAAATGAAGTTTAACAAGAAAAAAATTAACGTTGTAGACATTCAAAAAGCGAAGAAAAGCGTGTTTGCTACAGGGATAGGAAACGCGATGGAATGGTTTGATTTTGCTTTATATTCTTATTTGGCAGTTATTATTAGTAAAAACTTTTTCAGTCCGGTTCAAAACGATGAATTAAAGTTAATATTTACTTTTGCTACATTTGCAATTGCCTTCTTACTTAGACCGGTAGGCGGAATTATTTTTGGTAAAGTGGGTGATAAATTTGGTCGGAAAATAGTATTAACAATTACTATTTTAATGATGGCTTTATCTACTTTAATAATTGGTGTGCTTCCTACCTATGACCAGATTGGTGTATGGGCCCCTATATTATTACTCTTAGCTCGTATTCTGCAAGGTTTTTCTGTAGGTGGAGAGTACGCTGGTGCAATGGTATATATCGCAGAATCTTCTCCAGATAATAAACGTATAAGGTTAGGCAGCGGTTTAGAAATCGGCACATTATCTGGTTATATAGTAGCGTCTGTTTTAGTTACAGTACTTTTCTGGACTTTATCTGATGTTCAAATGAATAGTTGGGGATGGAGAATTCCTTTCTTCTTGAGTATTCCAATAGGATTATTTGGTTTATATTTGAGAAGTCATTTAGATGAATCACCAATCTTTGAAAATGACATCTCTGAAAACCAAGAACAACAACCAGGTTTATTAGAAGTCATTAAAACATATAAAAAAGATATCTTTTTATGTATCGTATTTGTGGCATTTTTCAATATAACCAATTACCTATTGTTAGGTTATATGCCTTCTTATTTAGATGAGAACCTTGGTATAAGTGATAATATAAGTACACCGGTTACAGCAATTGTATTGATTATTATGGTACCGTTCGCTTTAACTTTTGGTAAATTGGGAGATAAATTAGGAAATAAAAAAGTTATAACAATTGGATTAGTATTAGGAATTGTATTTTCGATTATCTCTTTTCAATTTCTTAATATGGGGAGTCTAATATTCTTATTTATAGGACTTTTAATGTTAGGTATTGTATTATCTGTATACGAAGGTACTATGCCAGGATCTTTACCTACGTTGTTCCATACTGACATTAGATATCGAACATTATCCTGGACATTCAACTTATCAGTTTCTATTTTTGGCGGAACAACACCTTTAGTTGCTTCTTGGTTAACCCATGTGACAAGAAACAATTTGGCGCCGGGTTTCTATTTATTGGCAGTTAGTTTAATTGGCTTAATAGTTGTGTTAACCTTATTTAAAGATACTTCAGGTAAATCTTTAAAAGGTTCTTACCCAACAGTTGCTTCTAAAGCTGAGTTTCAAGAGGCTGTTGAAAATCCAAAAGATTCACTATGGTGGAAAATGGAACAAACAGAAAAGGAATGAAAAAAACATCCATTTAATTGACCGGCTACTCGAAATACAGACTCAGAATAAGCTGGGATTATCCGAGCAGCAATGACTGCAGCTCTTTTATATTCTGGAGGGCTTACTGCTTTGCAAAAGCAGCGTTGCTATTCTCGATCGTCATTATTTTATTGGTTGTGTCCTAATAATAAAACATTGACGCAAGAACGAAGAGAAATTAAAAGGTCTGAGCAATACAGCAAAATAAGAAACAAGAAGCTTTGTTATGCCAGTTCTTCTCCCGAAGGAGAGCTGGCTTTTTATTTTCTATATGGGGTCCAAAGCAGAAAACGAGAACTTGTACGCTAACTAATAATCCTATTGTTTTTATCAACAAAGGTTTTTTGGATATGAAGAGGGTGGACTGGTGAAAAAATAGAGTTTGTTGTGGAGTTAGCTTTTCAATTAGGGACATCTCAACAACAAAATAATAACCAGCCCGATTTAAAAGCTCATCAAAAGTTCCATTATTCCAACGTGAATATATTTGCGATAAGTGATTGAATCAATAATACGATCCACTCAATTATTTGAGTGGATCTGTTTGTTTTTTATTTATTTGCAGCAGTCTCTATGTGACGAAACAATAGATTCATTAAAACCCTTTACGCAGCCAGGTTGCGGCAAGATCAATTGCTCCGCGCGCAGCTTCAGTTTTAGCTAAGGCGTTGAGCATCACGAAATCGTGAATGATACCTAACGCAGTATTTGATAAAACCGGTTGTAATGAAGAAGAAATTAAAAGTTATAACAAGGAAATTCGTAATTTACTTAACATGCTGACAACTGAGCAATAGTTTTATGAATATAGATGGAGGGCCCTGCGGGTGAATAACCCTTGGAGGTTCAAGTCCTCTCGGCTGCATCAATGTTACCAAGGGTTGTAGACGCCCTTGGTATTTTTTTTGCGGAAAATTCATCTGTTACTGTATAGTAGGCCGTATGATTTGTCAGTCACCTTCATCCTTCTGCTGACTGCGTGCGGCGGTAGTAAATATGATAATGCAATTAATGAAGTGATGAAGCAGGAGAAGAAAGTCAGAAAAGAAATGCGAGCAGATTCAGATGAGCACAAAAGAGATAACGCCATAATTCGTGTATATGATGACGGGAAGTTTATTCAACTTGCGTTTTATCAGCCAGAAGAAAGTTCTCGCAAGCTTACTGCTTATTCTTATTATGAGAAGCTTGGAGATTCTTATGAGGAAATGACACATATGCCGGGTGATGGTGATGGCGACCGCCTTGGTCTTTATAAGAAAACACCTGATTATAAAGAGGTTAAAAGCAAGTAAACAAAAACAATGTGCTTGTTCATTCCTGATAGGGGAACAATTGTTTCACCGTTAAGTTGTTGTGTGAGAGCCAGTATGTTAAAATGCTACGTAGATTTAATAATAAAGTTTAGATTCAAGGAGATTTATTTATGAAGTTGGATGAATTCACCATCGGGCAGGTTTTTCAAACTAAATCTTTTGAATTAACAAAAGAGAATATAATGAATTTTGCAGAAGTGTATGACCCACAATACATGCATTTAAATGAAGAAAAAGCAAAAATGGGCAGATTTAATGGAATTATTGCTTCTGGAATACAAACGTTATCTATTACTTTTAAGCTTTGGATTGAAGAAGGGTGTCATGAAGACGATATTATTGCTGGGACAGGAATGAATAATATAAAATTCCTAGCACCCGTTTACCCTAATGATAAACTGCACACTATTGTTAAGGTTATTGATAAAAAACCAAATAAAAGCCAGACGGGGATACTTACTGTATTGTTATCTACCTATAATCAGAAAGAAGAAAAAGTGTTTGAAGGTGAGTTATCAGTATTAATTAAACGCTAAATGACTTTTGTGGCATATCATCGTCACCTTTCATTTTTTATAGGTGTCTGGATGAAATAAGCAATCATCTTAATGAATTGAGTGGACTTTGAGTCTGCTCTTTTTTATTTGTTCAACCTATGTCAAGAAACAAAGGACTAACAATAACGAAAAAATCATCTCGTAAATACGAATTTAAACATTGCTGCCTTGAGGTTTTTTGCATATTCCTCTGTATCATTGCACCGGATGAATATCTATAATAAGCGTTCTATCCCTCGATGTTATGTTTCCTTTTTACTTTTTGGTTTTGTCAGTTCAAAGCTGTACTTTACCATGTCATGGATTTGGTGCTCTGGGAGTCCCTCATCTAAGGTAAGAGTATTCCAATGCTCCTTGTTCATATGGTATCCGGGCTTGATCTCTTCAAAAAGACCACGTAGAAAATCAGCCCTTTCAGGCTCGCATTTAAGATTGACATATAAGTGTTCGTCGCGAGTGAAGATAAGTGCAAATATTTTCTTATTCCCTTTGTGACGAATTGCAGTCCAACCATCCCCAAAAGGATGGTCTTCATAAGAGTTTGGAAAGGTTAGGCAGTAATCTTTTATTTCATCATAATTCATTATCAATTCACTCCATACCTCATTATTTTTATATACAGAACATATTCGTTCAAACTAAGATTTGCGGTTTCTTTTATACCAATCCGAGATTTCCTCAAGTCTTTGTTTGAACTTAGCTTCTGAACCTTGAGTTGTTGGATAGTAACACTCACGCCCTATTAAAGAATCTGGCATCGTCTGCATTGTCGTTAATTTTTCCTCTGTATCATGAGCATATTTATATCCCTTACCGTAATCTGAATCTTTCATCAAAAGGAGCAGACTTTATGTCTGCTCTTTTTTTGTTCATGAAAAAGCCATTTTTCTTATCCTCAATCTGATAAAAGATTTTCTGTGAAATCATTTAACAATTATTGGTCAATTTTTCTTTTTCAATAATATCCTTTACCACATCATCAATTGTGATATGCCCAAGAGCTTTTTCCAAGGCAGATTGGGCGATTTCAAATATTGGACCAATTGTACTTTGAATGTTCCGGCCTACAGGACATTGAGGATTGGGATTTTCATGTATACTAAACAATTCTTTATCTTGAACAACATGAACTGCTCTATAAACATCAAGTAAGGTGATTTCAGTTAAATCCCTCGCTAATTCAGCTCCTGCAATACCTGGCCGAACTTTTACTAAACCTGCTTTTTTCAGCATCCCCATAATTTTTCTTATGAAGGCGGGATTTGTATTTACACTTCCAGCTAAAAATTCAGAAGTGCTAATTCCGTCTTCATTTATTTCAATAAGAGCCAATATATGAATTCCTACAGCAAAACGGCTGCTAATAGACATGATTTCTTCACCATCCTAATTACGTTACACTCTTTATAGTACACTTGTAACTGAATGTATTACAAGTTCTTTTACTCTAATATGCTCAATTAACAAGATGATAAAAGTATTGACAAATAAATAAGGTGTAACTAAAATTATTACATGTAATCGATATGGTTACATTTAAAATTTTGAATGATTAGGAGGACTTTAAATTGAAAATTGGAATCATTGGTGCAACCGGAAAAGCTGGAAGTCTTATCTTGAAAGAAGCGGTAAGCAGGGGACATGAAGTAACTGCAATTGTAAGAGATGCTGCAAAACTTAAAGGGGAAAAGATTTCAATCATTGAAAAAAATATAATTGATCTTACATCGGATGATCTAAAAAAGTTAGATGTAGCAGTTAATGCCTTCGGTGCTCCATTAGGAGAAGAACAGGCACATGTAGATGCTGGCCGGGCATTAATTAGGGCATTAAAAGGAACGGGCACAAGAGCTGTAATTGTAGGTGGAGCAGGGAGTCTTTATGTAGACGAAAATAAAACTGTCAGTGTAATGGATACACCTGATTTCCCGGAGATTTTTATTCCAACAGCTAAAGGGCAAGGTCGTAACTTGCAAGAACTAAAGGAAACTTCTGATATTAACTGGACATTTATCAGTCCTTCAGCGGTATTTGACCCAGACGGGAAAAGAACTGGATTTTATCAGTCAGGAAAAGATCATCTTCTTGTGAATTCGAAAGGCGAAAGTTATATCAGCTATGCAGACTATGCAATTGCAGTATTGGATGAAATTGAAAATCCAAAACATATAAATGAACGCTTTACAGTTGTTGGAGAAGCTGAATAAGTTCCATGTATAATAAGTATCTTTCCTAATCCTGTGTAAAATTATTGAAGGTCAGAAACTGTTCTCCATCTCGATTAAATCTTTATTAGCAATGGCCAGCCGGGATACAAAAAGCGTATGAAGATTATACCCGGCTCTTTATCGGGCCAAACTCTCTCCATGCTCCCCTATGTGAATCGGTTTATTTAGACCGTAAACATTGATTGTTTGAGGAACAAACATGACAAGTTAATACCGTTAAAATAGGGGGTATACTTGAATGATCGTTTGGAAACATCTGCAGAAACAAAGCTATACCAGTGAACAGCCAAGAGTATCTTGTACTTGAACAAGAAACAGCTGAGCTTTTTAAAGAAATCTTTAACAATCAATATGAAGTACTGGGTTTGAAGACACTCGTGATTCATTTTCACGGTGTTTTCAAACCATAGTTATTAATAGGCATCTTATTTTGCACTCGTATCGACAGGTTTAACAAATAAAACATGAATGAACACATTATTAATTTGCAGTTATTTCCGTTTCGTGCTATGATAAAGGGGAATTATTTTTGTTCGTGTAAAGGATAGTATGAATATCGACTTTTCGTCTTGATGATACTTTGGGCAAGGATAGTAATACAATGTGTAACACACTAGGAGGCAACAAAAATGGAACAAGGTACAGTTAAATGGTTTAATGCAGAAAAAGGTTTTGGATTTATCGAACGTGAAAATGGAGACGATGTATTCGTACACTTTTCTGCAATCCAAAGTGACGGATTCAAATCTTTAGACGAAGGTCAAAAAGTAACGTTTGACGTTGAGCAAGGTGCTCGTGGAGCTCAAGCTGCTAACGTTCAAAAAACTGCTTAATCTTCAATCGTTTATACAAACAGGCTCTTTATATAGAGCCTGTTTTTTTATGTTCTCTGTATCATACTGAATAAAAAAACCCTACTCAACGTTCGAGTAGGGACAGTTGCTACAAGGTAAGAAAAAGGTTTAAAACCTCAAAGGATTGTTTACAGTATAACATACCGGATTGACGATATGTGGAATATATATAAATGATTTGTTTTTATGTTCTCAATATATCTGTATGTTATTCTTTGTTACATTTCGCATATCTCTAATATAAAAAGAAGATAAACAACTGCTATTCACTGTGGAAGCAGATGTAAGAAATTCTTAAAGATAAAGAGGAGAGTGGTTGTTTTTTCTTCTGGAAATAATCACTTAGACCTAAAACAATGAAAGCCCTGCCTCTCTTCCATCCTTACGGCTCCTTGTCCGTGCCAGTGTGAATCAGGATTACAAAAATTAAGTGACTATTTCATCGAGTTTTTTGATAAAAATTCAAATGTTCGTTGAAGAAAAAAATAAAACAGATTAGATTGTTGGGGTAATAAAAGGGGTTAATGTTTTAAAAGTAAGTTGAAGAAGTTAAACATCTAATCGTAATATTCCGAAAACTTTCGGGTGCTTTTTGGAATGCAAAACATTATTTAAAATTAACCTTAGCAAAAACTTTTTATTTGTTTTTCAGTGATTCCTTTAATGAATTCCAGTTCACTAATCAAAAATTCATATGCATGATCCAACATTTTTTTTTCGCTTGAATTAAGTGCTTTTTCTTTCTTCATCCGTCTTAAATCACGTACAACTTCAGCGCCTTCTTGTATTTCACCCGTTTTTATTTTGTTCGTGTTTACTATATACCTTTGCTTCCACGGCAGTAGCCTATCTGATTCTCCATGCTGAAAAATGTGTATAATGTGTTTTAATGCACGTATATCAGTAACCGGCCGTATATTTGAACTCAATATTTTACGCGTTGGAATCATAACTGTCATATTACTGATTGACATTCTTATGACATAATACTGTTGTTTTTCCTCTAAGAATTGTTTTTCTTCTATGGCTTCAATTGTACCTGCTCCGTGCATTGGATAAACAATGTTATCGCCAATTTGAAACATATCATCCACCTCCATATATAGGAACTTAACTTAAGGTTATCATATATGGAGTGAGATATCAAATTTTTAATGATAACATGGTCGTTTATTGGTGTCAATAACTTTTTGGAAAAACAGCATCAAAACAAGAGGGAGCCTGTGGGATTCCTAAAAAAGGAAAGGTCAATTGGTCCGTGTATATCTTGGAATCTCGACTAATTAACAGAGAGCAGTTTTTCGTTGAAAATGAGTTATTAAATCTCCTTTAGGAGTTCATGACTTGACATCAATGACAGCAATTGAATCCTAGGTTTGTTTACTTTTTTACTTTTTCGATGTCTTCTTCTCCTCAAGGATACCAATTATGCAATTAAGAGCATGTTAAGTAAATATGGAGACTTCTTGTGATTAATCTTTTGGGTTTAACGTAAAACAGGGGGTACTAATATTAACTCTTTATAATCATTCTCATGCCGTCTTGAAAATTGACAGTATACCTGTAAGGGTATAATATTGATTCACAAACATTATCTAGTTAATAATGTAGTGTGATAAAGCATAGTATGAAGTGATAGTTGATAACATGCAAATATATAAATTTCAAAGAAGGAGTTCAACGCATGGAATATGATCAAAAGATTAAAAATCGCTTACGCCGGATAGAAGGACAGATAAAAGGTGTATTGACCATGATGGAACAAGGAAAAGATTGCAGAGAGGTTGTGACCCAATTAGCTGCTTCACGTAATGCGATCGATCGAGCAATGGGTTTGATTGTGAGCACAAACCTTGAACATTGTGTTCGTGAAAGTTTAGAAAAGGGAGAAGACACACAACACTTAGTAAAAGAAGCGGTCGAATTATTGGTAAAGAGCCGATAAAAAAATTCATCAACCTATCATCTTTAAGGTTGACGAATTTTTATATTTATTATAATATACCCCTGCCAGTATTTTGGGTTGAATAATAGGAGATCTTCCGAAAAAATTTTTAATTGTAATATACCCCTAGGGGTAATGGTGGTTAGTCAGGAGAATAAACATGACAAAACAAACAAAACGCACAACAATTGTTTTATTTAGCGGCGAATATGACAAAGCAATGGCAGCCTATATTATTGCAAATGGTGCAGCTGCCTACGATCATGAAGTGACGATCTTCCATACGTTTTGGGGATTAAACGCTTTACGTAAAGAAGAGCTGATTCCAGTGAAAAAAGGATTTCTTGAAACAATGTTTGGAAAGATGATGCCTCGCGGTGCTGATAAGATGGGTTTATCTAAAATGAACTTTGCAGGTATGGGCCCTAAAATGATTAAAAATGTGATGAAAAAGCATAATGCACTTACGTTGCCTCAGTTGATTGAGATGGCTCAAGAACAAGGTGTAAAGCTCGTAGCTTGTACGATGACAATGGATCTTCTTGGTTTACAGGAAAAAGAACTATTAGATGATATCGACTATGCTGGTGTAGCTGCTTATTTGGCAGATGCTGAAGAAGGCAATGTCAACTTATTTATCTAATGTTATCCATTGCAAATTGAATAAGTGAAGGGGGTTATAACACTATGAATAGCGGAGTAATGTTCAATACTTTACTCATTTTATTTTTACTTTGGATCGTATTTCGACGTTTTTTCCCATTGCATGGTGTTAAACAAATAACAACTGCTGATTTAAAGTCAGAGCTGAAAAATAAAGACAAACAGTTTATAGATGTACGAACACCTTATGAGTTCCGCACAAGGCATATTAAAGGGTTCAAAAATATTCCTTTGTCTATCTTGCCTCGTCAAACTCATCAGCTTTCGAAAGACAAAGACGTCTTTGTGATCTGCCAAAGCGGAATGAGAAGTATAAAGGCAAGTAAAGTATTGAAGAAACAAGGATTTAAAAATATCACAAATATAAAAGGTGGTATGAATACATGGTATTAACATCCAGAGAGTAACTTTTTGCATATTTATATACCCCCGCCCCTATATGAGAAAAGGAGGAAAAAATGATGAAAGCAAATATTGTACTAGACGCTAAAGGTTTGGCGTGTCCAATGCCTATCGTAAAAACGAAGAAGAGTATGAAGGATTTAAAAGCTGGTGACATATTAGAAATTCAAGCGACAGATAAAGGTTCTACAGCAGATCTGGAAGCATGGGCAAATAGTACAGGCCATGAATATCTAGGTACTGAAGCAGAGGGGGAAATACTTCGTCATTTTCTTCGAAAAGGAGGAGAGCTTTCAGCAGAAAATGCAGCTTCAATTCCTGAGATTTCATTAGAAGCTTTCAAACAGAAAGTGGATAGTGACGAGTCTCTTCACATTTTAGATGTACGAGAGATAGAGGAGTATGAAGAAGCCCATATCCCCGGAGTGGTGCATATCCCTCTTGGCGAAGTGAAAAAGCGCTCTAACGAATTAAACAAAAATGATGAAATTTATATTATCTGCCATTCGGGAAGAAGAAGTGAAATGGCGGCCCACACCATGAAAAAACAAGGTTTTAAAAAGGTTATTAATGTTGTCCCCGGTATGCGGGATTGGACTGGTAAAACAGAAAAAGGAGGTATGTAAACATGACCGTTCAAGCACTTACCGCAAAAGAAGTCACACAAAAAATCTTTCACAAAGAATCTTTATTTATTCTGGATGTACGTAATGAAAATGATTTTAGCGATTGGAAGATTGAAGGACATTATTTTGACCATTTAAATGTACCGTATTTCGATCTTTTAGATGGCGTAGAAGATATCTTGGAGAAAATTCCTTCTGATAAAGAAGTGCTGGTCGTTTGTGCAAAAGAAGGTTCATCTGTCATGGTATCCGAAATGCTTTCTGAAGCAGGTCATTCTGTATCCTATCTTAAGGGCGGAATGAAAGCATGGAGCGAACATTTAGAGCCGGTAAAAGTCGGGGATTTAAAAGGTGGCGGTGAGATGTATCAGTTTGTTCGAATCGGTAAAGGCTGCCTGTCATACATGGTCATTTCCAATGGTGAAGCAGCGATTATTGATGCGACACGTATGGCGGATATTTTTATAGACTTTGCGAAAGAGAAGGGCGCGGAGATTACTCACGTATTTGATACACATCTTCACGCAGACCATATTTCAGGCGGCAGAGTCATAGCTGAAAAAACAAAAGCAACCTACTGGTTACCACCGAAGGATGCAGAAGAAGCGGTATTTGATTATCAGCCGCTGGAAGAAGGCAACGATATTGTCATTGGAAACACAAAGATTGGCATTCAACCGATTTATTCACCGGGGCACACGATTGGCTCCACTTCTTTCATTGTCGATGATCAGTATCTTCTTTCAGGTGATATCTTGTTTATTGATTCAATCGGAAGACCAGACTTAGCCGGTATGGCAGAAGATTGGGCGGGAGATTTAAGAACAACGCTTTATAGCCGTTACAACGCGTTATCAAAGGATTTAATTGTATTACCGGCACACTTTATGATCATTGACGAGCTAAATGAGGATGGAAGTGTTGGTAAAAAACTACGTACATTATTTAGCGAGAACCATGGTTTGAACATTGCGGATGAAAGAGAATTTAGACACCTAGTAACAGATCATTTGCCTCCGCAGCCAAATGCATACCAAGAGATTCGAGAAACAAACATGGGGAAAATCAGCCCAGATGAAGAAAAACAGCGTGAAATGGAGATTGGTCCAAACCGCTGTGCAATACGGTAACACAAGTTTCTATTAAAAAGAGGAGAGATGAACATGAAATCAGATAAAGTATTAGACGCAAAAGGCCTGGCATGCCCAATGCCAATCGTCAGAACAAAGAAAGCGATGAATGAACTGGAATCAGGTCAAATATTAGAAGTGCATGCAACAGATAAGGGAGCTAAAAATGATCTTGCAGCTTGGTCTAAATCAGGCGGGCATGACCTTTTAGAGCAAACTGATGAAGGCGATGTATTGAAATTCTGGATTAAAAAAGGCTAATAAATGTGAAAGGGTATCGAATACAAAGATGCCCTTTTTCTTTGAAAGGAGGAACCAAAATGGATATTGCCTTTATCACAACTCTTTTCATTATAGGGTTTATTGGTGCCTTTATTTCCGGAATGATGGGTATTGGCGGATCAGTTATTAATTATCCAATGCTATTATACATTCCTTCTTTAGTGGGAGTGATGTCATTAACTGCCCATGAAGTGTCAGGGATAGGGGCTATTCAAGTTTTCTTTGCGACACTTGGCGGTGTTTGGGCTTATCGTAAAAGTGGTTTTTTAAATAAAGCATTAATTATGTACATGGGAAGCAGCATCCTTTTAGGGAGTGTATTGGGGAGTTACTTTTCTCATTATATATCTGAAAAAGGAATTAACTTTATATACGGAATTCTGGCTATACTAGCAGTTGTTTTAATGTTTATACCTAAAAAAGGACAAGAACATAGCGAAGACGAAGAAGTGATATTTAATAAATGGTTGGCTTCGTCCCTAGCGTTTATCATTGGCGGCGTATCAGGTATTTTAGGAGCTGGCGGCGCTTTTATCCTGGTCCCCATTATGTTATCGATTTTAAATATCCCTGTTAGAATCACAGTCGCTTCATCTCTTGCGATTACATTTCTTTCATCTATTGGCGCAACAGTTGGAAAAGTAATCACGGGCCAGGTTCTTTTTGCACCGGCTCTGGTTCTTATGATTGCCAGTTTAATTGCTTCTCCTATTGGCGCATCTGTTGGGCAAAAAGTAAATACAAAATTCCTGCAATGGATTTTAGCGTTATTAATAAGTGCGACAGCTATTAAAATTTGGTTAGAGCTCCTTTGATATGAGTCAGCGGGTAAAATGAAAGATTAAAAGATTCATCACTCCTTGGTTTCTTATTCATGTTATAACACTTGCTCACGTTCAATAAATGTTTCAAGTGCTTGATGAAATTCTTTTTGATAATGGTGACTTGGGCAAGTCTTGACTATAGTACCGTGAAAAACATTTGACTTAGTTGCGACCAGTGTTTTATTTAGGACAGCGTTATGGGACACTATAAACCTGTACGTTTTAAAACGAAGATGGTGATTTTAACAAACATGGCGCCCAAGAGCAAGTCGTCTGGTTTGCCAGCTATCTTTTTTAAAGTCCCTTTTTCGATTAATGAAATGATAAAATAGGAGAAGACAGCCAAAAAGAAATGAGAGCAAATTCAGATGCGTAACACAAGAATAACTCATCGTGATCGTATTCGTACACATTTTTACAGAGGAGGACAATTATGATTGGAATACTGGCAGGAATGGGGCCAAAATCTACTGGGCCATTTGTAGATAAGGTAGTAGACGAGTGCCAAAAAATATATGGAGCAATACATGACATGGATTTTCCTCATATGATGATTTATTCCTGTCCGACTCCTTTCTACATGAATAAACCTCTCAATCATACGGACATGGAAAAGGCAATTATTGAGGGGGCTGTAAAGCTTGAAAAAACGGGTGTTGATTTTATTGCAATCCCATGTAATACCGCACATATCTATTTTAACCAAATAAAAAATGCGCTTTCAGTCCCTTTACTAAACATGGTTGATGAAACCATAAATAAAA
The DNA here is from genome assembly GCF_038005925.1 of Bacillus sp. EU55. Taxonomy (NCBI): domain Bacteria; kingdom Bacillati; phylum Bacillota; class Bacilli; order Caryophanales; family Bacillaceae; genus Bacillus; species Bacillus sp. EU55. The sequence goes on from NZ_JBBOUE010000001.1 coordinate 539,082, forward strand.
TACCTAAAGGTTCAAAAAAAGCAGCTCTTTTAGCCACCGTTCCAACGGTTCAATCTGGAATATTTCAAGAAGCGTTAAACAGAGAAGGTTATGATTTTTTACATCAAGATAGTTGGCAAATCTATGTCGATCATATAATAGAAAAGATTAAACAAGGTCAAATCAATGAGGCTGGTACATTATATGATGAATTACACCGTGAATTAGCAGAAAAGGTTGATACGGTTATCATTGCATGTACGGATTTAAATATGGTCACGGATCAAAAAAGCAGCGAACTTACCTTTGTTGATTCATCAGCTTGTCTCGCTCAAGCCATTGTAAATAAGTATGTATCATTAACAAAATGAGCCGTCTGATTTATCAGCAAATTCAGGGCGCTTTTTTCCGTTAAAGCGCCCGGCTTCGTCAGATACATGATCCTCGATTACTTCTTTAAATGTAACTTCCCCGCGTTATTGTTCTTTTAACATTGAATATTTTCGATACGCTTTATAGAAACTGCAGCCAAAGAGAACGGCCATAAGAGCGGGAAGCGACCTTAAAAGGGCAAATGGAGTTTCAAATAAAAATGCTTTCCAAAACATTGCGCCTTCCATACTCCACAGACCTTCAGCTAAATACAAACCTGAATTCGTGTAAATCATATTACAATAAAACAAGCACAGTAACCCAAAACAAGATGAAAAACTCATTAGTCTTTTATAATAATTACTCTTTGATTGGCGATCCGAGAAGATTTCATTTTGATCATCATCTTCTTTTTGCCAATATCGAGTTCCAAGCCCCCAAGGGCCATTTATATAACTCCAGCCGAAGTCTTCATATATCTCTCTGTAATCTTCGAATTTTTTCTTTGATAAATAATCTTGATAATCCAGTCTCATCACATATTTTTTGTCGGTTTTTTCGAAAGTGTATATTCCTAATCCGCTGATATTTGTACAGCGATAGCCTTTTTGTAATTGCTCGTTCAGCCATTGCTCCTCTTTTTCAATATCAAAAAACATCTTAAATTTCTTCATTCGATTCACTTCCTTCGTGCAGGGATAAAATATGCAGTAACCTGTTTTGTTCCATCTTCAAAATGGCGCTTCCTTCCGCAGTTATCATATAAACTTTTCTCCGGCCCGACTCTCCAACAGGTTCAATCCAGCCATGCTTATTCAAGTTTTCAATCGCGCCGTATAATGTGCCGGCTGCTAAAATAACAGTTCCGTTACTCATCTTCTCGATCTTCTGCATGGCGGCATAGCCATGAAGCGGCTCCCGCAGAGCTAATAAAATATAATGCATGGTTTCAGACAGCGGTAATAATTTATGTTTCATATCCTCATCCTCTATTCAGTCTGACTATATAGTTAAACTTAATACAGTTCAACTGAATAGTCAATGGTTTTTTCAAAATTTGTCAAAGGAACTTGAAAATCAAATCTCAAAAGTCGCTTCCCTTACGTAATGGGAAGCGACTTTTGAGTAGTCCTATTCAATTAAATGGCCCGATTGTTGGATGTAATGCTTAACTTCAGTGCTTGAAATGCCGGGTGGTAATAAGCTAAGCTTTCACTTTATCGAATGCCCAGCGTATAAATACCCCAGGAAGGTCCAAACCCTCTCGGCCGCATTAATAATACCAAGGGTTTTGAGTCCCTTGGTATTTTTTGTTCATTGTATGATGACGTAAACTTCTGACTTACTTAGTGGCTGTCGTTCCAGTTTTTCTCTATAAAAGTATTAGCAGGCTGTAAGTTGGTTTTGTTCGCAATTTCAATGACAGCGGGAACCACGGAAGGGTCTGTTTTGGAGAAGTTAGGAATCCGCGGATCTAACCGGAAAAAGCGATCTCCCAGCAGATTCGCGCTGACCATGGATTCATAGTAGCCATTTCCGCCGGAGATCATCTGAAGAAATGGCAGTAAAGGTTCATTAGGCGACCTGTCCAAAAGGACTCCCCAATTTGGAGGAAGGTTCTTCAGATTTTCGGGACGTATGTTATCCGCACTCACCATTCCCCATCCCCTCGTATCTCTTCTTAACCGAGTCGGGGCTTCACTTGTACCGATGGATAGCGCCGCAATTTGATCCAGTGGCACGTTGGCTTTACCAACCGCAAACGCGATACTGGCCGTACTGGGGTTCGTTGCCACTACATATCCGTCCACGTAGTTTTGATAGGCTCGCTGCGTCGCGGGAGCACCGCTGCTCCGCAGTATGACATCGCTCACTTTCTCATTTAAATAGGGAGAGCCGGGAAAGTTGTGAAATAATACGGGCGTCCAACGATCCAGTGCTGGGGAGTATAATTTGAATGAAGGGACAACAATTCGTTTTCTAAGATCTTTAAGACGAAGGCCTGGCGGGAAAAAGTTTCGCACCGCTTTAATAAAACCGGAATAGGGCAATTGTTGATTGAAAACAGGTCCCCCCGGCCGGGAAACGCTGAATGCGGGCAGGATCTCATCCTCAAAATACTGAAGTGTTTCCTCCGGAGATCTTCCGCTTGCTAATGCAAGGGCAGTAAATGAACCGATTGAATTTCCCGCAAATACATGGGTTCGACTTATTAATGCTGGATTTTCTTCAGCCAGTCTGTTCAATAGTTGTAAACTTAAAGCACCTAAGGTACCGCCCCCGTCAAAGGTCATGATCCGATATTTTGCCAAAGCTGATTTCTCCTTTCTGATGAAAACTATCATTCAGTATATGTTCAGCCAGAGTCTATTGTATGGATGAATGAATATCTCCTTATCTTAAAAATGGTTTGATTATCAATCCAGCGAGTCGGGAAAGAATATGTTTTTTATTTGAAGAGGTTTTTTCCGGGAAAAAGGAGAATTATTTAAAAATAAAAGGGGGAAAACACTTGAATACGATTGACCTTATTGTTTTACATTTTGAAGAAGTAAGACGGCGAAGCATCAAGTTATGGACAGCTATACCTGAGGAAAAAATGGACTGGCGCCCCGATTCCGAAGCAATGTCGTGTAAGGAAATGATAAGACATGTATTAGAAGCGGAATTTCTTTATCATCACATTTTACTAAAACAAATGAATGAGTCTTCAGAGGAATCTAAAAACCCGTATGAATCAAAAACGTTTACCACAGTAACCGAAGAATTAGAATTCGCAAAACCGTATCGGGCCGAGTTTTTGACATTCATCAAATCGTTAAACGAAACAGATTTAACAAATATAAAGATTGACAGGTCTGATGTTGGATATATTCGCGAACTAGGAGACATGTTATTAAGAATCGCTTACCATGAGTCCGTACATACCGGTCAGCTTTTAGACTATCTCAGAACTGCTGAGGTTGACAGGCCTTTAATTTGGGACTAGTTAAATGATTGAGTTTCACACGGGAAGGGGAAATAACGGAAGCCTTAACTTCACCCAAAGTTAAGGCTTTTTATAAATCATTAAAACAAACATGTTGCCGTTGTTTTAATGATCTGTTCCCCAAACCGCTTTCCGATAATTTTCCGGATCAGTATCACCTTCTGTATTAATCATTAACACATTAGATGACTGATCTAATTCTAATTTCTTCTTTATCTGTTCCATTGAAGTATTCTTACTTAACTCATGCAGCAAACCTAATGGGACGGAACCTGACTCACCAGAAATAATCTTCGGATCCGGATCAATAGGATTACCCAATATTCTCATCCCCAATGCGCTTATCTTGTCATTACAGGAAAAGAAATAATCACTGCATGTTCTCAAAATGTTCCAACCGAATGGGTTGGGTTCGCCGCAGGCAAGCCCAGCCATCATTGTAGAAAGATCACCGTATACTCGGACAGGTGATCCAGAGGCGCTTTGGGCTGACCGGTACAGACAATTTGCGCTTTCGGGTTCAACTATGGAGATTTTGGGCTTATTCCCGCTTTTTACATTTAATAGGGAAGCTGCCATTGAAGCAGCGAAAGATCCCACTCCAGCCTGAAGGATAACATGACTGATTGTATTGAAGAAATCTTCATTTTGTTTGTATATTTCTGCAATAATTGTTGTATATCCTTGCATGATAGAGAGAGGAATTTGCTGGTATCCTTCCCAAGCCGTATCCTGAACTAAAATCCAATGATGTTTCTCAGATAAATCTGCCGCCATTTGAACAGTGTCATCATAATTTAAATCTGTAATGTACGCATCAGCACCTAAATGTTTAATGGCTTCCAATCTCGCGGGAGAAGAACCTTTCGGCATATATACCTTTGCTTTCTGTCCAAAAAGAGAAGCCGCCCATGCCAGTCCCTTTCCGTGATTACCGTCGGTAGCTGTAGCAAATGTAGCAGAAGGAGCGCTTTTTACAAGTTCAACCAATTCGTTAAAATGAATGGAATTAAGGTCGATTTTAAGTTTTTCACAATAGTAAGAAGCAATCGCATATGAAGCACCCAAGCTTTTAAAAGCATTAAGGCTAAACCGTTTAGATTCATCTTTGACATAAAGACTGTTTATGCCGAGATATTGTGCGAGACCTCTTAACGAGTGAAGCGGTGTTGCTTGATAGCCGGGAATGCCGGAATGAAAATGAAGCGCTTTTTTTGTTTCCTCTGCAGAGAAATAGGAAGATTCCTGAGGTAACGTATCAGATCTGAAATGATTCGAAACCCAATCAATATTCGCAAACAAATTTCTTCACCCTTCCAATATGTGATATATCACATTATACATGGATCGGAATGTAAAGCAACTCTTCTTTTTCGCAAACGATATACTGAAATGTGGTATATTACATGTAAAATGATGTTTTAAAGAGGTGGAAACGTGACAATGAACCAACAGCACCAATTAAAACGAACATTTATGAAAGTTGAAGCTTATCAGTTTCTGAGAGAGTGGATTATAACAGGTAAGCTTGAGCCGGGAGAAAGACTGAGAAATCAAGATCTATCTGAGACACTCGGAATCAGCCGCACGCCGGTCCGGGAGGCGTTGCTTCAGCTTGAAAATGAAGGTCTTGTCATAACGAAAGCCAATCGGTGGACAGTGGTAGCACCTATTGACCTGGAAAATGCGAAAGAGGTTTACTCGGTCGTTTGGTCTCTCGAGTGTCTCGCTTTTGAACAGGCACTTTCAAGAATTACGCAAGATCATATAGACGAGATGGAAAAATTAAATAAGCAAATGAATGCAATCATGGAGATGGATGATAAGGTAAAAGCGCTGGAATTGGATAATGCCTTTCATCAAAAGATCATTGAAGTCTCAAATAATACTGAACTGCAGAAATTACTGCAAGGACAAAAAACGAAAATACAGAGAATTGAAATTCGGTATTTCAGTCAAAATCACGCAATGAATGCATCCTGCAGTGAACACTATCAAATATTAGACGCAATGAGGAATAAAGATCTTAAACAAGGACTGAATGCCATAAGGAGTAATTGGGAAAACAGTCTGACTCGAATCATTTTAAACAGCCAATTAAAAGCCTGACAACTCGTCAGGCTTTTTTGTATGAATTTTTCATTTGACTAATATGAGATATGTGATATATTACTCTTAACTGAAAGCAATTCAGTTTTTTATGAAGAATATTTTGAATCTTATATCAATAAGGAGAAGGTGATTATTATGTTAAAAGCAGTTTTCACAGAAAAAGCACCAAAAGCGATCGGACCTTATTCTCAAGGCATTAAAGTACAAGATTTTTTATTTTTATCAGGACAGCTTCCTGTTAATCCAAACACGGATGAAGTTCCGGCTGATATTAGGGAACAAACGATTCAAGTTTTAAAAAATATTGAATCCATTCTGAAATCAGAGGATTTAAAAATTGAAAATATAGTGAAAACGACTATTTTTCTTAAAAATTTAGGTGATTTTCAAGCTGTTAACGAGGAATATGGTAAATATCTTGGAGACCATCGTCCTGCGAGATCCACAATTGAAGTAAGCCGGTTGCCTAAAGATGTACAGATTGAAATTGAAGTCATCGCGTATTCCGGATAAATATATACGAGTGAAAAGCTGCCCGGCTTCATGGTAATTCGTGATATTCCAGAGCATGACATTCTTTTTTCGGGAGGATAAATATGTCTATAGAACAGGATGTGGATGTGCGGTGCCGGAGTTCTTCATCGAATAATGCCTCTTATGAAGATCCGGCTAAATGGTGCAGGCAAAATACAATTTGGGTCTTAGGCCTGTTTGGCACAGCAATAGGCGCGGGCGTGCTTTTTTTGCCAATTAATGCGGGAATAGGGGGCATTCTGCCTCTGATGATCATCACTGTTCTGGCTTTTCCGATTACGTACTTTTCTCACAGAGCTTTGGCCAGATTTGTTTTATCAGCAGGTTCTGCAACAGACGGGATTTTAGCGGTGACAGGAGAATACTTTGGAGCGAAAGCAAGAAGAGTATTCACTGTCATTTATTTTCTTGCGATTTACAGCATCCTGTTAATGTATTCAGTTGCCATTACAAATACAGCTCAAAGCTTTATTGTGAATCAAATGAACATGTCAGAGCCGCCAAGGGGTTTAACTGCCGGATTTCTGATAGCAGGATTACTGTTTATCGTGCGTTTTGGTCAGGATGCGGTCATGAAGACTATGAGTTTGTTAGTTTATCCATTTATAGGTTCGTTATGTTTGATGGGGATCTATCTGCTACCTAAATGGAATACAGCCATTTTGGATGTCACACACTTATCATTATCCGGATCAGGACAAGGGATGTTCATGACGGTATGGATGACATTCCCTGTCCTAGTGCTTTCATTTAATCATTATTCAATGATTTCACCATTCGTTGTAGCTCAAAGGCAGTGTTATGGAGACAAATTTGCTGATGATAAATGTGCCCAAATACAAAAATACAGTTATATATTGATGATACTTACTGTTTTATTTTTTGTATACAGCTGTGTATTCAGTTTGTCGCCGGCAGATCTTGCTATGGCAAAGAAACAAAACATCTCAATTCTCACTTATCTCGCCAACCATTTTCATTCAGCGTTTATTGCTTGTCTTTCCCCGATTATCGCATTTGTCGCAATTACGAAATCCTTTTTAGGACATTATATAGGAGCCTATGAGGCCATGCGGGATATCATTGTTGAGGTTTTTCCATCAAGAAATAATAAGAAAAAAACAGATTTTATCATTCTGTTTTTTATGTTTGTCATTTGCTGGCTAATAGCTTATATCAACCCAAGTATTCTAGGCATCATTGAAAGCATCAGCGGACCGATAGGGGCTGTTATTCTATTGCTGCTCCCTATGTATGCCATTCGTAAGCTGCCAGTATTAAAAATGTATCGAAATAAAATCAGTAATGTTTTTGTTGCGATTATTGGTGTCATCACTGTTTCGGCAATTATTTTTGCTTTATTTTAATTATTTGTGTAAACGCTTTCTATTTAATGATTATATTGGAGTGGTCTTTATGAATGATATCACAATGAAAGATCAATTAATAAAATGGAGACATGACCTCCACATGATACCTGAAACAGCTTTTGAAGAACACATGACCTCAGTGTATATTGCTGAAGAATTAAAAAAAATGGGAGTAAGCGTTTGTTCGGGTCTGGGCGGAACAGGTATAGTCGCCACCTTAAAAGCGGGAGAAGGTTCAAAGGTTATAGGAATCAGAGCGGAACTGGACGCATTACACTTCACTGAAGCAGCAGATCATTCGTATGTGTCTAAAAATAAAGGGAAAATGCATGCCTGCGGTCATGACGGACATATGGCAATCCTTCTTGGGACAGCTAAAATATTGAGTGAAAGACAACATTTTAACGGCACCGTGTGTTTTATTTTTCAACCGGCGGAAGAACCGGGCAAGGGTGCGAGGGCCATGATTGAGGATGGACTTTTTGAACAATTTCCGCTCGATGAAATTTACGGATTGCATAATATGCCTGGATTGCCGGCGGGTACTTTTGCAACCCGCCCCGGGGGAATTATGGCCGGTGAAGATAACTTTGTCATCCGGATTAAAGGAAAAGGCGCTCATGCAGCCCGCCCTCATATGAGTATTGATCCATTGGTCATAGCGTCGCAAATTATTCTCGCCTTACAGACTATTGTGTCCAGAAATTTAGATCCAAGCGTTCCTGCCGTTATATCCTGTACGGAAATCGTAACAGACGGGGTGAGGAATGCGATTCCGACTTATGTGGAAATCAAAGGTGATACGCGAAGTTATTCTCCTGACACCCGACGTTTTCTCGAAGAAAAAATGAGGACTATCAGTTCCGGGATTTGTGAGATGCATGGTGCGGAGTGTCAGTTTGAGCATACACATGAATTTGCTCCAACGACGAATTGGGAAGAATATGTCGGGTTTACTGTTGAAGCTGCTGCCAAAACAGCCGGAAAAGAGAATGTCACTTCTAACATAAATCAGATGATGATTTCAGAAGATTTCTCGGCTTTTTTAGAGAAGGTTCCCGGTGTATTTGTTTTTCTTGGCAATGGTGATGAGCATGATCAAAAGGGCCATATTCCATTACACAGCCCGTCATATGATTTTAATGATGACATTCTTTTAACCGGTGCAGCGTATTTTGCGGAATTAGTTAAAATTCGCTTATCCTAAAACACATGAAACAAAGAAAAACAGCAATTACTGAATCAGTCAGTGCTGTCTTTCTTTGTTTTTTTGTTTTTTATAAGCCAGCGGCGTCATCTTCATGGCATGTCTGAACCTGCTGATGAAATAACTTGTGCTGTTAAAACCAACTTGATAAGAAATGTCTGTCACACTCGCATCTCTTTGCTGCAATAAATATAAGCTTTTTTGAATTCTGTAATCTATAACGTAGTGTAACGGAGAACATTTTAAAAAGCGCTTGAAATAGCGGCAGCACTCAGAACGGCTTAGCTGCCCGGCTTTCGCAATATCCTCCAATGTGATTTTTTCAGCATAATGCTGATGGATCCAGCTCAGCATATTCTTCATCCTTTGGTTCTTCAACCATTCTGTTTCGATACATTCAAGGTGGAAGCAATTGGCGATTAAGTGTTTCCAAACAGACGTAAGTTTCATCGTGATATCTATTTCATAAAAGAGGGATTTTTGCTCGATGCATTTGTGGATCTCTAATACAGCATTCAGAATGTTTTTTTCTAAAGGGTCGTCTGCGTGGATATATAAGTAAGGGACATTCGTTGCGTGAATCAAAGGTTTTACATAGGTCGTGTAGAGTTCCTGTGATAAAACGAAATGCGGGGAGACATTTAAACAGATATAAAGACAATCTGAACTGCCATGCTCCTTTGTCATATGCAGGCAGCCGCTGTTAATAAACAGCCCGTCGCCTTGATGGACAACCACCCATTCCTCATTTACTTGGAACAGCGCTTCTCCTTTTATTATAAGCACGAATTGAATTTCATCATGCCAATGAAGGGGAATATATCCGTGCAAATGGTTCTTAATGGTTTTTTCATAGCAAGCAACCGGCATAACAATTGTATGGTGTTTCGTCAAATCTTGCAGACTGTCATCCATCAGAAAGTTTTGCGTTTGCATGTTAAACACCTCAATATACTTATATTTTTAAATCCAATATTGGTATTAAGATGATGAATTCTTATATATCATAACATTATTGTTATATCAATGAAGCGATTGACTCAGTGCAGGGAGGAATGCAAAATGGCATCTGAACATGTGAACCTTTACATGAATTCTGAACGTTTACTCAGCCGTCTTAAGGAGCTTGGTGAAATCGGACGTGACCGCAATGACAGACTCACAAGGTTAGCTGCTTCCGATGAAGATAAGGCGGGACGGGACTTATTGGTAACATGGATGAAAAAAGCAGGCTTAGAGGTTATGATTGATAAAATCGGAAATATTTTCGGGGTATGGTACGGTTCTGATCAGAATAATGATGCGCCCATTATGATCGGCTCTCATATCGACACGGTCATCAACGCGGGTATTTACGATGGATGTTACGGGGTTATTTCGGGACTTGAAGTCATAAACGCTTTAAAGGAGTCCGGCTTCAAACCGGAGCGTCCGATTGTCATGGCGGCTTTTACCAATGAGGAAGGTGTGCGATATACTCCAGATATGATGGGATCACTCGTATTCGCCGGAGGACTTTCTTTAGAAAAGGCGCTTCAGACCCGCGGTACGGATGGGACGAAACTGGGTGAAGAACTTAAACGTATAGGATATGAGGGAACAGAAAAGCCCGGCTTTTTAACACCGCACGCCTTTATTGAGCTCCATGTTGAGCAGGGGCCGATTTTAGACAAAACAGGCATTCCGGTCGGTGCCGTTGAGAATTTGCAAGGGATTTCCTGGAAGCGTATAACGGTTCAAGGCGTTTCAAATCATGCCGGGACAACTCCGACTGATATGCGTCAGGATGCCGGGCATGCAGCCGCACAAATCATAACGTATTTGCGCAAACGTGCCAATATGTCTAACGGCCAAACTGTCGCCACGGTCGGAACAATCAGTTTTGAGCCAAATGCTATCAATGTCATTCCATCATTGGCAGCACTTACAGTTGATTTGCGAGATCCGGACGAAAAGAGACTTCAAGAAGAAGAATCAGCACTGGACGATTACCTGAAAGATTTGGAAGAGGCTGAAAACGTATCTATCACATCTGAACAATTAGTCCGTTTCAATCCCGTTGTATTTGATAAAAACATTGTTGCATTAATTGAGCGGGCTGCCAATAAACGCGGACTGGAGTCAAAACGGATGACATCCGGTGCCGGGCACGATGCACAAATGATGGCCCGCATCTGTCCGACGGCTATGATTTTCGTTCCCAGTATAGAGGGGATCAGCCATAATCCTGAAGAATACACGAAAGATCATGACTTGGCTGCAGGTGTCAATGTATTATTAGATGTCGTTAGTGATCTTTCTTCTAACTAAGGAAACGGGAACATCAAGGAATACAAATCGAGATAAAGAGTGAAGATAGAGAGTGTCGTACAGAAAAGCCCTTCTCATCATTGATATCTCTGATGAAAGTTCAATTTTTCCCGGCGTATCAATCATGCCAAAGGTTTAACCGCCTTTGGCTTTTTTTATGTCAACTTTTGCGTCTGTTAAAATTGTTTTATAAACGGTGTGATCATATAATTGAATGAAAAAGGATGCATATCATGCCGATCAATTCTTTTGAAAACTATCCGATGAGCTGGAAGCCGGCGATTGATAAAACGGAAAAACCCATTTATAAAGCGATTGCAGAGAAATTAGAACAGGATATATTACAAGAAGTTTTATTACCCGGAACCAAACTGCCTCCTCAGAGAGAACTGGCTGATTTTTTGGATTTAAATGTAAGCACCATTTCAAAGGCTTTTAAAGTCTGCGAGTTAAAGGGTCTGCTGAGTGCCTCTGTCGGGAGCGGGACATTTGTTGCTTATGATGCGTTATCGAATGCGTATCTGCTGGAGGATACAAAGCCGAAGCATCTGATTGAAATGGGGGCGACGCTTCCGGATCAGGCTTCTTATGAGCCGCTGCTGCTCCAGCTGAAAAGTATGCTGCAAGAGGAAGATTATGAAAAGTGGTTTGGCTATGGCCGGACGGGTGAAAGTCTTTGGCATAAAGATGCGGCTGTTAAGCTGATTCGAAGAGGCGGATTTGAAACGTCCGTTGATCACATTTTATTTGCAAACGGCGGGCAAAATGCGATTGCCGCGGCATTGGCGAGTCTTTGTAAACCGGGTGACCGCATTGGAGTTGATCACCATACATACCCAGGCTTGAAAACGGCCGCTTCAATGCTGAGTGTGCAAATTGTGCCGATCAAATCAGAGAACAATGAAATGAGCCCTGTCTCATTTGAGTACGCGTGTAAAAATGAAAATATTAAAGGCATCTACCTCATCCCGGATTATCATAATCCGACAGCGTCCTTTATGTCTGTTGAGAATCGAAAAATGATCGCGAAAATCGCAAAAAAATATAACCGATTCATTATTGAAGATGCCTCGTACCATCTTCTTGGCAAGAATCCGCTTCCGGCAATCGCATCATTTGCACCGGAACAGGTCATTCACATTGCCGGTTTATCAAAATCACTGGCACCAGGGTTAAGGATGGCGTATGTCGCCGTCCCGAGTCAATATAAGGAGCCGATTTCAAAGGCGCTTTACAATTTAAATATAACCGTTTCCCCGCTGTTAGCAGAACTCACTGCACGCACAATCGTATCGAATCAATTTGAAATCTTAATTGACAGTCATCGTGAACAGACTATTCGCAGAAACAAAATGATCGATCAATATTTAAACGGCTATACGTGTGCAGGTGCTGAGACGGGAATCTTTCGATGGTTGCTGTTACCCGGAAATATGACAGGTGCTGCATTTGAAAAATCAGCCGCACAGCATGGAGTGCAAGTATACGCGGCTGAACGTTTTGTCGTCGGGAACAGTTGTCCGGAAAGGGCTGTAAGGGTGTCTGTCTGTGCACCGAAAACGCTTGGGGAGCTTGAGCAGGGACTGCTGATTCTTAAACGCCTGCTGGATGAGCTTATCTAATATTGTCCGCCATACAATTACTATATTGTATGGTTTTTTTGTGCGTGTTATGATAATCCAAATCTGTTGGAGGTTATAGAAAGGCAGGTCGGATTATGCTTCACAAAGACAGTGCAAAAGGGTCAGATACTCAATCGGCATTATTGGAGCAATTCATAGGTTCTTCTGATAAACAAAAAAGATTATATAAGCGTACTTTGTTTGTCGTCAGTCTTTCACAAATTTTCGGCGGCGCAGGGTTGGCGGCCGGAGTGACTGTCGGTGCGCTTATTGCACAGCAAATGCTTGGTACAGATGCGTTTGCCGGTGTGCCCTCTGCTTTATTTACCTTAGGATCAGCAGGCGCCGCGTTATTTGTGGGGAGGCTTTCTCAGCGTTACGGCCGCCGGACAGGTCTTTCAGCCGGATTTATGATTGGCGGACTGGGAGCGATAGGAGTCATCATTGCGGCTATTTTAAATAGTGTGTTTCTGCTGTTTGCTTCTTTGATTATTTATGGTGCGGGAACAGCGACAAATCTGCAGGCCCGTTATGCGGGTACGGACTTGGCAAATCATAAACAGCGGGCGACTGCTGTCAGTATGACTATGGTTTTTACCACATTCGGTGCCGTTGCAGGCCCGAATTTAGTGAATGTAATGGGGAACTTCGCTCGCTCCATTGGTGTTCCGTCACTGGCGGGTCCATTCATTTTAGCGGCGGCAGCATATATGTTGGCAGGTGTTACTCTTTTCATCATGCTACGTCCTGACCCTTTAGTCATAGCAAGAACAATAGAAATTGCCGGCCAAACACCTGATGATAGAGGACAAGTGACCGCCGACGAACACACAGAGAACAAAAAAGGTATTATTGCGGGTGCGGCGGTTATGATTCTTACTCAAATTGTAATGACTGCTATTATGACAATGACACCGGTCCATATGAGACATCACGGCCATGGCTTAGGAGCGGTAGGTCTTGTTATCGGTTTTCATATAGGCGCCATGTATCTCCCTTCTTTGGTGACAGGTGTGCTTGCGGATAAATTAGGCCGTACTGTAATGGCTGTATCTTCCGGAATGACGCTGCTTTTGGCAGGGCTCATATCAGCATTTGCACCGGGAGATTCTATGATTCTTATGGTCATTGCTCTGTCTTTGCTCGGGTTAGGATGGAATTTTGGTTTGATAAGCGGAACGGCACTGATTGTTGATTCAACTGAAACGTCAACACGGGCTAAAACCCAAGGTACTGTGGATGTTTTGATTGCGTTGTCCGGAGCCGCCGGCGGAGCATTGTCCGGAATGGTCGTAGCAGGTGCCAATTACCTGACATTATCACTTGGCGGAGGGATATTATCGTTATTATTAATTCCGGTGGTGATATGGTCGCTTGGAAGTAAGGAATAGTATCTTATGTTTAAAAGCAGTGCGAGGCTCCCGTGGTTGAAAAACTCATGAAGCGTAAGTCCTCCCGGCTGCATCTCAATGATACCAAGGGTGTAACGGCCTTTGGTATTTTTTATGTTCTCTTTTATTTTTAAAGTTTACTCTTATTTGCTCTGCTCAATAGACTGTCGTTTTTAAAAAAGGTTCTAAAACGATACAAATGATGCGCTTGAATGGTTGTAAGTTTGATGTATTACAAAAAAACAGCTGTTATATCCCTTTATATTCTTTACAGTAAATATATAAATAAGCGGTTAAAAAATATTTTTAGTAAAGGAGAGTCATATGGAAGAAGTTAAAGTTGTATACGCATTGATTAGAAATGAGTTCAATCAGATAGTAATGGTAGATAATCATGAGGGGCATTGGTCACTTCCAGGCGGAAAAGTTGAGCTTAATGAAAATCTAATAGAAGCAGCTGTACGTGAGGTATATGAAGAAACAGGGCTGGAAGTTGAAATTGGGGATATACTAGCTGTTAATGAAGCGAAATTTATAAAGAGAAATCATTACGCCATATTTTTTACATTTGAAGCAAAAGTTACAGGAGGGAAAGAAGGAATTAAAAATGCTCAAGAAATATTGAAAATAGAATGGGTTGATATTGAACAGGCAAGTCAACGATTGCCTTATTACACCGAAGGGATTAAAAAGCTTATGAAAGGAAATGCGCTGTATAACAATCAGGGAACAATATACTGATAATCCCGTACTTTGATTAATGGTTGTGGAGGGTGAAGAGGTAAGGTACTCGTTCTTCAAGGAAAAAACAAAATAGTAATAATGATTTTTACTTGAACGACAATTAAGAAAAATTTAAGGTTAAATATTGAAAAATTTTGTTAATATTATAATACATTGTTTGGAAATGTAATCATTTTATAAGGAGTTTTCTAATTGCGTTGGAGTAAATGGTTCAATATTTTTTGCATAGCAGCATTGGGATCAATATATGGCTATAAATTGTTTACTAACCAAGAAGTCAGTACGGCTCGTTTGATCATAGCTGCCGCAATTATCTTGTGGAACATTGTCGGACTTTTTAGCAAAGAACCAGTAAAACAAACACAGCAAGCAAACTAAAAGTCAAAAACACAAAAAGTTGGTACAGAAGGATGCTGCAGCGCGCAGCATCCTTTTTCGCAGTCTCTCTTTTTACGCTGCTTATCATAAATCATTTAAGTTTCATCAAGCATCCAGAATCTGTTGCATCGATAAATGAAAATTGCCCTAAAATGTGTCGATTCATCAACATAATAGTCCAAGCTGGGGTTTTTTATTTACATAGTATGAAGAGATTAAAAAATGCGAGAAGGAGTGGCGTAATGTATTATAACGAAGGTGAAGATCAACAGTACGTTCAGAAGAAAAAGCCATACAACGAAGCCTGTGACCTTGGCCATGATTTTGATATGGCGGACGACGAAGCAAGAGCGGAAGCAGCAAGAGAAGCAGAAGCGAGAGCCAGAGCGGAAGAGGCAATAGCAAGAGCGGAAGAAGCAAGAGCCCGAGCAGCAGAAGCAAAGGTAAAAGCGGCAAAATTAGCAGCAAAAGCGAAATGTAAAAAACGTCATAAGAAAGAGAAAAAACATGATTGCAAACGTAAGCACAAGAAGAAAAAATAAGAGCTTTTCATCATGTAAAAGATAAAATTCATGTGTATTGATTTTACCCGTACAGGGGTGCAAAAACGATAAAGAAAAAGATTCTTGTCGGGGGATCAAACAGAAAGGTTGCTCAGCCGGTGTCTCAGCAGAACCACGCATGGCAGGGCAAACATAATTTTCTATGGACTTCCATAGTCAGGTCGGGATATCACGCCAATAAATGTAAGTGCCTATCATGACAAAAAAGCAGGAGAGACAAGAGTTTCGGCAGCTTGCCGCTCTTGTCTTTTTTTGTTTTTATATCATCTTCGCGTATAGGTATCTATTTTTAAGTTTGCAGATCATCTGTCTAAGAATTTGTCCAATTCCTACATATACTGGTATCGGAATCAAATGCTTATTGGGAGTGAAATAGATGGGATCAGCACAGTTAACAGGACGCGTCATCTTCAAAGGGGACCCCGGCTATACACAGGCGGTTAAGAATTGGAACCCTTATGTTGATGTCTGTCCGCTTGTCTTTGTTTTTGCACAAAATTCATACGATGTAAGTAATGCTATTAAATGGGCTCGTGAGAAGAATGTGCCTATGCGTGTCAGAAGCGGCCGCCATGCTCTGGATAAAAATCTTTCCACGGTAAGTGATGGGATTGTTATTGATGTGAGTGACATGAATAAAGTTTTCTTAGATGAAAAAAACGCGGTAGCAACTGTTCAAACCGGCATTCACGTCGGCCCGCTTGTAAAAGGTTTAGCTCGGGAAGGTTTTATGGCCCCGTTCGGAGACAGTCCAACCGTCGGAATCGGAGGAATCACGATGGGAGGCGGATTTGGAGTGCTTTCCCGATCGATCGGCCTGATAAGCGATAACCTTCTCGCATTGAAAATGGTAGATGCCAAAGGCAGGATTATTCAAGCAAATCAATCCCGCAATGAAGATTTACTGTGGGCTTCCAGAGGCGGCGGGGGAGGCAATTTCGGATATAACACCCAATATACGTTCAAAGTTCACCGTGCCCCTAAAACCGCAACCGTCTTTAATATTATTTGGCCGTGGGAACAGTTAGAAACGGTATTTAAAGTGTGGCAAAAATGGGCGCCGTTTACAGACGAACGATTAGGATGCTACCTTGAGATTTACAGCAAAGTAAATGGCTTGTGCCATGCAGAAGGATTGTTCCTCGGTTCAAAACCAGAGCTGGTTCAATTATTAAAACCTTTATTAAATGCCGGAACGCCGGCACAAACAGTAATCAAAACACTATACTACCCGGATTGTATAGATTTCTTAGATCCTGACGAACCGATTCCCGGCAGATCTGATCAGAGTGTTAAATTCTCCTCGGCGTGGGCGCTCAATCTTTGGCCGGAAGAACCTATTGCAGTAATGAGACAATTTTTAGAAAAAGCGACTGGGACAGAAACCAATTTCTTTTTTATCAATTGGGGCGGCGCGATAAGCAGAGTTCCAAGCAGTGAAACAGCCTTCTATTGGCGCCGGCCATTGTTTTATACGGAATGGACGGCTAGTTGGAAAAATAAATCACAAGAAGCTTCGAATCTTGCATCAGTTGAAAGAGTGCGTCAGCTGATGAAACCATATGTAACAGGTTCTTATGTAAATGTTCCGGATCAAAATATCGAGAACTTCGGAAAAGCATATTATGGCTCAAACTTTGCAAGGCTTCAAAGAATAAAGGCGAAATATGATCCCGAAAATGTATTCCGTTTTCCGCAAAGCATCCCGCCATCGTATAAATAGTTTGATCGTTTTGGGAAACAAAATAAAATGCTGTGTTTGCATTCTAAACATTATTATTGGAGCACACCAGAACATTCAGGTGTGTTTTTATTGTTGTTTTCATTTCTGAAATGCAGTTATTCACTTATATCTCAATGCGGATTCCAAACGATTTCCCATAAGTGTCCATCGGGGTCTTGGAAGTGACCGGCGTATCCGCCCCAAAAAGTATCATGAGCGGGGTCAGTTATCGTTGCTCCTGCCTGTTTTGCCTGTTCCATGGCTTTATCGGCTTCAGCTTTACTGCCAACATTATGTCCTCATGTAAATTCTGCAGGGCTTGGCGCAGTTAACGTAATGTTTGATTCATGTGCGATGTCTTTGCGGTCCCAAAGGGCAAGTTTCAGTCCCGTTTGTAAGTCAAAAAAGGCAACTGCATCATGTTCAAATTCTGTACCGGCTATTCCCTCTGTAGGCAGACCCAAGCCATCTCGATAGAAGTGAAGCGATTTTTCTAAATTGTCTGCGCCTAAAGTAATTACTGTAATCCGCGGCTTCATAGCAATCATTGATTAAGAGCAATATAAAGTATTGGACATTTTCATTGAAAAGATTTTGACATTTCAGTAAAGAACCTATATATTCTTATATGAGCACATAATCATATATGGTTATTTTTGTGTCCATGTTAGAATGCTTCATAACAGAAAAGAAATAATAAATGCAGTGTATGAGATAAGGAGGAGATTTTTATGGGTCACAATCACGCTGGCGGATCCAATAAGAAGCTTTTATTGATCTCTTTTATCATAATTACAGGTTATATGATAATAGAAGCGATAGGCGGATTTTTAACCAATAGTTTAGCGCTTTTGTCAGATGCAGGCCATATGCTGAGTGACTCGATCTCATTAATGGTTGCTCTGATTGCTTTTAAATTGGCCGAAAAAAAGGCAAGTCATCATAAGACATTCGGCTACAAACGATTTGAGATTCTCGCAGCTGTGATAAACGGTGTTGCATTAATATTGATTTCCCTTTATATCATTTATGAAGCAATCAAACGTTTCTCTCATCCGCCGGAGGTAGCAACAACCGGCATGCTGACGATTAGTATCATCGGGTTAGCTGTAAATATATTGGTCGCTTGGATTATGCTGAACGGCGGAGATACAAAGAATAACCTGAACATAAGAGGGGCTTACTTACATGTGATAAGTGACATGCTCGGATCTGTAGGTGCCATACTGGCTGCGATCCTTATCATCTTCTTCGGGTGGAGCTGGGCAGATCCAGCGGCCAGTGTCATTGTGGCTATTCTTGTTCTGAGAAGCGGTTACCATGTGACGAAAGACTCCATTCACGTATTAATGGAAGGAACTCCGGAAAATATCGATGTCACTGACATCATTCATACAATTGAAGAGACAGAAGGAATTCAAAGCATTCATGATTTGCACATATGGTCTATCACAAGCGGATTGAATGCTCTTTCCTGCCACGCTGTTGTTAACGATCAGCTGACCATTTCTGAAAGCGAAAGTATTTTACGCAAAATTGAACATGAACTTGTAGACAAAGGCATTACACATGTAACCATTCAAATGGAAACAGCAGCGCATAATCACGACAATACGATTCTTTGTCAGGCCCAAACTGAGAATCCGCGTGACCATCATCATCATCATTAAAGGAGGAAATAGGGACTCACTTGTCTGCTGACAATTAAGATAAAACCGGAGGGGGGATTCATATGTACGACACGATAGTAATCGGAGCCGGTCAGGCAGGAATCTCAGTAGGATATTATCTAAAGAAGTCGAAACAAAAGTTTATCATTTTGGATAAAAGTCATGAAGCAGGAGAAAGCTGGAAAAACCGGTATGACTCATTGGTTTTATTTACTTCTCGAATGTACAGCTCTTTGCCTGGAATGCCGCTTGAAGGAGACAAGCATGGACTCCCTTCAAAAAATGAAATTGCTGCTTATCTGAAAAAATATGTTAAAAGATTTGAAATCCCGATCCAATTACGGACAGAAGTAATAAGTGTCCAAAAATTAAACAACTATTTCTTAATAAAAACAAACCGGGAAGAATATCAAACGAAGAATCTTGTGATGGCCGCAGGTCCTTTTCATACCCCTAACATTCCATCAATATCAAGGGATGTAGCCGATCATATTCATCAATTACATTCTTCACAATATAAACATTCAAAACAACTGGCGCCTGGGAATGTACTGGTAGTTGGCGGCGGGAATAGCGGGGCTCAGATAGCTGTTGAATTATCCAAAGAAAGAGTTACATATTTGGCTTGCAGTAATAAACCGGCTTATTTCCCTTTATGGATTGGAAAAAGAAGCATCTTTTGGTGGTTTGATAAATTAGGAGTTTTACATGCAAGTCATACATCAATATTAGGCAAGTTCATTCAGAAGAAAGGCGACCCCATATTTGGGTATGAATTAAAACATGCAATAAGACAGAAGAAGATCACCTTAAAACAAAGAGTCATAGCCGGAAAGCAAAATGAAATCATTTTTAAAGATTCATCTTCATTAGAAGTAAACAATATCATTTGGGCAACTGGTTTTAAGAATCCGCTTTGTTGGATGAAAATAGAAGGTGTTTTGGATAAGGAAGGCCGAATTATACATCACCGGGGTGTTTCAGCTGTGGAAGGATTGTATTTTATTGGTTTGCCTTGGCAGCATAGGCGAGGTTCAGCGCTGCTTCAAGGTGTAGGAAATGATGCTGAATACATTGTAAAACAAATGAACGGCGGATAGACAGAGGAGAGCAGTAACTTACGTGTTTACTGCTCTTTTTTGTGTTGAATAAGTCCGGTTATGTGACTGTGTAAAGCCGAAAAAATCATTAATAAGAAGATCCCTGACTCATTGATTGTGCAACATTCTGACGTACCTCCCGAGCTAACTGCGCGGCACGTAAGGAAGCCTGCCAAATAGCCGGACTCACTGCAGATTGACTGATGGATAATGCCTGTTGTGTGGCTGGAACCATTGGTCTTAGGAGATTTTCCGCCTCGTCTACAGATGACTCGTATTGGTGACCGGCTGCTCTTCTCAGGTCTGCTATCGCTGCGGGGAAGTTTGACCATAGACGAAGTATCGAGTTCATGCAGCCTACCATAAGAGGAAAATGAGGAGCCCGGCCTTGTCCGGAGGCGAGAAGCTCTGCTGCGCCTAAAGCGGAATAAACGTGATAGCTCAACGGAGTAAGATATTTTGCGTGTACAGTATGAAGTTCTCGTAATCCCCAAGTGTCTGGAAGAAATCTGAATTCTGAACTCATACCGCATCCCAGAGCGAGTGCTCTGCTGACAGCCTGCAAGTGTTTCACTACCGCAGCCATTGATTGTTGAAAGGAGGATGAGTGTATTGGAATTTGTTGAATCGCAGATAAATGGCTTCGCATTTTATGATTTGCCTGACTTAAATCAGGCTGCTGTCTGTAATCATATACATAATACGGATAATAATAATACATATCTAAACTCCCTTTATGAATGACTTTTAGGAGCAGGATATGCACCCAGATTGTTTTTGATAAGGGCATGTGCCTAAATGAATCCATCAGTGCAACTATTTTAGTCCGCGCATATTCAGTTGGTATTTTTTATGCAAACGGATTTTGTGGCCAAAACGTTTCTGCTAACTTAAGTCTTTTAGGCTGAACAAGGGAATTTCTTAGTGCGGCACACTCTCATTACAAAACGCATAGGATAATATCACAAAAATTTAAAATTGCGGGGATGAAAAATGTATTATATACCTTTTTCGCATCAATGTTATTATTGTGTGAATGTACCGATGTATAGCGATGGAAGATCTGTTTATTGGACTGTTCCAAATAACTATAATCCTTCATACGAAGATAGAAACCTTCTCTTGAAAGATTATGGACCAAAACCATTTGTCGTGAATATCAATAAAGCCGCAAAACAAAACAATACGTTCCGTACGGCCCTATGGACGGGAAAACATTTTCAAATTACTTTAATGAGTATCGGCATTGGAGAAGATATCGGTTTGGAAATCCACCCCCACGTAGATCAATTCTTACGGATTGAGCAAGGCCGGGGGATCGTTAAAATGGGTAAGAGCAAGGAACATTTAACTTTCCAAAGAAATGTCTATGATGACTTTGCCATTGTTGTCCCTGCCGGCACTTGGCACAATGTTGTGAATACGGGTAATACGCCGTTAAAACTGTATTCAATTTATGCTCCTCCTAACCATCCGTTTGGTACAGTTCATGTGACAAAGGCCGATGCAGCGGCTGCGGAAGATTAGTATAGGATTCCAGAGGACTTTACTGCTGCAAAGACTATAAAAAAATGGTATTGGGACAGCATGATGAAAAGGCTGAAACACAAAATATTAACGTTTCAGCTTGTCATAGTGCAGTTGATGCGATGCTTTATTCCACAACTTTTCAACAGCAAATGTGGTTTTTTGTCTGACCATTTTAATTGATTGGCAGTCAGTGAAAATAGACATTTGTAATGAATTTATCCTTGCTCCTCCTAATAAGCGGCTTTAACTGCCAAGTTTCTGTTTCTCTTCATACCATTTGCGAAGCTGATGAATATGAGCTTGATGATATCTATTATGGTCTGCCATATGCCATATTCCCCATTGAATGGTTGCTTGTTTTTCTGCCTCATAATCTGCTGTATGATTCAGCTGATCGTCAGTTAATTGATAACAAACAGACTTAAACATGCTGAATACTTCTTCATAATCAGTGAGAATTTGTTTTAATGAAACACCGGAAATGAAAGGGATCTTATTGTTCTGATCTAACATTGGTCCATACTTCTCTTCAAGCTGCTTTGGTATTGGTTCACCCTTTATTCTGAATATCCAGTTGAGATCAACATATGCTAAGTGTCTTATTAGCTGAGCTGTACTATTGTATGTTTGATTTGGTCCTTTATAATCAATCTCCTGCTGTGACATGTCTGACACAATGGATATTAAGCGGCTGTAATTTTCATTAACGGCAGAATACAGCATTCCCACAAGATGATCCATGTGCGGTTCACCTTTTAAATCTAAAATCATAAATCCCACCTCATTAGTACAATTTTTATATTTAGTTTGCCTTATTACTCTTATTTGTCAAGCAATCCAGAGAATGAATCGCTATAGGATGAAGCGATGAAGCAGGCTCTCTTTGCCTGCCTTTTTTGTGTGTCAGCCTTTACATCTGACATGTTGAGTTATCTGAAACTGTACTTTTTTAAATGTCAGACAGTGTTATATGATACTCTGCAGATATTCAAGAATAGTACTTGGAGGTCATTCTCATGCAAATTTTATTGCTATCCCTACGCCTTTTCATGAAGATGAACGTTTATATTCAGCAGGATTTGATCCTATTGTCGAACATTTGAAAAACAGCGGTATCCATTCGTTACTCATATGCGGCACGATTGGTGAACAGCATTCACTCAGCATAGATGAGCGTCTTCAGATCATTGAGTATGTTAATCAGCGAAAATTTGAAGATGTTGAACTGATATTCGGGGTTTCAGCCGTAAGAACCAGTGATGCCGTCAAACTGATGAAACACATCGAGAAAACCAATATTGATTCTGTACGGATTGTTTTTCCTCCTGATATAAGACCGACACAGCAGCAAGCCGTTTATTACGTTGACGAACTTCTCAGTCATACCTCTAAAGAGGCTGTGCTTTATAATAACCCCGGCCGGACCGGTTTTAATCTGAGTGAGAAAGCGCTTAAAGACTTAATAAGCCGGCATCCCGGGATAAGGGGGCTGAAAGAAGGAGGAGACGTTCTGCGTCATAAACAAACAGAGTTCCCTGATCACTTTATTTTGTTTGCGGCAGGAGACGTTGAATTTCCGAAGATGCTGAGTAACGGGTGTAACGGCCTGTCAAGCATGGCCGGAAATGTCTATCCTGAAGAAATCAGAGAAAGCTTCAACAGCTTATCAGAAAATAAACCGATTAATCTGGATCGAATAAACGATCTGATTGCTGAAGTGACAAATCATCATACTGTCATGAATATAAAAAATCACTATAAGAAGATTGGGATTCAAGCAGGCAGCTGCCGGTCACCCATTATATAAGAAATGTTCCGTCGCGGATAAGTGAAACATGTGATCAGCGCGCTTTCTGTACTTGGATTAGGCTTAATAAGCAAGTTATATAATACTGTCATTAGCGGAGGCGTAAGCATTTGTTTAACTTTACATAAGGGAACCCTTATGATATGGTGATTATTGCTAATATTGACAAGAAAGAGGTGAAAGCGATGATAACGATTTATGGAATTTTGTATGGTGAAAATGCAAAAATTGGAAACATCTTGGCGGATAAAGGGAGCAGTCTGTCCTTTTTTAAGCCAAATCATCATACAAAAACAGTTATCGGTGCTTTTTCTCTATGTCAAATAAACGATAATCCAATGACATAATGTCCTTGTTTATTTGTGCATGATGTTATTTAAGCGTAACACCGATAATTGTGTCGGTGTTTTTTTGTGCCTGATTTTAAAAAAAGGTTAGATGATCACTCCCTTCTATTTACTCAAACAAACCAGAGTTTTATGGAAGGATGAGAAAACATGCAACAAAAAAACAAGTATATAAGAATTCAAGAGTTCCTGAAACAAAATAAGTTTCCTGATTTTAGAATGAATCAAATCAAAAATGCTGTGTTCAAAGGGAGAATAAATCATTTTAATGAAATAACGGTTCTTCCTAAATCCTTGAGAAAATTGTTAATGAATGAGTTTGGAGAGTCAATTTTAAATATTGCTGCTTTAAAAGTGCAGCATTCTGAGCAAGTAACAAAAGTCTTATTTGAAATTTCAGGAGACGAAAAAATAGAAACGGTCAATATGAAATATAAAGCTGGCTGGGAGTCATTTTGTATATCCTCGCAGTGCGGCTGTCATTTTGGCTGTACATTTTGTGCAACAGGAGATATTGGTTTAAAACGCAGCTTAACATCAGATGAAATGACTGACCAAATTTTGTACTTTCACTTAAAAGGACATTCAATTGACAGTATTTCTTTTATGGGAATGGGAGAAGCATTAGCGAATGTACAAGTTTTTGATGCTTTACATGTGCTTACAAATCCGGAGTTGTTTGCTTTAAGCCCTCGCAGGTTATCTATTTCGACCATAGGTATTATTCCGGGCATTAAAAAAATCACTCAGGATTATCCGCAGGTCAACCTGACGTTTTCATTACATTCTCCTTTTAATGAACAGCGAAGCAAGTTAATGCCGATTAATGAACGCTACCCGTTATTAGAGGTAATGGACACATTAGATGAGCATATACGTGTGACCTCAAGAAAAGTTTATATTGCTTATATTATGCTGCCGGGAGTTAATGATTCTATTGATCATGCGAATGAAGTAGTAAATCTTTTAAGAAGCAGATATAAGAGAGGGAACTTGTTCCATGTAAACATCATTAGATATAACCCGACTGTTAGTTCACCTATGAGATTTGAAGAAGTAAATGAGAAACAAGTTGTAAACTTCTATAAAAAATTAAAGTCAGCAGGAATTAACGTGACCGTCAGAAGTCAATTTGGCATTGATATAGATGCTGCTTGCGGACAATTATATGGAAATTATCAAAAAAATAAGAACCGATAAATCAGGTGCAGAACTCGGTTTGACTTCATATTATTTCATTTGATAACATAAAATGGTTATCGTGATTGAAAAAAAGATACCCGTTTTTATAAAAAAGGAGTCATAACGTTGCTGAAAAGGTTTTTTCTTGTTTTTCTTACGCTGATAATGTCTATATTTGCTGTATTCGCGGCTGCTGAAGAGTCTCCCGGCGATCGTGTCATTTCTTTTGACGAGCCTATGATTTTATTGATCTCGCTCGGAATCATCTTATGTTTGTTCATTCCGCCATTCGTCATGTCCTTTTTTGGCAGCTTGGTTGTGAGAATCATATCCGGAGTCTATCAATGTTTTATCGTCCTCACGTTTGCGGGGCTCATTCCGATTGGATTTCTGATCCCCAATGGCTTTTTGACAATTCTTGCTGCCGTCCTGGGAACTTTGGTCAGTTCAGCCAGTGTTGCGGTCACCTTATTCGTTGGCAGGACAGAGAACACAAATAAGCTTTCGTAAGCGGTTTTGACAACAATAACACGTCCTGAAAACACCAAGTGTCACAGACCCTTGGTGTTTTTTAATTCCGGCAGAAAAGAAGGTATAATGGGCGGGGAAGAGGTGTCAGCCAATGAAAATAACCAGAGAGACATTAGAAAAACAGCAAATTTGGATATATGGTGTGACTCTTGTGATCGGAGGAATAGCGGGGATCGCCGGGAAAGATTCAGGACTTCGCTGGGGATGGACGATATCACCGTTTATCGCTGTTCTCATGTATGCCATGTTTGCCCAAATCCCATTCTTGAAGCTGAGGGAAGCCTTGTCAAACCTCAAGTTTATGGCGGCTTTACTGATCGGTAATTTCTTAGCTGTACCTGTCGTTGTATGGGTGTTAACCGCCATTTTTCCTCAATCTCCTCCTATATTATTAGGGGTTTGTTTGGTATTGCTTACACCTTGTATTGATTACGTCATCGTCTTTACTCAGCTCGGCAAAGGAAATGAGAGATTAATATTGGCTTCCACGCCGGTTTTGTTCGCCGTTCAGATGGTATTGCTTCCGTTATACCTGTGGCTGTTTATCGGGAAAGAAGTGATAGGGGCTGTTCATGCGGGACCGTTTGTGGAAGCATTCTTATGTTTAATAGCGGGGCCGCTGCTGGCGGCAGTGATGACACAATTGTGGGCTGATAAGAAGCCGGCTGGAGAAAAGATGTTAGAGTGGACGGCCTGGCTGCCTGTTCCTTTTATGGCTCTCGTATTGCTGGCGGTCGTTGCCACACAAATCGGCAAGGTATACAGTGATTTTGAGGTCATTATACGCGTAATTCCGATTTATCTGTTATTCCTGCTCATGATGCCGTTTGTCTCCCGTTTTATCGCATATGCGTTCCGTCTGGATACAGGTGAAGGAAGAGCATTGATCTTCAGCACGGGCACAAGGAATTCTCTCGCAGTCCTTCCGTTAGCGCTGGCTCTGCCGGATGCTTGGGCCTCATTAGCCGCTGCTGTTATCGTCACACAGACGATTGTTGAGCTGATCGGTGAATTGGTTTATATCAAAGCGGTGCCCGGATGGCTGCTGAAATAAAAAATAATCTGCGCTGAAAAAAACATACCAATAGATATTGGTATGTTTTTTATGAGAATTATAAAGTTGCAATATCAATAACGAAACGGTAGCGGACATCGCTTTGGAGAACCCGTTCGTACGCTTCGTCGACTTGATCGGCCGGTATCACTTCAATTTTAGGAGCAATGCCGTGCTCGGCGGCGAAATCAAGCATCTCCTGAGTCTGCGGAATACCGCCGACGAGTGAACCCGCAATGCTGCGGCGGCCCGTGATTAAGGAGAACACACTGTATGAGTCCGGCTTAGCGGGCGCTCCCACATTTACCAATGTACCGTCAATGCGAAGCAGGGATAAGTAGGCATCTACGTCAAGGTTCGCGGATACTGTATTTAAAATAAGATCAAATCGTCCGGCCAGCTCAGTAAATGTATCCGGATCGCTTGTCGCAAAGTAATGATCGGCTCCAAATTCAAGCGCTTCGTCTTTTTTGTTCATTGAGCGGCTGAGGACGGTGACCTCTGCGCCCAAAGCGTGCGCGAATTGAACGGCTAAATGTCCGAGCCCGCCCATTCCGACAATCGCCACTTTTTTGCCGTGACCGGCATTCCAGTGTTTCAGCGGAGAATAGGTGGTAATGCCCGCGCACAATAGCGGACTGGCAGCATCCAAATCCAGCTGATCGGGAATACGGACAACGAATCTGTCAGTGACAACTATTTTCTGGCTGTAGCCTCCGTACGTAGGGTTTCCGTCGTAGTCCAGGTTATTATAGGTCTGAACAACGCCTTTTGTGCAATATTGTTCGTCTCCGTTCAGGCAGTATTCACATTCCCCGCAGGAGTCTACAAAACAGCCGACACCCACACGGTCGCCGGCGGCAAATGTGGTGACTTCTTCACCCACGGCTTCCACAACTCCGGCAATTTCGTGCCCGGGAACCATCGGAAAGATTCCGCCGCCCCATTCATCGAATGCACTGTGGATGTCTGAGTGACAAATCCCGCTGTACTTAATATCAATCAGGATATCGTGCGGCCGTAATGCTCTTCTCTCAATCGCCGTCCGCTCAAATTTAGCTTTGGCATGCGGAGCGCTTAATACACGAGTCGGATGATTATTGCACATGGTTATCTTCCTTTCCAAGATAAAGTGATGAATCCTCTGTTCGGTTTTACTTTAAATGTTAAAGCGGACTTTAAGTCAAGGGGTTTGGTCTATTTTTTTATGAAATGATATTCTATAATGGCACGCTTATGAAAGGTATGAAGGATGGGTGGTAAGAATATGAAGATTGCGCAGGCTGCAAAGCAGGTTGAGTTATCAGCCGCGACGCTTAGGTATTATGAAGGTATAGGACTGATTCCTCCGGTAAAACGCGATGAAAGCGGCATCCGCGATTATGACGAAGGTGATGTGAATTGGATTCAATTTATAAAATGCATGAGAAGTGCCGGGCTGTCGATTGAGGCTCTGATTGAATATACCGCTTTATTTATTGAAGGAGCCGATCATACGATCGAACCCCGAAAAAACATCCTTATAAATGAAAGGAAAAGGCTGACGGAGAAACAGAGGGAAATTGATGAAACCATAAAACGATTAAACAGGAAGATTGAGGATTACGAAGATATCCTGGAAAATGAAGCGAAACTTAAAAACAGATTGAAAGCTGAATGTATTTCTGAATGAAGAGAAGGTGTCCCGGGCGCCGGGCCGCATGAAATGTACCAAGGGAAACGAGCCTTGGTTTTTTTATTTTCTAAAGAGAGGAAACAAAACAGCTTTTTCTATCTTATCAATCATTACTTATCCTTTTTTCAGCTTGACTTTTTTACTGCAGACTTTTAAAGTGTGAAATGTTGCTTAGACTGTGATAGCGACTTTAATGCTGAAAAGAGGTGGTTTACCCAGATGAACAATAAAAAGAACCCTTGGGCGTTATTGCCTTTAGTCTTATTCGTAGGGCTTTTTGTCGGCTCTGGTCTGGTGACCGGAGATTTTTATAAATTGCCGATCTTGATTGCCGCGATCATTGCGTCAGCTTTTGCGCTGTTATTTAACCGGAAGAAATCGCTCAATCAAAAAATAGAATGGTTCGCTTCCGGTGCGGGACATCCTGATATTATCATTATGGTTATGATTTTTATATTGGCAGGTGCCTTTGCTTCAGCGGCTGAGGCGATGGGAGCGGTGCATTCAACTGTCAATCTTGCTTTGAGCATTATTCCGCAGCAGTTTTTGCTGCCGGGGCTGTTTATCATTGCTTGTTTCATTTCTATATCGATGGGAACATCAATGGGCACGATTGCGGCGGTTGCGCCGATCAGCGCCGGTTTGAGCGGAGAGCTTGGCATCTCCAGCGCGATACCGATTGCGGCTGTGGTCGGGGGAGCTATGTTCGGAGATAATCTTTCTTTTATTTCAGATACGACCATTGCGGCAGTCCGGACGCAAAAAACACAAATGAGGGATAAATTCAAAACGAACTTTCTGATTGTTTTGCCCGCTGCCATTGTGACTGTTATTATCTTATTTTTTATTCCGGCAGGCCACGCCCTCCATACGGATGCTGCATCTTACAGCTGGATTAAGGTGCTTCCTTATGTCGCCGTGTTAGTTTTTGCGTTAATCGGTATTAATGTGATGGCTGTCATATTCGGCGGATTGGTTTTGACGGGAATCATCGGATTGGCGGGCGGGAGCCTGACGTTTGATTCTTATTTTAAAGCGATTACGGATGGAGTTGCCGGAATGAGCGACCTTATCATCCTGTCCATGCTGATCGGCGGAATGGTCGGTGTGATGAAACAAAACGGCGGGATCGACTTTTTACTGGAGTTCATCACGAAACGAATCCGTTCCAAAAAAGGCGCCGAAGCCGGCATTGCCGGATTGGTCAGCGTGACGAATCTGGCTGCGGCCAATAATACGATCTCGATTATCGCAGCCGGGCCGATTGCAAAGAATATTGCTGATAAATTCAACATCGACAACAGAAAATCGGCAAGTATTCTGGATATCTTTTCGTGTATGATACAAGGATTGATTCCTTACGGCGCGCAGCTGTTATCAGCCGGGAAATTCGGGAATATTTCACCCGTCAGCATCCTGCCATACTCTTTCTATCCCGTTTTAATCGGAATCTGCGGCATCGCCGCCATTATATTTGGACTGCCGAAATTCACAAGAAATACGAAATAAAAGATAAAAAAAGGCGCCGTTCGGCGCCTTTTTTCTTTCATGACAGCCAAGCATTTCTCAAAAGCTGTACGCCCTGTGTGATCTGATCCGTATCGAGATGGGCGAAACCTAACTTTATGATCGGCGGTTCGGGCTTTCCGGCAACGAAATAAACAGCGGTAGGATATACCTTCACTCCGTACTGAAAAGCGCGTTCGATTAATGTTTCTTCTGTATAGTTCAGGTGAACTCTCACCAATATATACAATCCCGACTGCTCGCCGATGATCGTCACTTGCTCGCCGAACTGCTGCTTGATATGTGAAGTCAAGTGCTGCATCTTACGCTTGTAGACAGTGCGCATGCGCTTAATATGGCGGGTCCATTCACCGGCCTTCATCAATTCAGCCATGGTCAGCTGGTTAAGCGAAGAAGCGGTGCTTTCGAAATGAATAAACCGTTTTTTATACCGGTGCAAAAGGCGCTGCGGCAAAACCATATAGCTTATGCGGATGCCCGGTAGAAAGGATTTTGAGAAATTCCCTAAATAAATCACCCGGTCTGATTGAATGGAAGCAAGAGCGGGAAACGGCTGCTGTGTATAACGGAATTCACTGTCATAATCATCTTCAAGAATATAACCCTCTCTATGATTCACCCAATTGATCAGTGTTTGGCGCTGCTGAATGGACATGCTTACGCCGTAAGGGCTGTGATGGGATGGGGTCACATAGATTAATTTTTCTTTCATTGCATGCAATTGAGAAAAATCAGCTCCGTTTTCATAGACAGGCATCGTTTCCAGAGATAGCCCGTGAAATTGAAATGCCGCTCTGGCACCGTCAAACCCAGGGTCTTCAACGATAATTCCGGAAAAATCCTCTTTCAGAATCCGGCTGAGATATATCAGCATCTGCTGGGTGCTGCTGCCGATGATAACCGAATCCGCATCTGTTTTCACTCCGCGTGATTCCAAGAGATAAGCGGCAATTTGTTCACGCAGGTTTCTCTCGCCGAACGGTTCACCGTACAGAAAGCTTTTCTCTGATGCCAAAACTTGATTGTATAATTTTCTCCATGTTTTCAGAGGAAAATGCTTTTGATCGACGGCTCCAGCGCGAAAATCAATCAGGGCCGGCTGAGTTGATTCGGTTTTCTTAGCGTAAACAACATCGTTTTCTTTTTGAAATAAAGAAGGTTCTACTTCATTTGCAAAATAACCTTTGCGCGTTTCCCCGCGAATGTATCCCTCCGCTAAAAGAAGATCATAAGCCATCAGCGTTGTATTGCGGCTTACCCGCAGGGAATCCGCCAGCTCGCGAATGGATGGCAGCCGCTCATCTGCCTGAATATTTCCTTGCTCAATCAATGTTTTAAATTGCTCGTAAATTTGTTTGTATTTCGGGGTGCCGCTTCTGAAAGCGAAAATCAAATTTTTCATCAGATGTTCTCCTCTGACATGTGTATTTATTTGAAACTGTATCTTTTTAAATGTCAGTTGATATTTTATTATAGCGGAAAGCGCTTTATCAGTCCATGTTCAGAGAGGAGAGTTTTGTATGTATATTCCCGCTCCATTTCAGCTGAGTGAAGCTGAAGCGTGCGATGTAATCAAAGAGTATGGTTTCGCAGCATTGTTTTCAACGGCGGAAGGCATGCCGTATGCAACCCACCTGCCATTGATGATGAGTAAGGGTAACGAATGCTTATACGGTCATTTTGCATTGCCGAACCCCCAATGGAAAGAGATTGATGGCCAAAACGTATTAGCCGTTTTTCAAGGGCCTCATTGTTATATCTCGCCTAAATGGTATGAGACGAATCAGGCTGTTCCCACATGGAATTATGTGGCGGTTCATGTTTACGGAGAGGCGGAGCTTTTGGATGAGGAAGAAACCGTGCAGTCGATGAGTGATCTCGTATTGAAATACGAAAGCCCCGACAGCCCGTACAAATTAGAGGATGTCGATGCGAAATTGCTGGCAGGCATGAACAAAGGGGTAAAAGGTTTTAAAATCAAAATCAGCAAAATAGAGGGACAGGCGAAGCTTAGTCAAAATCATTCAGCCGCAAGACAAGGGCTGGTTGTACAACAGCTCAAACAGATTCCTCATACAAACGAACAGCTCATTTCCGGCTTGATGGAAGAAAACATCAAACGAATCACCGCAAAAAACTGACAAGCATGTTAAAAACATACCGGCAGCATGCGGTATGTTTTTTTCTGATTATGAAGCTTTTCTCAGGATGAATAACGACTCGAACAGCACATAAATCAAAGGCGCCATTAAAATGAAGAAAGAATGAAAAATAGCATACGGTATGAGTAAGTAAACGATAAGTTTCAATAGAATGGAAGACGTTTTACTCAATGTCCAGCGGTTTTTCAAGATATCAGTCATACAGGCTGAAACAAGGCCGACCGTCAAATATCCGGCTGCTATGTAAAGATAAATAAAAAGGTAAAACGGGTAAGAAGACAACGGGGGTGTGTCTTCCTGTGTCATTTTTAAACCCACATAAAAGACCAATAAAAAGCAAACGGACGAAACGAGAGCTAAAAAAAGGTGTTTATATAAATACTTCTTCATGTGTTTCACCTGCCTATGGACAATTATTTCTAAACATATTATGACATGGTTTTACCGCTGCTGAAAGAATCGGCAGCGGGCATGCGCCCGTCTATATGAGCGGGGCGTAAAGAATCAATATCATCTTTTCATGAATCCGGATGTTTTGTTCGGATGGATGTAAAGAAGAATACACCCCAAAAAAAGCTGTCAGCTTGGTCCTGACGGCTTATTTTTGGTGAAAGGCTTATTTCTCCGTGGTGAAATAAAGCAATGCTATGACCGGAAAAGCGATTCCAATCCATAATGTGATACTCCACCCGCCTGAGGCGTATGCCCATCCTCCGATTGATGATCCTATAGCGCCGCCCAGAAAGAAGATTGCCATAAATAATCCGTTTAATCGGCTGCGGAATTCAGGTGCCAACGAAAAAATGGCACGCTGACTGAGTACGAGATTGGCAGATACCCCCATATCCAACAGGATAGCTGCGGCCACCAGAACTGCTATTCCGACGGGAGAGCTGCTCTGAATCATGAGCGGGAGTAATAAAGAAACGATGACAACACCGAGAGCGATTCCGGTGGCAAGCCGGGTTAAGCCGCGATCAGCCAGACGGCCGCCTATCGGTGCAGCCGCTGCACCCGCAATGCCCGCTAATGCGTACAGCGCGATTGCCTTTTGAGAAAAATGAAAAGCAGGACCGGACAATAGTAAAGGTACAGTCGTCCAGAATAAGCTGAAAGCTCCAAATACAAACGCATGATAAATGGCACGGCGGCGTAAGACCGGAGTCGTGCGCAGCAGCTTCCACATTGAACCGAGTAAGACGGTGTAGCTTGTGTTTGCTGTTGGTTTTCTGGCAGGAAGCACTTTTGATAAGACGATTGCCAGGACAACACTTAACGCGGCGGATAAAGCAAATATGGCATTCCACCCCCATATATCAGCGACCAGGCTGGATATCGGACGTGAAAGCATAATACCGAGCAGCAGGCCGCTCATCACATTGCCGACAACCCGGCCGCGTGCGGCGTCTGGCGCAAGGTATGATGCGAACGGAACTAGCACTTGGGCCGCGATTGATCCCAGTCCGATGAAAAACGCAGCGGCTAAAAACAGTGTTCCATGCTTCACACATGCTGTCAGTGTCAAAGCGGCTGCGCTTAGAAGGAGCGATACCACGACAAGTTTTTTGTTTTCGACAATGTCTCCCAAAGGGACAAGA
This sequence comes from Bacillus sp. EU55, assembly GCF_038005925.1. NCBI lineage: Bacteria > Bacillati > Bacillota > Bacilli > Caryophanales > Bacillaceae > Bacillus > Bacillus sp. EU55. Next base: position 572,559 of record NZ_JBBOUE010000001.1, read on the forward strand.
AACAGTAAGCCGGCAACGTATCCGATTTGGGTCAGCGTGACAATCAGTCCGGCACTGCTTGGAGAAAGCCCGATTGCCGCACTGATGAATCCTGCCAAGGGCTGTGCATAATAAAGATTAGCGACAATGATACCGCATGCCGTTGCGAGAAGAAGGGTTAAACCAGTTGAAATCCCCTGATCCGCTGTTTGTTTATTTTCTTTAGCCATATGAATGAACTCCTTTTTAATGATTTTATGAGGTTTGATACATATTTTGCTGATTCATCTCCTTTACGCAGAGGCTTTTGGAGTCTGCATTTCATCAAGACTTCCCTCAAGTTATTTTATAAACTGAACGTTTAGTTTTATTATAAGCAAATGATATACTAAACGTTCAGTTTTGTAAATGGGTTTCTGTTTTCTTTTTTTATACAGGTTAAGTATACTGAACGTATCGTTTATAATTCGGGAAGGAATGATTCATGTGCAGAGTAAACGAGGACGGCCGCGTGATGAAGGAACACATAAGGCGATTCTTTCTGCTGCCTATGACCTATTGTTGGAAAATGGCTTTGACGCGGTGACAGTCGATAAAATTGCAGAGCGTGCCAAAGTGAGTAAGGCAACGATTTATAAATGGTGGTCAAACAAGGCTGCCGTTATCATGGACAGCTTTCTTTCGACCGCTACGGACAGACTGCCTGTGCCCGATACAGGATCAACAGTGCAAGATATATTGACCCACGCCGCGAATTTAGCAAGGTTTTTGACGAGCCGGGAAGGAACCGTTATTAAGGAATTAATCGGTGCGGGGCAGCTGGATGCAAAATTGGCGGAAGAATATCGCACGCGATTTTTCCAGCCCCGCCGCCTCCAAGCGAAAGGCCTTCTGGAAAAGGGAATTCAAAAAGGTGAATTAAGAGAGAATCTTGATATTGATGTAAGCATCGATCTCATTTACGGACCGATTTTCTATCGTCTGCTTATTACAGGTGATGAGGTGAATGATTCCTATGTGCATGATCTGGTGATGAGTGCGTTTAAGGGAGTTCAGCCTGCCTGAAAAATAGCCGGATCATGTGAAAGAGATACAGACTTCTGCTGCCTACGGGCCGAATATAATGAAAAGGCCGAACAAGTTCATTGTTCGGCCTTTTCTGATTGATTTGCGAACTGCCGGGCGGCCGCCACGCAAGCGATAACGCCGACATTCACCGCCGCAAGTTCCCATCCTGCTTTTTCATGGAGAATCATGGCGGCCAGTAACAGTCCGAAGAAAGGCTGCAGAAGCTGCAGCTGTCCGACCGCGGCGATGCCTCCCTGGGCGAGTCCGCGATACCAGAATACGAAGCCGATCAGCATGCTGAATATTGAGACATATGCAAGACTGAGCAGTGCGGGCGCGCCGATGTTTGACCATGAGTCCGGCATGAAGCAGAAAGACAGGATGAACATAAGGGGAAGCGATAAAACGAGAGCCCAAGAGATCACCTGCCAGTTGCCAAGCCGCCGGGAGAGGCGGGCGCCTTCGGCATAACCGAGACCGCACACGATAATCGAAGCGATCATGTACGTATCACCGAGCGGAGAGGATTCCCCTCCTTGCAGCAGAGCATATCCGGCTACGAGGATGCTGCCGGCAGCCGAGAAAATCCAAAAGACCGGTCTGGGCCGTTCGCCTCCTCGCAGTACGCCGAAGATCGCCGTCGCAAGCGGGAGAAGCCCGATGTAGACAATGGCATGAGCGGATGTGACATGCTGAAGCGCTAATGCTGTAAGCAGCGGGAAACCGATCACGACGCCGAGCGCTACTGTTATTAATGAAATGATGTCGCTTTTGGCAGGGCGTTTCTCCTGAAAAATCAGGAGCAGAGCGCCTGCCAATATACCGGCTATCGCGGCGCGGCATACGGTGAGAAATACCGGATCAAAGTCCGCTACAGCCAAGCGGGTCGCGGGAAGCGAGCCGCTGAAAATGAGCACGCCGATAAATCCGTTAATCCAGCCGTTTGCGGCCTTATTCATTCCAATCACTCCAATATATATTTCTAAACCCATTTTCAAAGTTTATAATGACTATAAACTGAAATTGGCCTTATACAAATGGCCAGTTTTTATAAAAAGAAGAATGCCAGTTTGGAGGGAATAAAAATGGATATCACGCCATTTTTAAATAGAGATCTGGATATTCCGCTTTATCAGCAGCTTTATCGGCATTTTAAGGAAAATATGCATCAGGGCCGTATTCCTAAAGGACTGAAGCTTCCTTCAAAAAGGCTTTTGTCAAGTCAGCTTTCCGTCAGTCAGACGACTGTGGAGCGTGCCTATGAACAGCTTGCCGCCGAAGGCTATATTGTCAGTAAGCCGAGAAGCGGATGGTTTGCCGATTATGACTCGGACGCCGTCTATGTGAAAAAGCCGGGCGCTTCGCCTGTTCAAACAAAGGCGAAGGAAGACCGCCAATGGATTGATTTTCACTACGGCACTGTGGATGCCGCTCATTTTCCTTTTTCGGCATGGCGCAAAAGCATGGTTGCAAGCTTAGATCAATATGGGCACGAGCTGTATCGGCCCGGGGATGATTTGGGCGAGCTTGAACTGAGAACGCTCATTTCAGAATACTTATATCAGTCGCGCGGCGTGAATTGCCGTCCTGAACAAGTGATAGTCGGCGCCGGGAACCCTGCTCTTTTGCAAATGCTGTGCAAAATATTTGAAGCAAATCTATCCATCGGATATGAAGATCCGGGTTATCCGAGAGCGAGGGAGATTTTTAAAGCCAATCACATGAAGATCATTCCGATACCCGTCGATAATGAAGGAGTCTGTATCCGGAAGCTGAATGAAGAGCGGCCGCGTCTTGTATATGTCACGCCTTCTCATCAATTTACGTTAGGAATGATTATGCCGGTAAACAGAAGGATTCAGCTGCTGAAATGGGCGAAGGAACATCAATCGTTCATTATAGAAGATGATTATGACGGTGAATTCCGATACACCGGCCAGCCGATCCCATCATTGCAAGGGCTTGATCAGCATCACCGTGTTATTTATATGGGAACGTTTTCCCAATCTCTGCTTCCTTCGCTGCGCATCAGCTATATGATTCTTCCTTTGCCGCTTATCGAAAAAGGCAGGGAAATCGCTTCTTTATATAAGCAGACCGTCTCCTGCCACAGTCAGCTGACGCTGGCTCAATTTATCAAAAGCGGAGAGTGGCAGAAACATATTAACAGAATGAGAAAGCTGTACCGGAAAAAAAGAGCGGTATTATTAGAGGCCGTGCGGCGCGAGCTGGGACAATACGTCAGGATTCGCGGAGAAAATTCCGGGCTGCGGATTTTACTTGACGTTCAGCTGCCTTTCAGTGAAAAAGAGCTGATTGAAAAGGCGGAGGAACAAGGAGTCAAAATCTATCCCGTGTCTCTCACCTATCAAAAACAGCTCCCTGAAAAAACAGTTTCTCTCGGTTTCGCGGGGGTTTCTGAAACCAATATACAAGAAGGTATAAAAAAACTGAGAGCCGCCTGGGCGCTGTAAAAGGCAGCTCACAGTTTGAAATACTGAAGCTTGAGTCAGGGGTGCAGTCTCAGCAGCAAAACGATTTATAGGACGGGCAGGCGGAGCGCCGTATCAATATTTTGCAAATTGAGCCGGACTTGTTCATTTGTGTTCCACGGGTGATACCAGCCTTTTTCCATCATATAGCGTGAGATTTGCTCGTGCATGTCAAGGGCTTCTTCTAAGTGCCAGGTGAGGATCGCTTTCACTTCAGGCGTTCCGGCTTCCGTCGCCGCCATCGCATAGTTTCTGACACCGCTTTTTGCCGAATTCAATAAATCCATTGCGACAATTTGGTCTGTCAGTGCATTCATTCCCGTCAAGTATTCAATAATCGGATTCATTCGTGATTCATCTCCTCATTTCATGCTGTGCATCAGATAAAATCGAGGCAAATTCCTGCAATTGCCTTGTTGATGTATCCACATCCTGCTGCATGATTTCTTTCAGCTGCGGATCGGATACGAGCGCTTTCATGGTTTTGGATTTCGTCAGACAAAGTGACTTAAAAGAAGCCATCTCCTGAATTTCGAGTAATTCATGTAAGGCGCTGGCCATTTCTGTAGCCTCCGTTCTTTAAGGTTTGAGTACAACTTTAATACAATCATCTGTTTTCGTGTCAAACATCTCATAGCCGTGCTTCGCTTCACTGAGCGGAATGACATGGCTTACAACATCGCCTGGATCAATTTTGCCGGTTGACACCAATTCAAACATATACGGCATATAGTGGATGACCGGAGCTTGTCCTGATCGGATATTGACGTTCCGCTGCATGATATCGCCAAGGGGAAACCCGTTGTATCTGCCGCCGTACACACCCGTAATCTGGATTGTTCCCCCTTTTCGCACCGCTTGGGACGCGATGACCAATGCGCTCATCGCCCCGCCCTGAAGTTTTAATCCGCTGGCGAGGAACTCGAGATCCGTCATTTTTCCGTCCATGCCGACGGCGTCAATGACAACGTCGGCGCCGCCTTTGGTGATTTCCTTCAGGTAGCTGCCTGTATTTTCGTGGTCTTCGAAGTTCACGATTTCTACTTTATTCGTCCGTTTCGCATGCTGGAGACGGTAGTTGACATAGTCTACGGCTATTACGCGTTTCGCTCCCTTTAACCAGCAGAATTTTTGAGCGAAAAGGCCCACGGGCCCGCAGCCGAGAACGATAACTGTATCGCCTTCTTTTACGCCGGCATTGTCGACGCTCCAAAAGCCGGTTGTCATCGCATCGGAAATAACACTCAGTTTCTCATCCGGTTCTTCGCATGTTTCGGGAACTTTAAAGTGGGTAAAGTTCGCAAATGGAACGCGCAAATATTCGGCCTGGCCTCCCGGATAGCCGCCGGCATTTCCTGAATAGCCGAAATAAGCGCCTATATCGCCGTTCTCATTTGATTGATCACATTGGCTTTCCAGGTGATTTTTGCAATAAACGCATTCTCCGCAGGCGATATTAAAAGGAATAATGACACGGTCCCCTTTTTTGACTTTCGTCACGCCGGGACCGGTTTCTTCCACGATGCCCATCGGTTCATGGCCGATGATGTAGTCTTCCTGCAAATTCGGGATGAGTCCGTGGATTAAATGTAAATCTGATCCGCAAATTGCCGTACTTGTGACTTTTATAATCATGTCATCGTGTTTTTCAATCTTCGGATCAGGCACGTCTTTGACAACGACGTTTTTCACTCCTTGATACGTTACGGCCTTCATGCTGTAATACCTCCAGTGTTAGTGTTCATCAGGTGTGCGGTCAAACATCCCTTTTCTGTTCGTTTCAACGGGAAACAGATTCATATTTCCGACCATGAGGGTATTTTTCGCAGAGAGCTGATCCAATTTATACTGTTCGCTCAGATCATGCGGGTGAAACCACTTTTTGCTGACCATCAAGTCTGTTATCTCCTGATGCATCGTGATTCCCTGCATGAGCTGTTTGCGCAGCAAAGCTCTTACATCAGGTGAAGCGGTTTCTGTTAAAGCAACGGCGGTATTTCTGACGCCTTCTTTGGCGCGTATGAGAAAATCCATTGCGAATGTCATATCCGCAAGTTCAGGGACATGTAATGAATTGATCGGATCTAAATGGTCATGATTCAATGATGCTTACCTTCCTTTCAATTGATGATCGAAGTCGGCCGGTTTTGAGGAACGGGAGCCTGAAACATTGCCCGTTCATAAACCGCCTGCAGATCAGCCAGGTCTTGAGAGGCTTGCTGAACGTCTTTTTCCATTAACGTTTTCAGATCCTGATCAAACACAAGCCCTTGCATGAGCTTGGATTTCGCGACACAAAGCGTCTTGAAGTTAATGATTTCATGTAAGTCCAGCGACTCGTGAGCCGCTAATTCACGCTTATCCATAATCGTCTGAAACCTCCCTTTGTAGAAATACGTAGTTAATTTCCCCTGAGAAAAGAGGTCTAGTCTTACAAATTTTGTTTGTAAGAAAAAGCGGTGAAAAAGCCTGACAGTGCATCAAAAAAAAGAGGAAGCACAATCGCTTCCTCTTGTCAAAATATGCCGAAAATGATAAGTCGGCAAATACGATTCTTTTGAAAGCGGCAAAAGCACCTGCGCTGATAACAAACAGAACGCTGACCGGGGCAACGAACCTGGTTCCCTTCCGCGAGATCATCCGGCTGGCGCTTAACAGGCCGATCAATGAGCCGAACGCAAGCCCGAATATAATCAATCCCGCAAAAACAGCTTGCGAACAATCCCGCAGGCTGTTTTTTCTTTCACCCGTCATGCAGGGACAGAAGGGGAAGGTGAGAAGAAGGCACATATGGTATGATGACAAATAGAATAAAACCTCGTGAGGCCGGTCGGCTAAAAGGAAGTGGACAGAGATTGTTTGGTACAAAACATCAAGAAGACTACGTCTCCCGTGACAGACGCTCATTGCATATGCTTGCGCTTCGGGTGCCCGGTCTGGCGTTTATTTTAATGGTATATGCCGCATCAGTTTCTTTGCAGTACATTTATGAAAGCTGGACGGTTTTTTTGCAGCTGTTATTCACGATATTGATCGTCATTTTTACCGTGCTGCACTGGCATTCCCATCGCTGGGTGAAGAAAAAGACGTTTCTTTATTTCATCATACAGGGATTTATCATATATACATCGGCTAACTTGATGACCGGCGGCTATATCGCACTGGTCATCGGTCTCTATGCCTTTTTAATCGGGCAGATTATCGGAATGGCGGATAAGGGAAAAACGTTGCTCATACTCTATCTTTTCATTTTAATGTCCATAACAGCCCTGCATCAGGAGCATCCGCATCATCTGCTGCGTTTCATCGTTATCGCCGCTCCCATCATGATCGTGATTATCACGTATGCGGCCACATTTTTCGCGCAAGTTGATGAAAAAATAAAAACACAGATGACGCTTGAAAAATTAGAGCTCGCTCACCGGCAAGTGAAACAGCTGACGCTTCAGAATGAAAGACAGCGGATGGCGAGAGACTTACACGATACGCTTGCCCAAGGATTGGTCAGCTTGCACATGCAGCTTGAAGCGGTGCAAGTTCATCTTTCGAAAGATAACACTGACAGAGCGAAAGACATCATCAGCCAGTCAATGGACAGAGTGAAGGGCACATTGGCTGATGCGCGCTCGGCCATTGATAACCTTCGCAGTAAATCAGAAGAGATCGGCTTCTTAAAAGAAAGCATCACTGAACAAATCAACCATTTTACAGAAGCCTCCGGGCTGTCTTGTTTTTTAGATTACAGCGTGCATCATGTGCTTGACGTTCATACGGCGGAGAATTGCCATTACATGATCGGAGAAGGCCTGACAAACGCCGCCAAGCATGCAGAAGCAAAGAATGTCTGGGTGTCCGTTCGGGAAGAAGAGAGACAGATCCGCATAACCGTCAAAGATGACGGGAAAGGCTTTGATGCCGGAACAGAAATGAGAAAAAGCGGACATTACGGGCTGCTTGGGATACAAGAACGCGTCAATATGATGAACGGTACTTTCCGTATAACAAGCGCCAGATCAGCGGGGACTCAAATTGAGATCATCATACCAATTCAGGGAGAGGCGGAACATGTATAAAGTGTTAATAGCAGATGACCATCTTGTCGTCAGAGAAGGTCTGAAGCTTTTGATAGAAACAAATGACCATTACACCATAACGGGAGAAGCGGAAAACGGGAAAACCGCCGTCCGCCTCGCAGAGGAACTAAAGCCCGATGTCATTCTCATGGATCTGTACATGCCGGAAATGAGCGGGCTGGAAGCCATTAAACAGATAAAAGAGCATTCTGATGTGCCGATCATTATTTTGACGACCTATAATGAAGATCATCTGATGATAGAAGGCATCGAATCAGGCGCGAACGGTTATCTGCTGAAGGACACAAGCTCAGAAACCTTATTTCATACGATGGATGCGGCAGTCAGGGGAGAAGTGCTTCTGCAGCCGGACATCTTGCGGCGTTTCCGGGAAATGAAAATGGAACGGGCAAATGCCAATGAAACACAGCTGACGGACAAGGAAATCATAGTTCTGCAAGCCGTTGCGCAAGGACATAAAAGCAAAGCGATCGCCTTCGATTTAGGAATCTCAGAGCGGACGGTAAAAGCGAGATTAACATCAATTTATAACAAATTAGGCGCTGATTCGCGGACGGAAGCCGTCACCATTGCCATGCAAAAAGGCATTCTGAAACTGAATATATAATGAAAAACTGCCCAAACGTACATGCCCCTATGTACGTTTTTTTATGTGAATGTGAACTACAATTAGGCAGAAAGTAATGATTGGAGAGGAGTATTCGATGTCTGGTTTTTTATATAAATTAGGGGGATGGTCTGCCCGCAATCGATTAAAAATGATCAGTGCGTGGCTCGTGATACTGATCGCTTCGATTGTGATCGCCATCTCGTTAAAACCTGCTTTTTCTGAGGATATGTCAATTCCCGACACACCTTCTGAAAAGGCGATGGATATGATTCAAAAAGAATTTTCAAAGGGTCCCGATAAAGGAAGCATACGGGTTATTTTCGGAGCTGAAGACGGGAAGAAATTGACGTCAAAACCGGAAAAACAAGCGATTGAAGAGACATTAAAGAAGATCAAAACAGATCATTCAGTCGCTTCGATTGCAAGTCCTTTTGAGACAGGAACCATTTCTAAAGACGGATCAGTAGCATATGCCGATATTACGTACAAAAAAGCGGCGGATGACATTACGGATGCGTCTGTTTCACATATTAAACACAGTCTGTCCGCCGCAGGAGACAAAGGTCTGCAGACGGAGCTCAGCGGCGATGTGCCGGGGGCCGGTGTTGAAATCGGCGGTGTATCTGAAATTGTCGGCGTTGTGCTGGCATTCGTCGTACTGGCTATTACGTTTGGTTCATTAGTCATAGCGGGGCTTCCGATTGTCACGGCCCTGATTGGGTTAGGCGTAAGCGTCGCGCTGACGTTAATCGGGACACAGTTCTTTACGATAGCCTCGGTCAGTCTCTCATTATCCGGAATGATCGGACTGGCCGTCGGGATTGATTATGCGCTGTTTATCTTTACGAAGCATCGTCAGTTTTTGGGCGAAGGTGTACAAAAAAATGAATCGATCGCTAAAGCCGCGGGAACGGCTGGCAGCGCCGTCGTTTTTGCGGGACTGACCGTGATCGTCGCGCTTTGCGGATTGACCGTTGTCGGCATTCCGTTCATGTCTGCCATGGGATTGACTGCGGCACTCAGTGTGCTGATGGCTGTATTGGCATCAGTAACGCTGGTTCCTGCGGTGTTGTCAATCGTGGGAAAACGGATGATTCCGAAATCAAACAAGAAGAAAGAAAAGAAAAGCGCCGACACGAATGCCTGGGGGCGCTTCGTTACAAAGAAGCCTATTCTGTTAAGCATTTTCAGCATTATTCTTTTAGCCGTCATCAGTCTGCCGGCCATGCATTTAGAGCTGGGGCTGCCTGATGCGGGAATGAAAGCGAAAGACAGCCCGGATCGCCGCGCCTATGATCTTTTGTCTAAAGGATTCGGCGAGGGCTTTAACGGCAAGCTGACAATTGTTGCCGATGCAAAAGGGGTCAAGGGGAACAAAAGTGAAGCATTTCAAGACGCCGTGAACGAAATGAAGGATTTGCACAATGTGGCGAGCGTCACACCGGCCATGCCGAACGAAAAAGGGGACTATGCCATTATTACGGCAGTGCCTGAAACCGGGCCGAATGATAAGGCAACGAAAGAGTTAGTGCAGGATATACGGAAACGATCAGACAAAAACGGCATCCGCCTGCTCGTCACCGGGTCAACCGCGGTGAACATTGATATTTCAGATCGGTTAAACGATGCCATTCCGGAATTCGCCATTCTCATTGTCGGGTTTGCGTTTGTATTGCTGAGCGTTGTTTTCCGCTCGCTTCTCGTGCCCCTTGCCGCCGTCGTCGGCTTTTTGCTGACGATGACCGCTACACTCGGCTTATCGGTATTCGTTCTGCAGGATGGGAATTTCACCGGCTTGCTCAGCATTCCGGAAAAAGGCCCGATTCTCGCCTTCCTGCCTATTTTAGCGATCGGTATTCTTTTCGGACTGGCGATGGATTATCAAGTATTCCTTGTCAGCAGAATGAGAGAAGAATATGTCAAAACAAAAAATCCGGTACAAGCCATCCATGCCGGATTGAAACATAGCGGACCTGTCGTAACAGCGGCGGGACTGATCATGATTTTCGTCTTTGCGGGATTCATCTTTGCGGGAGAAGCTACGATCAAATCCATGGGCTTGGCAATGACCTTCGGTGTTCTTTTTGATGCGTTCATTGTAAGAATGACCATTATTCCGAGTGTCATGAAGCTGATGGGACATGCGGCCTGGTACTTGCCGAAGTGGCTGGATAAGATCATTCCGAATGTGGATATCGAAGGCCATAAGCTGACACAAGGCAAAACACCGGAGAAACCGGAAGAATAAAATGAAAAAGCAGATCGTTATGATCTGCTTTTTTTATGTGCTGATCGCATTCATGAAAAGAGAAAAAAGCTTTTTCATGTCTTCATGTTTTTTTGTCAGCATTTCGGGATGCCATTGCACGCCGACGACAAATAATTCACCCGTCCGTTCAATCGCTTCAATGGCCCCGTCTTTCGCATAAGCCGCGGCTTTAAACGAAGGCGCCGTCTCTTTTATGATCTGGTGATGGAACGAATTCACCCGCGCTGAATCGCCGAACAAAGAATGGAGACGTGTCCCTTTTTCAAAGGAAACATGATGGGTTTTTAACGGTGGATCTTTTTCTTGATCGTGCTTGATTTCAGCAAATGAAGCGTGTGTCAGATCCTGATATAAAGTTCCCCCGTAAGTGACGTTTAACATATGCATCCCCCGGCAGATGGCCAGAATCGGCTTTTCTAAAGCAACCGCCGTGAGAATCAGCTCCTTCTCGTAGGCGTCCCGATCAGGAAAGGTCTTTCTTAAAGCCTGTAAAGGTTCTTCGCCGTAAAACAGCGGGTCTATGTCCTGGCCGCCGGACAGAATGATCCCGTCAACATGAGAGACCTGTTCCTTTACAAGCGCCGTCTCTTGAATCACCGGCAGTATAAACGGCACACCGCCGGCCTCAGAAACAGACTGAATATAATCATTATTGACATATGCCCGATTATAACCCGGGAAAGGACCGGATTGATCAGCCATAATGTTTCCCGTAATTCCGATGCGTTTGGCCATTCTTTGCCCCCCTGAACCATGCTCATAATAAATCTGAACGTAGGTTGTACAAATCAGTTTGAAATTATTCTTCATGATACGTGAACTTTCCAAAACAAAACCCGTGACAATCACGGGTTTTTACATTCATTTCAATTTCTTGATTTCTTCCGTCAGCTCTTTGAATTTTTGATCAAGCTCACGATATTGTTTATCAGCCGGAGTCATGAAGCTGAGTTTTCCGAGGACTTCCTGCCGTTCGGTTTCAAGCTTTAATCGCAGTTCTTCAGCATCGTCCCTGACAGAGGGGGATTCTTTCCATTGTTTTCGGACGCTGCCATTTGAGATATCAAGCCGGATGTCCGTCGTCTTTTCGAGAAAGTAGCGATCATGAGATACGATGATAAGCGTTCCGTCGTATCGGGCCAAAGTGTCTTCAAGCTGCTCGCGTGACGGCAGATCAAGGTGGTTTGTCGGCTCATCCAGAATCAGCACATCTTTCTCCTCCAGAATAAACGCCATCAGTTTGCATTTGACCCGCTCTCCCATGCTCATCTTGCCGATGGGTTCCGTCCATTGCGCTGCGGTAAATCCTAAATGCTTCATGAGAGATTGAACATTTCCCCTTTCCTCGAACGTTTCTTTGTAAAAAAGCTGTTCGGGGGTTTTATCAAGCGGGAGGTCGAATACTTCCTGCGTTAAATATCCGACGTTTGCAGACGGAGAAATCCATATGCTGCCCTGCGCTTTTTCCTGCCCGAGGATGACCTTCAATAATGTTGTTTTCCCGCTGCCGTTCGGGCCTGTAATCGCGATCTTTTCACCGTGCATCACAGTAAAATTCACGTTTTTAAAAAGCATTCGGCCGTCATATGACTTTGCGGCATCCCTTACTTCTAAAAAACGCTTTCCCGCTTTTTTGCGGTGTTCAATGGAAAAACGGACTTCATACTCCGCTTCAACCGGTTCTGCTTTCGCTTTTTCAAGCTCTTTTTCAAGGCGCTTCTGCTTTGATTTAATCTGGGCGTCCGTGCGTTTTGCTTTTACGCGATGGTATTCTTTAAATCCTTCTATTTTCGTTGATTGGGCGTGGGCTTTTTTTGACCAGGCGCTCAGCTCGTTCATTTGAGCTTCAATCCGTCTGATCATATGCTGCTGATTCTCATATTCCCGCTGCTGTGTCAGTCTTCTCTGTTTGCGGACCTCCATATAGCTTGAATAATTCCCTTTATGTTCAATGAGTTTCTTTCCTTCGATGGCCCAGATTTTTGTCGCCGCTGCATCTATAAAAGCACGATCATGCGAAACAAAAACAATGGTGCCTTTGTAATTCTTGATCTGATTTAGCAGTATTTCTAAACTGTGCTGATCGAGGTGGTTCGTCGGCTCATCTAATAACAAAAGGCTGCTTGAGGAGGAGAAACCTTTGGCAAGACGGGCTTTCAATTTTTCTCCGCCGCTTAATTGCGAAAAGGCGCGTGCGGGCACGTTCCACTTTTCTAACAAGGCTGCCTCCGCAGGCTCCGGATGGCCGGAATCATAAGCTTCCGTTTCTTGTTCCACCATATATATATTCACATCTTGCATCATCTGGATCTGTCCTTGTGACGGCGCTTTTTGATTGCAGATCAATTGCAGCAATAACGATTTGCCGGCGCCGTTTTTACCGATAACGCCGATGATGTCACCTTGCTGAACGCTCGCGCTGATCTGTTCAAAAAGGGGAACGCTGTTGATTTCATAACTGATGCCGCTTATTTTTAACATTTCTTTCATATGTCAATCCCTCGCTTTAAAGGGAGGACCAAAAAAATCCTCCCAATTGATTTGGAAGGATTAGCCGTACCTGTGCATGATCAAATAAGCTATTTTTACATAGCTTTCGTATCGTATAGAAAATGGGCAGACTAATCCTATTTTTTCTGATTTGAAATATTTGATTTCAAACGGTCAAAATAAGATTAGTTAATCATTGTCCACCCATCATCCCTTCGTATTTGTTACAAACAGTGTAGCACACACTTATCTGTAAAAGCAAAGGGTATAAGCCTTTTTATTCCAGATTGGGGACTTCCCACTCTTCTTCTAAAACGGCATAATAATATTCGTCCCACCATTCATTATCATGGGGGATGCATTTTTTAAAAAATCCTTCCCGTCTCATTCCGATCTTTTCCATCACCCGGTGCGAAGCCGTGTTTTCCGGCTGACATGTCGCAATGATCCGGTGTAATTTCATCTTGTTAAACCCGAATGCCAGCACGGCGCGCGCCGCCTCTGAAGCATATCCTTTGCCCTGGTATTCCGGGTGAAACACCCAGCCGATTTCATACGTATGATCGCCAAAATACTGAAAAAAAGCAATGTGGCCAATGACCGTTTTCTCATTCTTCAATAAAACGGGAAACTTCCCGGCATGTTCACCGCTGTTTTCAGTAACGAATTTCCTGGCATCATCTTCGGTAAAGACACCCTCTGGTATATATTTCATGACATTCGGATTTGAGGCGTACGCATAGACATCCTGCCAATCTTCCGGTTCAAATGTCCGAATTACGAGCCTGTCAGTTTTGATATTCATTTTTTATGTTCCTCCATCAAAAAAGGTTTCATTTACTACTTCGATTGAAAGATGTAAAAACCTTTGAGCGGGGAAGAGCCGAATAAAAAAAGCCTGCAGCTATACACTGCAGGCGGTTATTTTTCATTTCCGGCGGCGGGCAGGTTTGTAAACCCGAATTGCCCTCCGACAGCTTCTTTTACTTCATGAATAACGATAAATGATTTCGGATCAATTTTTTGAACATGTTTTTTGATTTTCAGCAATTCGTTCTTTTTAATGACAACATAGATAATGCGCTTGTCTTTGCTGCCGTAATACCCGTATCCGTAAAAAATCGTCGCCGCGTTGCCGTACTCGGAGGTGATGGCTTTGGCGATTTCTTCGTATTGGTCAGACATAATGGTGAGAGCTTTTTTATTATGGAAACCCTCAATGACAATATCGACGATTTTGGCGCACAGATATACGAATATAAACGTATACAGCATATGATTGATGCCGATCGCTAAAACGGATGCGAAAATGATGACACAATCCATATAAAACATGCTTTTCGAGATGTTAAAGCCCTTTGTGTAATTTAATAAATACGCCAAAAGCGTGGTCCCGCCGGTAGATCCGTCAGCGATAAAGATCAATGCCAGCCCCGCTCCCATCAGCAGAGCGCCGAATACAATCCCGAGCACCATATCGTGCACGCCGAACGGAATAAAGCTGACGATGCTGAGAAAAACAGAAGTCATTCCCGTACCGAGTATCGTGTATAAAATCGTTTTTTTCGTTAAAAATTTATAAGCCAGCCCGATAAAAATCAAATTTACAACCAGAGTCGTAATACTTGCAGGTATATGGAAAAGATAATATAACACGAGAGCGATTCCCACGGTGCTGCCGTCCCCTAAATGATTCGGGATGACGAAAAATTCCACGGACGCCGCAATAAGAAAGGCTCCGGCCATAATCATCAGTATATCCTTGCAAATGTTCTTCATGTGCAAACCTCCTCTGCAGTCAAAAATATATAAAAAACAAAAACGCCTCAAAAATTATCCAGCAGAACTAAATAATTTTTAAGACGAATCATTCACAATCTCGTTTGTTCATTCAGTAAAGAATGATCAGCTTCAATATCGAAGATTATATAGACACCTTCACATCTTGTCAATGCCGTGAAAATTGATTTTTCTGCAGTGTATATGAGGTTTAAATCAAGTTAAAACGAGGAATTATATCAGAAGAGTTTTCATTTCTGCTCTATCAATAAGAGAAATGTAATGAGAGACAACGAAGAAGGGATGATGACATTGGAACGAATTTTTATCAGTCCGGCCAAATACGTGCAGGGAAAAAACGCCATTGAAACGATCGGCGGACATCTGGAGGGCGTTGGTGAAAAAGCCGTCGTCATCGCGGACAAAACCGTATGGGATATCGCGGGCCACAAGGTGACGGCTGAATTAAAGAAAAGCAATATCTCTTCTGAAGAGGCGGTTTTCAACGGCGAAGCCTCCCAGGAAGAAATGAAAAGAATTGCTGGCATCGCAGAAAAAGCAGGCGCGACTATTGTCATCGGTGTCGGCGGCGGTAAAACGCTTGATACGGCCAAAGCCGTATCAGATGAAATAAACGGCTATACCGTTATCGTGCCGACGGCCGCTTCAACGGATGCTCCGACAAGCGGGCTGTCTGTCGTGTATTCTGAACAAGGCGCGTTCGAAAACTATCGTTTCTATCATAAGAATCCTGACCTGGTTCTGGTCGATACGAAAATCGTCGCGGAAGCTCCGCCGCGCTTTTTAGCATCAGGGATTGCCGATGCAATGGCGACGTGGATAGAGGCGCGCAGGTGTCATCGCCAATGGCGGTAAAACGATGGCAGGCGGAATTCCGACAATCGCCGGAGAGGCTATCGCGGAAAAATGTGAAGCGGTATTATTCAAATACGGCCATCTCGCTTATGAGTCTGTGAAAGCGAAAGCCGTTACGCCCGCATTGGAAGCGGTGGTTGAAGCCAATACACTTCTGAGCGGACTGGGATTTGAAAGCGGCGGCTTAGCTGCGGCACATGCCATTCACAACGGCTTCACCGCGCTTGAAGGTGAAATCCATCACTTGACCCACGGTGAAAAAGTGGCATTCGGCACGCTCGTTCAATTGGCGCTGGAAAAACGTTCGCTTGAGGAAATTGAGCGGTATATCGCGTTTTATATCAGCTTGGGGCTGCCTGTCACACTTGAAGACATCAAATTGAAAGACGCATCTAAAGAGGACATTATGAAAGTGGCAGAAGCCGCGACGATTGAAGAAGAAACAATTCATGCCGCTTTTGACGTGACGGCTGACGACGTGGCGGATGCCATTATAGCGGCTGATCAATACGCAAAAGCATTTAAAGAAAAACACGCGTAAAACCTTTTACCGCGTGACCCGGACCCAAGGGCTGCTACAGCCCTTGGTTTTTTTATGCCCTTTGAAAACTTTTAAAAATAAAGAAAAAATTATGATACAATATACAAATGTTTTGAGAGATTGACAAAGGAAAGGTGGGAACGATATGCTGCATAATCCGACCGGTAAGGAGCGGCTTGCGCTTGCTTTTCTTCTCGGAATGCTTGCGATACTGGGGCCGCTCAATATAGATATGTATCTGCCGAGTTTCCCTGAAATCGCCGAAGATTTAAGCGCCCGCGCTTCGCTTGTCCAGCTCAGTTTAACCGCTTGTCTGATCGGACTGACAATCGGACAGGTTGTTGTCGGCCCGTTAAGTGACGCGAAGGGAAGAAGAAAACCGTTATTACTATGTATTTTTTTATTTGCGTTGTTTTCTCTGTTTTGCGCGCTTGCACCGAACATTGCAACACTAGTGATTGCCCGTTTTCTTCAAGGGTTCACCGCTTCGGCAGGACTCGTTTTATCCCGTGCAATCGTCAGAGATGTGTTTACGGGAAGAGAGCTTTCTAAATTTTTCTCGCTGCTGATGGTCATTACCGCCGTAGCGCCGATGGTGGCGCCGATGACGGGAGGCGCGATTTTACTGCTCCCGTTTGCATCATGGCATACGATTTTTCTCTTTTTAACCTTTATTGGGTTTTTGCTTGTTCTCATCATTGCGCTCAAGCTGACAGAAACCCTGCCGCCGGAAAAGCGGATTCCGAGCTCCATCGGAAATTCCGTGCGGACAATGGGAAGCCTGCTGAAGGATCGGTCATTTATCGGCTATGCGCTGACGGTCGGTTTTATTCACGGCGGGAGCTTTGCGTATGTCTCCGGAACGCCTTTCGTGTATCAGGATATTTACGGAGTATCGCCTCAGGTATTCAGTGTTTTATTCGGCATAAACGGTCTGGCGATCATTACCGGAAGCTTTATCATCGGGCGTTTCGGCGGGATCATTCACGAAAAAAGCCTGCTGAGAATCGGCGTGATTACAGCGATGACGGCGACTGCCGTTCTGCTCGTCATGACAATCATTCACGGGCCGCTGGCGGCACTGGTGATTTCCATTTTTATTTATATGATTACGATCGGCATGACGCTGACAAGCACCTTTACATTGGCGATGGAAAAGCAGGGACACCGCGCGGGAAGCGCAAGCGCACTGCTCGGCATGCTTCCGCTTCTTCTCGGTTCCATCGTGTCGCCGCTTGTGGGGATGAATGAAGCGACGGCCGTGCCGATGGGGGCAATAATGTTCACGACATCCGTTATCGGTTCCATCGCTTTTTTCGCCTTAACAACAAAACCGGAGAAAGCAAAAAAGGAGTGAAATGATTCACTCCTTTTTTTGATGCCCGCCTATTCATATGTCTTCAGCACAATCGCCGAATTATGCCCCCCAAAGCCGAATGAGTTGGAAAGGCCGATCGTTAACGATTGCTGGCGGGGTCCGTCTGCTACATAGTCCAAATCACATGCCGAATCAGGGTGCTGCAGATTGATCGTCGGCGGAATGATGCCGTGTCTCAGGCTTTCTGTCAGAGCGATGGCTTCAACGCCGCCTGCCGCGCCAAGCATGTGGCCGAGCATTGATTTGTTGGCCGTAACCGGAATGTCATAGGCAAGCTCCCCGAATAATGTCTTGATGGCCAATGTTTCAGAAAGATCTCCGGCTTTTGTGCTTGTCGCATGAGCGCTTACGACATCAATGTCTTCCGCTGAAACGTTCGCCTTTTTCAAAGCGTTTTTCATCGCCAGGTATGCGCCCGTTCCTTCCGGATGAGAGGCTACCATATGATAGGCGTCAGAGCTTGCGCCGTAGCCGAGCACCTCACAAAGGATCGGGGCATTTCTGCCGATTGCGCTATCCAATGATTCCAATACTAAGATGCCCGCGCCTTCACTCATGACAAACCCATCGCGATCCGCGTCAAACGGCCGGCTTGCCGCGGCGGGGTCTTCATTTCTCGCTGACAGCGCGTGGGCATTGCCGAAGCTGGCTAATGACAAATTCGTAATCGCCGCTTCCGCTCCCCCGGCAAACATGATATCTGCGTCATCATTCCGAATGGCGTTGAATGCTTCCCCGATCGACGTATTGCCGATGGAACACGCGGTGACGGGAGAAAGTGAGGGGCCGAGCGCGCCTAATCTGATGCTGATTTGAGCGGCGGCCGCGTTTGAGATCATCATGGGGACAAGGCTCGGGCTCACTTTTCGCGCTCCCCGTTCATTTAAAGTATGAACGTTATCAATCAAAGTCGTGATGCCGCCGATTCCCGAGCCGACGTACACGCCGAGGCGTTCACGGTCAATCTGATCGAGCTGAATCCCGGAGCTTTCAAGCGCCTGTTCCGCTGCCGCTAAAGCAAACTGGCTGAAACGGTCAAGCCGTCTCGCTTCTTTTCTGCCCCATCTTTCTTCTGCGTCAAAATCACGGACGGTACCGGCTATTTTTGTCTTTGAACCGGAGACATCAAACGAATCGATGAAAGAGATTCCCGATTTTCCTTCCGTCAGGTGTTTCCAAAATGTATGCACATCATTGCCGAGAGGTGAAATCACTCCCATTCCGGTGATCACAACTCTTTTCATGGTCATTCCTCCTTCAGTATGTATTTATTGTAACTCGCAATTATCCTATTACAAGTTGTTGATTATCCTAGTATAATGAATACCAGGGTAAGAGAGGAGAGATTCGGTATGATACCAGAAGGAAGATTGCAGGCGCTTTCAGAGTTTTTAAAAACGCAGCGGGCCAAAATTTCTCCGCAGATGGCCGGGCTGCCCATGGGCACACGGAGAAGAACGCCCGGACTCCGAAGAGAAGAGGTCGCGCAATTAGCCGGCGTAAGCACCACGTGGTATACGTGGCTGGAGCAGGGCAGAGATATTAAAGTGTCCGCAGCCGTATTGGACGCCGTTTCCGATGCGCTGCAGCTCAACAAAGATGAGAGAAATTATTTATACGCGCTTGCCATTGAGGAGGGCGTGAAGCAGCCGTTTACCGCGGAGGAAGAAGCGGTTATCAGCCCGTCGCTTTCAAAAATCCTGCAGGAGCTCTGTTATTGTCCCACCATTATCTCGGACAGGCGGTGTCATATCGTAGGATGGAACCAGGCCGCGGCTCACGTGTTTTTAGATTTTGAACAAATTCCTCCTGAAAAACGGAATCTCATAGAGCTATTGTTTTCCAGAAAAGAATTAAGAAGTCTAGCCGTGAACTGGGAGCATTTTGTGAAAGGCTTCATTGCCATTTTCAGAACGTATTACGGCCAGTATGTAGCGGATACGTGGTATTCTCAGTTTATAGAGGAAATGGAGAAGACATATTCAGAGTTTCATACGCTGTGGAATGAGAGCGAAGTCAGCTCGGCTCCCGAAGTATTAATTGAGTTCCGCCACGCGAAGGCGGGAAAAATGGTCTTTAATCTGACTTCTTTTCAGGTTCAGGGCAATAGTGACCTGCGCTGCAGCGTGTATACGCCGGTAGATCATACCGAAACGGAAGCAAAGCTGAAAAAGCTTTTCGAAAACAGGTGAAAACAGAAAAAAACGGGAGGCCGCCGCCTTCCGTTTCAGTTTAAAATAAAAGCATCAGCCCGGCGATGGCCGGTGTTAAAAAGATGGCTGATTTCAGAATGACTTTCGGCACGAGATTGGTGAATTTCGCTCCGACATATGCGCCGCACATCGTTCCGATCAGCACTTTGACCAACAGCATATAATCGACAAACCCTTCCGTCACATAACCGAGACCTCCGCCGACTGCAAGCGGGATTATGACTAGCATGGTGGTGCCGACCGACTGGCGGATGGATAAGCGCAAAAGAATCATTAAGCCGATTTGGATGAAAGGGGCAGAGCCGATGCCGAATGTTCCGGACAAGATTCCTGCGATAATACCGAGAACAACGGCTTTCACCCATATGTTCAGATGGCTTTGCGGTCCGGTGTCCTCTTGTGTTTCTTTTAAAATAAATAACCGGACTAAAATCAATAGAGCAGATAAAAACAGCATGCCCGCCGTCAAGTAATGCAGCAAATCTGCGGGGATAAGAGAAGTAAGCCTTGCCCCGAAAAATGAACCGAATGCCGCAAAAACGCCGACGATGAGACCGATTTTCATCTGAATATTGCCTTCACGGTAGTGGCTGAAAGCTCCAGACAAACTTGTGAAAGCCATTCCGGCAAGGGAAGTGCCCAAAGCCGTGTGAATCGGTACGTGAAAAAGTATAGTTAAAAGTGCAATGACAAAACCGGCTCCCCCCGCGCCGATAAACCCGAGAATAATCCCGAGCAGAAACATAACGAGTATAATAAGCACAATCTTCTCCTCCATTTAGATGCCTGATGACAATGTTTCGATCCGCTGTACCAGATGTTTAACGATCGACCGTTGTCCGTCGACCGTCGTTCAATAACTTTATGTTACCTCAAATTTAAAGTATTGGCAAGAAGCCGGAATGCTTTTATACAGCGCTCAGCAGCTCTTTGACCATCACTTTTTCCCCGTTTGAGTCCAGCTCTCCATTGAATCTAAAGCCGAATTTTTGATAAAGGCGCAGTGCGTGCACGTTATCTTCAAACAGGCTTAAATAAATCCGTCTGCAATCATATAATTGAGCGAGATGATGGATAAGGGCATCAAGCATCAGTCTGCCCAATCCCCGTCCCTGGTATCGTTCATCAATGAAAAAACGGTCAAGCCACACTCTGCCGTTTTTATTTTCTTCATCATATTCCGGAAACCAGCCGTACATGGCAAAGCCGACCAACTCCCCGTCAACATAAAGGCCGGCCGGCTGATAATGCCGGCAATCCTCAGCATCTTGTAAGCACTCTTCCGCGGTTTCAATAAATGAAGTCTGGCTTTCACTTACATGAAGCGCCAGTATATCGGCACGGTTTTCTTCCGTGACTGTTCTGATTTCAATCGTCATACTTGTTACTCCTCTTCCGCTTTTTTTGAGACGGTAAAGCTTTCATTGCGTAAGCCATTTGTGAATCAGCTTTCTCTCGGATACAATGATCATCATAAAGGATATGGTTACCGTATAGTCAAGGAGGCATTATGAGCGAAGACGTCAGAAAATACTTCACAACGGGTGAATTTGCAAAACTGTGCCACGTAAAAAAACAAACCCTGTTCCATTATGACGAGATCGGCCTGCTTTCTCCGGAAATCAAAAAAGCGAATGGATACAGATACTATTCCTATCATCAATTCGAACTGTTCCAGGTCATCGGTCTGTTTAAGGAGGTCGGCGTGCCCTTAAAGCAGATCAAACCGCTCTTAACAGACAAAACTCCTGAAGGTATCATCACGCTTTTAAAAGAGAAATCTTCAGAAATCGAAAGCAAAATCAAAAAGCTGGAGCACCTGCAAAGGATGATTCAGACAAAGGTGAAGCTGACCGAACAAGCCTTGGAGACAGACTTTTCCTCCGTCTCATTGCAGCGATTAGATGAAGAGACACTTATGATAGGACGACCCGTACTCCATTTGCCAGAACGGCAATACACTGCCGCCATTTCCGAATTGATCCGCTATATGCGGGTACATGAACTCGATCAGGGGCATCCGGTCGGCGGACTGTTTGCGCGGGAGCAGATTCTGAAAAAAGAATTCTACAACTACACCCATTTTTATATGAAGACAGAAGAAGGCATAGAGAATAGAGACCTCCATATCAAGCCGAAAGGGCTTTATGCCGTCGGGTACCAAATAGGGGATGAAGCGGAAGCGGCTTACCGCAGCATCATGCAGTTTATTGAAGAGTATGGGCTGGAAATGGGCGATTATGCATATGAAGAATATATGTTTGATGAGGTTGTGGCGGACGGGTTTGACAATCAGATCACAAGAATCCAGCTGCAAGTCCGCAATCGATAAAGCCGGTGCCGCCGTTCGTTTACGTCTTCTAACAAACCTTGTATAATGAGAAAAATCAGATTGCAATTGAGGTGAAACACGATATGTTTCTAGCGCCCTTATTTGAACATGATGTACCGGCAGCACTTCTCCGCCCTTAATGGAGGAAAGTGACTGCGCTTCTCTCCGTTAGGGCATATGACGTGACCTAATATGATAACGGAGGGTGCATCAAATTGAAAAATACATTGTTCGGTTCGATTTATTTGACATTGGCCGCCAGTATCTGGGGAGGTATGTATGTCGTTGTAAAAGTTGTGGTAGCGGTCATTCCGCCGCTTGAACTGGTATGGCTGAGATATGCGGTGGCGCTTCTTTCGCTTTTGATTCTCAGTTTGTTTACACGCCAATCCTGGAAAGTTCATAAACGTGATTTATTACTGATCGCTGCGATCGGATTGATCGGCAACACGATTTCGATCGTCACGCAGGAAATCGGCACGAAATTATCAACCGCGCAGATGGGTGCGATTATTACGGCATCCACTCCCGCATTTATGGTTGTATTTGCCCGGCTGATGTTGAAAGAGCGGTTAACGCTGAAAAAAGGAATATCGACAGGGCTGGCGACGATCGGAGTATTGCTCATTGTGGGGAACGGAGATCTCGATATGTCGAGCCAGCTCGGCGGTCTCTCGGTTCTGGCTGCGGCGCTGACATGGGCTTTGATGTCCGTGCTGATGAAACGGGTTCCCGGCCATTACTCACCGCTTGTCGTCACAACGTATTCCATTTGCGTCGCATTTGTCATCCTGACCCCGTTTACAGCGGGCCCGCTTCAGGAGATTCCTTTGTCTCAGCTTGCCCGGCCTGAGATATGGGGCGGACTTTTATATTTGGGTGTGATCTCAACCGCCTGCGCGTTCATGCTTTGGAATCGCGGATTGCAATTGCTGAATGCGGCAAGCGGCGGTCTGTTTTTCTTCTTTCAGCCGCTTTCCGGGACATTGCTCGGCTGGCTGCTGCTGGGAGAGACGATCGGAGGAACCTTCTGGATCGGGGCGGCCCTTATTGTTTCAGGCGTCGTTCTCGTCATGAAAGAAAAATAGAAAATGAAAAAAAGCCATTCAGCAAATGAATGGCTTTTTTCTGTTTTCCCGGCAGGATTCGCCCCTCCATAAACAGAAAACAAGGAGCAGAAACGGATCATGGGCACCGGTACTCTCAAGGTGCAATACCCGGACCCTCAGGGTTTCGTCAATTAACATAACGGGCGGTGAAAAAATGGAGCCAAAATGGCTTGAATGGGCAAAACAGCTTCAATCCGCGGCGCAAGCGGGGCTGGCTTATTCCAAAGACATATATGATATTGAGAGATTTGAAGAAATAAGAAAAATAAGCGTGGATATCATGGCGCATCATACCGGCATCGACAAAAGAATCATTAAAGACGTATTCGCCGGTGACACGGGCTATCCCACTCCGAAAGTTGATATCAGAGCGGCAGTTTTTAAAGATCAGAGCATATTAATGGTAAGAGAGAAAAGCGACGGCAGATGGGCGCTGCCGGGCGGATGGGCTGATATCGGGATTTCTCCGGGCGAGACCGCTGTCAAAGAAGTAAAAGAGGAGTCGGGAATCGACGTAAAGCCCGTTAAACTGTTAGCTGTAATGGATAAGAAATGCCATTCCCATCCGCCGTCCGCCGTCCACGTTTACAAAGTGTTTATCAAATGCGAGATCATCGGCGGCCGGCTCAGGGAGGGAACGGAAACAAGCGCGGCCGGCTTTTTTGCGGAAACGGAACTGCCGCCGCTATCTGAAGCCCGCAATACGGAAAGTCAGATTGAAAGGATGTTTGCATATCTCAAACATCCGGACGAACCCGTTTATTTTGATTAAGGCAGCAATCAGAAAGAAAAGGGGGCCCGATTATAATGGAGGATTCAATTAAACAGCAGGCGCAGCGGCAATTTGCCAAAAACGCCGCGAAATATGTGACTAGTCCAGGACACGCCGCAGGAGAGGATTTGGCGTATCTCGTTTCAGCTTCCGGTGCCGAAAAGCATATGAACGTGCTGGATATCGCGACGGGAGGCGGACATACGGCTAACGCTCTCGCTCCTCTCGTACGCTCTGTTATCGCATATGACCTCACGGAAGAAATGTTAGCAGCCGCTGAAGCATTTATAACCGGAAACGGATGGACGAACGTGTCATTCGAAAATGGCGATGCTGAAAAGATGCCGTTTTCCGATGCTGCTTTCGATATCGTCACATGCAGAATCGCGGCGCATCATTTTCCCGATGTCAGAGCCTTTGTTCATGAAGCGTTTCGGGTTGTCAAACCGGGCGGCAGACTGCTTCTCATTGACAATACCGCACCTGAAAAGGATGAATATGACCATTTTTATAATGACATTGAAAAGAAACGGGATCAGAGCCACTTTCGGGCGTGGAAAAAAACAGAATGGCTCCGTTTTCTGGAGACAGCCGGCTTCCGGATTGAATCCGCTGTCTGCTTTTTGAAACCATTTCAATTTACCGTCTGGTGTGAACGGGCAGGCCTGACTGAAGAGAAAGCCGCATTACTGGAAAAACAGATGTTGGATGCTCCTCGTGATATACAGCGGTTTTTTTCTGTAGAAAAGGATCAATCAGGCCGTATTGCGGGCTTCACAGGTGAATCGGCCTGTTTCTGCGCGGTCCGTCCCGTCTGAGACGAAAAAAACCGCTGTGCAGTTTTCCTGCCCGCGGTTTTTTCGTATTATCTGTTCTTGATTTGAGAAATAATAGCGGAAGTGACATCTTCCGTTGAATGTTTTCCGCCGACATCAGGAGTCAGAATGCCGCTGTTTGTGACCGTTTCAATAGATTGTAAGAGGAGATGGCCCAGTTCCTCTTCTCCGAATGAATCGAGCATTAATTTCGCCGTCCATATTTGGCCTATAGGATTGGCAATTCCTTTTCCGACAATATCCGGGGCGGAGCCGTGAACAGGCTCAAACATGGAAGGGTATTTGCCGTTTACATTGATGTTGGCTGCGGGAGCGATTCCGATGCTTCCCATAATCGCCGCGCCG
The DNA here is from genome assembly GCF_038005925.1 of Bacillus sp. EU55. Lineage (NCBI taxonomy): Bacteria > Bacillati > Bacillota > Bacilli > Caryophanales > Bacillaceae > Bacillus > Bacillus sp. EU55. The sequence continues at coordinate 597,742 of NZ_JBBOUE010000001.1, forward strand.
ATATCTGTCAGCACATCTCCGAACAGATTCGAAGCGACAATGACATCAAAGCGTTCCGGCTGCGTGACAAAGAAGGCCGCCAGTGCATCGATATGCTGGGAATCCGTCTCAATCCCGGCGTACTCCCGGCTGACCTCTTTAAAGATGTCATCCCAGAACGGCATCGAGTGAACAATACCGTTTGATTTCGTCGCGCTTGTGACGTGTTTCCGCCGACTTTCCGCCAGTTCGAAAGCATACCGCATCACTCTTTCCGTACCCCGGCGGGAAAAGACCGCGTTTTGTATGGCGATTTCGTCCTCACCCTGATAGATTCTGCCGCCGACAGAGCTGTACTCGCCCTCACTGTTTTCGCGGACGACTATCAGATCAAAATCCTTCGGGTTAACGAGGGGGGAAGTGATTCCCGGCAGGAGCTTTGCCGGCCGCACATTAATCACCTGTTCAAATTCCCGGCGTATCTTAATGAGCAGCCCCCACAGCGAAACATGATCGGGGACGAGTTTTTGATTCCCCACCGCTCCCAAAAACAAAGCATCAAAGTGCTGTAACGTTTCTAATCCATCATCCGGCATCATAGTCCCGTGCTCCAAATAATACTCGCAGCTCCACGGAAAAGAAGTGAAATCAAAGGCAATGCCTCCATGTAATTCGGCGATCGCGTTCAACACCCGCTCCGCTTGCGGAACTGTTTCTTTCCCCACACCGTCCCCCGGTATGCTGGCAATCTTGTAAGTTTTCATGTTTCCGTCACCTCTGAATGAATTGTTTTCGGTTTACGGCAGACCGTCGACCGTCGTTCATCATAATTCCATATTACGCCACATCCGATATGCTGACAAGCTCGGGAATGTTGCTTCCATAGATAAACTGTTATATGATCTTGGTAACAATAAGGCCTAAATTGTATGAAGAGGTAGGAAAGATGGATAATTTTAAATTAGATAAGCCAATCCCGTATTATCTGCAATTTTATTCCCAATTGAAAAAAATGATATTTGACGGGATTTTTAAACCGGGTGAACGGCTGAATGAGACTCAGCTGGCCAAGGATTTCGGAGTCAGCCGGTCGCCGGTCAGAGAAGCCATGCGGCTCCTTGAAAAGGACGGGCTTTTGACGGCAGACGATCGAAACGGCTTTGTCATTTATTCTTTGTCCGTTAAGGATGTTGAAGAGATTTATAAAATCAGAATGTCACTTGAATCACTGGCGGTCGAACTCGTTATTGATGAAGCGGCTGAGAGTGAAATTGACCTCATTGAAAAACAGCTGCGGGAGACGGAAGAAGCCATCAATAAAGGCGTCAAAGAGACTGAGATTATTTCCTTAAACGAGTCGTTTCATCAGCTCCTTGTGGATTTCAGCCGCAACAGCCGGCTGGCCATGCTGCTTGAGCATGTCAATGTGCTGATTCATTTTTGCAGAGTTCTTAATTTTAAAGGCGATGACCGTGCGGAGGTTATCCTGCATGAGCACCGGAAAGTCTTTGAAGAAATAAAAAAGGGCGACAAAACAAAAGCCGTGCAATATATGACGGAGCATCTCAAGCATGATGAAGAACATCTGAAAGGCGTGCTCAAAGCGGGAGAAACAGACGAATCATCACGATAGACAAGGTGAAAAGCCTTGTCTTTTTTTTTGCCGATGTCATCGAACCGTCATAAAGACCTGACGGATGTTCCTTGCATGATTTTTTCCGCGTCATTTATGATGGATATGGAAGAGACGCAAAAAAGGCAAAGGAGTTTGAAAAATGGCGAAACATATTCTGATGATCAATTTTCCCGCAGAAGGACACGTAAACCCGACTTTGGGTATGACAAAGGCCTTCAGCGAACGGGGCGATCACGTTCATTATATCTCAACGGAAAAATACAAAAGCAGACTGGAAGGAGTAGGGGCGAAAGTTCATCTTCACAGCGATCTGCTCAGAATGACACCCATTGATCCCGGCAGTCCGTCCGGCATACTTGCATTTTTAAAGGTTCATATCAAAACGTCACTGGAGATTTTACATATTGTGCAGCGGCTGGCAGAGGACATTCAATTCGACGCCGTCTATTATGATAAATTCGGTGCGGGAGAGCTGGTGCGGGATTATCTCAACATCCCCGGCATCTCTTCTTCAGCATCCTTCCTGTTCAATGAAGACCGTCTGAAAATACTGCCGCTCCATCCGGAATCGGGCGTGCCGTTTCAGCCGGACAGGGAATGTGAAGAGCTGTTGGCCGAGATGAAAGACAAATACGGTGTCGCCCCTGACAGCATGGTTCAATTTATGAACAACACAGGTGAATTGAACGTCGTCTATACAAGCAGATATTTTCAGCCCAAAAGCGAGACATTCGGAGATGAGTATTTATTTATCGGTCCAAGTTTTCCGAAGAGAAAAGGGCGCGTCGACTTCCCGATTGACTCATTAAAGAATGAAAAAGTCATTTATATCTCAATGGGAACGGTGCTCGGGGACACGGAAGCGTTTTTCAATCTGTGCATAGACGCGTTCTCAGATTTTGAAGGAAAAGTAGTCATTGCCGCCGGGGAAAAAGCCGATCTGTCGAAAATCAAACAGGCGCCGGAAAACTTTATCATCGCCCCGTACGTGCCGCAGCTTGAAGTGCTGGAGCAAGCCGATGTGTTTGTCACGCATGGCGGAATGAACAGTGTAAATGAAGGCATTCATTATCAAGTGCCGCTGGTCGTCATCCCGCACGATAAAGATCAGCCGATGGTTGCGCGCCGCCTGACTGAATTGGATGCAGGCTATACCGTGCAAAAAGATGAAGTGAGCGCTGAAAAGGTAAAGCTTGCCGCGAAAGAAGTGCTGCATAACGGAAAATACAAACAAGGCATTCAAGCCATTAATGAAAGCTTTAAAGACTGTACGGACATGAAGGATGTTCTGGCCCGGATCGACCGGTTTATTGAACAAAAACATGCTCAATAATACATGGAAAAAGCCTGTTTCCTCTGCCAAAGGGAAACAGGCTTTTTATAATGGCTTTTAGATGATGTGATGTTCTTCATTTGCAAGTTTCACAAGAGTCAAAAGAGATTCTGCCTCACGTGCGTCGAGTGTTTTTGCCAGACGGTCTTTTTCAAAGATCTGCTGGCCGAAGACATTCACTGACGCCTGGTCAACCGCCGTGTGCCAGTCCTTTTGTGAATGATTCTCAGAAAAAGAGAAAACGAACACGGCAAAGACCGCTATAAGCATCGCCATGACCCAAAATTTTTGCCGATTTCCTGCTGCTGACATAGGCCGCCTCCTAAACATTTTACTGGTATTAGATCATATATGAGCTGTTTTTAACAGAGTAAAGAAGTCATTATTTCATGTAGTCCAAATGAAACGGAGCACAGCCGAAAGCCCGCCGGTCAGGCCGATGAGCCAATTCATATTTTGTTCATATTTTATTAAAAGTTTATCCAAGCCTGTCCTTTACAGTAGATATAACCACAAAATGCTCTGAAAGGAGCCTTTAAAAAATGCATATTCATATGATCAACAAAAACCAGTTTGAGAGTGACTTGGAGGCGGCCGGCTTCAGCCGTCAGGCAGATGATATTATCGGCAAAATGAAAGAGTACGTAACGGAATACGCGGCTTCATCCGAACGGTTCCTGATTGAAATTCAAACCGTCATGAACGAATACAAAGCCGTCGTCTGCGCGATGTTTTCGACTATGGAAATTGCCGGTGCAAATAAAGACGAGAAGCATGTTGAATTCGAAGCCTGCACAGTATTGTGTGAATAAAAGACATTCATCAAACCTCCGCGGCTGCCTGAACGGCAGTATCCTGACTGGTGTTCCGGAAAGGGAAAATATTGAAACTTCTAAAGCGGCCGTTCGTATAAAAGGGTAAATCAGCTTGTATATGGAGGTTCGTGAAATGAACGATAAGAAAAAACAAGCGTTTGAACAGCTTTTCAGCACTTTAGACGGAAGACATGAAATAAACGGCGCTGTATTGGCAGCGGAAAACGGCCGCATCTTATACCAGGGTTCATTCGGCGCTGCAGAACTGAAAACAAAGAGGATGCTGAATGACCAATCGGTCTTTGAATTGGCCTCAGTATCGAAGCCGTTTACAGCTTTAGGCGTTATCATTTTAGAGCAGCAAGGGAAGCTGCGTTATGACGATATGATAGAGCGGTGGCTTCCTGATTTTCCTTATCCGGGCATTACCATTCGGCATTTACTCCATCATACGTCAGGATTGCCGGACTATATGGAGTTGTTCTTAACACATTGGGACCGGGACAGAATTGCCGTTCATCAAGATGTGATCAATATGCTTAAGCAGCATAAACCGGATGCTTATTTCCCGCCGGGCAAGGAGTGGCTGTACAGTAATACGGGGTATGTGGTGTTAGCGGTTATTATAGAAATTGTATCAGGCATGAGTTTTGCTGAATTTATGAAACAAGCCGTATTTCATCCGCTTCGTATGCACGATACGCGGATTTATAACAGAAGGCTGAGTAAAGAAAACATCCCGAACTATGCATATGGCTATGTGTATGATGTTCATTCCGGAGAATATGTGCTGCCGGATGAACTTGAGGAAACTGATTATGTCGTCTTTCTTGACGGAATTCAAGGTGACGGAACCGTTAACTCCGCTATTAGAGATTTATATCTGTTTGATCAGGCTCTTTATACGGAAGAAATCATCAGCAAAGAGTCTAAAAATCAAGCGTTTACACCGGGCTATTGGAATGAAGAAGAGCAATTCGGATACGGATTTGGCTGGATGATTCAAAACAGCCGGCAAAAAGGGAAGGTTATCAGTCACGACGGAGGCTGGCCGGGCTATTCAACTCTGATGATCCGGTATATTGACCAGAATAAAACACTGATTTATCTCAGCAATATGGAACAATCGTATCAATTTGAACAAGCTGTAATTGCCGCGGCTGTAAACATCTTATTTGATCAGCCATACGTGATTCCGAAACGTCCGGCAGATCAGAAAAAAGCAGATATCGATCCTGCGATTTACAGCAGATTTACCGGCAATTACTCATTTCAGGATGACACACATGCATCGGTGGCGGTAAAAGAAAACCGATTGTATCTTACAATAGACGGGCAGACACCATTCGAAATATTCCCAATGACGGAAACCCGTTATTTTGTCAGGGCGCTGCCGCTTGAAATTGAATTTGCAGGTGATAAAGCACAAACAGCCCCGCATTTTGTTTTATATCAGGACGGCACAGAAGAAACGGCTGTGAGGATAGACTGAGTGACATGCAAAACAAAACCGCCGTCCTGAGAAGACGGCGGTAATAGAAAAGTCAAACCCCTTTGATGACGCGAAATTTTCTTTTCGGCTCTGACATAAATATAGAAGAAAAAATCATAGCTCCGAGCATTGTGATGTATTCCATATAAAGCGAAACTTCTGCCAAAACCAACCCCGCAATCATTAAAACAGCGCCCAATACCACCGCAAAAACCTTCGTTTTCATGATGAGTTCCCCCTATTATCTGATAATTGAATTATACTGCATCTCCATTAATGTGTACATTTTGTGAACAATTTCACCTGATGAAAGGCAATAAAGAGAGATTTGAAGAATTAGGAGAAATGACAGGCCATCTTTTTGTTTTACCGAAGAAACGAAAGGGAAAGTGAAAAATCAAAAAGGCAAAGGAGTTCTTGAAATGAAAGCGAGACTATTTTTATTCAGCATGTTTCTCCTGATCCCCGTTCTGGCGCTTGCCGGATGCAACAGCCAATCTTCAGGAGGAAGCGAAAAAGCGAAAGACAAAGAAACGCACTCTCACGAAGACATGAATCACTCAGGTTCATCCGAGGTGCCGAAAGGTTTAAAGAAGGCCGAAAATCCGACTTATAAGGTCGGCAGTGACGTCATGATTTTAGCTTCTCATATGAAAGGCATGAAAAATGCGCAAGGAACCGTAAAAGGTGCTTATGATACAACGGTTTACAGTGTATCTTACACTCCGGAAACGGGAGGAAAGCGCGTCGAAGATCATAAATGGGTCATTCAGGAAGAGCTGAAGGGCGCCGGTAATAAAACGCTAAAACCGGGTGACAAGGCCGTGATCGAGGCATCCCATATGAAAGGCATGAAGGGCGCCGAAGCCGTTATTGATTCAGCCAAAAAGACAACCGTTTATATGGTCGACTATACACCGACTGACGGCGGCCAAAAAGTAACCAATCATAAATGGGTGACAGAAGACGAGCTTGCTGCCGCAAAATAAAAAGACCGCCAAAGCCGAAGGAACTCCTTTGGCTTTTTTGCGGTCTCACATTTATGCGGATTTTCTTTTCAAAGCGGGTCTCGTTAAAGAGAATACAGCTAACGCGACAGCGATAATGACAATCAAACCTCCGCACCAGGCTGTTGCTGTGACTGAACCGGTTTGTCCGATCACGCCGCCGCCGATGGCTGACCCGAGCGCGATGCCGATCTGCAAAGCGGACGTGTTGAAGCTTTGCTGAATATCGGAAGACTCAGGTGCAATTTTGATTAAATAGCTTTGCTGCGCCGGCGCAAGGCTCCAGCTGAGCAATCCCCAGATCACCATCGCAGGCAGGAAAATGATTAAAGAAACCGTTGTCAGCGGAAGAATAAACAGGATCAGAGCGAAAGAAACGGTCACAAGCATGATGCTTTTAAATGCCCCTAAGCGGTCATACAGCCAGCCTCCGAACGGGCCGCCGCATACCGCTGACAGACCGAACAAAAAGTAGCATACACTGACCCAAACGGAACTCAAATGAAGCGTTCTTTCCAAAAAAGGCGCAAAGTAGGCATAGAGTGTGTAATGCCCCGCCAATGTAAACAAGGTGACAAGATGTGCGCTGGCAATTTTGGCGGTCCCGATCGTCTTGATCTGCTCACGAAACGGAATCATTTTTTCAGCAGGTATTTTTTCGAAAAAGACGCTGATAATCAGCATGGAAACGAGAGATAATACGCCGATTCCCAAGAACAGAACGCGCCATCCGAAGGCATTGCTGATGATAATGCCGACAGGCACGCCTAAAGCGATTGCGGAGCTGAACCCCATGAAAATGATGCCGATCGCCCGCGCTCTGTATTCAGGCGCCACGATTTTAGGAGCAATCGTTAAAGAAAGGACGACAATCAGCCCTGTGCTCATGGAAGCGAGCACCCGTGACACCATAAGTACGGCGAAATTGGGACTGAAATAAGCGACCAGATTACTTAGGAAGAAAATAAACAGTGCGATTAAATAAAGCCGCTTTCGTTCAGCCTTTGCCGTCACTGCCAAAAGCAGCGGGCCGGATACCGCGTAACCGAGCGCAAACACGCTGATCAGCTGCCCCGCGCTGACGATGGATATATCTAAGTCGGAAGCGATTTGCGGAAGAATACCGCCCACAATTAATTCAACCAATCCGACTGCGATGGTAGATGCTGCAAGCAGAAATACTTTGAAATTCATGTACAGATACTCCTTTTTTTATTTTTTAGAAAATAAAAAATCCTGATTACAAAAAGTGTACGGGACAATTTTTGTAATCAGGATTTTACGGTTCCTGGTAGACACCCTCAAACCATATCATTGAGGTTATACAATGTATGCAATATTCGGTTGTGTCCGTTTCTGCAAAAAATTCTACCATAATAGTGAGGGAGATTCCATAGAAAATTCGAGGAAATCCTTTCAATTTCAATATCGGCGCCTGTAACGTCATTGATGAAGCAGGGAAAAAAATTTATGATAACCGTAAGGAGTCTATACAGATCAAACATTATACAGCCGGAGGAAACCGATGAATAAGTACGAAAAAATCGCCAACGAAATGAGAAAGAGGATTAAAAGCAGTGTATATGACATAGATCAGCCGATCCCGGATGAAAAGACGCTCGCTGCGGAGTTCGGGTGCAGCCGGATGACAATGAAGCGGGCGCTTGATACACTTGCGGCTGAAGGGATGCTTTTCAGAAAAAGAGGGCACGGCACGTTTATCATTCAATCAGCCATGCAGGATGAGCACGTTCACGTAGTCAGCAACGAAATTCTCGGTCTGAGCAATTTGTTAAAAGGAAAAAATATCAAGAGTAAGGTCATCCGGTTTGAAGTGCAGTTTCCGTCTCAAGATGTCGCCGCACATTTGGCCATCGATGAAAAGACTCCCGTCTATTATGTAGTGAGGCTCAGAATTGTTGAAGGCGAACCGTACGTTCTTGAAAAAACGTACATGCCGGTGAGCCTTATACCCGGCATTAATGACGAGGTGCTCAACCATTCCATCTACGATCATATTACGCGGGAACTCCAGCTCAAAATCGCAGGCTCACACAGAAAAATCAGAGCGTGCAAGTCGGATGATATGGATCAGCAATATCTCGGCTGCCGGCCGGATGACCCGATACTTGAAGTCGAGCATGTAGGCTTTTTGGACAACGGCACTCCCTTTGAATATTCATTTTCCCGCCACCGTCATGACAAGTTTGTCGTGACCTCAGTCAATATAAAACGTTCATAAAAGCGCCGAAGAGTGAGAGAAAAACTCACTCTTTTTTTGTTGCCGCTGATTTACATCTTCGCTTCTTTTATGTTATATTACCCAATGATAGAATCATCCTACAAATTTCAGAGGTGTTTTGATGGAGATATCCAAAACAAGCAGACTGTCGCTCGTAGAACAAGTGGTGACGCAAATTGAATCGTTAATTCAATCGGATAAATGGCCGGTCGGGACGCGCATTCCCCCTGAGCTGGATTTAATGAAGCAATTTGATGTGAGCCGAAACACATTGCGTGAGGCCATTCGAGCGCTCGTACATGCCGGCCTGCTTCAGACAAGGCAGGGGAGCGGTACGTATGTCAGCTCATCCAGTGTTCTCGGCGCGGCATTTTACCGCCATATTAAAAAATCAAATTTGCTTGAAACATTAGAAGTCAGATACGCACTCGAAAGAGAAGCTGCGCGATTGGCGGCGGAAAGGCGTAATGACGAAGACCTGAAAGCACTGAAGGTGTGCTTGGATGAATGTGAAGCGGCCTTGCAAAATGAAGATCGAAAACGGTATGCCGAGGCTGACATTAAACTGCACAAAACCATTGTACAGGCGGCCCATAACAACATGCTTTCTGATCTATACGAGCATATGACGGAGGCGCTTTGTGCGTCAGTCCATAACCTGTTGGAAATCACCCCTGCTATACGGATCCACACCCAGCTTGCCGCCGCGATTATCGGACAGAAACCGGATCAGGCCATGGAGGCCGTCAACCAATACATCACAGTATTTAAAGATACAATACACATGGAGGATGAACATGAAAATTAAAGACGAACATCAAATTCTGCAAGCAAGTCAGCGTAAAAAACTGATATTGCTGGTCATCGGAGTCATATTGATAGGAGCCAACCTCAGAGCGCCTCTGACATCGGTCGGGCCGCTCGTTTCCTCAATTCGGGACAGCCTCGGCATGACCAATGCGGCTGCCGGCACCATTACGACAGTGCCGCTTTTGGCCTTTGCATGTCTGTCGCCGTTTGTTCCTTTATTGTCCCGGCGCTTCGGGACCGAGATTGTGTTACTGTCATCATTAATTGTCCTGACAGCCGGAACTCTGCTGCGCTCCATCGCCGGAATCGGCACTCTCTTTTTCGGAACGATCCTGTTGGGATTGTCGATCGCCGTATGCAATGTCCTGCTGCCGAGTCTCATTAAACATAAGTTTCCCGGAAATTTAGGCATCATGACCGGCGTCTACTCGGTTTCTATGAATCTGTGCGGCGCGATTGCATCCGGCATCAGCGTGCCGATCGCCTCTTCAGCGGGGTTAGGCTGGAAAGGCGCGCTCGGCTGCTGGGCTATCCTTTCTTTCATTGCGTTTGTCATGTGGATTCCGCAAATGCGAGGACGCGAACTGCCCGTCCGCACGACTGGGACAAACGGAGAGAAGAAAAGCAGTCTGCTGCGGTCTCCGCTTGCTTGGAAGGTGACGATGTTCATGGGGCTGCAATCCCTTATTTTTTACACCGTCATCGCTTGGCTGCCGGAAATTCTTCAGCAGAATGGACTCAGCTCAAGTAAGGCGGGATGGATGCTTTCATTAATGCAATTCTCAGTCCTGCCGATTACTTTTATCGTGCCGATCGCTGCCGCTAAAATGAAAAATCAGCGCGCACTCGCCGGACTGACGGCTTTATTTTTCCTTATCGGCATTGCCGGCGTTCTTTTCGGAAGCCCGGCTCTCACTCCGCTATGGGTCATTTTGATCGGAATTGCGGGAGGATGTGCGTTCAGCTTGGCGATGATGTTCTTCAGCCTGCGGACCCGGCATGTTCATGAAGCCGCGGCGCTTTCCGGCATGGCTCAGTCATTCGGATACCTGCTTGCCGCGTTCGGGCCGCTCGTATTCGGTTTGCTGCATGACATCACGCACGGCTGGACGGTTCCGTTATTCATGCTGATCGCAGTCTCCGTTCTGATTTTTATTTTCGGAGTCGGAGCGGGAAAAGCAGAACAGATCAAAACAGCATAAAAAAACAAAGGGCCCGTTTAGGGTCCTTTGTTTTTTATTTGAAAAGCTGTCTCAGGCCGTCACGCTGTCAGTTTTAAGCCGATGACACCGATGAGGATAAGCCCCAGAGACACCAATTGTGACAGATTGAATTTTTCTTTAAACCAAAGTATGCCCACGGCCGAAACGCCGATGCTTCCCATGCCGGTCCAAGCCGCATACGCGACACCTGTGGGAAGAACCTGCATCGCTCCGGAAAGGCAAAAGAATGAAAGCATAAAGCCTGTTACCATGACAATCAGCGGCCACTTTTTTTTAAAACCGTCAATATGTTTCATGGCAACGGCCGCTACAACTTCCTCCGCTCCGGCAATAAATAACAGCAGCCATGCCATTAATGTTCACCCCTTGTTTCAGTTTCTTTCGTAAAAACCTTCATTCCTAAAATGCCGGACAACAGCAAAGCCAAAAAGAATATTTGCCCGATTGAAAACGATTCGCCTAAAATGACGCCCGTTACATATGTGCCGACGGTGCCTATTCCGACAAAAACGGTATATGCGGCAGCCATTGGAATTTTTTTATAAGAGCGGATCAGCATCAGAAAGCTGACGGCAATCAGAAGGAAAATACCAATCCAATCAAAGAGCGAATCCGCATGCTTCAGGGCGGACGCCCAAACTACTTCTAACAGTCCGGCTATCAATACAAGCAGCCAATACATGATACAGTCACCTCAGTTATGAATGAATGTCAGTCATTTTTACGGCGGTCAAAAATGATCGGTCTCCGCCAATCATTTCTGCAAGCTTCTTTTGAGAAAGCTGAATATTTCTTTTTTATATACTTCGAGATCGACATCCTGTTCACAGCCGATATAAAACCGTTCAGCCGCGTTCTCGACAACGTTGATAATCGTTCTGGCCGTCCATCTGACATGAATGCCGCTGTGGACCTCACCCTGTTCAATGGCCGTATTGATCACGCCTTCCAGCCAGGAATAATAAGGCTGATAAATGGCTTCCCATTTCTCCATTGAATGATCGATGGCAAGACCGGAATAACAGAGAACGATAATATCTTTATGAAGCCGGGTGATGTGAAATGTCTCATCTACCAAAATGTCCAGCAACGTCCAAAAATCTTCAGAACCGTCCGTTTTCCCTTTTATTCTGTCCAGCGTAGTGTCGAGCAGGTTTTCTGCAATCGCGGATATCAGTGCGTTTTTAGAAGAAAAATATAAGTAAAACGTACCTTGGGCCGTTCCGGCTTTTTTGACGATTTCTGAAATGGAAGCTTTGTCTAATCCTTTTTCAGAAATGACTTCAATCGCGGCTTGCAGGATCTTTTCGTATTTTCCCGAGCTTTGTTTTGCCAATAGAGGGGTTCCTCCTTTTATGAATGACTGTCATTCATTTTATCGCATGTTCTCTTTTTTGTCATCCCTTAAAATAAAAATACCGGAAAGAAGACCATACTTCTTTCCGGTATTCGTCATTTATCACTGTCGATTATAGCCTTCGGCAGTCCCGTATATTTTGCCCAGTAATAAATACCGAGCGAACCGATGGCGATCAGAATCAGGTCAAGCGGATTGCTGATAATGCCCAATCCGTGGCCGAACGAGCCGAGATAGGAGAAAATCAGCATCATGACATAAAAGCCGACGATCCACCATGCTGATTTCAGCTGCTGGCGTATGCTGACATCATCTTTGGGAGCATATTTACTGAAACAGAGATAGATCAGAAACATGACAATTTGAGAACCGAGAAGCCAGGATACGGTGCGCCATCCGGACCAATATACAATATAAGAGGTAAAAATAAACGACAGCGGCCCGATGATGCTCATCCCTTTTAAATAAAACGGTCTGTTAATGTTCTTTGCGTTGACTCTCAGCGCTGCAGAAGAAATCGGCGCAATCGCATAAGACAGAATCAATGCGACGGAGCATACGTTGACAAGAGCGTTCCAAGAAGGGAACGGAAGCGTCCAAAAAACAGCCAGACCGAACGAAAGCCAAAGGGAGGCGCGCGGTGTCCCGGTTTCTTTATTGACTTTAGAAAAAATGCTGAATAATGTTCCGTTTCTGGCCCACGCATAGACGAGACGTGAAGTCGTATTCATAAAGATATTTCCGTTACCGCCCGGTGATAAAATCGCATCTAAAATGACCAATGTCGCCAGCCACCCCAAACCGAGCAAAACGGCGATATCTTTGAACGGAAGGGAGAATTCAGTCCCGATAGCCGGCCATCCGTGCTTCAGGGTATCCGCCGGGATCGCCCCGATAAAAGTGAGCTGCAGCACGGTGTAAATAATAGTAGAAACGATAATACAGACAATCAATGCGATCGGAATGTTCCGCTTCGGATTCTGCACTTCACTTGCGACAGCCACAATCGGATGCAGCCCAAGGTATGCAAACATGACGCCGCCTGTGGAAATCGCGGCCTGAATTCCGGTGAAACCAAAAGGCGCGAATCCGTGAACGGTCATATTGCCCGGGTGAAAATGAAAAATCAGTACCACAATTACCGTAATCGGTACGACATATTTAAAAATCGAAATAATGAAGTTTGCTTTCGCAAAGGTTTTGACACTCCAGTAATTGAGGAGGAAGAACAGGCAGAGCAGCGCAAATTGCAATATCCACCCGGCAATTGTCGGAGAATCGGAGCCTTTTACGGTCAAACCGGGAAACCAATACGCCACGTATTGGCGGACTGCCGTGACTTCTATAGAAATAAGGCTCGTGTATGCCACAATGGTGACAAAGGAAATTAAATATCCGACGAGGTGTCCGTGTGAATATACGGGATACCGGATAATTCCCCCGGTCCGCGGCAGCGCGGCGCCCAGTTCCGCATAAACCAAGCCGATCAATAAGATGATTCCCCCGCCGATCAGCCAGGAAAAAACGCCTGATGGACCCGCTTTAGAGGCGACGTTGCTGACGGCAAACAGCCATGCCGAACCGAATATGGCTCCCATGCCGATTAAAATAAGATCAAAAAGTGACATAGTTTTCTGGAAGTTTCCTTGCTTAGACATTCGCTGCCTCCTTAGAAAAGACATTGTTCTCTTTACATAATTCCCATTATCATTCAAACATACCCAGCCGGCCGGCTGGAAAATTAGGACAACTTTCGAAACGAAGTATGTACAGCAATGTGCTCACATTATAATAACGGCCGTATGGCAAGATCTCCCGGCTTATATTCCCCGTTTTAAACACATTCAAACCTCATATTCAGAAAAACAAAAAACGCCCGAAACAGGCGTTTTTTGTTACAAGTTCATATCTTTCAGTCCGGGGCTGTGCTCATTCGGAAGCTCAGGAAGTTCCGGCACGGGGAAACCTTTAGGAGGCTCGGACACACTTAATTCGCCGCCGTTTCGGCTCGGCGTCGTTCCCTGCAGAATTTCTCCGATCCGTGTCGGATCCAGTCTGAAATTAAATTGAGTATTATGATAACCCATCTCAACGAATTTCCGGCATTCCGGGTATTTTTCAATATCATAATTTGGCACGGGAAATAATTTGCCCCATTCGACACCCAGTGTTTCCAACGCTTTTGTAAATCCATTTTGATGGGCGTTGTCACGGACGATCAGAAAACCGAGTGTTTCTCTGAACGTCTGATTTGAACTCATTTCATAAATGCGCGTCTTTTGCAGCACGCCGGTTGATTCCAGCACGACATTGTCCAATAAATCGGAAATCAGATTCCCGTGGTTGTATACCCAAGACCCGTTCCATGGATTGCCGCCGGCGTCTACAGGAAGAGAACTTTGCGCTCCGATAATAAAATGGTGCGGATTGGCGTGTTTAACTGCTTCGTCAAGCGGCGCCTGATCTGCTGCCTGATTTCCGGGGCCCTCAGCGCCGCTTTCGTCGAGCAGCGCATTAATCGTATGCTGGACAAGCTCAACGTGTGCGATCTCTTCTAAAAATACACCGCGAAGCAGGTCACGGAACTGTTTTTCTTTTCCTCTGAAATTAGAGCTTTGGAAAAAGTATTGCATCATCGTCCGCATTTCTCCGTAGTGCCCGCCTAAAATTTCCTGAAGCACCTTGGCCGCGGCCGGGTCCGGCTTGTCCGGTTTAATGATATTGATCAGCTCTTCTTTGTAATAATACATAAACAGCGCCCCCTGAAAGAAGTTTTCGGTTCTTCTGTTAGTGTCTTTGCAAAGTCAGTTTTTATGTATCGGCATCAAAAAAAGGACGGGAAGCGTGTCCGTCCTTTTGTGTTAAGCCTCAACCGCTCCGCGAAGTTTCGTGTTGACAAGCCCGTTCCATCCTTGATCCATCGTACTGTGAATCTCGGAGCTTTTCCGATTGACTTTATTGATGACGGCTTCCGGCTCTTTCCATCCGCCGTGAATGAGAGTGAATTCCGTATCTCCGCTTTCCGTTTCCTTTAAGACAAAAGAAACGATCCAGCCTTCCGTATCCCACGAAAAAGAAAGGCGGTACGGCGCTTCGATATCCAGCAGCTTGCACGGAGACGGACCGAACGGAGATTCCAGCTGAAACTCACTGTCTTCTTGAGGTGTGAAATCATTCGGCATAAACCAGAGAGACAGGCCGTCCGCAGTGGAGACCGTATCCCAGACAACTTGTATCGGCGCCTTGAAAACGGCGGTATGAATAATGTCCGGTAATGGCTGATTGCTGCTGTTGTTGTTTTTGTTATCTTTGTTTTGTTTATCAGACATGATGCGTAACCACTCTTTCGCTGTTTTTACTTTTGATCATCCTACACGGGGCAGGACATTTGAAATCAAATCAAACTTATTCTATGCTTTTCCAAAGACATTCAATCAACATGAAGACCGGTTTTCAGTCAGCGTACGGGAGCTGGCGGTTCAGGACCTTCCCGAGGGTGAAGTGCTGATTAAGGTTTGCTACTCAGGGGTGAATTATAAAGACAGCTTGGCTGCCATTCCTGACGGCAAGATTGTAACGTCGTATCCTTTCGTGCCGGGAATTGATTTAGCGGGAATCGTCGTTTCCTCAGATGACGCCCGTTTCAAAGAGGGGGACAAAGTCATTGCGACAAGCTACGGCATAGGTGTTTCCCGCTTTGGCGGTTATAGCGGGATGGCCCGCATTCCGGCTGATTGGATCGTGCCGCTGCCTGAAGGTCTGACACTTAAAGAAGCCATGACGATCGGAACCGCCGGCTTCACTGCCGCATTGTCCGTACGGCGTCTTGAAGAAAACCATGCCGCTCCTGAAAAAGGGAAGGTGCTGGTGACAGGAGCGACAGGCGGCGTCGGAAGCTTTGCTGTCTCCATTCTTTCAACCTTAGGTTACGAGGTCGAGGCCAGTACGGGAAAAGAAGACGAAAGCGGCTATTTGAAGAGCCTCGGAGCAAAGACGGTCATTCACCGTGACGAAGTGTATAACGGCACGTTAAAACCAATGCAAAAACAAAAATGGGCAGCGGCCGTCGATCCGGTCGGAGGTGAGCCGCTTGCTTCAGTTCTCAGTCAGATTCAGTACGGCGGATCAGTTGCTGTAAGCGGACTGACAGCGGGAACGAAACTCCCGGCTACAGTCTTCCCGTTTATATTGCGCGGCGTCAGTCTCTTGGGAATTGATTCCGTATTCTGTCCGATGGAGACAAGAAAGAAAACATGGCAGCGTTTAGCTGATGACTTCAAGCCTGCAGATCTGGAGGCCTTTATTCAAAAGGAAATTACACTTGAAGAGCTGCCGGATACGCTTCCTGCCCTTTTAAAAGGAGAAGCGAGAGGGAGAACGATCGTTACGATAAACGAAGAATAAAACAAAAACCCCCAACTGCTGATTGGGGGTTTTCAATATATAATCAATTATTTATTGAAAAGAGATTAACTATTGAGTATATCGTGAAAATAAGTTGATTAAAAATATAAATTGATTACATATAGGTAATATAAAGGTAAGTTATAAAATTTTCTGAAATATTTATTGACTGAAAGCGCTTTTAAAATTATGATAATAACATAAGCGCCAATAATATCATTATAACTTCACTACAAAGTAACTATAAAATAACAATTTGACGAGAGGGGAGAGCGAATAATCACTATAAATGATAACGCTTTCAGATCATTTTCTTCTTATATAACTGTTTTGGACGGTCAGAACTTGTATGCAGACGTTATGGGTGTAAATATTGATAACTGAATATTCCGAT
The DNA here is from genome assembly GCF_038005925.1 of Bacillus sp. EU55. Classification (NCBI taxonomy): domain Bacteria; kingdom Bacillati; phylum Bacillota; class Bacilli; order Caryophanales; family Bacillaceae; genus Bacillus; species Bacillus sp. EU55. The sequence goes on from NZ_JBBOUE010000001.1 coordinate 614,434, forward strand.
ATTATCTCTGTGTAAAAACTAGGAGGATTTGAAGATGAATAAAAATAGCAGCCAGCATTCATTTTTAAGAACCATCATTTTGGTATCGACATTCGGGGGACTTCTTTTCGGCTACGATACAGGTGTAATTAATGGGGCGCTGCCGTTTATGGCGGAAGCTGACCAGCTTAATCTTACGGCTTTGACTGAAGGGATGGTGGCGAGCTCCCTGCTCTTGGGGGCTGCGATCGGAGCAGTTTTCGGAGGGAGATTGTCGGACTATAACGGCAGACGTAAAAATATCCTTATCCTTGCCGTTTTGTTCTTTGCAGCGACGCTTGGATGTACACTGGCGCCTAACGTATCGGTTATGATCATCTCCCGTTTTCTGCTGGGGCTTGCCGTCGGGGGAGCATCCGTAACCGTTCCGGCATATTTGGCTGAAATGTCGCCGGCGGAAAGCCGAGGGAGAATGGTTACCCAAAATGAATTGATGATTGTAACGGGCCAGCTGCTTGCCTTCACGTGTAATGCTATCATCGGCAATGTGCTTGGTGATACCTCTCACGCCTGGCGTTATATGCTCGTTATCGCGGCCCTTCCGGCGGTACTCTTGTTTTTCGGTATGCTGAAAGTTCCTGAAAGTCCGCGCTGGCTGGTTTCTAAAGGAAGAAAAGAAGATGCTCTGCGCGTTCTCCGGCGAATAAGGAATGAAGAGAAAGCGAAGTCTGAGCTCGCTGAGATTGAATCTGCCTTTCATAAGGAAGCTGAGATGGAGCAGGCCGCCTTTAAGGATCTTGCCGTTCCGTGGGTGCGCCGCATTGTGTTTATCGGGATCGGAATTGCGGTAGTGCAGCAGCTCACCGGCGTGAATTCAATTATGTATTATGGAACTCAAATTTTAAAAGATGCCGGTTTCGAGACAAAAGCCGCATTAATCGGCAATATCGCTAACGGTGTGATTTCGGTGCTCGCGACTTTTGTAGGAATATGGCTTCTCGGCAAAGTCGGCCGCCGCCCGATGCTGATGACGGGGCTGATCGGAACGACTGCGGTGCTGCTTTTGATCGGAGTTCTGTCTGTCGTGCTGAAAGGATCGCCTGCTCTTCCTTATGTGGTTCTTTCATTAACAGTCACTTTCCTTGCGTTTCAGCAGGGGGCTGTCTCTCCGGTGACCTGGCTGATGCTGTCGGAGATATTCCCGCTTCGGTTGCGGGGACTTGGTATGGGGGTCACTGTCTTCTGCCTCTGGATCGTGAACTTCCTTGTGGGTTTCACTTTTCCGGTCCTGCTCGCAAACATCGGATTGTCTGCAACCTTCTTCATTTTTGTCTTGTTAGGGATAGCGTCCGTTATATTTGTGAAAAGGTTCCTTCCGGAAACGAAAGGTCTGTCGCTCGAACAGCTTGAACAAAACTTCCGTGCTTATGAAAAAACAGATGTTAATAGCGCAGAAGCTGAGGTGAGCGGGTAATCTGAATAGACGCGGGGTTCCTAGGAATCCTGCTTTTTTATTTATTATATAGAAGGGAATAATAAGTGAGAAAAAAGTTTCGTAAAAGTGTTGACCTAATTTAAAGTGCATGGTATATTATTAAACGTCGCTGATGAACAAAGCGATAACGACAAATGAGAAAATGATCTTTTAAAAAAAGACTTTACAAATTCTCGAAAGCGTGTATAATAAATGAGGTCGAGAAAAAGACTTCGAAAAGAAATAAAAAAACACTTGACATCATAACTGATTGGTAGTATGATAGTTAAGTCGCCTGATAAGCGCCCGTAGCTCAATTGGATAGAGCGTTTGACTACGGATCAAAAGGTTAGGGGTTCGACTCCTCTCGGGCGCGCCAATTCAAACGCGGGTGTAGTTTAGTGGTAAAACCTCAGCCTTCCAAGCTGATGTCGTGAGTTCGATTCTCATCACCCGCTCCATTATAATGATCTTTGAAAACTAAACAAGACAAAACGTACCTGTTAATTCAAAGTTTTAAATAAATCGCACAGCAATGTGCGTAGTCAGTCAAACTAAGGTCTGCATGATGCAGATCACACAGACGTTACTGCGGGATGCAGTGAATGTAGTCTGTGATCCGTTTATCGGAGAGTTTGATCCTGGCTCAGGACGAACGCTGGCGGCGTGCCTAATACATGCAAGTCGAGCGGACAGATGGGAGCTTGCTCCCTGATGTTAGCGGCGGACGGGTGAGTAACACGTGGGTAACCTGCCTGTAAGACTGGGATAACTCCGGGAAACCGGGGCTAATACCGGATGGTTGTTTGAACCGCATGGTTCAGACATAAAAGGTGGCTTCGGCTACCACTTACAGATGGACCCGCGGCGCATTAGCTAGTTGGTGAGGTAACGGCTCACCAAGGCGACGATGCGTAGCCGACCTGAGAGGGTGATCGGCCACACTGGGACTGAGACACGGCCCAGACTCCTACGGGAGGCAGCAGTAGGGAATCTTCCGCAATGGACGAAAGTCTGACGGAGCAACGCCGCGTGAGTGATGAAGGTTTTCGGATCGTAAAGCTCTGTTGTTAGGGAAGAACAAGTGCCGTTCAAATAGGGCGGCACCTTGACGGTACCTAACCAGAAAGCCACGGCTAACTACGTGCCAGCAGCCGCGGTAATACGTAGGTGGCAAGCGTTGTCCGGAATTATTGGGCGTAAAGGGCTCGCAGGCGGTTTCTTAAGTCTGATGTGAAAGCCCCCGGCTCAACCGGGGAGGGTCATTGGAAACTGGGGAACTTGAGTGCAGAAGAGGAGAGTGGAATTCCACGTGTAGCGGTGAAATGCGTAGAGATGTGGAGGAACACCAGTGGCGAAGGCGACTCTCTGGTCTGTAACTGACGCTGAGGAGCGAAAGCGTGGGGAGCGAACAGGATTAGATACCCTGGTAGTCCACGCCGTAAACGATGAGTGCTAAGTGTTAGGGGGTTTCCGCCCCTTAGTGCTGCAGCTAACGCATTAAGCACTCCGCCTGGGGAGTACGGTCGCAAGACTGAAACTCAAAGGAATTGACGGGGGCCCGCACAAGCGGTGGAGCATGTGGTTTAATTCGAAGCAACGCGAAGAACCTTA